>CALXWJ010000070.1 GCA_944392335.1 uncultured Clostridia bacterium
ATTTGTATAACATAGAACATCCTCCGAATATATATGGATGAACATATTATACTGTATTTTTCTGTTTTTTTAAACTGTGCACTTTTATTTGATAATTTTTGTGTACTTTTATTTTAACATTTATAATCCAAATCAATATTATCCAAAAATCCGAATGTTTTTTCCAGTCGTTCGATGCTGTTGAAGCTTGATAAAATACAAGTGTATTTATTATTCTGCAATAGGTATTTCAATGCCAATTCATAAGGATTGTATCCGTTTTCCGATGCCAATTTTCTGAATTCTGTCGGTTCAGGTGTGAAAGAACAAAACGCACCCATATTTATTATGCCTATCCCCTTATCGTATGCATAATCTATCTGTTTTCTGCAATGATCATAATAAATATTATTTCTGATAAGCATTGTTTCCAACAGTTCATTGTCATCTAAAATTTTGTAGACATCATCCGGTTCATTGTGAAATGAAAAGCCTAAATGATGGATTAAACCCTCATTCTTTAACCTTAATAATTCATCCATTATTCCGCATTTGATACAAAAATTATAATATCCGTCTGCCTTAAGGCTCCATAACTGATAAAAATCAATATAGTCGGTATCCAATTCCTTTAGGCTCTTTTCAACCCAAATACGTACCTCATCCTTTGATGTTATATGTTCCCACGGCAGCTTTGTTGCTATCTTTATCCTTTGCCTTACTTTTTTTAATGCCTTTCCAACCAGCTTTTCGGACATACAATCACAATAATAGGGTGCGGTATCAAAATAATCTATTCCCTTTTCATAGGCTTTGTATATAAGTTCCGTTGAATGATCTTCGTCTATCATCTCTTTCCCGTTTATTACATATGTGGGAAGCCTCATTGCACCGAATCCTATCCGCGATATACTCTCATTTGTTTTTCCAAGTAAATTTTTCATTTTATTTTAGGATATATCCTTTTTGGATATATCAGCCCCTCCTGTTTTCTCTTTAATTATGCAGACCCGTTTTATATATTGCTCGCCGTTATCGGGCAAAAGTATGTTTATCAGTAAGATTTACCATATTACTCAACGAATCCCATACATACACTTCAACGGTTCCGCTTGTGCCGGTATCTGAAAAATTCATGCTTACCGACATGGATTTTTCATCTTGTTTTAATACGTTCACATCCCAATTGCGTAAAGATAACAATTTATCATTATCATCCTTTAATGCTACAATAAAACTGAATGTCCTGTCGGCCGTATCGGTATTTTGTACAGTTATTGAAAGTTCATCTAGCATTCTGTCATAATTTATATTTTTTACGATAATTTCTCCCACCGTTGAAAATCTCGATACATTATTTGAATAATATGTACAGCCAAGCTGTCTTGAATTGTTTACTGCCTTTACTCTCCAATAATATTCGGATCCGATCTCCAGATTATCGATTGTCACAGTATTATATGATGTTGTTCCTGATTTAACAATATTTGAAAAATCGCTGTCCGATGAAACTTCATACACATAGCTGTCGGCAAAGGGTGATCTGTTCCATTTAAGGCTTG
This sequence comes from uncultured Clostridia bacterium, assembly GCA_944392335.1. Taxonomy (GTDB): domain Bacteria; phylum Bacillota; class Clostridia; order UBA1381; family UBA1381; genus RGIG1988. The sequence goes on from CALXWJ010000070.1 coordinate 1,542, forward strand.
TTGTATTTCCCGCGATGTTTGCATTGTTTTCCGGATATATAAGATCAAATCCCGCTGTATTTTCGGGTATGGAATAATTATTTCTTAATCCTATGTTGTTCATATTAAAGTTCTCGTCCAAAACATTTTCCGACAATCCCAATTCGGCTTTCTTGGCTGATCTTACTCTGTAATCCCCGTCAGCAGGATTTACGAAAACATCCTCCGATACACTCACATTATTCTCTATCGTACTGTCAGACGTCATTTTTGCCGGAATTGATAAAGCCTTGTTCGTACAATTGTATGACACATTATTTGTAATCTGCTCGACTCTTGAATATTTATGTTCATTTATTATTTCATAAAAATTCAGCATGATGTTCGGATATAAATTCACATACGCGTCAAGCCAGTCGTTTTGGGTTATGTAGTATGCATTTGACACATTATCCGCGGCTTCGGCAAAGGACTGAAATGCTGTGGAATTATAAAAATCATCTTTATCACCGGGATTATAGGCTTGCGGAGGCTCAACTGTTCTGTCCTCTCCGTATACCCCGTATGCGGAATTTACAAAAATATTTGCATCAACAACATTGTCTCTTCCTCCGCCTATTTTGATCCCGGAGGTTTGTGTCATGTTATTCATGACAACTATATTACCGATAAAGCTGTTTCCGCTGTGATTGTCATCCCAAAATACCGCGCTTGCCTGGTATGAAGTATCAATACCCGCTCCTATATCATGAAAATAATTATTTACAATGCTTGTACCGTAATTTGCCCAGTTTCTTCCCGCATAAATAGCCCCGGCGTCCGCTGTTTCATTAACCGAATTATATATTTCATTATTTCTGATGATATGTCCGTTCCCGGAATATCTTACTGCAGAATTTGGGATATTATGAAAAATATTATTCTCAACAACAGTTCCGACGCCGCCCAGCCTTATTCCCGCCATGCCGTTTGATCCGGAATCCCTGTTGATATTTGATATTATACAGTTTGATATCACCACATTGCCCGATGTTTGAGTCCTTCTGTCTCCGCAGTTTACCGACATAGCGCTGAAGCCCGTATTATAGATCAAACACCCGTCAACATTTATGTTGTTAGAATTTGACAATATAATACCGTCTATTCCGATATCCCTTAAAATACAGTCCTCAATATTGATATTTGATGATTCGGCCAAGACCGCAATTCCGTTTCCTCCAAAATTATTTGTACTTGCATATAACGGTGAATCGGCATTTTTTGCAAATTCGATCCCTTTAAAATTAATATATTGTCCTCCCGTTACCGAAATAAAATTATCCATTAATGTTGCGATCTCAAAGGTATCATTTTCGGTCAGCTTATGAGGAGGATAATAATACATCTTCATTGTATTGCAGTCTGCATACCATTCTCCCGGAATATCAATCTCTTCAAGAGCATTTACTACAGCGATTCTAAAACCTGCTGCAACGCCGTATTGTGTATATGTATCGAGGGTAAGAGATAAATCCTCACTGTTTATACTTTTTACCTTTGCCCATTCCTTATGCCAGTCATTTGACAGATAACCTTCAATATACAGATTATCTATACTGTTTTTCAGCCTTTCTGCTCTTTGCTCGTCAAGATTGCTTATTTTAATAACCGCACCGCCCAGCTCTGTCGTTTCAGCGCTGGCGCTTCCTCCTCCCGTTGATCCCTGAAGTATTCTTTCATATCCTGCATTCGGCCATCTTGCAATATTCTGCGGTTCATCATTTAAATAAACCCCTATAGGTTTTCCTGTTCCACCCACAGAAATCTGAGCCAGAAAATCCACAACATTTCGTGGAATCCCCTGTTCTTCAAGGTCTATTTCCACAATTTTATCCGCCGCATTTTCTGAAAGCCTTTGTTTTATACCGGCATCACTTACGGTTTTAAATTCAGTTACATCTAATTTGGTTGTACCTGCAAATATAACTTTCTCATTATCTGCTGCTCTGTATGTAATGGGATAATCCTTTGTGCCGCTGTCCGATTCATCAAACACAATGCTTTTATCTATAATATATGTTCCTCCGGAAATAATTACTTCCACCGGTGCCCGGAGTTCCTTGTTTCTTAAAGAAAGTCTTGCTTTGTCAATTGACGCGTACGGTTTTTCTTTTGTACCGTCACCTGTAGAATCACTGCCTTTTGTGCTGACATATATTTTTTCCGATGATATTATATACTGTGTATAGCTATCTGTCTGTGACTTAACATATAAGAGATAACTTTTTTCTTCATCAAAGTTTTTAATATTAAAAACATCGGTAAATTTTCCTGAATAATCCGCTGATTCAATATTTGAATAATTAACTGTCTGTTTAAATAATTCATTACTCAATGCATTACTCAAATCATCTACGGTTTTATCGGGATTGAGCAGAAATATATTTATGCTCTCTCCTTTATTCACATTTCCTTCAACTGTTACTGTATTACCTCTGAGTTCAACTCTGCTTACAAAATCATCAGCTCCGGCATATGTAACAAAACCCATATTCAATACAATTGTGATAGCCATTACAGCACTTAAAATTTTATAAATACAACTATTTTTCACAAACACACTCTACCTTTCATCAGCATATAGTAATCTTTGTTACTAATTTTATTTCATTTGATTTATCGCTTGTCAGTATCATTTGAAAATCAGTTTCTTCATCTGTCTTATACAGCTGTACAACATCTTTTGAAATTGGTTTCCAGTTTACAGGATCTACCTGCACGGTATTTTTATCCGTCATATTAAGCCTGAAAGATACACTCATGGGTTTTGTAAAAACAAATTCATCTGTTATTACAAATTCGTTTGGTTTTTCCGATTTTACATACCTGATATTTTTCAAAACTTTTGTATTGTTCCACATTTCGCTGTTGTTGCTGCACCATTCAAATACACCATTTTCAAAAGTCGCTTTTTCCGTATATGCGCCAAATCCGTCACCATGATTTTGTTCCAGTAAAATATCACCGTCAACAGGGATTGCAAGTGAATGACTTTGTGTAAGCTGCAATCTTCCCGCCTCTGCGTCGGTGTATAATGCTGTCACATCGGGTATTACGGGATTGCCGTTTTTATAAACAATAAACGACCCCTTATCGTAATGACAATGCGTATCGTTTGACGGTCCTGAATTACCGAAAAAATGTATTCCGTTTCTTGATACCTGTGTATATCCAACTATGGGTTTATAGATAAACTCTCGTGTCAACTCTGTATCGAGCTTTGGCACATCGACAGAATTGATCATGAACATAGAAAAAATCTCATCTGATTTATTATCTTTATGATATATCTTTGCCCATCTGTCATCATCTGTAATTGCATATAAAAGCGCAGAAATTGTTTTTGTATACACTCCGGGATGAACATCGTTAACCGAAATCATAATTCCGTTTGAATTAACAAGCGATAAACCGAAATCAGAAATTTTATCAAGTCTGTGTCCCACATATTCTCCTATATCCTTTTTATTATAACGTGCAAGGAAATATACCGAATAAAGATAATTCATTACCGTATACTGCCAATATCCCGCCCCTTCAAAAGAACTTCCATCGCTTTCAAAGGCATTTTCCAGCATCTCATTCAATAGTATCTCAGACTCTTTAACTCTTCGGTCAAATCTCGGATAATTCTTTGCAAGCGTTGTAAGAGCCTGAACATATCCGCTCATAAATGCAATTCCCTGATTCATATGATAAATATATTCCATTGTCATAAAATCAGCTTCCATCCTTGGCAAAGCTTTCATAATAATCATATTATATAAAAAGTTTCTGCCATGCCATGTTAAAAGATTGCCACATAAAGATATTACAGTACTTATATGTCTTGCAATTTCACTTTCGGTAAAAGACCTGTGATGCCATGTAACGGTAGGTACTGTTTCCATCGGATCACAGCACCAATATTCACAGCACCCCAATGACAAAGCACATCTGCACGCCATTTTTAGCATATCTTTATTTTGCTCAATCTGACCTACCAAAGCAAGTTCCACCAAACCGCTTATATTATTAGGTTCTCTGAAAAAATCTGATACTGTTCTTTTAATCTGTTTTTCAGGTTCTTTTTTCATTGCTTCCTGTGCCGTTTCCTTTGCTTTTTTATATAACGACGCAAACGGTTCTCTTGAAATATTCTCGCGAAGCTTTATCAGTTCTTCCTTTGATATAAGATTTTCGTCAAACAGTTCAACAGACGGATTTTCTTCAAAAAAGCCCTCCCATTCCGCAGTAAAATTATTTTTGTTTTTAGGTTTATCATTTGTCATTCCAAGATAATGCAAAACCGCATCCGCAAAGACATCATTATTATTTTCAAAAACATATTTAATTGTTTTAATTGTTTTTTGAGTTGTAACAATTTCCGAATCTATCTGCTCTATTTTTCCGTTGCAGGGTTTGTCCAGAACAAGTTCATCATTACAATAGATTTTAACGTTTACACCCTTTGAAATTCTTGAAAATAATCGAAAATGTGTATAATCGGAAATATCAATATTCAGATTTTCAATTTTTGCTTCAGTTTGTCCTCTTGCCTCAATATGTACAAGCATTGCTTCCCAAGTTTGTTTTGCCGCCCCTTCCGGTATGGTTTTATATTGAGGTACAACAGAATATTTATGGTTTCCCACATAACTTTCACTGCCATCATAATATGGCTGAATAATACATGAATTTTCATCAATAGGCAAACAATTCATTATATTCTCACTTCTTTCTTAATATAAAAATCAGGTAACTGCAAAAACAATGCTTATAACCATTAAAATAATTTTTCAACATTTTAAAGTTTAGTTATGTAAAACAATGGTTTTTGCAATTACCCTTACACCAATAATTAATTGTTATAACATTTAACAATATAACATAAAAGAAAATTACAATACTTTTTTTAAATTCAGGTTTTCTGCCGCCTTTCAAGGCGGCAGGCCTTCTTATATTCTGTTTTCTTTTTATGTTAGTTCAGCATATTGCTGTATTCACTCTCGTCTACCAATTCATACTTGATATTACTTACATTTACAGTTCCCTGACCGCTGCCGGTAAAGGTTACAGCCAGCCTTCCGATATAATCCGCGGCCATAAACGTAAATGTACCCAGTTCAACATATCCTTCCTCACCCTGTGATAAATCTATTGTTGTTGAATACTCTCCGGCATAACCCGAAAGATCAACCTTAACATTCTTATCACCGTCAGCACTTGGAATATGATAGTATGAAACCTTATACAGCTTTCCGTTTCCTTCAGAACCTGATTCCATAATCCATTTAGCAGATGACTTACTGTTTGAGGCTGTTCTTACCTTTGTTCCATTATCGCCCTGTAATTGTGAATTATCAACCCAAGTACCTGTTTCAACATATCCATCATCTGTTATATCAAGCGTCATTCCTGTTTCTTCACTTGTATTCATTTCGGCAAGAATCTTATCACTTATCTGATAAAGTTCATTAGGTACGTCTGTTGCAGCCGCAATTTCAACAGTATTGTTGCTTCCGAATACAGCAAACATTCCGGGTCTGTTCTGAGGATCATTTTTATCAAGATAATCAAATATTACTTCACCGTTTAATTTGAATATCATATTGACACCATTCTGAGTGGTTATTGCTCCAAATTGCACATCGTACCATTCTCCTGCCTTCATCTTACCATTATTCGGAGCTGTTGCATATATTGCACCGTGCTTCTGCAGCTCGAAAATATCTTGCTTTACAAGAATATAATATGCATCCTGGGAATACATTGGAGTATCTTTATCCAAAGCTCTTAATCCATAAGATACCCATGTACCGTCAAGAGTGCCTATCTTTGTCCTGAAGCACATTACATTATAATTGGATAATGTTTCCTCAAGGCTTACCTCTGTACCGTTTACAAAATTGATTGTTGCGGTACCGTTACCCGGGACAATTGTTGTAGCATCATTATTTGCATACCACGAGCTTGACGGTGAAATATTCAAGGTCGTATATCCGCTGTTTACAAATGATTCTATATTGTTAATAAAGTTATTCAATGTATATGCAACATAATCAATATCTGACTGCAGTCCTTTTTCAAGAGCAGCTAACTGTTCTGCTTCTGAAATCTGTTTCTCTATCTCAGCTATTGTTCCGGTTCTGTATTCTCCTACTCCGTTACCCTCAACAATTGTTTCCAATAACGCTTTTGCCTTTTCTATTCTATCATTTAATACTGATTTGTCAAGCGTATCAAATTCTGATGTTGTGAAGTTCATAATACCGTTTGATGCTTCGACTTCGCAGCGATACTGACGAGAATTATTTCTTGCATATACTTTCCAGTAATATGTCTGTGCGTTTTCCAATCCTTCTATTTTTACTGATTGATATTCTGTAATATCTTCACTTACAATATTCTCGAAATCAGGATCGGTTGCAATTATATAATGATAATCATCTGCAACAGGAGATTTTGACCATGCAATCATTACATCCTTTGTTTCGATATTCTGTGTACCTGTTTCAGGATATGTTGCAATGAAATTCAATCTTGATTTATCAAATTCATAGTCATTAATAATACCTATTTTGTCAAGATCAAAGTCTTCATCAATAACCTCATCCGAAATACCGTATTTTTCCTTTGCTTCCTTTGTTACTCTGTAATCCAGATTTTCAGGATCCACAAAGACACTGTAGTCACTTGCAATTGTAACATTATCTCTATATTCTGATGCTTCTATTATAGTATTAGCAATACGGCTGTCAAGGCAGTCAACGGTTAGATTTCCGACAATTGTATTTTCCAGCTTTAATACATTATTATTGCTTTCAACTCTTGGAAGCAAAGCTGCAATCTGCGGATATTTTGATGTAAATTCCGGCGAAGTATATGGTACTGTTGATAGTTTCAGAGTTGTTGCAGCATAATTCGGCCAATCTATCTGCTGGCTTGAGCTTCGGTCCTCTCCGATTATATCGTATTCGGAAGATACCATTGTATTTCCTTTTACAATATTGTCAACACCGCCGCCTATTTTAACAGTTGATGTTTTTGTATAGTTATTTACAACAGAAATATTATATGAGAACTCTCCGCCTGACTGATAATCATCCCAGAAAATAGAAGATGCAGGATAATTTCCGTTGTTGTTTTTCTGTCCAATATCATGGAAGAAATTATATTTTATTGCAGTACCGTATTCTGCCCAGCTTCTTCCGGCATATATTGCACCGGCATCAGCGGTCTGAGTTACTGCATTATAAAATTCATTATACAATATCTGATGACCGTTTCCTGAATATCTGATTACACTATTCTTACAGTTATGTATAATATTATTTGTAATTGTTACATCTACAGACGCTTCCTGAAGTATTATTCCGCCGCATCCATTTGAACCTGTATCACGGCATACATCTGAAATATCACAATTCTTAATTACAACATTACTTGGGGTAAGAGTTTTTCTATCCCCACAGTTACCTGCATTTATTCCGTTAAAGCCTATATCATATATAAGACATCCATCTATTGTTACATCTGTTGTATCAATATTAATACCATGCATACCTATATGACTGATAATACAGTCCTTAATTAAAATATTTTTTGAACCGGTACCAATATTAATTCCGTTACCGCCCTTATTATTTGATGTTGAAACCGCCGGATCATCTGCAGTCATTGTAAATTCAATACCTTCAAATGTAATATTTTCTGCACCGGTTATATCAAGCATATTTGTTTTAAGTGTTGCAACCTCCAAAACATCGTCTTCGGTCAGTTCGTAAGGAGGATAATAATACAATATCATAGCAGTAGGATCTATATACCATTCTCCGGGAATATCAATTTCCTCTAAAAGATTTACAGCAGCCCATCTATGATTGTTAGCGATACCGTACTGAGTATAATAACGCATATTGATAGCATTGTTTGATGTATCAATATTATCAACCTTTGCCCATTCTCCATGCCAGAAAGTTCCTAAAAATCCTTCAATATACAATCTGTCCGCATTAACCCATCTTGAGGGATTTGATTCTGAATAATAAATTGTTCCCGCACTGTCTTTATTTCCTGCATTTCTTGCATTATCTCCAGGCTCACATGATAATACATCGTTATATCCTGAATTAGGCCATCTTGCAATTGACTGACGGGAATTATTCAGTGTAATAATAAGAGGTTTTAAATTCTGTCCTACCTGACCGTTTTCACCGGGCTTGGTAAAATCTGCCAGGTCTTCAGGTATTCCCTGTTCCTTTATATCCATCTGCAATACTTTATCTTTTACACTGTCATATAATCTGCTCTTAACATCATCCGAAACAGGTTCGAATTTTGTCACATCCAATCTGGTTGCACCTGAAAATACTACATCCGCACCTTCCTGTGCCATATATCTTATGGGAGCTTTTTCTGTTCCCGAATCAGCAGCTGTAAAGGAAATTGTGCTTGTAACCGGATATGTTCCTTCCATAAATATAACATCTATAGGAGTATTTCCTTTTTTCAGTTTTTTTACAGCCTCTTTTGCTTCGTCTATTGTTTTATATGGATTTTCAATGGAACCGTCTGCTCCTTCGGCGCCACCGTCAGCAGATACATAAATTGTTTTTGTTTCCTTAACTGATGTATCAACCTCTACCACATCATATTCAACATTATCATATTTGAACAATTCAACATTATCTATCTCCGCTCTTGATTGAAAACCTTCAAATCCTATTTTTCCACTCTTTAGCGAAGAATCTTCTACAGTAAATAGTTCATTTGAATCCAGTTTTACTCCAATCTTTTTCCCGATTAAAGTAATACCGACTTTATAATCCTTATTATATTCAAGAGCAGTCTTTGTATCCTTTACAGTAACATATTCACCACCCTTAACCCTTTTCAACAGCATTACCTTATTTAAATTATAATAAAATCTCAAGGTATATAATGTCTTATCGTCCTCCATACGAAAAACAATTCCAATATAATCTCCCTTTTTTACATTCATAAGGAATTCGATTTCTCCGTTATCAACTGCCATTTGTTTTGATACAATTAATGACGGTGATATTTTTTCGTTTATATTATCAAATACAAGTTTTTCACCGATAACATAAAAACCGTCTCCAGTTTTAATTTCCCAAGAGCTTATTCCCTTTGAAAAATCATCGCTTGCAATCATCTCTTTTTTAGCTTCGGAAGTACTCTGAGTTTCAGATACCGTTACTTGAGTACCTTCATTCTGTGAATCATCCGTTTCTGCAAAAGACGGAAGCTGCAATATGATTAAAGAAATCGCCATTAATGCGGATATTATTCTTTTTTTATTCATAATACACTCAATCCTTTCAATGTTTAAACCAAATAAACATCCATTACTCCGAATTATTATTCATCATTAATAATATGTATACTTCTCTGATCATAAACACGCTGTGTCACAACAACTCTTGAACAATCAGCACCATAAACATTATATGGTTTTATATCGCCTTCGGTTGTACTTGTTACCTGTACTCTTCCCTTTGATCCCAGATGTATTGTTGTTGCAATTCCGGACGAAAAATATTGTGCTTCACTTAACAATCCGTTTTCTTTTGTCGCATTATGATCATATCCATATGCAGGATTCTGATTTGTGATAACCATATATCCATTTTCATAAGAATAAACCCATCCGGACCAAATTCTTACATTGCTGCTGTAATATTTCCATGAACTTGCATTTCCAGGATTTCCGGACGTATAGTTACCGCAAACAAATGGACTGCAAAGTGTATTAGTTTCGCTGTAATATGAAATCTCAGTTCCGGCAATTGCACCTTCTACATCATTTCCCTTTTCATCTTTTACTATCTGACTTGCGTCATATACAAGAACAGCTTTTGTAATATAGTTGTCAGCAACATTAAGATATATAATATCTCCGCGATCAAGTTTTACAGGATTTAGATTTCCCGAAGCGATACACTTTACTTCTGTTTCATAATCTTCTTCTTCCATATAATAAGAGTTTGACACTCCTTTTACGTTTACACACTCTATTGCATAAACAGCCATATTGTTTTCCTCGTCAAACACTCTGTTTACATTAACTACTGTTTCCGGTGTTTCATTTGTAATAGAAGCATCAGCTGCGTCCGCACTACTTAGACATGCACAAACGGCATTTTTACTGCGGTAATCTGTTCCAAACATATACAATGAATAATATTTTCCATTTTCAAATGAAGAATAATTTCCTATTTCATATTCATAATAATCAGATTTTTCTGCAGGTACTGCAAACACTTTGGTATCCTGATTCACTATTGCTGCTCCGCCAAAATTAATTGTATTGCTGAATACTTTGGTATAATAATCTTCTTTCTTATCAGTATTTATTGTATCAACCAAATAAAAAAGTCTGTCATCTGTTGTAGGCTTTTCTCCGTATTTATGCGGAATTTCAATATGTGTAAGCAGTTCATCGTTATTAATTTTATATCTGACAATACCATAATATGAAACTTCTTTCTGTGCAACCTCCGGAGAATATACCTGCCAATCATCATTTTCATCCAACACTCTTAATGTTTTATTTAATATATATGTATAAAATTCTCCGTTCGAATCAAAAATCCTTGCACCATACACCTCATCGTCCATATCATCCATATATCTTATCCATACAAGATAACCCATCTGCCAGTCAAGAGATGAAACATCCTTTTCAAAATCCACAACTTTATCAAAAGCATCAAAATAAAATTTATATGTAACACCTAATTCCGGAGTTTTATTATTCTCTTTTGTATAATTATTCATTATATACTTTCCGCCTGATTCAGTCATAACATAAGCCTTTTCATCATCATTGCCCTGATTATAAGAAACAACTGTGTCTGTCTGAGTATATGTTGAAACAAGAATTTTATAAAATTCACCATCAAGGGACTGCGCAACCGAAATAACACTGTCAGCAACAAGTTCGGTAAGTGTAAGACTGTTTCCGCTCTGATCCTGTATACTGTATTCTTTATCCCGCATATTTAACAGTGGTTTTTCATCCTTTACATATATGCTTTCCGTATCTGAATTATACAACTGTACAATATATGTTGAGTAATTGTCAATAAACAGAATATCTACAGAGCCGTCACCGTCGTTATCATATAGTTTTACAATTCCGTTTTTGGGGCAATACATTGTATTATCGAAATTATCTTCCAATGTTAAAGTCTTTCCGTTATATACAATGATAACATCTTTAGGCACTTTTATTTTGCTTGACTTAACAGCATAATCACTCTGATAATAATAATATGTTCTGTCAGTGTATTCTTCAATGTCATCAGAATTAATTATTGTTATATTATTTTTTCCCTCATTCTCATAAAAGTCCAACAGATGATATTCTCTTTCCTCTTTGTCGTAAACAAAATATCCGACAATATTTAATCCAAAAAGATCGGCTCTTCCAGTATCATTTACAAGTTCATCACTGTCTTCAATCTTTATATATCCTTCAGAAAGTTCTGACTCACCATAAAGTGAATTAACGCCATCATCTGTAACTAAACCTTTAACACTGTAAAGCATAAGTCTTGTTGTCATATAAATTAATTTATTTGAACTGCTGTCATATTTAATAAACTTTAAATCGGTAATATCGCATTGCAGCATATTATATATCATTTTATATACATTAAACAAAGATATTTCTCCGTCGGTTTGTGAAACACCGTCCATTATTCCCTTTTTCAGAGCAAACCCCGAATAGGTATATGTATCGGGAATTGTTTTTTCGGAATATCCCATTGTTCTCAGTATAATTTCAGATGCGGCTTCCAAATCTATCTTTTCATCCGGATAAAACATACCAAACTTATCTACCGGAAGGTATCCGGCGCCGTATAAAGCATTAACAGCATCATAATATTTACTGTTTGAATCAACATCTGTTACAACTTTACTTGTTACATAATTCTTTACATCCGCATTCAAAGCAAATGCAACTTTTGCAACGATTTGCGCAAACTCGCCTTTTGAAAGCGTTTTATCCCAGTTTTCATCTCGGTCAAGCACTCCCGTGAGCTCCAGCAATGTTAACTGATCTTGCGTAAGACTTGCCGCATTTATGATTGTTGTGTTAAATAATCCGAAAATCATTATAACACACAATACAGAAGCCATAATTTTTTTCATATACAGACATCCTTTCTCGCATGCATTAAATGTATTTAAAGTATTATCTGTTTAAAACAGAATATACGATTTTTGCAGCCTGTGCACGGGTCGCAGGTGATTTTGGTGAAAATGTCCCGTCACCCATTCCAGATATTATACCGCTGCCTGCCATTTTTGATACCGCTTCTTTTGCATAATCGCTGATTTCTCCGAAATCGGTAAAATCGGTATTTTCTCCTGAAAATTCAATTCCTGCATTTAACGCGGCACGGTATATCGTAACACAAATATCTTCCCTTGAAATAGCATTTCCCAAACCGAAGCTTCCGTCTTCAAAACCATTCATTATGCCATTTTTCTTTGCAGAAGCAACATATGATGATGCCCAATGATCTTCAGAAATATCAGTGAAATCCGAAACCTCATTTTCATTGTATAAGCCAAAAGCAAGAGTTATAATTTTAGCGAACTGTTCTCTTGTAAGAGTATCGTCAGGTGCAAATTTGCCATCACCGACACCCACCATTATTTCATTATCTACCATGTAAAGTATAGGTTCCCATGCCCACTGTATATCAGAAAGGTCATTAAACATTTCAAACAGTTTTGCACCTTCAGGTTCCTCTGTATTACCGACTGTACCTATTGTCGTACCTGTGGAATTATTTACAATTGTGGATAAATTGGATGAATTTGAACCCGAACCGTTTCCTCCGCCGGAACCGCCGCCTCCGGTTCCGCCGCCTCCGGTACCTGAATTATCATCCTCTGCATCTTCCACTTCTTTTTCAAAATCTTCGCGGAAATCTTTCATATTGTTATACTCGGTTTCCACAAATTCCAAGCATACTTTTGTCTTTTCAGTGGTTGTCAGATTATTATATGCGCTAAGATCAATTTCTGCACTCTCACTGTATTCACTAAGTAATGTATTTACAGATGCCGCCGCTGGAGCTTCCTTTAATTTTTCCATAAATTCAAGTTCTGCTTCAGTAAGCGAAACAACATTCTTTACACCGTCAATACCGTTTTCCTTTATTCTCTGAGAATAATCAAAAATATTCTGCGCAAGATATGACTGTTCTTTTTCTGTTACGGCAAAGGACAAATCAACGCCCAAACTTCCGCCGTATCTTGACATTTTAGAATAAATCTCACTAAGCGGAATAGTTTTATTCCCCAGATCTTCAACAAACTGTAGTACACTTTCTTTCGAAATATACTCAAATTCATAAGGGGTGTCACAGTTGCTTGCATATACTTCATAAACGCCTTCAGCTACATCAAATTTAAATGTAGAATTATATTTATTTTCATTTATAACTGCATTTTGTATGCTCGATTCATCCCCGGACAAATCGCCGACATCCAACTTTTGTCCCTTTTTCATAATTAAAATACTTACACCTTTTTCTCCCTCTTCGATTGTTCCTTGAACGGTAAGTATTGAATTCTCAAAATCAGATACTACAACCGAATCAACGGTTGCGGCATTTGCGGCTCCTGCCAAAAGGCTTGAGCAAACAACAATCGGTAAAAAAATCTTTTTCATAAATTTGTCCTTTCCTATATTCCAATAACATACAATAATCTCATAACCACATAAATTAACGGCTGCGGGGCAATTACCGCCCCGCAACTTTTCGCATTAATTATTCAATCGTATATTGCGCCGGTTTGCAATATGGCTTTAAGTCAGACAGGTTATCCCATACAAATGCTTTATACATTACTGCGTTATCCGCTCCGCTTAATACATAATCTACATTTGTAACACCGTTTTGAATTGTTTTGATATCTGATTGATATGATGTTAACATCATATTATCAGCATCATATGCGGCTATTACTATAACAACGTCTTTTGCATCACTGTCAAGATTTTCAATGATTACCCGGTTGTTGGAGGCATCAAACGATGCATTGACTCCCGTTGCCTCTTTAAAGGTATAGGCTTGCATATTGTCGACCCATATAAATTCTGTAATTTGCGCTCTTAATCCGAAATACCCGTTTGTATAATTTATGTTTGCACTTTCATCTCCGGTAAATGAACTTATAAGAACATTATCTCTGTATAAACTTGCACCCTTACCTTGTTTATCCAGCTTATACTCATACAATTTTGCCGTACGTTCTGACTGAAGGATAAATTCACCGTCTTCATCAGAGAAAATATATCCGTTATCTATGAAGTTATAACCTTCATCAAATATTGTGATTGTTTTGTCATCTTCAAGATATGCATCACCAAACTCTGTTCTGCCTTCTTCAAATGAATCCATGCCAAGCTGTGTTGCCATACCGTTTTCATTGAATCTCGTATATACACCCGCGTTTTGGATATACCAATGATATCCGTTTTCCGGCAGATTGGTAGTATAGGCAGGAGCATTGAACCACATTAATGAATAAGGAACTGTTGAGTTATAATTTTTGTCAGCGTTGTTCATGCTTGCCGTATAAACCTTGTAATCAAACTTAACGGTATAATCATCCTCTGACGCCATCTGAGCGTCATCTATTCCAATACTTCCGTCTCTGAATATCACACCGCCGTTTTGATATCCCAAATTATTTGCATCGATTCTTACCTTTGATCCATCAGAAATTTTTCCTTCATCAAACGTCTCATTTGCATAAATTGTTACTGTAAATTTCTTATTGAAGTCTCCTGTTGTATATGAAATTTCTGAAGGCCCGAATCCCTCATTTACAGTTACACTGTACAATGCATCGGATATGATTCCTCCCTGAGGTTCTATTGTAAGAAGATTTTCGCTTGCAGAACATGTTATTTGTACGTTTTGTCCGTCAGCTGTCACATTTATCTTTGAGAAATCCTTTATTCCTTCAACAGGATTATTGAAGGTTACATATATTTTATTTGCGTCTGCATCCACATCGGCAACACTTAAGTCTATGGTATCAATTATTTCCATCTGTGTAACTTGGGCGTTATATAACCAAACAACACTTCTTCCCGAACCACCGATTTGTACATATCCTTCTTCGTTTAATCCGGATTGCACAAAATCATATGCAAGGGTATTGTCTTTATAAATTCTGTAAGTATCATTGGTCATTACATATCTTTCAACATGAGGTTCAACCGTTTTTGAATAATCCATTGTCAGGTAATTGTTTTCATCCCTGCCCATTACATATACGCCCTTATCAAGCGCGACATAAAATTTTTCATTATTATTGTATTTTACTACCTCTTCATCAACGGTACCGATCGTTATATTTGCAGAATCATTGTTTGCTGCAACCATATATATAACTACAGCACCTTTTTGAATTGTCTGAGGATCTTCTTTTCCCGAAACCATCGCCGTAAACGTTGTATCATTGCCTTTTATTATGTTGTTTGCATACATTCCGGCCTCTTCACTGTCACCGAAATATGCAAGCTTGTATGATACCGACGCATTCTTATATTTTCCCGTATTAAAGCTTTTGTTGTATAATTCAATATGATCTCCGTTTATGGAACAATACGCATTTTCCCCTCTTGCTTCCGAAATGTTTATTGTTTTTAACTGCTCTGCATCTGAGCCGTCAACATTCAAAATTTCTTTTACTATAAAATACTCTGTATAACTACCCATAAACATTGCTTCATAGCCGGAAAATCCTGAGTTTACAACAACTTTATACGGAGTTTCTTTTTCTAATTGTGCGTCGATATACAGATAATTTCCGGTATACGATGCCCCGGTAGGGACTACTTCTTCGCCGGTATTAACATTTACGATACTTAATCCTTCAAAATCATTAATGCCTCCGAATATAACCGGGCTATCCAACACAATGCCGTAACAATCGGCGTTTACAAGCGTCACTTCATTTGTTGTTTGTATTTCACTGTATGCGGTTATCAGCATATTGTCATATGCAGCTATTTCTGTTTGCTGGTTGTTTATTGCAAAATAACCGGTTTTAACAGGATCTTGTGTATAATACCTGTCTGCAATATTGCCATTAAATACTAAGTTTCCAATATTTCCCTGTTTTTCTATTCTTGTCGGTATAGTCTGCGATTCTCTTTGTGATACTGTTACACCTGATGTTGTCGTAGATGTATATTCTTCAGGCAACTGTTCTCCCTGATGATATACAGTATATGTTTTTGTTGCACTGTCAAAATATGCATCACCGTATACAAACGCTTCATGTTTTGATATCTTATAATGTTCTCCGTATGCAACAGTCCCGACTCCTTCAATTACCGTAGTTTCAGCATTCGGCACAACCATTCCTGAATTGTTTTCAAACTTAAAGTAGTATTGATCGCCTTGCTGATATTCAGAACCTTCTGCCGGATCTATGACAGTATAATATCCCGCATTATGTCCTCTCTGCTGGTTTGAATTATTTATATACCAGAAATATCTTCTCGTACCATAATTATCCCAAGTGAAGCGAACATCATTTGTACCGCCGATTGTAAGGGCTTGGGCGTTAAAGCCCATATGCATATATGGAACTGTTCTTGAATAATTTGACTTGAATTCATTAGTATTAAGTGAAGAATACAAATTCATATCAAATGAAAATGTTGCATCCTCTCTATTTGCAAGCTCGGGGACAATCGGCGCTATTACAGCATTTGTGCTCCACAGCTTTCCGTCCTGTATCCGTATGTTTGATGAAGCATCATCTTTTTGATTGCTTCTTATCAGATTAGAAACTATAACATCCGGAACGGTATCAAAATTTTGTTCCCATATTTTTTCAATGTTAAATATCTTAGTGAATTCTCCTGTAACAGTTGTTGCTTCCGTTCCGAATCCCTCATGAACGGTAAGAACATACTGAGTATCTGTCTTTAATGCCACATCAAATCTGAAACTGTTTTCATAAATGCTTACGTCTTCAGCATTAATTTCAATCTCTATACCTGTTTTATATTCTTTCAGTATCACATTATCGAGATTGGAAACCTCGTATCCTGTAACCTTTTCAGGCATATTTAATTCAAAATGAAATGTGTCTGCATATACGCTTTCAACAGGCATATTTTTTTCTATAATATCTTCAACAGTACATGAAGTAATCAGCACATTATCAATCATCATAACACTTGCAACCGTTGACTGACATATCATCTGCTGTTTTTCCATCCACAAATTCTCACTATCGATAACAGTACCGATATAGTTGCCGTCAAAATATCCGCCTATTACATTATCGTAATTTCTCAGAACATAGCTATGTTCTTCAGATGGTTCTTTTATGATATAATTAAGATTTTGGAAATCACTGTTATCTGCAACTTTACCTGCTGCTGTCTGTGCTTCAACATCAGCGCTTTCACAGTATATTTCACCGACCTTTATTCCGTTGTCAGGAGTATAATCCTTTTTATTTCCTAACATAGCATAACTGTTTTGTCCGCTGTAGTCATGTATACCAACTGATGCGGCGGTTGCCGAAACGTCAAGACCATAACTGTCTACATAATTTCTCTGTGCTGCTCTCAAACCAATATGAGGCGCGCAATTATCCGGCTGCTGTGTTCCGTCAGATTTTACATGATTTCTTTTAAACTGCATCATCTCAAGAGATATCGTAACATCCATGTTTGAAAGAATTGCAGAATCGGTGATATGGAAAACGCCATCGGTAATTCCTAATTTTTTGCTTTTGTTTCCGCCAAATTCTTCATTTTCAGCTATAAATGTTCCCTGACCGCGGGCGGAAGTCCAGCCGTTTCCTTTAATATCTTCGTTGGAAATTGTACTTACCGGCAATCCTTCAAAGTCCTCAAATAATTCCTTGTTTACAATAATGGATTTTTTGCCTGCCGCAGTACTGAGAATATATCTCGTATCCGTTTCGATGGGCATATCAAAATTCAGATGCAGAATATTATCCTCCAGCATTGTCTGAAAACTCACATTTTCGCCAGACAATGTACTTAATGTAATACCTTCATACTCATCTGCCTGCGGTGCTGATGAATATGTTATATCCAATCCATAAGTGTCTGCATAAATATTCTGTATAGAATTTTCCTCAGCCCATGCCATAAATGTCTGTGTACTTGCTATCAGTGCAGCCGATAACAGACATGACATCAATTTTTTCCTACTGTTTCCCATTTTTCCAGCTCCTTTTTTTATTTTTTATCAATTGTCTTTTCACAAAAGACAAATAACCAAATTAATTAAACTCATAATAACCGTACTGACCTATGTTGTCAAATGTATCCAACAAGAATAAGGCCACTTTTTTAGTTTGTGATAAATTATTCAATGTAAAATTAACGTTTTGAATCTGACCGGCGTCAATTTGCGAGATTGGAAGCGCAACAGCACTAACCATCTTATTATCATCTGCATATGCGGCAACAATTGCACGTACAGGCTGCGTTTCACCGGTATAATTCTTTATTATAAAGCTTCCCGAAACACTCTGCAAATTTTCCAGATCCTCCGCATCAAGTTTCAGAGATGAAGCACTAACCCCACCTTCTGCGTCAGCTACTTTAAACATACTGACTCTTATATTGTCTATTACCATCATTTCGGTTATCTGAGTACGGAATATAAGATATCCGGTTTCATAAGGAGAATCTTCCGGTTCACCTTTCATTATCAATTCTCCATCTCTGTAAATATAGATGTTTTTGCCCTTTTTCACCCATTCTATATTGTATACCGGAGGTTTATCTCTTTTTGATTCGCTTACGCCTTTCTTTTCCGCAATTTCTTCAGGGAACGGATCACCGGTAGTATAGAATGTATACTCATTATTTTCACTGTCACAGTATGCATCTCCGTGTACCCATGCTGAATATGTATTATTTGCCACATCGGTAGGTGTTTTATTTTTTAATTGCTGCAGTCTTGCCGTAGTCGAATTAACATAAAACTGATATCCATTTGCAAATTCTTTTGTCTGTAAATTGTATCCCCATAAGCTGTATGGAACAGCTGCATTATAGTCTTTGTCATCGTTATTCAGATTTGCATTATACAGCTGAAAATCATATGACAACATTACATTTTCTGCACTTACAACTTCAGGTACTGATATTATGCAGCTTGCATTCCACACAATTCTGCACTTATTTCCGTCATCGCCGTCAATTGTTTTTCCTCCCACTTCAATTCCCGAAGCAATTGTATCATCTTCAAAATCTTCAAAAGCAACCGTTTCTATTTCAAATTTTTTCAGAATCGGTGTTTTCAGCACTGCTGTACTGGTTTCAATACCCTTTCCAATCATTAATTCATATTCTACATCTTTTTCAAAATTATCAATATTTACAGTAAGAATATTTTTGTCAACTGCACAACTAATATCAATCGGTTCATCATTTTTCAAAACAGCCACTGAAGAAAAATCTGTCACGGAAGATATATCTTCATTAAAAGTAATTATAACAGATTTATTGTCTCCCGTAATCTCCGTTACTTCAATTGCTTTTTTACTGAGTACCTCTGTGTATGAGTATTCCTCAAACAAATATACATTCTTGCCGCCAAAGCCCGGATCTATAACAATTTTATATTCATTGTCTATTACGTAACTCTCCGGAATTATTATTATCGTATTTCCGTTAACCGTAATATTTGCATTTATAAGATTATCATTTTCATATATATGTATTCTATCAAGAGTAGCATTATAATCACTTTCTGTATCAAGCGTTACCGTAATATTCTGTGCAGTCATAACTGTATCAATTACTTTTACTTCTTTAGGTTCAATGTATTTTTCAAAAGAATATTCTTTATATGTATACATTGTTTTTGTGCCGAAGCCTTCACCGATAACAACCTTATATGTGTTTGAAGCCGAATATCCCTCGGGTACTATATTTAATATCTTTTCATCTTCGCTGTTAAGACTTATATCCGCTGTTACTAAGGCGTCATTTTCATATACACTGATTTTAGAAAAATCAGTGGTTCCGTGAAGTGTTCTGTCAAATGTTACATACAATGCATTAAAATCTGATGTCATATCTGTTGCAACTACTTCGCCGTATTCAGGTTCTATTACGTCTTCGGTACAGTATGTAAGCATAATATTATCTATTACAGCCAATGTCCTGTTGTCGGCATTAATAGAAAAATATCCTCCATTATATGTTTCATCGGCAAAATTAAGTAATCTGTCATTATCTGCATAAGCT
Source organism: uncultured Clostridia bacterium (assembly GCA_944392335.1). Taxonomy (GTDB): domain Bacteria; phylum Bacillota; class Clostridia; order UBA1381; family UBA1381; genus RGIG1988. Next base: position 21,856 of record CALXWJ010000070.1, read on the forward strand.
GAAATACCGTCGGAAGAAATTCTCAGTCCCATATTTCTGCAGTTTGATTCTTCAGTATATGTGTAATCTTCACCAATTATATTACTTGAATTGTTAACAATGCTGAAGCCAAACTTTTCATTATCCGCACCGTATGCTGCATTTGCCTGAGAACCAAATGTCCCGGTTGAATCTGTCTTTCCTATATAACATTTTGTGCTGTTAATCTTCATTGTATATGAATCATAGTTATTTTCTGTATTCTTAGAATCAGCATTCATTAATATCTGTACCAATCCCGCATTTGCAGGTAATTCCTTACCTGCTGCAGTAATGGATTTTTTTCCGTATCCTTTTATATCCGCAGAAAATGTAACATTTCTCCCATCAAATGCCTCATACAGATCAGATATTACAAAGGATGTATTTGTTATTGCAAGCTCTCCGTTTTTAAATAAAGCTTCGCCTTCTCCCAAAGTTATTGAATACTGACCATATTCATTTTCACCATTCAGGTCTTCTGTTAATGCAGCATCTTCATACGAGCTAAAATCCTCATAGAACAGTTTTTTAATTTTAAATTGTTTTTCCTGTCCGGCAATATTTAAGGTATATACTTTATCAATTTCGAGCAATGAGCTCGGAACCAAAGTTACAATATTACCGTCTATCTCATACGTAGTTTCCACAGGCTGTTCGTCACACATTAATGTGTACCCGTCTATGTCGTCCTGATTTACATTCATGTCAAATCCGACAGTTACACCGTACATATCGGCATATACACTCTCAATCGTATCAGCATACACTGTTGAAAAAGCCGACGCCTGCAATACCATTATTGCTCCCAACAGAAGTGATATTTTTCTTATCATATACATAACCATTCCTTTCCGTGCTCTTCGCACACCATATCAATATAACACCTATGCTTTACGCAGTGACATATCAACTTAAATTATACATAAAATTTATGCATATTACACAAAAATGATAATCTTTTTCATAAATATCATATCAATTATATCACATTCATATTTAAATTAATATAAAAATATTTTTCAAAAATATCAAATTTTTGTCATACACAAAAAAATTAAAAACCCTTGGAACAAGTCTTATAATTTTATTATTTCAAAAACTGTTTCCAAGGGGTTAGTATAAAATTAATATGTTCCCAATTCCAATCCGCGTTCTATAAAATAGCGGTATGAATCGATATTGACCGATTCCGGTATGGAATGATCCGAATGCAAGATATATTTATAGCCTTCTTTTATAAACGGTATCTTTGACTCCAATTCCTTATTAATGATATTTTTATCATTGCTGTATAAAGCTCTCACATCAATGCCGCCCATAAAGCATATTTTATCCGAATACTGTTTATAAAGCTTTACCAGATCCATGCCGGCTTTGACCTCCAATGCCTGAAGACAATCTATTCCCGCCTCGATCATATAGGGCATAAGCGGTTCAACAAATCCGCATGAATGCATTATAACCGGAAGTCCCAGGCTGTGAGCAAAATCTATTGTTTTAACATGAGCCGGCATAATCAATTCCTCATACATTGCAGGCGACATAAAGGGTTTTAGTTTGAATCCCATATCCTCATAAAACCATATACCGTCAGGCTTGCCTTCTCTTTCAAACAATATTTTCCACAAATCTATTATCAGATCAGCATACACCGACGCCATTTCCTTTACCCATTCCGGATCCAGCGCCATTCCAACAAGCAGGTTTTCATGACCGCATACAGGATGTATGCTCTCAAACACATTTACGCCGGACCAGCAGAAAAACCGTCCATGCTCGGCACACTGCTGTTTCTTTTGGCGATATACTTCAAAATTTATTCTTCTCTCATCGCACGTAAGCTTTGGCAATATTATTTTTTCCCAGTCTTTTCTTTCCTTTACGGTAAAGTCTACATGCTCGGGAGTTGTATCGTGAAACTTATGGTTTCTCAAAATTGCCCCGTTACCGTTTTTTATTGTTACGGTGTCTGCATCCTGTGCCACTATTTCATCTTTAAAATCCAGATCCGCCGTTAAATTGAATACCCATGCTTCACCGAAATCGAAATCAAACAAATCATCGAAATCCACTTTTGGATCAACCCAGCCTCTTTCTTCCCATTTTTTATGAGTATCATTCCAAAAATGCTCATATAAACCTATACGGTCTATAGGGTTTCCTTTTAACTGATTTAAAAATCTCTCTTTTCCCGTCATGATCTTATCCTCCCGTGTAATAAAATAGTTTTCCGGTTATTTTCAAACAGCATATATCACCTTTTTTAAATAACTTGATTTATGGTTAAAGTATACCACATAAAAAGAAATAATTATATAAAAATAATATTGTTTTTATAGAAAAAGTATTGTATAATAAAAAAAGAAATAGGTGATGTTATGAATGAAAAAACTCTGTTTGCCTCAGATATTAAAATAATGGAAGGCTTTTTTTTTTAAAGGATATGATAAAAATATAGAACTGCCGTCCCGGACGGTAAAAAACTACGAAATCGAATATTTTATCAAAGGCGGCGGCGGTATTATAATAAACAATAATACGGTGACCTTCCCCACCGAAAGCGTCAATTTAAGAAAACCCGGCCAAAGGGTAATGGGGATATTGCCGTATAATTGTGTTGTGATCCATCTGCAGGACTGCGCATGGCTCAACAGCCTGCTTTATCGGCTTCCCGACAAGCTGTTCCCGCAAAATCCCGCGGAGTTTTACGAAAAAATGACACAAATAATAATCAATATGCAAAGCTGTGATACCATATCAAGGTTTAAGACGACATCGCTTCTGTTTAGCTTGCTGAATGATCTGATCAACGCAATGCCCGATCAGGCAGATCTGCATATGGGTTACAATCCGCACATCAATAAGGCAATAAAATATATATACGAAAACTTAGACTCTCCCATAAATATAGAACAGCTTGCACATAAATGCGATCTGAGCAAAAGCTATTTTCATAAAGCCTTTAAAGAATCCACGGGACTGACGCCCAACAATTTTATCCTAAATCTGAAAATCAACCGATGCAAACAGCTTTTGCATCTTACAGGCATGAGCATAGGAGAAATTGCTGAAAGCGTCGGTTTTTACGACTGTGTTTATTTCAGCTATGTATTTAAACGTATCACCAAAATGTCTCCTTCCCAATACAGAAAAAAAATGAGAGATTAGATATATACTTCTGATCTCTCATTATTTGTTTCATGTAAAAATTGTATAATTATTCCCGCCGGTCACGAGACCTCTATTTTAAACTGTTTTTTCATATCTTAACTTCTTTCAGCTTTTCACAGTAATATTGAACATTCTCCCATTTTGCATCAGGCGGGATCCTGTGGTCCGGGCAAGGAATAAATCCGCCCAAAGCAATCAAAGGCTTCAATCTTTCAATTTCTTTATCGATTGCTTTATAATCCTGTGCAAACACCTTTTTATCCATGCCGCCCACACCTCTTAGCTCTTTTCCGTACTTTTCTCTCCAAGGCGCAATAGAAGCATTCCATGTTCCGACCTCGATCGGGAACATTGTGTTAACACCGTTGTTTATCCATGTGGGTATAAGACTGTCGATCATTCCGTCACAATCCAGTGAGACAATATTGACGTCATACTTTTTCAAAAGATCTGTTATTCTTTTATAATGAGGGCCTACAAGCTCATCAAATACCCGCGGTATAACAAGAGGACCGTTTTTAAAGCATATATCCTCCCAGAACTGCCCCATATCAAATTTAATACCCTCCTGTAATATTCTTTCAACATTTTTATAACAAATATCGGCAACGGTATTTATAATTTCAACGTACAGGTCCTCGTCATCGGCATACAGATAGGATATTCCTTCAACGCCGAGTATATTTCTTATGTTCCCGAACAGGCTTCCGCAATATATTCCCAAAGGAAATTCCCTGTCCTTTTCATCAACTGCCTTTAATTTTTCCAATTCCTCAAAATTGATTCTGTCTTCGCTCCACTGCAGCTTTGGAAGATAAAGCTCCTCCCATGCTTTTCTGTCAGTCAGCAAATGTCCTACCTCTGCCGGTATTGACACTACATCTTTTTTTTCAATTACTATCAAGCCTAAGTCATCAATACATTTCATTTGTCCGTTCGGCATTTCTTCCAATATCTTTTTTTCAAAAGGAGGATTTAAAAGGCAATTTGATCCAAAACCGCTGCTCCAGTCAAAATCAAATCCAAGCTTTTTCATTATTTCAAAATCATCGGGGCTGTTATCCCAGTATCCTCTCCAGTTCTGCTCCGTTATATGCCCTTCATGGTACCATTTCTCCAATGTTTCATTCCAATAACCAAAAGCAACAATCGGCATTCTGTCAACAGGCTTGTAGTTCAGAATGTTCATTGTACGTTCTCTGTTTGTCATTTACATCACTCTTTCCTTTATTAATATTAAATAAATATTTTTTTTGATATTATATAATAAAAACAGTAATAAATCAATAGTGATTTTTTCTGTAAAATATATAATTTTTTCTGTAATATATGATTTTGTATAATTGTCAATGATAGGTGACACTTTTCTCAGAGCATAAATTTTTTCCGATACTTTAAAGGCGATATACCGTATCTTTCACAAAACCGTCTTGAAAAATAAAATTGGTCGCAAAAACCAAGCATGCTGCTGATTTCATTTAATGAATATTCTCCACTTCGCACCTGGCGTTCGGCGATATACATCAGCCTATCATCAATATATCTGCCTATAGGCTTACCCATTTCCTTTTTAAATAATTTCCGCAGCTTTGAAGGAGACAAAAACATTGTTTCCGCTATCTTAGAAACCGTCAGTGAAGCAGATAGATTTGTCTCGATATAATCCTGGATTTTAACTACCTGTTCTGAATAATTGATATTTTTATTATCCGCCTTCGGCTCCGAGCTGATACATTTAAATATAATATCATACAACGCCGCTTTTATTGCAAACACATTGCTGATTTTATTTTCCGAAATTTTATTGCTCATCTCTTCTATCAGCTTTTTTTGATTATGTATTATTATACATTCCGATATTTCATTAAAAATATCATGATAATCCGGCATTAATACAGAAAAATGAAAATATACTTTTTCCAGATATTTTTCACAGCTGTATGAAAAAGTAAGACCGGCGGGTATTACGTAAATATTTCCCGGCTTTAAAGCAATGACCTTTCCGTTATAATTTATTTTTGCTTCACCATCTATTACCATATAAATCCTGTTAAACACAGAACAAACCTGTTGGGCATTCCAGTCCTTACCCAGGCTGACATATGCCATTTCTGAAATATCCATATGTATTTTGTCCATATTCGCAAAAAGTTCAGATGATTTAATAAATTTCATGCCCATTTCTCCATATTTTATCCTTAATGTTCCATTTTTTTATTTATTATTATATGCTATGATAATCAAAAAGTCAACAAAAAAATGTACAACGAAAGGATGATAAAAATGTCAAGTTATGTTACAAGAAAAACACCCGGCGATACCGCCTGGTTCACACATGATCGTTTCGGAATGTTTATCCATTTTGGATTGTATGCTTTGCCGGCACGCCATGAATGGATCAAAACATATGAATTCATTCCGGAAGAAAAATACGATAAATATTTTAACCACTTCGATCCCGATATGTTTGACGCGCGTGAATGGGCTAAAACCGCAAGGGCTGCAGGTATAAAATATGCCGTTTTGACCGCAAAGCATCATGAAGGCTTTTGTATGTTCGATTCAAAATATACCGATTACAAAATTACAAATACCGCTTTTGGAAGGGATTTGGTCAAGGAATACGCCGACGCATTCCGTGCAGAAGGACTTCATGTAGGTCTTTATTACTCATTGATCGACTGGCATCATCCCGATTTTCCGATCGACCGCTTACATCCAAGGCGTAAAGATGCAGACGCCGAACAGCAGGATAAAGGCAGAGACATAAGAAAATATGCAAAATATATGCGCGATCAGGTTACGGAGCTTCTTACCAACTACGGAAAAATAGATGTTTTATGGTTTGATTTTTCCTACACAACCCCAAATGATCTAAAACCGGACGATCCACTTCAAAATGAGATAAAGCCATGGATGCAGTTTAATGGCGGCAAGGGAAAAGATCAGTGGGAGGCGGAAGAACTTATCAAAACCGTTCGGTCTCTGCAGCCTGATATTATTATCGACAACAGGACTGAAATCGAACAGGATATTGTCACACCCGAACAATATCAAGTGCTCAGCTGGCCAAGACACCCCGAAACAAATGAACTTCTTGTATGGGAAGCATGTCAGACTTTTTCGGGTTCATGGGGATATTATCGTGACGAGCAAACATGGAAATCTCCGAAAATGCTCATAGATATGCTGATCAACACCGTTTCCTTGGGAGGGAATTTACTGATGAACGTAGGTCCTACGGCACGCGGATACTTTGATAAAAGGGCAAATGATGCTTTAAATGTTTACACAAATTGGATGAAATACAATTCACGTTCGATCTACGGATGTACCATGGCAGAGCCTGAATTTTTAGATGTTGCGCCTCGGGGTACAAGACTTACACAAAGCATGGACGGCAAACGTCTTTACATACATTTGTTTGAATATCCGTTCCGCTTCCTTGAAATGCACGGCATGGCAGGGAAGATTGAATATGCACAGTTCCTGCATGATTCAAGTGAAATTTTATTTACCGAAAAAGGCTCTAACCACTTCAGCGAGGGACGTACCGCATCCGATGATCTGGTTGTTTTTGAACTTCCATGTATTAAGCCCGATGTAATAGACCCGGTTATTGAAGTATTTTTAAAATAATTCTTAAATAAATAAAAAATGAGAGTAATAATGATATGCTGTATCGGTGGCAGTCAACATTTCATATACTCTCATTTTTTATCTGTTTTTTTATTAATATTCTGAAATCATTTAGTATGAAAATATTTTCGGTTGTCAATTCAATAATGGCTTGTCCCGTAAGAAAACGTCGGCAAAGGAAAGCTTTGCAGCGCTGTAATCAACAGGAGATTGCACTCTCACACTGATTACAGATATGAAACCCCCGCCTAAAAAGGCGGGGACGTCTTGTCCGCAGTTATACCAAATGATTCCTTCAAATCACCCAATTGCTGCCTTTTCTTTTTTCCTTGTATTATCCGCAGTTTTATCTCCCACATCTTTTATATGGTTTATCTGTATGGGAACATTATAAATGTCGCTGTAAGACTCCGATTCTTCTATATTTGCCGGAGGAATTTGTATCAATCCGGTACACTCTGTTACCGATGCAACCGTATTTATTTCGTCCAATTTATCATATGCATGATCTGTTTTACTCTTTTTATCCATTATAAACCTCCATTTCTTTCAATAAGGCTTGTCCCGTCATTAAACGATGACAAAGCGCAGGCTGTGCTTTGCTGTAATCAGCGAGAGATTGTACTCTAACTGATTACAAATATGGAATCCGCCGTCGATTACGGCGGGGCACATATTGTTTGCAATTATAATTCAACCTAATTTATATTTTTATTATATCCGTTAATTTTAAAAAAATTTATTTTTTATTTTACATATGACGGGTACAATAAAAAAACATATTTTCAAAATATATAAATAAAAATTGAAAATATGTTCTTTGTTTATTTAAATTAAAGCATCGATTTCCGGGAACATTTTTACGCTTCTTTTTAATATTCCCTTCATATAAGCTATCATTATCCCGTAATTTGTTATAGGGGTATTATGATCCTTCGCCGTTCTTTGTCTGTATTTCATTTCTCTTTCATTCAGCATACAGCCGCCGCAGTGGATTATCATTTTATATTTGTCAAAATTTTCGGCAAACCCCAACCCCGACGTAAATTCAAAATTCAGATCATCGATACCGGTATATTCCTTTATCCATTTTGGAATTTTCACCGTTCCTATATCATCACATTGCCGATGATGAGTGCATCCCTCCGATATTAAGATCGTATCTCCCGCTTTTAAGGTCTCTATTGCCCTCGCGCCTTCAACAACGGTTTTTAAACTACCCTTAAATCTTGCAAAAAGTATGGAAAAAGAAGTCAATTCAATATCGGTCGGCACTTCCTTATCTGCCAATTCAAATACCTGACTGTCACATACAACAAGCTTTGGCTTTTTTTTCTGATTTTTAAGTGCTTCACGAAGTTCGGTTTCCTTAACAACGACCGCACATCCATCGGCGTCCAAAATATCTCTTAAGGTCTGTATCTGCGGCAGGATCATTCTGCCCTTGGGCGCTGCCGAATCTATGGGCGTGACCATGATAACAACGTCGTCTTTTTCGATCAGATCCCCCAATATTTTTATATCGGGATCATCCTCTTGGGCAAATTCCGCGATTCTATCCTTCAGCTCTTTAATATTGATGTTGTCCTTTGCGCTTACACAAATCTCATTTTTTTTGTTTACGGGTACTTCATTCAGATCCGATTTATTATATACAATAATATAATCGATATTTTTTTCTTTAAAAATCGAGATCAGCTCTTCATCACATTGCTTTAACCCCTCCTGTGCGTCAACAACAAGGACGGCAATATCGGTTTTGTTTAAAATCTGCTTTGTTCTTTTTACTCTTAATTCACCCAGTTCCCCCTCATCGTCGATTCCCGGAGTGTCAATAATGACCACCGGTCCTATCGGCAGGATTTCCATTGATTTTTGAACCGGATCTGTAGTTGTCCCGAGTACATCGGATACAACAGACATTTCCTGGTTTGTCACAGCGTTGACCACACTCGACTTTCCGGCATTTCTTCTGCCGAAAAAGCCTATATGTACCCTGTTTGCCGATGGTGTATCATTTAAACTCATTTTTATAGCTTCCTTTCCGAAATATAAAATATTGATTCTTCAAGCTTTTCGTCTTATGATCCGAAACGGCACATTTTAATATTATATTTCTTTTCTATTCTTTATTGTATATGTAAGATACATTGCCGCAATTATAAGAATGACCGGGAAAATGATAGAAAACAGCAGCCCCGCTTTCAGCTCCGAGCCATACAGCGTAAAATATGTAGATACCTTTGCAACGGTATAAGGCCCCAGACAGCAGCCCAGATCCCCGCTCATTGCAAGAAGACCAAATATTGCGGTACCCCCAAAATTACAATATTTTGCGGCAAGACTCAATGTTCCCGGCCACATAATTGCCACTCCGAAGCCGCAAAGCCCGCAGCCTATCAATGCCAAGAACGGATTTTTGATCAATGACGCCATAAGATACCCGCATATACATATCAGTGCGCTTACCTTCATTGACTTTATCAACGGCAGCTTTTCCCCATATTTTCCATAAATGAGTCTGCCGATACCCATTAATAACGCGAACATACAAGGGCCTAACAGATCACCTGTGGTTTTTGATACCTTAAGACCTGTTTCCGCAAACAACGACGCCCATTGTGACATTGCAATTTCCGACGCGCCGGCGCTCATCATAAGTACAACAAAGACCCAAAACAATTTTGTTTTAAATATTGTTCTAAAGGGCGTGACCTCTTTGTCTGCTCCGAACGGTATGATAGGCACCTTTGTAAAAAGATAAATATTGGCAAGAGGGATCAATGCCCAAATAAAGCATAAATATCTCCAGTTATCCAATCCGAAAATTTTAAAATACAATGTTGATGCTATTATTACAAACATACTGCCCCAGGAATAGAATGAGTGGAGCAGGCTCATGGACGACCGCTTTGCATCACTCGGCAAAGCCTCAATTGTCGGGCTTACCATTACTTCAAGCAAACCGCTCCCCACCGCATATATAAACACGGAAATTATCAGTCCCGTAAAGGGCGGCATGACGAACGGAAGTATCCCCATACTCGTCAGTCCCGCACATGAAGCTATCATTGCGAAAATAAGCGTCCTTCTGTATCCTATTCTATCAACGTATTTTGCCCCCAAAAAATCCACAACAAGCTGAACGGCAAAATTTGTTGTGATAAGCAGAGAGATATGTTCAAGACTGATGTTTAGATCTCTGTTAAATACAACAAATAAAAGCGATGCAAAATTATTAATGACAGCGCCTATTATATAACTTATATAACAGGCATATCTTGTATGTTTATATGTATATTTCATATTGTCCTCCCAATCACATAAATTGTCCCGCATTTGACTGCGGGACAATTAATATTATATATCCAAATTAGAAACATATTTTGCATGTTGTTCAATAAACTCACGTCTCGGCTCAACATTGTCGCCCATAAGAACGGTAAATGTCTCATCGGCCGCAATTGCATCCTCCAATTCGACTTTAAGCATCGTTCTTTTTTCAGGGTCCATAGTTGTTTCCCAAAGCTCCGGAGGATCCATTTCCCCGAGTCCCTTATAACGCTGTACCTTGCAGGACGGTCCCATTTCCGCGATCAATTTGTCCCGCTCTTCCTCCGTATACGCAAATCTTTCAACAAGATTTGCATTCTTTCCCTTAAATACCTTAAATAAAGGCGGCTGCGCAATGTATATGTTGCCGTTATCGATCAGCGGACGCATATATCTGAAAAAGAACGTCAAAAGTAAAGTCCTAATGTGTGAACCGTCAACATCGGCGTCTGCCATGATAATAACCTTACCGTATTTCAGCTTGGATAGGTCCATTTCATCACCTATACCCGCTCCGAGCGCATGGATGATGGGAAGCAGTTTTTCATTGGAATAAACTTTATCTATCCTGGATTTTTCAACATTCAGCATTTTACCCCAAAGCGGGAGTATTGCCTGAAATTTTCTGTTTCTTCCCTGCTTTGCGGAGCCTCCCGCCGAATCTCCTTCAACAATATATAATTCCGCATAATCGGCGCCCTCGTCGGTACACTTTGCAAGCTTTCCAAGCAGCGATGCATTTGTTGCAGCCGAATTTTTTCGGGTCGCCTCTCTTGCCTTTCGCGCCGCTTCTCTTGCACGGGATGCGGTCAGCGTTTTTTCTATTATGACCCTTGCAACTCTCGGATTTTCTTCCAAAAATGCCGAAAACTTATCGTTTATCGCGTTTTCAACAAGAGTCCTTGCCTCGGAATTTCCGAGCTTTGTTTTGGTTTGTCCTTCAAACTGGGCTTCCGCAAGCTTTACGCTTATTATCGCGGTAAGCCCTTCTCTTGTGTCTTCTCCCGAAAGGTTCTGATCCTTTTCCTTTAAAAGATTCGTCTTTCTTGCATAATCGTTTAAAACTCTTGTAAGTCCCGATTTAAATCCGGTTTCATGAGTACCTCCGTCACCGGTATGGATATCATTTGCAAAGCTCATGATAACTTCATTATAAGAATCGGTATATTGCATTGCAAGCTCGAGCATCATATCGTTTTTTTGCGTTTCGATATAAATGATCTCATCGTGGATGGGCTCTTTGTTCCTGTTAAGATATTTTACAAACTCTTTTATGCCGCCCTCTGCATATAATTCCACCGTACGGTTAGGTTCAACCCTTTTATCGGTGAATATAATCCTTACACCCTTATTTAAAAATGATTGTTCCCTCAGTCTCTTTAAAAGGGTATCATAATCAAATTCCAAAACTTCAAATATTTCAGAATCCGGCTTGAATGTGATCTTTGTTCCGGTTTTATCTGAATTTCCTATTACCTTCAATTCACATGTGGGTTTGCCTCTTTCATAGCTTTGATAGTAAATATGCTCGCCGTCTGCCACCTCGACCTCCAGTCTTTCCGAAAGAGCATTAACGACTGAGGAGCCGACCCCATGCAATCCTCCCGAAACCTTATATCCGCCGCCGCCGAATTTTCCTCCGGCATGAAGCATTGTTAAAACAACTTCAACCGTAGGTATTCCCTGCTGAGGATGGATACCTACCGGAATACCCCTGCCGTTATCGGTTACCGTTACCGAATTATCGGGATTGATGTCAACCATGATTTTGTCACAGCATCCCGCAAGAGCTTCATCTATTGAATTGTCCACAATTTCATAAACCAAATGATGCAGACCCGGTGATGAAGTAGAGCCTATATACATGCCGGGACGTTTCCTTACCGCGTCCAATCCCTCTAACACCTGAATTTGGCTCTCATCATATTTGGTTTCAATTTTTTCTTCCATCGATTTAGTCCTCCATTCTGCCGCCGGACGGCAGCACAAATAACATCGGCAAAATAATAATCAAATAAGGGCTCGTCCCGTTATTCAGCGATAACAAGAGAGAGGGACATCTTGCCCATAGTTATATATTATTTACTTACATTATCGTTTTCTTATTCCCGGAGCGTTTATATATTGTTTGAGAAGAAACAGAAGAAATATACACTTGTGTGTTTCCGTCAAAATTTGTTATTACATAAGACTTCGGCAAGTCATCGCATATATTTATAACACTGCCGGATTTTTGTGCTTCGGTCAAAAAATTACGGCTCATTTTTGAAATCGTTGTATTATCCATATCAAAAACAGCTATAATATCCTCCGATCTGACCACAACATCACTGCCTATATGTAAAAACATACAAACCGCCCTCACTTAATTAAATTTATGCTATGTATATTAGAAATACTTTAATTTCCATATCATATATATTATACACTATTTTTTCATAAAAATCAATAAAAACAACACTTTATTTTTAATATTCTGAATTGGAATTTAAAAAATCCGCAAGGTCTGCCTGATAATCCCCGTCGGATTTTATCATTATAACATGATAACCTATTTTTATAGAATTTTTGTGCCGTCATATATATTTTGGAAAAAATATTTCCGACTTACAGTTCACGAGAACAAATGCTCGATCAAAATTTTTATACCAATACCCATAAGTACTATACCGCCTATAATTTCCGATTTGTTTCCAAACAAATTCCCGAATTTATTTCCTATATACAAGCCTGCAAAAGAGAAGATAAATGCAACAATGCCCACAACCGAGGCGGAAAACATGATCCCTATATTCATGGCCGCAAAGGATACCCCAACCGCCAGGGCGTCTATGCTTGTCGCGATCGCGAGAACGGTAAGGACCTTATTATCCAGCGGATTTTCCTCTTTTTTTCCCTCCTCTTTTCCTTTATTTTCAAACAATGCCTCAAAAAACATTTTCCCTCCGATTATAATTAAAAGGAAAAAAGCGACCCAATGGTCTATTTTGCTTATATAGCTTGCAAAAGCCGAACCGAGTAAATATCCTATAAATAACATTCCGAATTGAAATATACCAAAAAACAATGCGATCTTTAATGCATTGACCGCTCTGACCTTTTTTATAACGATCCCATCGGTAACGGCGACCGAAAAGGCGTCCATTGCCAGTCCGACGGCAACAAACAACAATGTAACAAAATCCATGGCCATACTCCTTATTTTTGAAAAATTCTTAAAATAATCACATCTTGGGTTATAAATGCTCCGACGTCTTATCGCGCGTCATAAGATCGATGACCGCGTCTTTTGCATTTTTATTTTTAAATAAAATCTGATAAGCTTCGTTTACTATCGGCATGGAAACATTGTATTTTTCTGCAAGCTCATATGCCGCTCTTGCGGTATAAACGCCCTCCACGACCATATGGACCTCTTTCATGGCTTCATCCAATTTCATACCTTTTCCCAGCAATATGCCGCATCTGCGATTACGCGAATGCATACTTGTGCATGTAACAATCAAATCTCCTATACCGGAAAGCCCCGCGAAGGTTTCGGCCTTAGCTCCCATAGCTATACCCACTCTTTTGATCTCGGCAATGCCTCTTGTCATAAGGGCTGCTTTCGTATTATCACCGAATCCCAATCCGTCACTAATTCCGGCACAAAGCGCAATAACATTTTTCAACGCTCCGCCCAGTTCGACGCCTATCGGATCATCACAAAGGTATACTCTGAACGTTTTATCCATAAATACGTCCTGAATAAATTCCGCCACACCTTCGTATTCGGAGGCCGCGACATTTGTTGTCGGCAGCCCTAATCCTACTTCCTCCGCGTGCGACGGCCCGCTCATTACCGCGATCCTTGCCTGCGGGATTTCTTCTTTGTATACCTGCGACAATCGTAATAATGTATCGTTTTCCAAGCCTTTTGAAAGATTTACCATTATTTGGTTTTCCTTTATCAACGGGGCTAATTTTTTTGCCGTTTCTCTTGTCGCGAAACTCGGAACAACCGTTACCACCAAGTCGGCGTCCTTTACCGCTTCACTTAAATCGTTTGTGCATTTAATATTATCAGACAGACGCACCCCTTTTAGCAGTTCCTTATTTTCTCTTTCCTTTTGTAACCGTTCTGCTTCTTCGGACAAAAAACACCAAAGCGTGATATCATATCCTTTTTTCCCTAAAAGTGAGGATATGGCAGTACCGAAACTGCCTGCACCTATGACTCCGATCTTCATATTGCCAACTCCTTTATATCATGAATTTGCTACGTCTTTGTATCTGCGGTTTAAAATACAGTATTTTAATATTACTTAGGCATCATATTTTACGATTTTGATATTCCGTTAACCCTTTTTGCCAAATAGCTTATTTTCGGTACCGTCCAAAAGCCTTTTTATATTGGTATGATGCTTTGCTATTATCAATACACCCAAAAGCAGAGCAGAGATAAGATATACCACGTTAAATTCACCGCTGCCTGCCATAAAAGCAGCTGCAACACATGGATAAATAACGGCGGCTGCAACAGAACCAAGTGAAACATATCTTGTAACAACCATAATCAAAAGCGCCGCAGCCAACACTATCAACGCTACTTTATAATCAAGCATAAGAACAGCGCCAAGCCCTGTGGCAACTCCCTTTCCGCCCTTAAATCCGAAATATATCGGGAAATCATGTCCGAGTACAACAAATATTGAAGCTATATATTTAATATTCCCTGATAAAAATGATCCTGTCATATATTTCATGGTAAAATAGTCAACGGCTATGCCTATGAGAACAGCCGCGACGCCTTTTAACACGTCGATTAAAAGCGTAAATACTGCCGCTTTTTTACCGTAGATCCTGAGCATATTTGTTGTTCCGGCATTTTTGGAGCCTTTTGTTCTTATATCATTTCCGTCAACCGTCCTTGATATCAGGATGGCACCCGATACACTCCCTATCAGATACGCGATTATTGCCGTAAGCACCGCAATAATATATAACATAATACATCAATCCTTTCAATTTGAATAAACCGCTGTTTTATATAAGGCTTAGTTTGTATCCTTTTTCCCTTTTTCTCTTACTATGAATTTTACCGGCGTTCCACTAAACCCGAATGTAGCCCGCAGCTGATTTTCAATATATCTTAAATAAGAATAGTGAAACAAGTCAGCCGAATTACAAAAAAGTATAAATGTGGGCGGAGCCGTCGATACCTGAGTTCCGTAATAAATCTTCAGTCTTTTTCCCTTATCTGAGGGCGGCTGCTGTTTTGCCATTGCTTCATTCAGCATATCATTTAACATACCTGTTGTAATTCTGCGTTTATGCTGCCCGTTAACCGCTTTTACCTCATCTAACAATTTATCTATTCTCTGACCTGTTTTTGCGGATATGAAAATAATCGATGCATATGACATATATGCGAACTCTTCCCTCAGCCTGTCTGTAAATTCCTTCATGGTCTTATCGTTTTTATTTTCAACGGCGTCCCATTTATTAACTGCAAGAATACAGGCTTTGCCCTGCTCATGCGCGTACCCCGCGATCTTGGTATCCTGTTCGGTTATCCCCTCGTTTGCATCGATCATTATAATGCAGACATCGCTTCTGTCAACGGCCGCCAATGAACGTATTACACTGTATCTTTCCACAGCTTCATCGATTTTCCCTCTTTTTCTCATTCCCGCGGTATCAATAAACAAAAATTTATCCTCGCCCCGAACAAACTTTGAATCTATCGCATCTCTTGTTGTTCCTGCAATATCGGATACTATCAATCTGTTTTCGCCCAATATTTTATTTATTAAGGACGATTTTCCGGCATTGGGGCGTCCTATAACCGCAACCTTGATTGAATCGTCCTCTTGTGTTGTGTCGGCGTCCTCGGGAAACATTTTTGTCACTTCATCCAGCAGATCTCCAACTCCCAAACCATGGGTTGAGCTGATCGCAATTGGGTCTCCCAGACCAAGATTGTAAAATTCATAAAATTCAAAAGGAGGGTCTCCAATATTATCTACCTTGTTTACCGCAAGCACAATTTTTTTCTTTGCCTTTAAAAGCATCGACGCGACATCCATATCATTTGCCGTTACACCGTCACGGACATTTACCATAAATATTACAACGTCCGCCGTTTCAATTGCTAAATTTGCCTGCATTCTCATCTGAGATAATATTTCATCCTTGCTCGCCGGTTCTATCCCACCGGTGTCGATCAGCGTGAAATGTTTGTCAAGCCATACAGCCTCGGCATAAATCCTGTCACGCGTAACACCGGGGACGTCCTCCACTATACTGATCCTCTGTCCCGCTATTTTATTAAATAACGTGGATTTACCCACATTAGGCCTTCCTACGATAGCAACTGTTGGTTTCATTTTCTTTTTCCCTTTCATCTGTTATTTTGGCATACTCAGCCGCTTGATAAAGCCTGATAAACTGTATGCCGTTTTTAATTTAAAGCCGCGGATTAAAATTTATCTCCGAATCGGAAAGCCTTTCAATAAAATCAAATCCGTCGTTATCAACAGGTGTTATTTTGATTCTCAGCTTTTCGCTCAATTCATTTAATGACATATCATCCAAAAATATATCTTCGTCCGCTTTTAACATACAAGACGGAATGAATAACTCGCTGCCTAACGGCTTATTTTTTATCTGTTCATATATGTCACTTCCGACAACAAGTCCCGAAACGCTGGCTCCGCCTCCGAAAAAATTATTTTTTATGGGATATACATTGACTTTTAGACCCTGAACCTTTTTTTCAAGTATCTGACATAAATCCTTTATAAATTTATATGATATTTCTCCGGTTGCAACAGATACCTCTCTGTTGATTTTTTTTACATTTAAATGTTTAATACCTGTGTCAAATTCTTCTCTCATACTTGCAACAAGTCCCACTCCGTTTTCAAGCTGAGGAAAACCTTCATAGGCTCGCGCGTCAGGGATCAATTCTTCGGCATTGATATAAAATTCATCTGCCAAATATACAAATCTTGTTTCTTTTTTTTCCAAAAGCTTTTTTTGCCAATCCTCCACCTGCCGTATTACCTTTTCAGAGCTTTCCTTGTCAAACGCTTTTAATTCGCACAATCCATCTCTGAACGCGGTCAATCCGACAGGCACCACCGAAACGCTTTCCACAAACGGATACAGCTCGGACAGATCCTTTATTGTTCTGTCAAGCTCCTCTTTATCATTATAATCAATGCATAAAACGATTTGGCAATTCATATGAATGTTATTTTTTGCAAATCGTTTCATTATATCATACAGCTTACCCGCGTTCTTGTTTTTCAGCATTTTCACCCGTAACTGAGGATTTGTTGTGTGCACCGAAATATTGATCGGAGAAATTCTCATTTTAATAAGCCTGTCAATATCATCATCCGTTAAATTTGTCAGTGTGACGTAATTGCCCTGCAGGAAAGAGAGTCTTGTATCGTCATCCTTAAAATAAACTGTATCGCGCATCCCCTTTGGCAGCTGATCAATAAAGCAAAAAATACATTTGTTCCGGCAGCTTTGCGCTTTGTCCGCAAGTGATTCTTCAAAATCGATCCCCAAATCTTCATAATCATTTTCAATTGTGATCTCTTCGATCATTCCGTTCTTTTTTTCAACCTGCAAAACAACTTCATATTCCGAAGTAAGATACCGATACTCCAATATGTCATGAAAATCATGACCGTTAACGGTCAATATTCTGTCTCCCGCCTCAATTCCCGCCTCCTCGGCAATCGATCCGGCTTCAACATATCCGACAACAGTATTAGGATTTTTCAAAATACAGCAGCCCCCTTGAAAACATTAAATCTTAAATGTAAAAACAAATTATCTTTTGTAAAAAGCCTCATTATATATTTTCCCACAAATTGGTTAAATAATCAAGTCTTTTTTCTAAATTTATGCTTAATTTATATAATAAATGATTCAGTCTGCAATATGTTATTGACAAATCCACACAAAAGTTGTAGAATACCTTTGTTTTTAAAGAGGCCTATGCCCCATAGAAAGGACTGTTTCTTATCATGGATAAAAATTCACGTATTATCAGCGGTAATGTGTTTGTGAATATGCTCATATTTTCATTCCCTATAATATTGACAGGTATATTGCAGCTGTTATACAATGCCGCGGACATAATAGTTGTAGGACGATATGCCGGCAGTAATTCATTGGCAGCGGTAGGTGCGACAAGCTCTCTTATTAACTTATTCACAAACCTGTTTATAGGGCTTTCAAGCGGAACGAGTGTTTGTGTCGCGCACTTTACAGGCGAAAAAAATTCAAATGCAGTAAGCAAATCTGTACATACGTCGGTGGGAATTTCTTTAATAAGCGGGATATTTCTGACAATTCTCGGTCTGTTCTTATCAAAGCTTATGTTAGAGGTTATGTCCACACCCGATGATATTATTAATGAAGCAACCTTATATATGCAAATAATCTTTCTCGGGATGCCCGCATCATTGCTTTTTAATTTCGGCGCCGCAATTCTCCGTGCGTCAGGGGATACAAAAACCCCTTTGATTTTTCTGTCCGTATCCGGAATAATAAACGTAATACTTAACCTGGTTTTTGTTATTATTTTTAAACTTAATGCCGCAGGCGTTGGGATTGCCACGATAATATCACAGTATATTTCGGCAGCGCTTATTGTTATACATCTTATGAGGGTGGAAAGCGACTGTAAATTAAATCCGAAAAACATAAGGATCGATAAACATATTCTTGTCAGGATTCTCAGGATCGGCTTACCTGCCGGTTTCCAAGGAACGCTTTTCTCCATTTCCAATGTTCTGATACAATCTTCAATAAACGGCTTTGGTTACCTGGCAATAGCGGGAAACTCCGCGGCGTCAAATGTTGAAGGCTTTACCTATACTGCTATGAACTCCTTCCATCAATCCATGCTGACCTTTGTCGGACAGAATGTAGGCGCAAAGAAAACTCATCGGCTGAAAAAAATTATTCTGACCGGCTGCGCTCAAGTAACCATTGTAGGTATTGTCCTTGGCTTTGTCTGCCTGTTCCTCGGCGCCCCGCTGCTTAATCTGTATACACCGGGAGATAATGAAGTTATCGCATACGGTTTAAAACGAATGAGTATAATTCTTCCTACATATTTTACATGTGGTATAATGGATGTTATTGTAGGCGCTCTGCGTGGTATGGGTTCCTCCTTAGTTCCTATGATAGTTACTGTTGTCGGCGTATGCGGCTTAAGAATAGTTTGGATATATACCATATTCGAAAAAATACCTACCCTTGAATGTCTGTATACATCATATCCCGTATCATGGATAATTACCTCATTAATAAATGCTCTTTTATGTATATATATTGCAAGAAAAATAATACGAAAAAATCAGTAACTGAAATTAACTCAACAACATACTTTCAGTAAGTATCAGATATTTTTCAGAATCTGTAAAATCCATATTTTGGCAAAAAAATCCGGACAGCTTTCATTGTGATCCCTGTCCGGATTTTTTTCGGTTTTTTTCAGATATTTTGAGGCAATACACCGTATTCATTGAAATAATCCGCAGTATATGCGGCTTTATCACGCGAATCCACGCTTATATGCTGAGCTAAGTGGAGTTTTTGCGGTTCTTCTATTTCGGATAAATCTCTGATTACTGAAGTAGGATATTGACCGCATACATCACGAAAGAATTTCAGCGACTGCACTGTTTGAGGGCAGTCCCGTACAAGATTTAATATTTTCAGATTTGGAATATTCGATAAATTTCCCCATTGATGCATTGAGTCGGCACAGCAATGTACTCCTATCGCGCCGTATCTTGATGAAAACTCCAAAAGTTCTTTTTCAAAAAATTCTTTATATATATCGGCGCTCACCGAACCTATTTCGTCTTCGGACACAGAAACACCAAAAGGCATATAATAATCGGGAAAATGGGCTATGAATTCTCTTCCGAATCTTTTAAACCACTCATCCAAAAAATCAAACATGAATATTTTTACTTTCTCCGATAATTCCTTTACTGCCTCAGGCGCGTCATACATAGCAGCATAAAAATCACTTTTATCCCATATAAGAGCGGCTATATCCATAGGCGTTTGTATATCGGGAAGTCCGAACAAAGCGTCTTTTCCTGCCCGTTTTGACAGCCTGTCTGCCGCTTCAAATAAATTAACAAGTTTGGTATCCTCAAGCTTTGGGATCCTTATTTTCTTTACATCACGCCAATTGGTAATTCGGGGTATTGCACAAGGATTGTTGTTGTTCGGTTTATATACCGAACAGCCGAAAGCTTCCGCAAAAATTTCCGTTCCGGTAATCATGGTCATAAACGGTATTGTATTATCATGAATAACAGAGACATTTTCCATTTGTTTTATAAATCTTTCAAAGGTCCAATCCTCTCTTTGTTTCATATTCTCCCACCAAAGCATAGGTCTTTTGGGCATATCCTCGGTGCAGTCGATCACAAGCAGCCGGTTGACATTGGTTGATACGTCGGCAAAATCGATCCATTTTTGTTTTCTTAAAGCTATATTATCCATTATTTCACACCCTCTATATGATAAATTTATCTTAATTATATCATATATAAAATATTAATACCTTGACAATAAAGACCGGTATCTGTATAATATAGACATGAATAAATATGAATTAAAAGATTTATCAAGAAAAAAATTTTACGATTTTAATATAGAATCAGGCGGCGTAAACGGTGATTTTAAAATACACTCTCATAATTTTTGCGAGATATTTTTTGTGCTGTCGGGCACGGGCAAACATATATCGGGGGATACCGAATATTTTCTTAAAAGGGGTGAATTATTTGCGGTAAAAGGTTCCGAACAACACGGTTTCACCTCATGCACTGATTTAAAAATCATCAACATTATGTTTAAAATATCACCTGAAATCATACAAATGTGCAAAGATATACCGGGCTTTTGGGTTTTGTTTTTACATGAACAAAACATAGGCAGCATTTCACACATTTCTTTATCGGAGGAAGAATGTATACAGGTAAAAAGCTGGTGTGATATACTTATGCGGGAATACAAGGAAGACAGACCCGGCAATATTGCCGTATGTTATTCCATATTGATACAGCTGATTGTTTTTTTGTCACGCAGATGTGAAAATATACCAGAAAATCTTTTACAGCTGGATTTTAAAATAGCTAAAGCGCTGATTTTTCTCGAAAGCAATTACATAGAAAAAACAGACCTTAATAAACTTGCACGCATAGTGGGTTTTTCTCCAAGACATTTATCAAGGCTTTTTGAAGAATTTTACAAGACCTCACCCATGAAATACCTCATGAATATAAGATTGAATCATGCAAAACAATTATTGATAAAAACAAACTATTCCATAACCGAAGTTGCAGGATTATGCGGTTTTTCCGACGGGAACCATTTTTCAAAGGCTTTTAGACAGCATATAGGGCAGCCGCCTAATGAATGGAGAAAAAATTTTCAAAATTAGATTTACATAAAAAAAACGGTATTTCGAAAATAAATTTATATAACACGAACAGTTATCATCTGATATACAAAACTCCTGAATCCGAATTTTCACAATCCGATTCAGGAGTTTTTTATTCAATATATGCTTATCATTTTTCTAACATAAAAGTTCCTTGCACATTTTAGGTGATTTTTATATCAGATACCATATTATTTAACTACAATATTTACAAGCTTTCCCGCAACTGCAATAGCTTTTATTACTGTTTTGCCGCTGATAAGCTCCTTTACCTTATCGGAAGCCATAACAATTTCTTCGGTTTTTTCTTTATCGAGTCCGGCAGGTATCATAAGCCTTTCTTTTACCTTACCGTTAATCTGAATTGCAATTTCGATCTCATCATCAACAGTCTTATCTTCATCATATTCAGGCCACCGACGCAATGACAGCAAACCGCCGTTTCCATACTTTTCCCACAATTCCTCCGTCATGTGAGGCGCGACAGGATTTAATAAAGTAATCAAAACCATATATTCTGCCTTGTTGACTTTTCCCTTTTTATAAAAATCATTAACAAGACTCATTAAAGCCGCAATTGCAGTATTAAACTTCATTCTCTCATAGTCTTCGCCGACCTTTTTGATGGTTTTGTGAATATTCTTTTCAAGGTCTTTTGAATACTCGTCTCCGTCAACAAGCATATCCTGAATGTTCCAAACCCTTTCCATAAACTTGTAGCATCCTTTTAATCCCTGCTGTGACCAAGGCGTCGACTGTTCAAATGCACCGATAAACATTTCGTATGTTCTGAATGCATCCGCCCCGAATTCATTAACAACGTCATCCGGGTTTACAACGTTCCCCCTTGACTTGGACATTTTTTCATTATTTTCTCCCAAGATCATTCCGTGGGATGTTCTCTTCATATATGGTTCCTTTGTCGGAACCGCCCCTATATCATAAAGGAATTTATGCCAAAATCTTGAATACAGTAAGTGCAAAGTGGTATGCTCCATACCTCCGTTATACCAGTCAACCGGCATCCAATATTCAAGCGCCTCTTTTGATGCAAATTCTTTATCGTTATGAGGATCGGTATATCTTAAAAAATACCAGCTTGAGCCTGCCCATTGAGGCATTGTGTCTGTTTCTCTTTTTGCGGGTTTTCCGCACTTGGGGCAGGTTGTATTTATCCAGTCATATGCTTTTGCAAGAGGCGACTCCCCGTTTTCTCCCGGTTCAAAGGTTTCTACCTCAGGCAATAAAAGGGGTAAATCGCTGTCGTCAATGGAAACCCAGCCGCAATCCTCGCAATATACCAGAGGGATAGGCTCACCCCAGTAACGCTGACGTGAAAATACCCAATCCCGAAGTTTAAAGTTTACCTTTCTCTTTCCCAGGCCTTTTTCTTCAAGCCAATCGATTATTGCCGGGATCGCCTCCTTAACAGGCATTCCGTTTAAAAATCCGGAATTTACCATATTGCCTTTATATACATCGGTGTATGCCTCGCTCTGTACATCCTTGCCGCCCGATACAACTTCTATTATAGGCATATTGAATTTTTTCGCGAATTCCCAGTCACGTGTGTCATGTGCCGGCACCGCCATAATTGCACCCGTGCCGTATGTGACCAATACATAATCGGATATCCATACCGGCAGCTTGGCGTCATTCACCGGGTTGACCGCATATACGCCTTTTAATTGCGCTCCTGTTTTATCTTTTGCCATTTCCGTTCTTTCAAATTCGGATTTCTTTGAGGCCTGCAATATATAATCCTTTACTTCATCAGGATTTTCAATAGCCGGCAATAATTTTTGAACAAGATTATGTTCAGGTGACAATACAACGTATGTCGCGCCGAATAATGTGTCAGGTCTTGTGGTATATACCGTCATTTCATCACCGGATGTAAGCATAAATTTAACCTCCGCACCCTCGGAACGGCCGATCCAATTTTTCTGCTGTGTTTTCACGCGTTCAATATAATCAACATCGTCAAGGTCATCTATTAAACGCTGCGCATATTCCGTTATTTTAAGCATCCATTGACTCTTTCTTCTTTGAACTACCTCGCTTCCGCATCTTTCACAGACGCCGTTCACCACTTCTTCATTGGAAAGCCCTACCTTACATCCTGTGCACCAGTTGATCGGCATTTCCTGTTTATATGCAAGTCCTTTTTCAAACAATTGCTTAAAAATCCACTGTGTCCACTTATAATACTCGGGATCTGTTGTATTTATTTCCCTTTGCCAGTCAAAGGAAAATCCAAGCATTTTTAACTGTCTTTTAAAATTTGCTATATTCTTCTTTGTAATGATTTTAGGGTGAATTTTATTCTTTATCGCGAAATTTTCGGTAGGAAGTCCAAACGCGTCCCATCCTATAGGGTATAAAACGTTATACCCTTCCATTCTTCTTTTTCTTGCTATTATATCAAGCGCCGTATAGCTTCTCGGATGTCCTACATGAAGCCCCGCCCCGGACGGATAAGGGAATTCGATCATTGCGAAATACTTCGGCTTATCACTGTTGTTCTCAGCATGAAAGCAGTTGGCGTCATCCCATTTTTTTTGCCATTTTGCTTCAATCTCTTTAAAATTGTAATTTTCCATGTTTTATACATTCCTTTCAGAATTTCTTTAATAGTGATCGCAAAACACAATATACAGATTTCAGATTGTATAATTAATTATTACTTTAGATCCAATTCAATTGTTTTCGCGTCTGACCAAAGCTTTTCCAAAGAATAAAATTCTCTTGTTTCTTCAAGCATTATATGGACTATTACATCATTATAATCCATCAAGATCCACGTACCGCCTTGATAGCCTTCCTTATGGGAAAGATCATATCCGTTTTCCTTCATTTTTTCTTCAACCTCGTCCGTACAGGCTCTTAATTGTGTTGTTGACGAACAGCTGCATATTATGAAATAATTCCCCAATGATGTAACATCGGTTATATCAAGTGCAACTATATCTTTTGCTTTTTTATCGTACAATGTTTGAACAATTATCTGTACTTTTTCCATCAAAACGCCTTCTTTCAAATATTTTCAAATACAAAACCGTATGTAATTTTTAGAATCTACGTTTTCAAAACCGCCGAATAATAATTCATGCCGTCTCGCTTGAAAGATTACAATAAACATGCAAATTTTTATCAGAACATATCTGCCGTAAACAATACAAATTGTTCTATAAGAGCTTGTCCCGTTATTCAGCAGGGACAAGAGCGCCGCATATCAACGCTGTGATCAGCGGGAGATTGTTCTCTCACACTGTAATTACAGATATGAGCCCGCCGCCGGCAAGCGGCGTGGGGACAACTTGTGCACAGTTAAAAATACCGCATACGTCATACCATAAACAATTTCATGTTATTTAACTTGTAACCATCTTCGGCTTCATCTATTGTCAGCTTAAATCTTTTTGAATAAGTCTGTGCAAATGCGGCTATGTGCTTATGTCCCACATATTCGCCTTTGTATATGGAAACACTATCTTCTTCCCAGAAACAGTTTGAGAAGGTAAATTTCTTGATTTTCTGTCCTTCCGATAAATCCTCTTCAAGAAGGAGAGTATTCACCGACCCCGGTTCGTCAAGCTCGAATATATAATAATTTTCTTTTTTCTCAACAGTACATTTGATAGGATTTGCAAACCTTCTATCCAGCATTTCCTTCATCTTTTTGAAATTTGCACAGTCCTGTGCCGGGATCAGTCCTCTTCTGTCCGGGGCAAAGTTTAATAACAGGTTTCCCCCTCTGCCGACTGAATAGTCATACAATGCAACCAGATCCTCCGGACTTCTCAGAAGGTGTCCGTCATATTCACTGTAGAACCAATGCTCGCGTCTTACCTTACAATCACATTCATACGGCAAAAACTTTGGTTCTATTTGTGTGTCCTCTGTTTCATTGACCGAATGTCTTTCGGCATTTACAACATATCCGGTCCCGCACGGCACGATACCCTCTTCGTTTCCTACCCAGCGTACATCCGGGTCCCACATTGAAAATATCATAATACCGGGCTGCAGTGTTCTGATAACATTTACAATCCTGTCCTTGTCATATTCATGTCCCTCCGAACCGCAGCCATCAAACCATATATAATCTATTGTACCGTAATTTGTAAGCAATTCGCTTATCTGATTTATAAAATAATCATCATATTCCTTGTCGTCTATCAATTTATAATCCTTTTGGGCAGGACTGTAATACAAGCCTACCTTTAAGCCGTATTTCCTGCATGCATCGGTAAATTCTTTTACAACATCGCCCTTTCCATCCTTCCATGGAGAGTTTTTAACACTGTAATCGGAATATTTGGTAGGCCAGTTTGCAAAACCGTCATGATGCTTTGTAGTCAGTATTGCATAATTGGCGCCGCCTGCCTTTGCCATCTTTATCCACTGTTCGCAGTCAAGCTGTTTTGGATTAAATTTATCGGCGGGCATATCACTCCCGTCCCAGTCACGATGCCCTTCATAAAATGTCCTTATTCCGAAATGGAAGAAAACGCCCACTTCCCAGCTTAAAAAATTCAATTGCTTTGCTGATGGTTTTATATTCATATCAAATTTCTCCTTTGTATATTAATCGTTCTGTGCCAATTTTGCGGCTTGATCCGCTGTTATTAACGCGTCGATCAATTCATCAAGAGCCCCGTTTAATATCTGCTCCAATTTATACAATGTAAGGTTTATCCTATGGTCTGTTACTCTCCCCTGCGGATAATTATAAGTTCTTATCCTTTCGCTTCTGTCGCCGGAGCCGACTTGTGATTTTCTCTCATCTGCAATTTCTTTATGACGCTGCTCTTCCATCACTTCATATATCCTTGAACGCAGTATCTTCATTGCTTTATCTTTATTTTTGAACTGTGATTTTTCGTCCTGGCAGGATACAACGATACCTGTAGGCAGGTGCGTGATACGTACTGCCGAATCGGTGGTATTTACGCACTGTCCGCCCGGGCCTCCCGCTCTGAATACATCTATTCTTAAGTCATTTTGGTTAATGTCGACCTCAACCTCTTCGACTTCAGGCAAAACCGCCACGGTAACCGCGGAAGTATGGATACGGCCTCCCGATTCTGTTGCGGGTACCCTTTGTACCCTGTGGACGCCGCTTTCAAATTTAAACCTCGAATAGGCGCCGTGTCCCTCTATTGAAAAGCATACCTCCTTGTATCCCCCGATATCGGTTGGGCTCGAGTTCAACATATCGATTTTCCAGTTATGCGTTTCTGCATACATACTGTACATTCTCAATAAATCAGCGGCAAAAAGCGCCGCTTCATCACCGCCCGTACCGCCTCTTATTTCCATGATAACATTCTTATCATCATTGAGATCCTTAGGTAAAAGTAAAATTTTTAACTCCTGTGATACCGAATCAAGCTTTTCCTCGGATTCTGCCAATTCGGATTTGATAAGCTCTTCAAGCTCCTTATCCTCGCCCGTATCAAGCATTTGTTTATCATCTGCTATTGTCTGTTTTAATTTTTTATATTCCCTGTATTTTTCAATGATCGGCGTTAGGTCGGAATGTTCCTTCATAAGTTTACGCCAATTTTCCTGATCGGCAATGATCTCGGGATCATTTATTTTCTCCGATATTACTTCAAATTTTTCTTCCAATGCATCTAATTTGTCAAACACGTATTTTTCATCTCCAAAATGTTATATTAAATAAAGGTCAAAGCCCGGTCATTCAATGTTTTATCAAGCATATCGTACTCCTGCCGAAAAATGAAGCAAAACCGGATTCCTGTTAAGGTGCAGGATATCTTCATGCAGCCGTAAACCTTCAAAACGACATTCTTTTTGCCGGTATCTCCTTGGAAACCAGTCTGTTGTTCGATTTAAAATCTATTTTATCATTTATTTCCAAAAGCAGCTTTATAAAATTGACCATTTCCATATCGTCGAATCCGTTGACCGGCATATATATCTCGTTTCCGTCCTTTGTACATATATAAAAAAATTCCATTTGCTTTAAAAGGCTGTTATACTTTTTTTTATAAGTATTCAATTTGCTGTTAAATTCGCCGTTTTCCACCAATCTCAGTAAGTAGTTTCTGCTTCCGAAGTAAATTTTAGCTACAGCATTAATATTTATTTTTTTTAAATTGGTTTTTTCCGGTAAAAATTCACCGATAAATCCTTTGTCTGTCCTAAACGGAAAGAATCCGTTTTTCCAATTCTGTAAATATATATAATTATCTTTAACAGCCAAATATGTAGGCATAATTGTGTTTATCTTCATTATTACATAAGAAAAACCGAGAATTACAGCTATAAAATAAATAAGAGCAAACAAAAACCTGGCATGAACAAGACTGTATACAGCCATCACAATGCCCAATACCGAAATACTTCCCAATATACATATAAAAACCATGTTCTTGTTTTTCTTGTGTGAAGATAAAGTTATTTTCTGAGTATAATTCATAACATAATTCACCTCGACTATAGTATTATAACAAAAAACAATTCGGTTGTCAAATTTTTTACATCTATATTGCTTATACGGATGTTTTTTCGTCATTTTTTATAATAATTAAAGGTTGAATTAATAATTTGATCAGGTTTTTATGTTTTGTTTTTTTGTTTGCCGCACAAAAAAGCCGCCTTAAAATCCGTCACTTCAATAATTTGTATGAATTTTTGTCGGTTTTCTCAGGCGGCATGTATTTGATAATATACTTTTTCAATAAGGGGTTATCCCGTCATTCAACGTGGACAAGAGCACAAGCAAAGCCTGCGCTGTAATCAGCAAAAGATCTTACTCACACACTGATTACAAATATGCGGCCCCGCCTGCTGCGGCGGGGGACATCTTTGCTTAGGTTATACCATATTACTCAACAAATGTTAATCGATTGAGAATTTAACTGCCAATGCGGAATATTCTTCCATTTTTTCTATTTTTATCTTATTTTCATTTACTGTCACGTTTTCATTGTAAAATTCATCGGTTATTTTCAGATTGTAATCAAGCTCGATCTCAAATGTATCTGCGGGCTTTGCAAAGGCGTGCACAACAAGCAAAGCCTCATTGCCGGTCCTTCTTAACACTGCCTGTGTACCGATGGCATATCTGGTATTATTGCCTCGGTTACCGTACATATTCGTTGTTCCGTGTTTGATTATATTTTCGCATTTTCCGTAAAAATCAAGCGCGTTATCAATAATTTCCCATCTATCCTCCGACAGCTTATCAACATCCCCCGAAAGACAGATCCTGCCAAGGAACGTTGCCGCCATGCTGTATTTGATTCTTTTTGGTGTGTCATCTTCATGTATAACGGCCCAAATCAGACTTTGTCTCGGTAAAATAAGATTATGCAGATTTGCTGCAATATACGGTATTTCATTAGCCTCATGAGCATCTGAAAAAGATGCAAGAGCACTCAATCCCATCATTTGCATCTCAAGTCTATGCCCGCCCGAGGCACAATTTTCGATAATAATATCGGGTATCTCCCTTTTGATTTTTTTGAAAAATCCCGCAACGGCCTCTTCATGCTGTCTGAGCCCTTCACCCAAGCTTTCCGCGCCGTCGCAGCCATTTCCCAAATTAGCGTTATAATCAACTTTAATATATCCAAAACCGTTATCCTTTAGTAACCCAATAACTTTTTGTGAAAGGATATCGATAACTTCAGGTTTTCTGAAATCCCAAAAGCTTCTCCATCCTCCTATATTTATAACGTATCCGTTTCTCTTTAAGTGTAAATCGTCATATTTGTCCGAATAATAATATGATCCTTTTGTTGTGACCTCCATTTCAAACCATATGCCGGGTATCATTCCCATTTTTCTTATTTCGTCACACATTCCCTTCATATCAGGGAATATGCCGGTATTGATCTCCCAGCCGCCATTTCCGCCCTGACCGTTATAGCAGTCCTTGCTCCAGCCGGCGTCTATTACAATATATTTGACATTCTTATTTTTAAGCGTATTTGCATAGCTTATGATTTTTTCCTGAGTGGGCGCTCCCCATGTGGTACAAAATTCATTATAACATACAGGCAAACCCTTTTCGCCGTATTCATCACATGCAATATTGCCCAATGCCGTCACATTTTGGCAGGCTTCTTCAAAATTTGTATTTGTAACGCCTATGAACGCCGTAGGTGTTTTAAAATGCCCGTTAGGTTCTATATCCTTATACCATAAACCAAAATCACAGTCTGCCAATCCCGCGCTTAATGATAATGAATCCTGCTGCCTTGTCAATTCCATTTGCCAGGAGGAATTGTGTGCAAGCTGTATTGTCCAAAAAACATTATATTCTTTATCTTCAAAAACCGCAGTGGGGAAATATCTTTCCACCGGGTATCCTCCCAATGAACCGAATTTTTCACTTTCCATGAAACAAGCGGAATAAGATTTTTCCAATGCCAATTCTTCAATATCGTCCTGTATATGCTTACCTTCCATACTCCAGCCGCCTTTAAATCTGTGAAGACAATATTTCCACGGCGCGTCATCCTGCTGAAACGGGCTTAAATTATCCAATGTTACACTTGTTATCATATCAATGGTAAATGTCCTGTTGGAATTGTTGATAAATTCACAATTGACCATAAATGCGTCATATCCTTTATATTTGCTTACAGTATGTATAACACTGTATCCTTCCTCCGATATGAGTTCTGTTATTATTTGAACGCAATTGTCATTTTTTTCTACTTTTTGTTCATTAAACTTCAGATCCCTTGAGCTTTTTGAAAATTTCATCGTTCCGCTTGTTTTTGGATGATGCGCAAGACTCAAATGCACTAAATCTCCAATCATCCATTGATGTATGTATCTTGCTCTTGCGTCAAAAGAACCGTTAGGCTCCTCCCATGGTTTCTTTACTTCATTTTCCATGCCGGAAGGAATCAGCATCATAGACACTTTTTTCCCATCATCAATAATATACCAAAGAATGGTTTTTTCAAATTCATGCTTTAATATTTCCATAATATTCTCCATCCTATCCAAAAATTTATTCAATAAGGGCTTGTCCCATCATTCAACGAGGACAAGAGCGCAGGCTGCGCTTTGCTGTAATCAGCGGAAAATTATACTCTCACTGATTACAAATATGGAACCCGCCGCCGATTACGGCGGGGGACAACATGTGCGCAGCTATAACAATATCATAACATGAAAAAAATGTCAATAAATTTAAAATATTTTTATATAAAGCTTTGTAGAATTGTCAATGATAGGTGACACTTTCCTAAAAAGATAAAAAGCCGCACTCCAACACTTCTCTTGTTAATATGAAGCTGTGAATATTTTCGGCAGAAAATACTGCGTCTGCAAAGTTATACACCCTCATCCCATTTAAATCGGAGCAACACTCCATCAGGCTTGTTTGAAATGGAGCCAGATAATGTCGCAACCGGCACTCTTGCTGATTACAGATATGAAACCCGCCGCCGATAACGGCCGGGGACATCTTTTCTTAGCTTATATCCTACAATTTTACGGTATTAATCTTATTTATTTTTTTTACAAGCTCCGATTCCGGTTTATATTGTGTTCCGTTTTTATCTTCAATATATTTACAAAGGTTTTCAGGTTCATTTATCAATTCTTCCTTACAGCATTTTGTCAGTTTTTTTATTCTGTATTCTAATTTTGACGCGCCGATCCTGTCGGCACAGCTCCATAAAGCCTCCATTCTCACAGCGCCGTGAGAAAGAGTATATTTTGCACATTCTTTACTCTTTGTAATATGCTCTCTGAATCTCCTTTGCGGATCTGTTGTTATTCCCGTATATAAAGTATTATCTTTACATCGTATTATATAAGTATAAAACATATTTGCTCCCATTTAAATTTCCCTTGTTTTATTATTATCATTTCAGACAATTGAATATCATTCAATAAGGACCTGTCCTGTTATTCAACGATGGCAAAACACTGCACAGCAGCGCTGTAATCAGCGGGAAATGTACCTTCATACAGATTACAGATACGGAACCCACCGCCTACAGAGGCGGGGCATCTTGTACGCAGTTATACAATAAAAAACTGTCAAAGCTAACGGTACTTTGACAGTTATATGTAAGTCTTTTGAATTCAACGTGAAATATATGGTTTTCATTTAATTTGAAGACGAATACGGTCGGCAACCATTGCAATAAATTCCGAATTAGTAGGTTTTCCCTTTTCGGTATCAATAGTATACCCAAAAATTTCATTCATCGTTTCCGGCTTCCCTCTTGACCAAGCCACTTCGATTGAATGTCTGATCGCTCTTTCAACCCTTGAAGACGTGGTCCCGTATTTTTTGGCAATAGCAGGATAAAGCTGTTTTGTTATGTAATTCAGCATTTCCATATTGTTTACGACCATCATTATAGCAGTTCTGATATACTGGTAACCTTTAATATGAGCAGGCACTCCCAACTCATGTATAAACTCCGTTACCACCGATTCAAGATCCGGTTTTGCTTGTTCGGTTACCGTATTAAAGCCAGCAACCGCACTTTTAACAGTTTGCTTAGGAACATTAGAGAATGTTCTTAAGGCATCTGCAATCGCTTCACTGCTTTGTGGTTTCAACAAGAAATACTTTGCTCCAAGCCTTGATACCGATTCTGTTATCCATGAGGTATCAGCCACAGATATGGCTATAACAGTCGGCGTCTTATCCAGTCTCATTTCGTGCAAACGTTTTAAAATACTCAAACCATCGCGCTTGGGCATAATAATGTCCAAAAGTACCATGTCGGGCTTTGTTTCCAAAATCATTCCCAATGCTTCATCTCCGTCATACGCACATCCTGCCACCAAAAAATCCGATTGTGTTTTCAAGTAAGCTGCTACACTGTTTGCAAAAACCCTGTTGTCATCTGCAATTAACACAGATATTTTGTCATTCATTAATGAACACACCTCATTTTCGTTGAAATAAAAAGATATCCGATTGCATTTTCTTACCTATTTATGAGGTAATTTCAAAAAGTATACTTAATGTCAAAGTACATCTTAAAATGTGTACATTTCTTCCGGTATATACTTGTCTCCGTTAACGACAGCACATACAAATGTACACATTTTTTATAATCATACAAAACAAACAGATACGCTTTTCTATGGCATATTCTAACACAAAAGAATTAATATTGCAATAGATTTTACGAAAAAAATTTGAAATTTTATTATTTTTTTATTTTTTGGTGACATGACGTTACATAAATCGACATAAGTCTTTCAAATATCTTTTTTTACCAGTTTTTATGAGTTTTTATACCGGACAACTATATTTTTTTCATTAGTTTTACATTTAATATCACTGCAAGAACAAATGCCATGATATCGGCAACGGACTGACAGACCTCCACTCCCGTAAGTCCGACGATAAGAGGAAGGATCAATACGCACGGGATAAAAAACAATCCCTGTCTGGCAGATGCCAATACACTTGCCGGAACAGTTTGCCTACAAGTCTGGAACATCATATTATTTAATATTATCCACCCTGAAAGCGGCAATGTAAGGCACTGATATCTCAATGCCCTTGTACCTATCTCGATTACTTCTATGTCATCTTTTCTGAACAGAGCAATAAGTTCATCGGAAAAAAATATTCCGCATACACATAATACCAAAAGTACAACTGTAGAAACTTTAACACAAAACCAAAAGGCCTCTGAAAGCCTGTCCTTTCGTCCGGCTCCGTAATTAAAGCCGCAAACCGGCTGAAAACCCTGTCCAAATCCTATTATCGCGGAATTTGCAAATCCCATGATTTTCGTTACAATTGTCATGGCAGCAATCGCCGCGTCTCCATATGGTCCTGCCGCATGATTCAGAAAGACCGTTGCAAGACTTGAAAGTCCCTGTCTGCATAAAGACGGAAGACCCCCTCTGAAAATTTCACCTATCTGTTTGGGTAAATAAACAATATTTTTTATTTTAATAGGTACACAATTTGCTTTTTTTATGCCTATCAAAAGCAAAATAAAACTGATAAACTGGCTTATGATTGTAGCTGCTGCGGCACCTGCCACTCCCATATCAAATATAAATATCAATACCGGATCAAGCACCACATTTAAGACCGCACCCGTCGTTATTCCTATCATTGCGTAAAAAGCGTTCCCCTGAAAACGCATTTGATTGTTTAATACCAAAGATGCCGTCATAAAGGGCGCTCCTATCAATATTATACCGAGATATGATTTTGAATACGGCAATATTGTGTCTGTCGACCCCAATAAATAGGCCAGTGGTTCCAAAAACAACGTGCCAAATATAAAAATCAAAAAACCGCTGAACAATGCCAAATAAAAACCACATGATGACAACTGCTCTGCCACTTCCGTATTTTTGCATCCCAATCGTCTTGAAATAGCATTTCCCGAGCCATGACCGAAAAAAAATCCTACTGCCTGAATCACTGCCATAAGCGGGAAAACAACACCGACAGCCGCAGTCGCACTGTTTGACTCAATCTTCCCAACAAAAAATGTATCTGTCATATTATAAAAAGAAGTAACAAGCATGCTTATTATTGTAGGGGCCGCCATTCTCCCTATAAGCCCCGGTATCGATGCCTCAGTCATCATTTTTTGTTTTTCTTCCTGTGTCATATGTAAATTCACCCCTTGTTTAATACCTTTTTACATGATCTCATATGCCTGAATATGCCGCGTTTCTTATTCTCGGCTGATAATAATCTTCATGGGGATTAAGCATATGATGAGAATAAAAGAAAGAAAATTTTCTGTCAGGATCAACTAAAATGGTAGCGCCTGCCGCACCTCCCCATCCAAATTCTCCTATCGAACCGACTGAAGACGCGGCCGACTTATCGATCAGTGTACGAACACCCAATCCATAACCGTAGCCATTTAACTGTTTCCATGAAAAATACTTTATTTGCTCCGCGGATAACTGATTTATCCTCATAAGGTCAATCGTCCCTTTTGATAAAATCTTTTCACCGTTTTGCGCTATACCGTTATTTGCAAGGGCATTTGCAAATTTTGCGTAATCCGAAACGGTTGTGATTACACCTGCACCGCCGCTGTCATATTCGCTCCCGTGTATATGATCGTTTTTCTTCCCGAAATTCTCCCAATATCCCTTTGCGCCGCATCCTTTGCTCTGAGCTTCCACCATGTCAAAATCACCGGGATCAACCGTTTTGTATATGTATTGACAAGCCATCTTTTTTTCCATTTCTGGCTTATAATGATAATATGTATTTTCCATTCCCACAGGGTCAAAAATATTTTCTTTCACATAGTCTCTGAATTTTTTGCCTGAAATAACTTCAACAAACGCAGCCAAGACGTCATGGCAAAGGCTGTATTGCCATTTCTCTCCCGGCTCAAAATCTAATGGCTGTTCGGCAAGACATTTGATAACATCTACGGTGTTCATTTTTCCTTTTGTTATTTCCTTTGCTTTTATTATGTGGGGGGCATCCTTTCCCTGATTATAATTAAATCCCGCCGTCATTGTAAGAAGATTCCATATTGTTATGTCATTATCAGTTTTCTTTACATTCCCGTCTTTTGTTTTAACATACATATCTTTAAACTCAGGTATGTACTCATAAAGCGGGTCGGAAAGCAAATATTTCCCTCTTTCCAAAAGCTGCATGGCCGAAACCGCCGTTGCAACTTTTGAACATGAATAAATAAAAATCAAGTCTTGTGCACTCATTCTCCTTTTATTTTCAAGGTCCGCATATCCTGATGCATATCTGAATACTTCTTCATTTTCGTAATACACACTTATTGCATTTCCGGGTACAAGCTCCGTTGTCAGGCTATCCATAAACGCTTTCAGATTTTTAAAATCCATAACAAATCCTTCTTTCATAATGTTATTTTCACATATTGTTAAAACAAATCTATCTTACGCCAAAATCCCCATAATCTTAGAAAAATAAACAATGTATCCAATAAAACAGCCATAGGCTATCATCTGACGTTTCAAAAATCTTGTTGTTACACAATAAAAATCCCAAATGCATAAGCATTCGGGATTTTTGGCGACTCGGATGGGGCTCGAACCCACGACCTCTAGCGTGACAGGCTAGCGTTCTAACCAACTGAACTACCGAGCCAAACATCTTTTTTAGTATAGCATATTATGATATATTTGTCAATAGTTTTTTTAGATTTTACATATGTTCTTATTTTATTTCAAAATAATGCCGCTTTTAAAGATATTACAGCGTTATTACAGTACATAGTTTGTCTTTTTGATATAATTTTTAAAAAATCTTGACACTTTTTAAATTAAATAATATAATATTAATATTACAGTACAAATTAATTAAAAGAAAGGTATTTTAAATATGAAACCAATTGAATTAAAAAACAAGCTAAAAAACGGCGAATTTGACGATCAGCTTGCATATATATATGCATCCGAAAAAAAAGATTTAAAAAAATATACACAACGTTTTTTTGAAATAATAGACGGCTTTGCCGACATTTTCGGATATGAAGCAGATGATATGAGATTGTTTTCAGCTCCGGGCAGGACGGAAATCGGAGGCAACCACACAGATCATCAGCACGGCTGTGTTCTTGCCGCAAGCCTTAATCTCGACGTTATAGGTGCCGTTTCATTAAACGACAAAAATGAAATACGTATAAAATCAAAAGATTATCCCATGGATATAATATCCTTGGATGACCTTGATGTGCATGAAGATGAATTTGACAAAGCAGC
This sequence comes from uncultured Clostridia bacterium, assembly GCA_944392335.1. Lineage (GTDB taxonomy): Bacteria > Bacillota > Clostridia > UBA1381 > UBA1381 > RGIG1988. The sequence goes on from CALXWJ010000070.1 coordinate 58,202, forward strand.
AGCGCTTATAAGAGGTATTGTAAAGAAAATATCCGATATGGGATACACCGTTCGAGGTTTTGACGCCTACACCGTTTCCAATGTATTAAAGGGTTCGGGTATGAGTTCGTCAGCCGCCTTTGAGGTTTTAGTAGGCACAATTATTAACGGTCTTTTCTGCAATAATGAAATTGACGCTGTCGACATAGCGAAAATAGGTCAATATGCAGAGAACGTATATTTCGGAAAGCCGTGCGGTCTTATGGATCAGATGGCTTCTTCGGTTGGTGCGGTTGTTGCAATTGATTTCAAAGACATTCAAAAACCTGCGGTTAATAAAGTTGAATACGATTTTACAAAAAGCGGATATTCTCTTTGCATAATTGATTCGGGTGCTGATCATGCCGACCTGACCGATGAGTATGCTTCAATCACCGTTGAAATGAAACAAATTGCAAGCTTCTTTAACAAAGATTATTTAAGAGAAGTAAATCCAACAGAATTTTATGACAATATAAAGAAAATACGAGATGAAATAAAAAATGACAGGGCAATATTAAGAGCGATCCATTATTTCAATGACAACGAAAGAGCACAAGAAGAAGTAGAAGCATTAAGAAATAATGATTTTGACTTATTCTTGAATATTGTCAAAAAATCCGGCTATTCCTCCTTTATGTATCTTCAAAATATATATGCATCAAATACACCCGGGCAACAAGCTGTTTCCTTAGCCTTGGCAATGTGTGATGAGATTCTGGGTGATCAAGGCGCATACAGGGTACACGGCGGAGGTTTTGCCGGCACGATCCAGGCTTTTGTCCCCAATAAAATACTTGATGAATTTAAGATGAAAATAGAAAAAGTATTCGGCAATGATATGTGTCATGTATTATCGATCCGTCCTGTCGGCGGCATCGAGCTGAAATAATTATTTCTAAGCATGGTTTGTAATATTTTATATTACAGATTCTTTGATTAGATTTATTAGATATAGACTTTATGAGGTAACACACATGAATGTAACCATAATCCCATCGCATTTAAGCGGAACGCTCAATGCCATTGCATCCAAATCTTATGCACACAGAATAATAATTGCCGCAGCATTGAGTAACAAGCCCGTGAACATATATCTAAATACTTCCTCTGAGGATATTGAGGCTACGATTTCCTGCATAACCGCTCTCGGTTCAGATATTACTTACAAAAAAGGATACATAACCGTAACGCCTTTGCGATTATCACAAAAAAACATAATTCTTGATTGCGGCGAAAGCGGCTCAACCGCAAGGTTCATGCTTCCGATCGCAGCTGCGGTTTATGACAAATTTCAAATGACCGGACACGGCCGCCTTCCCGAAAGGCCTTTTACACCTTTGATCAGTCAAATGAGAAAAAACGGTGTTTCAATTGACAGGGATACGCTTCCTTTATCGGTAAGCGGCAGACTAAAAGGCGGAAATTTTGAAATTGCGGGCAATATAAGCTCTCAATATATTACAGGGCTGCTTATGGCTCTGCCGTTATGCAAAGATAAAAGCAAGATCACATTGACCTCAAAACTTCAGTCATCCGCTTATGTGGATATGACCTTGGATGTTTTAAATAAATTCGGAATATATACAGAAAAAACAGATACATCATATTTTATCAGACCGCAGCAATACATATCTCCTGAGGAGATCATCGTTGAAGGCGACTGGTCAAATGCCGCCTTTTGGATCGTTGCAGACAAGCTTTGCGGCAGCATAAAAATAAACGGCTTGAATTACAACAGTTTACAGGGTGATATGAACATTCTAACCGCCGTTGACAAAACACAAATAGATGCAGGTGAGATACCCGATCTGGTTCCCATACTCTCTGTCATGGCTTGCGCGAAAAAAGGAACAACAAAAATATATAATGCACAAAGGCTCAGGCTCAAAGAAAGCGACAGACTTATGACCACGGCAAAAATGCTCGGTGATTTAGGCGCTGATATAAAGGAAACCGAAGACGGGCTTCTGATAAAAGGTACGGGAAAATTAAAAGGCGGTATATGCGACGGGTTTAATGATCACAGAATCGTAATGTCTGCCGCAATAGCCTCATGTATCTGCGAAAACAAGGTTACTATTACCGGCGCCGAAGCAGTCGGCAAGTCTTATCCGACATTTTTTGATGATTTTACTTTACTCGGCGGAAAAGTAAATAAATCGTAAGCATTTAATAAAGGCTTGTCAGCAGTTGTAAAGCCAAAAAAATCATCAACACCATTTATTTAATTGCAATACGGGAATATACCGATATATTTTACGTTAACTTTTTGAAAAACTGTTATGTATAAAAACATACTGTTCCAACCGATGATTAATAACTTAGAAACGGAGATCTTTATGAATTACAAAAAATATAAAAAACAATATTTTGACATTCCAAAATCGGAACGAAAATGGGCTGACAATAATATTACCAAGGCTCCGATTTGGTGCAGTGTTGATTTGCGTGACGGAAATCAGGCCTTATATTCTCCTTTGACAACGGATGAAAAAATAGAATTTTTTAAATTTTTGGTGACTCTCGGATTTAAAGAAATAGAAGTGGGTTTTCCTGCCGCTTCCGATACTGAATTTGAATTTGTGAGAAAATTGATCGATGAAAATATCATTCCGGACAATGTTACCATTCAAGTTCTCACACAGGCAAGGGAGCATATTATTTCAAAAACAATTGATGCCGTAAAAGGTGCAAAAAATGTAATAATACACTTATATAATTCAACATCTGAAGTTCAGCGTCGGATCGTTTTCGGAAAAAATAAAAATGAAATACTCGATCTTGCAGTAAATGGTGCAAAAGAAATTGTTACAAGAGCAAACAGTGAGCTTGGCGGAAATGTCAGATATGAGTATTCACCCGAAAGCTTCACCTGTACCGAGCCTGAGTATGCTTTGGAGGTTTGTAATGCCGTCTTAGAGGTATTTGACCCCACACCCGGGCACAAGGCAATAATAAATCTGCCGTCAACCATTGAAATATCAACTCCGAATATATATGCCGATCAGGTTGAATTTATTAATAAAAACATTAATTCCAGAGACAATATCATTTTATCCGTCCATGCTCACAACGACCGCGGCACAGCCATTGCTGCAACGGAATTGGGTATTTTGGCCGGTGCGGAAAGGGTCGAAGGAACAATATTCGGTAATGGCGAAAGAACCGGAAATGCGGACATAATCACAGTTGCTCTTAATATGTTTTGTCAGGGAATAGACCCGGGGCTGTGTATTGAGAATATTGATGAAATTATTGACGTATATGAAAAATTTATTCATATCCCCATAAACCCGCGCCATCCATACGCAGGAGATATGGCATATGTGGCTTTTTCCGGCTCGCATCAGGATGCAATAAGAAAGAGCTTCGCAGAATATAAAAAATCAGGCAAAAGCTATTGGCAAAACCCTTATCTGACAATAGATCCCACAGACATAGGCAGGATCTACGAGCCTATCAAAATCAACAGCCAGTCAGGCAAAGGCGGCGTAGGATATATATTGGAAAACAAATTCGGCTTGATTCTCCCGAAAGAATTGCTTATTATTTTTGCGAAAAAAATAACGGATTTGTCCGATCAAAAGCAAACAGTCTTGGAGCCTTCAGAAATATATGACTCTTTTGTCAAGGAATATGTAAACATTACATCTCCGTATAAGCTGGACAAGTATAATTTTGAGACTAAAGATGACGGAACCGTTATTAATGCAGCCATAAACGGTACAAATATCAGCGCAAAAGGTAACGGCCCGCTGGACGCTTTATGCGAAGCGGTAAACAAATATTTAGGAACACATATTGAGATTTTTGCATATTCGGAGCACGCTCTTGAAAGACGTGCATCTTCAAAGGCGGTCAGCTATATTGCGGTTAAAATCAACAATAATATATTCTGGGGGGCCGGAATCGATTCTAATATCAATACCTCCTCCATGTATGCATTTATAAGCGCCGTTAATAATGCCCATAAATAAATGAGAATATAACTGCGGACAATATATCACCCGCCTAAGGCGAATAGTAATAAAGAAGCATTCAAAACAATTACCGTTTACCGACAGGCAGAGTGTAAAGCAAAAGGGGCTGTGGCAAAATGATTTTTTAAATCATTTTGCTCACGGCTCCTTTTCTCTGCATGCATTCACATGATTTGTTGAATTTTGGATAAAATAAAGGGAAGTTTTTCAGTCCCGTATTATCCGTTATTTTCACCCTTGTCTTGTTGCTGCATATCCGGCAAAGCAGCCATACATGATTTTTATTCACTCTATAAGTTCACCATTCTTCCTATCAACCAATCCTATATCCTTTTTGGGTAAGGGAACAAATATCAATAAGGCCTAAATCCCAATCTGTAAAACAGATTTTGGATGCGTCAGGGATCTCTTTTACGGATATAATTTTTTTGGCCTCATCAATCCATATTGTCCATTGTTTCCGATCGTTTTTTAGGGATGTTGTCTTCCTTGTCATTTTCATTCACCTTTAATTGCGGCTCGACCATATTCATATCATTCTGTTCTGTTAAAGCTTCTGCATTTGCAGAATTTTCTTCTGTTTTTTCATCAATATTTTCCGACTGGGCCGTTGACGCAGTTTGCTCTTGCTCCACAGGAAAATCAACATTTTCAGCTATTTGGACAAGGATATCTTTCTCAAAACCATTTGTACTGCCAATGGAATATGACATTTCGCCGTCATTCCATACAGCACCGTAAAATACTCCATCGGAACCTCTCAAAGTCGTGTCAACGCCGTTAATTGTCTCTGTTTCCACCGTATCATAAACATTATAGTCACCACTGATATCTGCATCCGTCTTTTCTGTCCGATATACAATTTCATCATTTTCGCTTAAATAGGATATTTGCACAAGGCTTCCAAACATTAAACTCACGGTATCTAATTTATATCCTTCCGGCAGATACTGCGGAACCTTAAAATCATACCCTAATTGTTCGCGTATATCAGAAAAATTTTCTGCGTCATTCGATGGATTTGTTGGCGAAACAACTTGGTTATCTTCGTTCCCGAGTGATGATTGAAGGGAATTTTCCTCATTAGCCGGATTATTTTCTGAGAATACAGGCTCATTATTTTCCGGTGTTTGTGTTTCCGGCGGGATTGCAATATTAGGTTTCTCACCTCGCATCCTCTGAGTTTCTGCAGCAACATGATGATTCGTATTATTCTGCTCCACATTTACAGCAGGCTTTTGATATTCAATGCTATTGTTTTCCGGCAAAACATCATTCGCCGGCTTTTCCGGACTAATTGCATTTGTAGGTTCGGGCACAGGCGACACATAACCCGGTACGTTGGTTTCAGATGGCATATTATCTGTTTCTATAAAATTTCGACTAAGGGAAACAGCCAGAAAGCACAACAACAAACTAGCTGCATAGCCAACGCCATACCGGAAATAAAAAGCTTTTGTATGTTTGGGGTTTGCTTTGACAGGAAGTTGATTTTTCGTTGTATTCTCTATAATTTTTGTCTTTAATTCGTCGGAAATAACGATTTTATCCATCGCTTCTTTATATTTTTTACTCAAAATCGTACTCCTCCTTCAACATTTCTTTTAATCTGCTTCTTGCCCTATGCAGCAGCGACCTGACAGTAGCCTCACTTTTTCCAATTATTTTTGAAATATTAGGAGTAGAATATTCTTCATAATAATACATATATACCACTTATTCTATATTTATCAGGTAATGACATTACGGCTTTTAAGACATCGGAGTCTATATCGTAAGTGTCACAAACCGCTGTTTCAACCGCTTCGTCCATAGAGCGCTTGTTCCTGTTCCAAAACAAATTCAGTTTGTTTTTACATGAATTAACAGTTACCTTCATAATCCAGGATTTTTCGTGTGCTTTATCATTAAAATCCGGATTTTTTTCCATGATTTTCAAAAACACATCCTGTACAACATCTTCAGCATCCGCCTTGTTTTTTAAATATGTATATGACAAGCGAAGAACCATATTCCCATATTGTTCCACTAACTCGCTGATATGTTCCTGCGTCAATACCAAAGCCGACACCTCCCATGTAAAATTTTTATCAAGTATAAGCCGCAGATTTTTGCGGCTTATACTTGTGTAGCCTTATTTAATATTCTCAATGAGGTTGATTACCTCAGTTTCCTCGGCCTCAACGTCAAACGAAACAGAAAATACAAATTCGCCATTTATCCATACAGCGTTGGATATTTTATCATTGCCGCGCATGGTAACAGTTGAATCACCGATTTTAACCTCATTATTGATTTTATATGTATTATAATCACCGCTGATATCCTCGCTGCCTTCTGCCATTCGGTATACAATACTGTTATCACTGCTGTCGGTATAGACAATTTGTAAAAAATCACTGCCGGTAGAAGTGATTTCGTTCTGTTCAAAGCCTGCCGGAAGCACGGACGGAACGACAGGGTCAAAAGATAAAACTTCTTTTACATCGTCAAGACTTTCATACGGTACAAACGGATTGGGGATTTGTACAGGATTTTCATCTTCTGCAGCGTTGGTTTTTTCAAAATTCACAAATTGGCCTACGGCTTGGTATGTATAATCCAAAAGTTCAAACATCTTTGCGGGAACAAAGGTTGTATCTTCAACGAGCTGCGGCGCAGCGCCATAGCTCTGCGGAGCCGTCATGCCGATTGCCGTTTTGCTTACGCCTGCATAATTGTCCATGCCAATATATGCCTTTACTTCCCAGGTCTCATCTCCAACGGTAACTGCTTGATTTTCACCGTCCCAGCCTACGGTAAAGCCCATTTTTTCGGCAACCGCACGAACAGGCACCATTACATTTCCGTTTTCCTCAAAAATGTATTGCGAGAGGTTTGCGCCGCTAAAATCAACGGCCTCATTGTTTACTGTAATAGTCTGTATGCCTACCAAAACATCCTCTGCTCCGGCGCAGACGCTATGACTATAGGCTCGCTCTCTGCCGCAAACACAGCCGCATTGCCAAGAACCATAGCTGATAAAATAATGCCTGATATAATTTTTTTGTTCATCATTCTCATACTCCTTTTTTGAAATTGTTAATTGTTCTTTTTTTGGGCCCTCATCTATATAACAATTCAGCAAAAGGAAACGTTGCACTTTCATAAAAAATTTTCTGTATTTAACTTTGATAAAGCTCTGTTATGCGGTATATGAAACATACACTTATCCCATTTTTTATTATAAATATAATTAAAAGATATGTCAATGCGCTAAATTATTCCGGAATTTCCGAGTCTGTAACCATTAGAAACAGAATCAATATATACCCCCGCTAAAAACCGGATTTTTCTTTTCACAAACCCCAAGCCCAAACTGTAAAAATGAAAAGAAGCTTTATCAAAACATGGTTTCATAAAAAACTTTTCGTCACTCCTTAAATGAAGGCGGGAAATATGCAACAAAATATGAAATAGAGGGGCTGCAAAAATTATTCAAAAACCTTTATCAATAACGTTGTTTTTTTACCTTGTTTCGGATTCCATATATAGGGGGCAAAAAAGAAAATTTTTTCAAAAAATTGGTTGGGACTGTCCAAAATTCAAATCAATTTTGTGCAGATGTAGCCACACTCGCTTTGCTTATTATTCTCTGAAATTACGTTTTTACAGGAAGGACGGAATAAGATGGATAAGGAAAACAAGGATAATCAATATATTTTATTTACAAAGGTCCGCTGATTTTGTCAAAGAGCTTCGCTGACGTTCGGAACATTTAAATCCGGCAACTTCAGCAGGGGTTAGATTAGAAAGTGAACTGTGAGGTTTTATGAAGCTGTAAAAGAAAGAAAACATCATTATCATACTGTTTGCGCTTTCAAATAAATTAAAGCTATAACGGGTTTAGTACCAGTATTTGAATTGTTTGTTAAAGGCTTCAATAACATTCTTAAAAACATCATCCCTGAAGCTTGCAAGCCTGATGTGTTTAACATTAAAAATTGACTTAGTTGACACTTTGTAAGCGGAATAATGGTCAGAGACAATGCTGTTAGGCTTTCCATAGTTCTTTAATGCTATCAAACAAGCTAAAGCCTTGAGGAGAATCCTTATGCGGCGCCAAATAAAATCCTAAAACAAAACGTGTTTCGCTGTCAATGATAAACCAAATATAATGCTTAATACCTTTAATTTTGACCACAGCTTCATCAGCATGCCACTCATATTAGCGGGAAATTGTACACTCACTGATTAAAAATATGGAACCCGCCGCAGGTTACGGCGGGTGACAACATGCGCGCAGTTATTACAGCTTGTTTAAATATTATTCACTTTGAGTTATTACCCTGACCGTTGTCAGCGGTCTCATTGAAGTAATATCCTCCCACAATAATATTTTCAATTCTATATTGTCTATGTCCGGAAGCAAAACATCCCACTGTATATTAGTTGAAGTGTTCGACAAAAGTTTTATGTCTTTATCAATGCTCACCCCGACAAGTTTGTTATTTTCAAATATAGATGTTACCGCGTTTGCATTTAACTCCGCGGGCAGTCTGTTTATTATACTGCACTCCGCCTTAACAGTTTGTCCGCGGTATTGGGACAAATCAACTATTTCCTCCCCGTCAGTGCTCTTAAATATAACCGCTCCCAATTCCACCGTTGCATATATATATTTTTTCTCAAGCTTTCTACCCATTGAATCGGTAACATACACACTGTATTCTCCCGGCATATCCGCTCCATCAACATTTGTACTGAATGACAAAGAAAATTTACCGTACTCATCACATTTTATCACGCCTGCATATTGTATTGTCTCCAAAGTACGATCTTCTGCTGCCTGCTGTAAATTATAGTTGGGATTTGTTACCAAAACAGATACCGCGCTTCCCGGCTTAAAACAATTTCCTTCAATATAAACCATATCCGAGGTCTGGTCCGGTTCACATCTTGTGATCTGCGGCAAAATTGTCTGCTGTCCTTCCTCCGCCTCCGCTATTAAATTATATAATTTATTTTCCAGAGCGTCTGTTTCTTCCTGTGAAGCTGTTATATCATCAAGAATTGACTGTGCGGCTGCCGCTTCTTGTTTAAGCATCGCCATCATTTCATCAGTATAAATATAAATGCCTTCTTCTCCGAGCAGTATATCATTATTTAACAAAGTAAGGGCATATTGTGCATTTTGTTTATTCACATAATCCGATGATGCTGTTGTAAAGCTCTGTATGTCACTGGACACCGAGAAAGAATCCTGTCTGCCTATTGCGTTTGCGGTTACTCTCCAATAATATGTACGTCCCTGTTCCAATACGGGATTGCATGCAGTATTGCTGTGATTACCCCATATTGTTTCATTATATACCGGTGATGATAAATCAGAATTTTCTGATACAACGACAGTATAATTTGATGCATTTTCAACCCGTTCCCATGATAATGTGAGTGTATTTTTGACATTATTCTCTCCGTCTTTAGGATATGACAAAGCAACTTTATCCGCAGTATTATTAAATATATTGCTGTTTGTGGTATTTATAACACCAATGGCGGTCATATCTATTTCATTAACAGTTGATATTCCCTCAAGTTCTGAATCCAAAACGCCGGTAAGAGTATAATTTTTGTTTGTATCATCCACAAAATAACTGCTGTCATAGGTCAGCTGCAAATTACCGTATGAGGTGGCATTCATATTGTTTCCTTCATCATCATATATCTTTGTTCCGTATGCTTCCATCTCATTGACATATTCTGTTCCGTTTGAAGTAAATATCGCATCTTCAATCCCTTCAACTTCATTTTCTCCGGGAATTACATAAACCGGTGTATCTCCATTATATGAATCTATATATCTGTGACTGGGCACACCCAATAACGGATTTACATTGCCGTTGTCAGATATTGATACGTTACCTACAGCTACGGTATTCCACGGTGCAAAATACGGAACCCTTGTCAATGCTTTTTCCATATCCGGATACTGGGCATAATATACATTCTTATAGCTGTATCTTGATAAAAGAAGCGCCTCATTATACATTGTATCAGCTGTTCCGCTTCCTCCGAAGTCCATTCTTGTCTGCAAAAACAGACCTTTCCTGCAATTTATCATAAGATTATTGCTGAAATTACAGTTCATTCCCACTCCTGCAATCATGGCACGTTCCATATTTTCCAGCACATTGTGATGCATTGATATGCCGCCGTAACCGTCATCACTATATAAACCGCAGAAATATTTTGATGAATCGTCAAGATATAAATTTAAATCATGTATGTAATTATATGCAACTTCATTTCCGTATTTTGTGTTGCTTCTTCCAAAATATATCGCGCCGCCGTCCGAAATATGTCTGCCCTGATTATAAATCTCATTATATACTACTTTAGAATTATTGCCGGGGATACTTATTCCGTGAGTTGTTGTACAATCCTGTATTATATTGTTTCTGACGGTATTTCCTACAACACTGCTGCTCTCGACGGAATTTACACCCGCGAGGATTATCCCGCCGGTCAAATTATATCCGCACGCTGAAATTCTGTTATTGGCAATTACCATATTCCCCCGTTCAAGGGTTCTGTAATTACCTCCCGAAAAGGAAATAAATCCTCCTGCACAGCTATATGCGTAATTATCCGTTATATTGCAGTCCTGTCCGTAAATTTTAAGAACCATATCTGCCTGCAGGAACTTAAAATTACAATTTATAATATTTATATTACTGTTATTGCCCTTTGTTGTTATTGCACTGCCGCCGAATTTTTCAAAGCTCAGGCCGTCAAATGTAATATTGCTCACACCGGAATCAATATCAATAATATTTTTATCAAGTACATCGGTCAGTTCAAAATTTATATTATCTACATCTTCTTCAACAGGATAGTAATACAGAATATTTGTATTTCTGTCCACAAAATACTCTCCCGGCATATCTATTTCTTCCAAAAGATTTTTAATGTACCATTGCGCGTCATTTCTCGCGCTTCTTCCTATTTCTATTTTGTAACCTACGGCGTCTTCCGAGATACCTGTGACTTTATTCAAAGACCAGCCGTAGCTTGAATCAAATGACCCGACCGCGACTGCTTCATAAGCCATATCCCAACCGTTGGCATGACTGTCATACGTGATAAAATAATCACTGTAATTATCTGTAACATCCACATCCAAATATCCGTAATTGGGATATCTTGCCTCTGTCTGCTGTTCGTTATCGGCAAACAGCTGAGGGTATGTATCGTCATTCTTTGAAAAGTTTAATCCATGTATTGTAAGATCATATTGTTTTATCTTTGTCCTTGCATTTTCAGGCAGTCTTTTTAAAATTTCCACATCGGTTATATTTTCAAAATTACTTCCGTTAAGTTTCACGCTTCCTGTAAATATAACTTCTCCATCGCCGTACGCTTTATATATTACGGGGCTTTCCGCAGACATGCCCGAATCCTCTGTATTAAAACTGATCGTATTATCAATTTTGTATGTCCCCTTATGAAATAGGACTTCTACGCCTCCTTCATTTTTTATATACCTCCTTGCCGCGTTTTTTGCAGCAGCAAATGTTTGATAGGGGTGCTGTCTGCTCCCGTCCGCTGTGGAATCGTTGCCCGCAGGTGACACATGTATCACTGTTTGGGCAGCCCATGCGGGAATGTTAATAAAAGTCATACATACAACGCATACAGCAGCCGCTATCCTTAATCTGAAAAATTTCATATGTTAACTCCTTCAAAAATCAGGAGATTACGCATTTAATATAAGCATAATCTCCTGATTATTCTTTACACTTTATTATTTAACCTGACTTACGGTAGCATTTATCTCACTAATAATTTCATCAAACGCCCTTTCCCCAGTACCGCTTCTTCCGATTATGTCATGAAGTCTGCCCTTTTGTTCGTCGGTCAGCTTAAAATATTCACTTATATCAGCGCCAAGATATGCCATATTTTCTTCTGTCAGAATATCATACATATATGTTGATGTTGCGGCAAACGTGCTTGAATAGATATTCATCGCAACAGTAAACACACTCTTTGCAAAATATTTTCTTAAATCATCATAGCTCTTATATCCGTTATTTGTGAGTGTTGAAAGAACCGCATTGCAATCCTTAACAGCAAACTGTGTTTTATAGAAATTATACAGATTTACACCGTTTTGATCTATTTTTTCAAGCTCAAGGTACTCGGGATATAAAATTTCAATATTATTTCTGTAAATGTAATCAGACAATCCACCGTTATACGCAGCCAGCACAGCAGCGCTCATTGCTCTGTCTTTATATGCGGATACATCTCCGTCTTCCGATATCTGAACAGTTTTATTTTTTACTTCATCATACATTATACTTGCCATATCCTGTTTATTTACCATAGAATAGAACGTAGAAGTAAGCTCCAGTAATGCGGCAGAACCATCTAAAAGACATGCAAGATGAGCCACATTCTGTGGATTATTAAATTCTTGCAGTATATCATTATAGAGTATTCCCGGTTGTGACAGCTCACTTTCGGGTACAGGTTTTAGATGCATTGACCCTTCTGCATTTTTTCTTAATCGGAAATGTCCGCCTGTTCTTACCTGTGATGAGGACTGGTCAAGCATTGCATAAAGAGTCTGACCGTCAATTCTCAAAAACTGCAAAACACCGGTAGGTGTATTCACTGCCCCCGTTTCAACCAAATACCATTCATTCGGTTTTACAAGATCATTCGGAAGCTCATTAAGGGTCTGATTTATTCTCTGGTACTCAAATATGCTTTCCTTTACAACAACCAGGTATCCCTTACCGTCATCATCATATTTTATATCTATGCCCTGATATGATCCTCCGTCACCCACAGTATCAAGTTTCAGATAAAAGCTGTATACCTTATTTGTTTGCGGCACATCAATGCTTGCATCTAATCTTGTATTGTCACTTGAGAAAGTTATAGATCCGTCACTGTTTTTTGTTATAACACCATTTCCTGTTCCTGTGATTTCCCATTTGCTTGTATCATCATAAATACCCGGAACATTTTCATATTCAATAACCATAAACATCGGAGATTGCTTTATCAATAAATAAATTTCTTCTTCTATTGCGTCTACTTCCTCCTGTGATGCCGAATATTTTAAAATTGAATTTGCTTCATCCATAGTTTTTATAAAGTCTGCAACAAATGTTTCATCATATTTATATTCACTGTTTTCTGCAGTAATTTCTTCCTTAAATGCTTCACCGGATTCAATGGCAAGCTTTAAATTATCTTTTTCAAGTTCATTCTTTTGAGCTGTTTTAAATACATAAGGTCCACCGAAACTTTCAACAACAAACTGGTTTTGTCTTGCAAGACCGATTGCCTGAACTTTCCAGTAATATACAGTATCGAGTTCAAGAGTATTTACTGCAATTTTATTGTCGTTACCCTGAGCTACAATTGTCTGATCAATTATCATATTCTGGAAATCTTTATCTGTTGCAACCATAAGTCTGTATTTTGTTGCATTCTTAACCGGATCCCATGAAAAAACAATTTCCTTTGTCTGTACAGAGCGATTTCCGTTTGTAGGAGATCTTAATCTGAATCTTTCAGGAACCTGATTAAGATTGTCTGCGTCGGACATTATACCTATTTCATCCATTTTAATGTTTGCCATTTCCGGAACATCCTGAACAATAACACTGTCCTCTTTTAAAGTAAAGTCCATTTTAGATGCGTCCACAAAGTAATCATCACTGTATTCATAATGAGGATTTCCCAAAGGTGTCGCGTTAAGGTCATTTCCGTTTTCATCTTTCAAATCATAACCATATTCCGCAATTTCTGCCAACGCACCGCTTAGGGTACTTCCGCCGGTATTAACGCCTACATTTCCATAGAATAATGAATTCCACGGCGCGTTAAACGGGTCTTTGTTCACAATTTCAAGCAACTGAGGATATGTTTCAACAAATGACTTATCATACTCGTTTATAACTCTTTTTACTTCATCAATAGGTTCCGAATTATTTGTGTACCATGTAAAACGAGATCCGAGGTTTCCGGGGTATACACAGTTTATTGCCAAGTTATAATTAAATACAGAATCTGCGCCAAGACCGAAAATCGTGCTTCTCTGAGCTTCGTATATAACATTGTGATGCCAGCTTGCACCCGCATAGGAGTCGTCATTATACAAAGCACACATATAGTTGTCTTTATTCAGATGATGTATGAAATTGTATGCAACCTCAAATCCGTAAGCCGTTCTTGCACGGCCGACATAAATAACGCCGCCGTCCTTTACGTTATATGCCACGTTGCATATTTCATTATTTAATATTTTAACTTCATTTCCGGGATACGATATTGCATATGTCGTACCGCAATCCTGTATTACATTATTTTTTATTGTAACTCCTATACTGCAGTTTCTTGCATTGTTATTCCATCCGGCATAAAAAGCGGCAATAATACTTGACGGATAATTGAATCCACATCCGGTAACATGATTGTTCTGGTAAACACAATTACTCGGCGTAAGATAATTTGGGTTTCCTGCCCAACAGAATACAAATCCTCCGCCGCATCCATATGCTTCATTTTCTTCTATAAGGAAATTAAAATTGCTTCCTCCGAAATATATGCAGTACGCGCCCTGAACATATGAGAAATTACAATTCTGTACGGTCAGACCGTCAGAAGAATTTCCTTCCATAACATATCCGCCGGTTTTTGTAAATGTTATATCTTTAAATCCAATATTTTTGGCGCTTCCAATTCTGAACATAGGATCATCATGAAATGTTACAATTTCAAATTTAACATCTTTCATGCTGTATGGCGGATAAAAATATAATATGTTTGTTTGTCTGTCAACAAACCATTCACCAGGTATATCAATTTCCTCAAGAAGGTTTCTTGCATACCATCTTGCACCAACTCTACTGGTCTGAAATCCGCTTTTATTAAGTTTTATAGCCATAGCAGACGGATCAACAGACACAATTTTTGCAAATTCATAGTTATAATCTGCAGTAAAATATCCGTTTACATAGGCATCTGTTGCAGTGGTCCATCTTGATGGATTTGATTCCGAATAGTTAAATGTTGTGCTGTCGGCAACGCCTGCACAGGTAGTAAAATCAAAATTCGGCCAGCGGGACTGCTGCATTTCAACATCATTCACATAAATGTAAGGGAATGAAACATCATTTACACTCAATCCTGATATTCCCTGAGTGGTAAGATCAAGATACGCAACCTTTCCTCTTCCGTTTTTAGGTATTCTTGCAAGGGTTTTTGCATCTGTTACAGGCAGAAGATCGTTTGCATCAATCTCTTTTGCACCCGTAAACACAACCTCTCCGTCTCCGAAAGATTCAAATTTTAACCCTTGTACGCCGTCAGTTGCAAATTCTGTTCCGGAAAGATCTATTGTTTCATCAAATTCATATCTTCCGCCATGACAAAAGATATATACCGGATATTCTTTTCCAAATGCTTTTATGTATTCTGATGCAAGAGATTTTATTTCTTTTAAATCTTTTAACGGGGACTCCGGACTTCCGGAACCGTTTTTTTCAACATCAGGTGATACGTATATTCCCTGCATTTGCTTCAGCAAATTAACATTAACCTGAGAATCTCCCTCTTTTGTCATTATCAGTACATCTGATTCCACTGTATAGTTATAACCGAGAACCGTCACAAAATCCTGAGCAACATAACACTCATCTTCGGTAATTACAGAGTTTGACTTTAGTTCTGTATTCTCACCGTCAGCAACTATAATATTGCTTTCGTTTGTTATTGTTATTTTTTTATCACCTTCAAGCAAATATTCATTTTCACCCGGTGTTACTTCATATCCCATCTTTTCTGCCAGATATGAGACAGGGATCATAAATACTCCCTCTTCTTCATACGGGACATTTTCAATAACATCCATTTCTCTGTCAAAAATACCTATTTTACTTCCAATAGATAAAACAAGTTTTACATCTTCAGGTATCAATGTTTTTTCTGTTACATCTGAGGCAAAAACAGCTGAAGGGCATACAAAAGTTAAAACTATAAATATGGAAATTATTTTTTTTATGAATTTACCCATTTCAAACCTCCGTTCTGCCGCACACGGCGGCATAAAGCCCTGCATGAAATTGCGCAATACGCTCAAATTTCATGTTATAATTTTTTACTTTGCACATTATAGATCTATTTACTGAAACCTCTGTAGGCGATAACTCTTGAAACGCCTCCCATACGTGACTGTACAAATACTCTGTCACAGTTGCTTCCCGATATTGCATATGTTTTTAACTGATCTGCTGTACCGGTATATATATCTATTTTACCTCCGCCCAAAAATTCAACAAATATAATGTTCCCTATTACATAGTTATCAGTTATATACTTTGGATTTGTATCGTCATATGACTGACAATTCAAATCCTGAGTTGTAAACCTGACAATATTTCCATCGACTGAAACCGGGTGATAGTATGAAAATCTTATATTGCCTGCACTTCCCACATCTCTTGCCGCTGACGTAAAGGTAAGGCTTGTTTCATGAAGTGCAAACGGGTTTGCAAACATATAATATTTGCTGTCGCTGTTGGTGACCGAATCATAAAGCCAGCATCCGAATGAGCTTGCGAGATTTCCCTGTCCTCCCGACGCGGGATTTATCGCATTTTCATCAAAAACAAGCTGTATGCGTTCAACATTTCCATATGCGTCAAGCTGGTATCTGAAAGCATCTCCGGGTTCAAGAGTTAAATTCAAGGGATCTCCGTTAGCATCCACCGGTTCACCCGCATCATTTGTCATCGGATTATCCTGTATTATTTCTATCTCATCAAGAACACCCTCATTAACGGACAATTCTTTATTGCCTTCATCTGTAACATAACATTCAATTATATCAATAGGATTATCATCCACATCAATACCCGATTTTATACTTTTAACTATAGCGTATTTTGAATTTGAGACAGACATCTTCGCACTTGACGCTCTTTCAAATATTAAATATTGTGCAACTATTGAATCTGCTACTGTAGTGAATCCTTTTACCTCATAATAGTGTTCATTTGAGAATACACTTGTCGTATCAACAGAATACGCATCATCACTGCCTTCTTCCGCAAGACTGGTATTGATTAAAAATACCGGTGTTGTTGATTCCACCATCATTTTTCCTGCAAATCCGCAGCCATCTTTATAATAATAGCCATAACTGCCTATAGCTGATGTATCTGTTTTTTCTCTATAATCTCTGCCGTCATTTATCATTCTGATTGCAACAAGTCTGTTATCTTCGTTTCCGTATGCAAGCTGTTCCCCCGGAAGTTCGATTGTTGAAATTAATTTTTCATCATTCAATATATATGTGAAAAATCCTTTATATCCTTTGTTGTCAATATAATCTTCCAAAATATCACTTAGAACATTAAAGTTTCTGCCGCGTTCGTACTTTTTCTTTTCTCCTTCACAATCAATAAGGTATACTTTATCCGCAGGATATACCGACGTTACAACACCATCAATACTGCAATATTTTATTTTAAGGTCTCCCTCGCCTTCGTCATCATCATAAATTGCTGAAATCATAACTCCGGCACCGGTATTGCTTGTAACGGAAACTACCTTTGCAACCTCGCCGAACACATCCAGATAAAGTATATATTTGTTTCCCGCCTTGATATCCGAAGCTTCGTCAGAGTTTAACAGGTTACGGCTTATTGTATATCTTACATCTCCGCTTGACAAAATTCCGTCTTCAGCATTATATGATGTGACAATATAATCCTGCACCGTAGCTACAGATACCATTACCTTTATTACATTGCTTCCCTGTGCAACAGTTAAAACTGACCCCAATGATATATTTTCAAAATCAATTTCACTGCCCTCACTGTCATAAATAAAAATATATTTATCATCGTCTTCATCATCCAAATCCACAAACAGATTATTATATTCTCCTGTACTGCCATCTACTACTGTCTGATATATAATCTTTTCTGTTTTATCAATATAATCAACAAATATATTGGTATAACTGTTTACTATAATCAAATCTGCGCGATTTTCACCTTTTGCTCTGATTATACTGACATCCCCAACATTAAAATCAAAAATATCTTCTGTATATGAATCAACCGCCGAACCGTTATAAATAAGATATGCGCTTTTATTTATGTTTACTTTTACCAATCTGTCTCTGTCATTATAATATGAAATACTGGTTTCATCATAAGAATCAAAGTCCTCCACATCAAAGGTTGTTACTTCGTCCCTTCCGGAAAGCATCATATACCTTAACAGACATTCATCCTCATCCTCATTGTAATCACAGTAAGCATATACATGTCTTCCTATATATTCTCTTGCGCTGTTCTGATTCTCATTAAGCTGCACGGTGTAACCGTCAATTGTAATATACTGTTCCGAAGCATTGGCAGAAGGCCCTGACAAAGAAGTATATCCGTTATCTGTCATTCTTCCTTCCAATTTCACAATACCTAAAACCTTATATAAAAAGTTTTCGCCTTCAACGGTCTGATAGCTTGCGGTAACACCATTTACAGAATTAACAAATGCCACCTGCATTACGTCAACCTCAAGAGCATTATATAACATTACCGCCATATCTCCCCTTGTAAGGTTTCCGCTTAAAGACTCAATATTATCGGTAATTCCAAGGCTTACTCCCTGACTGATATATCCGTTCGGGAAACCCCCTTGTTTTTCTGCAAATACTTTATATCCAAGCATTGCTACCATTACCTTTATTGCTTGTTCAACAGTAATATTCCCTTCGGGATCAAATTCCGAAAGGGACACACCCTCCATAAGTCCCATGCTTTTCATAAATCTTATGGCATTGTATGCATCATTACTGTCATCAACATCAATAAACAGTTCCTCTTCAATATAGGAATCGCTTGTTGCTTCAAAGTCTTCTATAAATCCGGTTTCTTCATACATATCCTTGAAGAACTCATTCTTCCATTCCTGAACCTCATCATCACCCGAATCAAGAATGGCTGCAAGCATAGTTGCAAATTCACTTCTTGTAATATTATTATCAGGTAAAAATGTACCGTCATCATATCCGGACATCAATCCCAGACCTGTAACAACATCAATGGCTTGAGTATTTTTCTCCACATCACTGAATTGCGCGAAAACTCCGGATATTACGGTAAATATAACCGTCACCGTCAATAAAAGCGAACATAATCTCTTTGTCATTACTTTTCCTCCTTCATTTCAAAACCTCGGTATACATTAAAAGTTATTAAGATATCTGTAAATTATGGTTGCTGCCTGGGCTCTTGAACATAAACTCTCAGGTCGGAAAGTATTATCTTCAAATCCGGAGATTACTCCATTTTCACTGAAAAAGGCCACCGCATCGACTGCATAATCGGCAATTTCATTATTGTCAGCAAAAGAACTGCTGCTATTTGCTTGTGATCCGTTCATTCTATATAATATTGTACATAAATCCTGTCTTGATATGGGTAAATCAGCACCAAATTCTGTTTCGGAAATTCCTGTTACCCAACCGTTATTGTATGCTGTAACAACATATTTTGCATACCATTTATCCTCTGTAACATCGTCAAATCCGGAATTGCCGTCCTGTATTTCCACTCCCATTGCTTCACACAGGATTTTTACAAATTCAGCTCTTGTTACATTATCGGAAGGTGCAAATATTTTATCGCCTTTTCCGCTGATTATTCCTTTTTCATACAAATTCTTTATTGCATCATATGCCCAGAAATTTTCATCAACATCTGTAAATATTATAGCATCATTACTGTTGTTTTCTGTCTGAGGGCCTACATCGACTCCGCCCATATAATATGTGTTGCTGTTTCCTGAAGGTGCAAGCCCGCTTGATGAAGATGATCCGCCGTTTCCGGACGACGAACCGCCCCCGTCTGAACCGCTTCCGCTCGATGAATCTGAAACGCTGTCAATACATTTTACAATATCTTCAATGGTTGTTATGTTTGCTTTTGCTATTGCTTCATTATATTTTGTTTTATCCTTGGCGTCTTCATATTTTCTGATTGAATTTATTTGTGAAGATGTAAGTCCTGCGGTGCGGGCATTCTTTTCTGTGAGTACTCTTGCAATATATCCTGTTCCGGATGTCTTTGGATATTTTATACCTGCAAGCATAATATACTCTGCCGCTTCACCGGTTAAATCGGATACTTCGTCAAAACTCTTATTCAGCAAAGAATTTACAACGAACCTCTTGCCTTCATTGCTGAGATCGTCTTTATATACAGTCCACAAAGTAGAATCCTTATCCAGATCACTGTATTTTATATATTCATCATATCTCAATTCACCGTTATCACTTACCGCAGACTCTATTCCTTCTTCAAATGCCTGCAATATTGACTGAACTTTCAGTATATTCTGTGTCTTTGTCAGCTGTGTGCTGTCAAGTGTATTTCTTATTTCATATATTCTGTCTGCAAATTTTGTCATTGTGATACTGTTATACGGGACAAAATCCAACGCGAGAATATCTTTTGCTTCTTCAAGCTTTGTAACAATTTCTGCGGCAGAGGCTGCACTTTTGATTGATTCTATCAATTCTTCTCTGTCCTCTGTTGCTGAGAAATAGAATTGGAAAGTATCGGGTGCATCAAAATCATCCCCGCCTATATATACATTGATATATCCACTGTCAGAAACATTTTCAAGTGAAATGTCAAAGCTGAAAATTCCACTGCTGTTGGTTTTTGTACTTCCTATATAATAGTCCTTGTTTTCCACGTCAAGCCTTATCGTGACATTTTTACCGCTTTCGCCGCTTAATGTTTTTCCGGAAACTACTGCCATATTATTGTCCAGATCAACATTTACTTCTTTGTAATCGGAAGCATCGGTAATTTCCTCCGGCGTTGCTTTTGCCGGTACTACCTCTGCAAGGACTTTCATGTTGTCATCCCATACAAAGGTTTCATACCCTTGTGCATCTTCTACATACAACGACAATGTTGTCTGATTATTACCCTCTAACACCTTTTTATCGCTTGCAACTTCATTTACAAGAGTTTTTTCGGCATTTGTTTTTGTTATATATAGAACAACATTCTGATCTGTGAGTGAATTATTTTTAACAGTAAGTATATTATCGGAAAATGCCGCATCGATATACACAGGCAATGTATATGTATATACCATGTCATTGCCCAATGTCATTGAGGGATATTTCGCAATGGCAATATCTCTTGACAAGGTAATTGTATATATATCTCCGCCGGCTTGTGTACAATTGATTAATACTTCCGCGCTGTCATTTCCCTCATTCATATTTACGGTAAATTCTGCAGCTGTATCTGCTTTATTCACACTTATCATTCCGTCAAGAGATTTAACGGGCACACTGAAACTCAAATCCGCTTTTATCGTATTCTTGTCTAATCTTGCAAACTCGGTATCAACACTCAATACCATTTCTTCAAGATTATTTACAACGTCCATATCAACTATATCATCAAATATGATACCTCTTAATTTACCTTCATTTACATATCTGACGATACTTTGGATGGTCTCTCTGTCCTGGGTGCCGATATTATCCGGATCGATTTTTTTCCATGCGCTTTCAAGTGATTCTCTTAAAACAGCATTTTTAATAGGTACTTCATTTATTGCCACAACTCCGTATTTTGAATTGCTTGCCCCTGTTAAAACCAATTCCTTTACTGCCTTGTGCCGCGGAATTTTATAAGCAAAACTTACGAATCCGAGAGTCTGATTTGAACCGTTATCAACCAATTCTCCGCTTTCATTCATTATTAAAGTTCTCGAACCTACTACACCCAAAAAACCGTTTTGTCCCGATTCTCCGTAAACCAAATTTCCGTCTGAATCTTTTGTAATATAAGCACGTGTTTGTTTGGAATTGTCATAGTATGCCGAAGCATATGCCTTTGTGCTTGCACCCTTTAATTCCTCGCTTGTTCCGTCTTCATATACTACAGTAGGAGTTATTGTTGTTTCCACCGTATACATTGCAATATCAATTTCCTGGAGTAATCTTCCGCTCATAGGAATACGTACTTCTGTGCAAGCCTGACTCATTGTAATTGAATCATTAACCATGCCCTTCCATCCGTTTTCCACAAGTTTATAGGTTAAGGTGTTTCCTGTCTGTTCCCATGTATCTTCGCTTGAAGCATATACCTCATTACCGGAAATTACACCTTCTGAGGTCTGAAGATTTGTTCCGTATAAATAAGCGCTGAATACTCCGC
Organism: uncultured Clostridia bacterium; assembly: GCA_944392335.1. Taxonomy (GTDB): domain Bacteria; phylum Bacillota; class Clostridia; order UBA1381; family UBA1381; genus RGIG1988. The sequence goes on from CALXWJ010000070.1 coordinate 80,466, forward strand.
CTCCGAGGGTTGCGGGGTCATATGTGTCTCCTGCGAGGAGTATATTATCGGAATTTACATAAGGAGATATATCTACATTTATATGATCCTCGCTTGTTAAATAGGAATCATAACCATTTATTATTGTCTCTGCTTTTACCCTGTTATTTTCATTAATCTGAATATCATAATTTGCAGCCTCGTCGTATAATCCCAAAAGTTCCTGCAATTTTTCAAGATCGGATTCCTGTATCTGATCCATGCTTTTAAGATACAGGTCTTCGTACTCTTTTATCTTATTTTCAAGCTCCGTCTTTTCTTTATAATATTGATATTCATTCCCCAGGTCTTCAATCTTTTGCTTATCGGACAAATCCACCTGAGGATATAATTCTTCGTCAAGCGCAAAGTATTCCCAGATTGTACTTAATTGCTCCAATTTTTCAGGATCAACCGTATTGTAAATTTCAAGCAGTCTTTCAAGATTTACAATATCATCCTCGGTCAATTCTTCTGCCGTGACCGATGTATAATCTTTAACCGCCATGATTTCTTCTATGTCGTCTCCTGCCGCTTTCAATTCTTTATACAAAACGTAACCGTTATATAAATTTCCTATATATTCTATATTTTCATCAGTTGCCGACTCAAAACCAAGATCTTTTCCTGTCTGAAGCGCCTTATACAGACTTTCCAAAGGTGCTGTATCATCATCAGTTAAATCAAATATGTCCTTGTTCTGATACAGCGGCAAGGTTTCCTCGATTTCCTGCCGCATCATATCTTCCAGCTCGTCTGAATTATACAAATTTCCCGTAACCGCGACTATATGATATTCAAAATCAGCCGGGACAAAGGTAATGCTTTCAGCTTTTACAGCTTTTGTAACATTGAAAACTGCCGCATTGAGATACAAATTGGTTTCCCCTTCATCAAAAGTAGGTCTTAATCTGTCATCAGTCTTATATAAATTCATGCCCATATCATAGGACAATGCACCTTCCTGTGTCATTGCATAAATCTGTGCGGTTACATCTTCCAACGAGCCGTCACTGTATTTTATTATTGCATTTATTTGTCCGCCTTCTGATACACCGTTTGCAATAACTGCCACATTTTTTATAATTTCATCATTTAATCCAATAGTTATTTCTGTGTCTACATTTATTACATCATCATTGTCATGTACCAGGCTGCCCTGGATTTCAAATGTATAGTCACCTATTGTTATCTGTTTTTCCTGGGGTATTTTTCCCCCGTTATAAAGCAGGGCTGCATATGTATTTGTTCTTGTTGCGTTTCCTTCCATTACAAATAAATCTTCATTAAAGTAATCGGATATGTCTGCAAAAACATAATCTCCATCAGCTGCCTGTGAGTATGGCACAAAAAACATTGATGCAGCAAAGGATACGCATAATACTTTTGCCATAGTTCTTTTAAATTTTTTCATGTTTGAAACCTCCTAATTACTAATATGTCAAATTCTGTTATTACCGAGCTTTTAACCATGTGCGAAATATTTTTTAAAGCATACCTTTCACGCATGCTTAACAAATCGATAATTAAATCAAGTCTTTCCGCCATGCGGAATGCATGGCGGAAAAACCTGTATAAATGAATTTTTATTGTTCTATGTCAGAGATAGGAACCATGGTATCCATTCCATCCCATACAAACGCTCTGTAAGAAACAGCGCCCTCCGGTGCTTCAACACTAACTGTCTTAACATCAACAACTGAAGGCTCCAATACACCCTCTTCTGAACAGTTGATTGCCAGCAGCTTGTCATTTTCTCCGTAAACAGCCGCTATAAGAACATAGCTCTGTGAATAATCCTTTGTATTTGTCATAACAAAGGTTGCCTCCATTGTCCCGTTTTTAACCTCTATGCTTGGAACAAATGTTAATACATTGTCTTCTATACCCTCGTATGCCTTGGCGGTATTATACATAATCTTTGCCAATTCATAATCCTCGGCGGTAAACCAGCCTTCAATGGTATCAAAGCCCCTGTTTTCATAAAGGTCTATCAACGCGGCGGCTCCGGCTGCTACTGTAGCTGCATTTTCCGCGTTAACTTCAGATGCGGAAGCCAATCCTAAATCGAAATATGCATACATTGTGTTTACCATATCGTCTGTGGAAACATAGTTTGCAGAGCCTGCCAGTATGTAGTAATCACCTGACGCGGAAGGCTTGAATGTTATGGATTGAGCCTGCTTATTTATATCCAATGACATGGATGACGAGAACATATTTGTGGAATTCTTACCCGATACAATAGGTTCATTTTCATATAAACCGGTTTGAGTATTTGCAACTGTTCTCTGGAAGTTTACGTGAGAATGCGCGAAGAACTGAGGTACATAAAAACCGTCTGCGGTCCAAACACTCAATTCAACATCTTCACTTGATCCGTCTTTATAGTTAATTACAGCGTTGATCTTTGAAGAACCGCCGCCTGCACCGTTGCTTGCCCATAATGCGTCAATAATAAATGCCATGTCTGTATAGCTTGTTACATCACTTAACGGCAATGTGAATTCTGCTCCGTCTTTAGCAACCTTAATTGAATCATTGCCCACTTTTGTATATTCGCCGTTTAATTTGAATACACGTCCCGTTTCAGGATCGTCTTCAACGATATCAGGGCTGGTTTGTTTAACCATTGTAATTATACCGTCTGTCGGAACAAGTGTTCCCTTATAAAACAAGGTTCTTTCACTTTCATATACTTCAGGAATCTCATCACCGTCTGCAACAATTATATCTGAATTCAGATACGGTGACAAATCCATATATGAACCTTTTGCATACTTAACCTGTTTTGATAAACCTAAAATATTGTTGTTAGCTTCATCATCAAGCTTTCTTATATGCCTTCTGTCAAGAAGTTTTATGTATTCCGCCGCGGACTGAACAAGCTCTGCCTCTTCTTCTGTCGTAATATAGCCGGAAGTATTGCCGATTTCATCAGCCTCGTCAATAACAGACATCAATTCATCATTGCTTATTGTAACAATATTCATAGCAACAATACCAAATGCTTTTGTATGGTTTGGCTTTATTGTGATGCTGTCTGTTATTTTTGATTTGTCAGCTTTTATTTTATTTACGAATATACCGTATGTTCCGCTGGCAGACGCAGCTATTGTTCCTGTTGATTCGTCTGCATACGCTGCTGACGTATTGTACCATGAAATAACACCGCCGTTTACCGCTTCCGAAACGGTCTGCCCGTCCTCAGACAGGTTATAATAAGCGCGTCCTGCCCTGTTCGCGTCATATACAATAGACGCCATCCTGTGTGCTTTTAATGTCACTTCATCGCTTGTTCCGTCTGTATAATTGATACATATTTGCGGGGACATTGCATCACCGGCATCAAGCGCAAGCCTTATAAACTCAACAGCCTCATCGTCAATATCAATTGTAATGCCTTCAGGGTTTATACTGTTACTCATTACTATTGAATCATTCACCCCTGCGTCTGTTCCCGCAAGCGGAATGTTCATTGAAAACTTACTATCCATATCCTGCCATCCATCAGGATCTGCTGTAGCGTATCTCTCAGTCATTGTAAGTATTCCGGCATTATTTTTAATTACATCCCCTGTCAGTATTTTTGTATTATCATCCAGTCCAAGAATTGAATCGGGGTTATATTTCTGACCTACTTCGCCAATCAGATCACCGTTAAAATATGAAGAGATGTCAATTTGTTTTTCACCGCCGTCAACACCGTCTGCATACCACTGTGCTTCTTCATAAGCTGTAATAACATCAGCAAATTCTTCGGGTTTTGCAATATGACGAATTTCCAATTCTTCTATATAGTCCATTGCCAGTTCAAGATCAGCAACGATTGAAGCAGGCTCTGCGTCAAGGTCAATGCCGTTTATAAAGCTGAGCATTTCCTCATTTGTTTTTACCCTTGTGCTGACAGCCAATAAAGCCAATCCGTTTGTAGCAGGGAATGTAATACTTTCAAGTTTTTTACGCTCATCTACATCAACACCAAATGCAGATATCCCCAAAGTCTGATTATTTTTATTTTCACATACATCCTTGGCATTTACAAGCTTTCCTTCGGTTCCTATTACAAGGTACTGATTTGAGAATGTACCGAATTGTCCCGCAAGACCAATTTTATTTGCATTTACCGCGTATTCTGTCTGATCATCATTCCATACTTTATATGCCCTGTTATTGAAATTACCATCGCTCCAGCAGCTTGCAAAGTTTTGATTAAAAGATGCTGTCGATAAATTTTCTACAGTTCCGTCTGTGTAATTCAATATAACAGATACAGTGCCTTTCCATATAGGAGCAAAGAAATATAATTCATCAACATTCTTGTTTCCCGCGGGGATTGTAACGCCTTGTGTATTCTGAGTATCCGATATAACCACCGAATCAGGTACTCCGCCTGCCTGACCTTCTACCGGGAGGTAAAATTCTATTTCGTTGCCGGTTGCCGGTGCATTCCAGCCGTTATCTGTACCTTTCGCTGCAATTTCATTTATTTTAAATATTCCGGTTGCTTTAGCATCTCCGAAATGATCTACTCTGTATCCTGCACCTGCTGCCTCTCCTGTAGTCGTATATTCGCTGTCAACAGCATATGTGCTGAATGTGAATTTTCCGCCTGCTGCCCATTCTGATTTGATCGGAGTTTCTCCAAGGCTCCCGAGAAAATCGGATAATTCATATGAGTTATCAAATATGTCCAGTTTATCATATTTCAGGTCATATCCTTCAGCATACCATGCCGCTTCTTCTGCAGCCTGCAATACATCCGCAAACTGGCTTTCAGAATATCCGCGGTATGTTGTAAGTTCTGTTATGTAATTTTTAGCAACAGCTAATTTCTGTGCGTTTGCAACGGGATTCGATAAATCAATACCGTTAATATAATTCAGCATTTCTTCATTTGAAAGAGTTGCTTCCGTTACAGCAAGAACTGCTACTTTGTCTTTGGTCCCGTAGTTATTGAATGTTATACTCTCAACCGGATTTTCAGGGTCTACGGCAACTGCTATTGCAAAAGCTCCTATTGTCTGATCGGGGCTTTTAATTTCAGAACTTCCGCTGCTTTCAATTTCTTCATTATAAACAGTAGAATGAGACTTGAGTGTTCCGTCTTTTGATACCATCAAATACTGCCCCGGAAATCCATAGCCGCCGATTGCGCCGGTCTTTTCCGAAGTAACAAAATCTCCGTCGTCGGTTTTTGTAATAAATGCCAATGACTCACTGTTTGCTCCGCCATAAGGAATTGATGATGCATACATACCGAAGTCATTTCCCACACCACGCAGTTCCTGATAACTTTTCTGAGTACCGTCTTTATAATTTATTATTACTCCAAGATGATTTCCATAACAAAATGTAAGAAAGTCAATCTCATCTACCGGTCTGCCGCTTAAAGGAACAGTATAAGTAACATCTTCATTATCTATAGTAATTGCATCGAGCTGTCCTGCAGATGCACTCTCTTGTTTCATTTTAAAAGTAGTTGTATCCTCAGTTTCCACCCATTCATTGGTAGTAGAACCACCCTCCTGAGTCGTTATCTGAGAATAACGCCTATTTACAGAAATTATACCGTCTTCAGCACTGCTGATATTTCTGCCGTCTAACATTATGCCATGATTCCACAGTACTGCATTATTATTTACCATGAAATTTTCAACTGCGGAACTGTCACCTGTAAGACCTATAAAATCCGAATTCAGATGACTTGTAAGATCAACATGTATTTCCTTAATGTCAGTATATGTCTCCTCTGCAAATACACCGGGCAAAACAGAAGTGACCATTGCTGCTGCCATCATAGTTGATAAAAATTTTTTTACCATTATTTTTTTGCTCCTTTCAAAAAAAAACGTTTTGTTAAGTTAAATGAAAGTTGAGACCTTGAACTCCTTATGGTATAATGGTTTTATCACAAACCCGAATACCTCCCTGAAAATCAGAGAAAGGAGATCAAGATCTCATGGATAAAATTATA
>CALXWJ010000071.1 GCA_944392335.1 uncultured Clostridia bacterium
AGCGGTTAATGTGGAAGTATGAGCCGATATTCAGTGACAACTCATATGGGTTCAGACCAAACAGAGATTGTCACGGTGCTATGAAGAAAGCACTTGAATATCTGAATGAAGGCTACGAATGGATAATTGATCTAGACATAGAGAAATATTTTGACACAATAAATCATGATAAATTGATCTCAATACTGAGAGAACAGGTCAATGAATCAGAAGTATTACGCCTGATAAGGTCATATCTTAAAGCAGGAGTAATGGAAAAAGGGTTAGTAAGCCCAACGGACTCCGGAGCCCCTCAAGGGGGTCCATTGAGTCCAATCATTTCCAACATCTATCTTGACAAGTTTGATAAGGAACTTGAAAGCAGGGGACTGCGGTTCGTAAGATATGCTGATGACTGCAACATATTCGTAAAGAGTGAAAAGGCAGCAGACAGAGTGATGAAGTCGGTGACGAGTTGGCTTGAAAGGAAACTATATCTCAAGGTAAATACAAGTAAGACCAAGATAACGAGACCTACGGGAGGAGCATTCCTGGGTTTCGGATATTGGAAAAGCACGAAAGGGTGGGAATGCAAACCACTGGAAGACCGAAAGAAAAGATTATACACAAAGTGTAAAGCGGTACTTGTGAGAAAGAGGGCAGCGGCGAGACCGCTGTCCGAAACGATAAGGAAACTGAACGAGATAATCAGAGGTTGGATAAACTATTACAGGATAGGGTCAATGAAGCAGTTCATGGACAAATTTGGACAATGGCTAAGGCACAAGGTCAGAGTTGTAATAGTAAAGCAGTGGAAGAAGCCGAAAAGAATATATCTAAATCTGCAAAAGCTAAACAGAATATTCAAATGCAAAATGACAGAAGAAGATATATTCAAGGTGGCAAACTCACGATTAGGGTGGTACAAACGATGTGCAATGAACGTAGTAAATTTTCTGTTGTCACCGAAAGTACTTGCAATACCAAATAGAAAGAGGAGGCGACCCGGCTTGATCGACCCCCTCGCATACTATCTCAGTTGATGCAGTAACATCTACAGTTGTGTAGCGCCGTATACGAGACCCGTACGTACGGTGCAACGGGAGGTGGAGGGCTAACGCCCTCCGTCTACCCTATTTTATGTAAATTATATGCAATAATATATCAATCGGACACAAATCTGTATTTTTTTCTGTATTCCTTAGGTGTTATACCGGTTATTTTTTTAAAGCATCTCTCAAAGTGCGTTGCACTGTCAAAACCGCACGTATATGCAATATCTGTGATTTTTTGTGATGTTGAAACAAGAATGTTCTGTGCATGGATTATTCTTATGTTATTCAGATACTGCACAAACGAGTAACCGGTAATTGATCGGAATGTTCTGGAAATGGTGTATTTGCTTATATTGAATTTTTCGGATAATGCGTCAAGACAAATTTGATCTTGATGGTTATTTTCTATATATTCCGATATTTTCATGATTAAATGAGAGTATTCAATATATTCTTTATCAATATGCCTGTTATAATTATTCTCATTTGCAATAAGAAGGATTTTACCGAGGAACAGCAGATTCCTGACATCCGAAAATCCATCTTTTGGTTGGCTTTGATAATAAATGATATCCTGAAACAGCGGTATGAGCTCTTCAATCGCTTTTTTTCCAAAGGTGATAATATTGTTTTGGACGGTAAAGCACATGAGAAGTTTTTCTTTTACGGGAGGAGCTAATTGATCAATAAATTTCATTGAAAAATTGATCAGGATACGTTTGCTGTAATGATTTTTATGAGAAGAGGTCTTATGGATACAGTACGGAGGTATGAAAGCAATGGAAAATTCATTTAAAGCAGAGTCGGCATCATTTATTGTAAGCGTTCGTTCGCCCTTGTAAACATATAATATTTCATAATGATCATGATAATGGTAATACGGGTTTTCAATTTGATTTCTATATTCATGGATTTCTGCGGCAAAATCTGTTTTCTGCAGCAGATCCTCAGAATATTCAGAAAATGTATTTGCCATGATATTAACTTACGATAATGCGATCGTATTCCTTTCTTGTATTTTAATAAGCTGAAAATCATTTTATTAAATAACATAATAATTGTATTTTATCACATAAGAACTGAAAAGTCAATTATGCATCTCTTATTATTGTTTAGACTCTGTAGAATTGTCAATGACATGTCACAAAATTTCTCGAAAAATTCCGTCATAATTAATAAAACTGAAAAATTCAAAAGTAGTGAAATTTTATATTTTAGATGTTGACTTTTATTTGGATGTGTGATATTATATTTGCGAAAATCAGAAAGTAGGTTCTGATTGCCGCCGGGGAAGCATTCAGTGTTGATTTCGTATCGTTAGGTAAATGAAGATACAAAGTCGGCTCTTATTTTTTTGCCTGCATAGTTTTTTCATTTACTTCCTGCCTGCAAGAAACTGACATTTTAGAATATGTTATGTTAGCCTATACACAGCAGAATGATGATATGATCTAAGAAAAGATATATCGTGCTTTTGCAGGCGAGGGTTTTATATCTGTAATTTGTATGAGAGTATGATATTCCGCTGATCACAGCGCAGCATAGATAGCGCTTTTGCCCTCATTGAATGGCAGGACAAGCCATTATTGAAGTAAGAGGCGGAATCGGAAATGCTAATTATATCAGCAAAAAAAACAAGGAGAAAATAAATCAAAGAGAAAACAGATCAAGGAGGAAATAAATAATGTTTCGAGAAATGCGCCGTAAAAAGCAGCTTCTTTCCCAAGAGGAATCCGCCGGTATTTTGAGTATGGGGACTTCCGGCGTACTTGCTTTAGCAGGAGATGACGGCTACCCTTATGCGGTACCTATCAGCTATGTTTATGATGGGGAAAAATTATATTTTCACAGCGCCAAAAGCGGCCACAAGCTGGATGCTATCGAAAGAAACCCCAAAGCGTCTTTTTGTGTTATCAAAAAAGACCAAATCGTGCCGGAGGAATATACTACTTATTTTAAAAGCGTTATAGTCTTCGGAATGATCCGGGTTTTGGAAGATGAAAAAGAAAAAAGGGATGCCATTGAAAAACTGGCGCTCAAATACGCGCCGTATGACAGTGAAGAAAACCGTAAAAAAGCTATTGACAATGAATGGGATCGGTTTTGTATACTGGAAATGAGACCGGAACATATTTGTGGGAAAGAAGCGATCGAATTGACACGTCAGCGTAATAAGACAAAAATATAATTGCGCACATGTTGTCCCCGCCGTAATCGGCGGGTTCCATATTTGTAACCGGTGAGAGTACAAGCTCCCGCTGATTACAGCAAAGCACACCTGCGCTCTTGTCCTCGTCTGAGACGGGGCAAGTCCTTATTGAAGGAATTATTATTTCAGATCGTATTTTATTGGTTTCCGGTCCTTAAAATAGTATGCATGGTCAAAATGCGCTTTTTCAAGCATTGTATACAACTGCGGAAATCCGTTTGCGATTTTTTCGGGTGAATGTGCGTCAGAACCCATAGTTATCATATCTGCGCCGAGCTCCTTATATCTTTTCACGATCCATTCCTCAGGTAAAAATTCATTGTAATTTTCATTGCCGATCCCGGAGGTATTTATTTCAAGCGCTTTATTTCTCTTTATGATAATCTTTAAAATTTCATCGATCTTATCCTTAAACTGATGTGCGTCAATATTCAGGGAATATTTCCCGTTTATATAACGAAGAGGACATGTAATATGTGCTAAAATGTCATAATCGGCGGTTTCGGCCGTTTCGATAACATCGTCAAAGTATTGCTCAAGATACTGTTTAAGTTTGGTGCTGCTCATTTTTGAAAAGTCAATGGTGGAGTATGGTTGTGTATACCCGTTAAAACGTACGGCATGTACCGAACCGATAACCGAGTCAAACCGGAACAAATTCAAAATTTCTTCAGATTGTTTGAAGTTTTGTATCATTTCACCTATTTCAATACCTGCCAAAACTTCTAATTTATCTTTGAAGCGGTCGTTTTCTTTTCTTGACGAAGTGACGGAGCCTGATACTGTTTTTGTTAAAGCTGATATGTCGTGATATCCTATGTCGCAGTGGTCTGTAAAGCAAATCACGTTGATCCCTTTTTCAAATGCTGACTGACACATTTGTGACATTTTACTTTGTGAATCATGTGAAAAGTCACTGTGCATATGGATATCTGTTTTTATTTTATGAATGCTGTTAAAATCCAATATTAATCCTCCGATCCTTTAGTTTTAAACTTGTATTACCGCAAAAAAATGAAGAGTATCCTTAGCTAAAATAAACAAGGATAACCTGATATGGTTATGATAAACCAAAAATAAAAAAATGTCAATAACAATATCTGAAATAAAAAAGTTCATTTAATAGATTTTTTTCTTTATCATATATAACCTAAGCAAAGATGTTCCCCGCCGTAATCTGCAGCGGTTTCCATTCATCATTTCAGAGGGAGTTATAATCTCCCGCTGAAATGATGAGGAGCAAGCTCCCTTTGCCGGTTGCGATGTTTTCAAGCTCCGTTTCGAACAAGCTTGATGGAGCATTGCTCCGATTTAAATATTTTTACAATATAATCATATTCAAAACGGCTTGTGCATAATATTAATTGAGATATGTTTTAACAGAAAGGAAGATAGCTATGGAACTGATCAAAGAAAATGAAGAATATCTTGAAGTGCTTCATACGGGAACGGAAAAAATATCTGTGGACGGGGATGTAATAGTACCGGATGTAAAACCGGACGTTTTAAAGGTTTTGCAGGTAGATGCATTTGCAGGACTTACCGATAAGGGTATCACAAACGGAGCAGTATATGTTGAAGGCAGGCTTAACGTAAACATTTTATATATTCCCGACAGTGAGGAGGAGGGGATAGGATGTATCAAAGCATCATTTAATTTTAAAGATAGGATCGAAAATCCTGAAATCATGCCTGAAATGAAGTTAAAAATCAGCTGTGATGTGAGCCGGGTTGAGTTTACACTGCTTAATTCCAGAAAATTGTCGATCAAATCGACAGTATCATGCAATTATGAAATTGTCGGGGAAAAAATGATCGAGATACCATGCGGATTTAACGGCGAATGCGGTGAATATATAAATGAACCGATCACAATTGATACAATAAGCTCTCAGGAAAGCTGTGATTTTATTGTTCGTGACAGTATGGAAATTTCATCGGGAAAGCAATCTGTCAAAGAAATACTGAAAACTGACTACAAAATTTGTGACAAAGAGATAAAAGCAGTTTCGGGAAAACTTATTGCAAAAGGGATATTACGGGTTTGCGTTTTGTACAGTGCATCCGATTGCAGCGTTGATTTTTGTGAGGCTGAATTTCCGTTTACGGAGGTTTTTGATGTATATGATCTGTCTGAAAATGACAGCTGCATGCTGGATCTTGCGGTAGGGGACATATCTTCGGAGCTTTGCGAGGATAATGACGGGGATATGAGAATAATCAATATAGAATGTTTGATCAATGCATCATTAAGAGCATACAGAAAAGCAGAATTTAATATGATATCCGATTGTTATTGTCCCGGAATGGATACACAGATCCAATATAATGATATAGTTGTTAAAAAATACATTGATGAAATAAGGTCTCAATCAAATATCAAAGAAATAATATCGCCTGACCCAAAGCTTCCTCAGCTGGTGAAGGTATATAATGTGATTGCGGAAGCGGAAATGACAAAGATAACCTCTGAAAATTCAAAGGTTATAACAGAGGGAAAAATAAAAGTATATGTACTATATCTTACAGATAATCCAAAATGCGCCGTTTACAGCTTTAAAAAGGATATACCCTTCGGTTTTTCATTTGACTGTGCCGCGGCGGCTGAGAATATGATATTTGATACCGATACATGTATTGAATATTTAAGCTATAATTTAAATGCCGCCGGGGAAATTGAGTTAAGATGTACACTGGAACAAAATATCAGGATCACAAAGAAAGAAAAAATACGGATGATCTGTGAAATAAATACCTGCCAGAGACAGGAGAAAAAGGATATTGTTATATATTTTGTGAAAAACGAAGATACATTATGGACGATAGCAAAAAAATATGCGGTCAAAACTGAGGACATAAAATGCATAAACGGGCTTGAGGGCGACGAGCTCACATGCGGACAGAAATTACTTATACCCGTATCAAAATGAGTACTTAAAAATTCAATAAATTCATAAAAATCTATTGACTTTTTTTGGGTATTTAAATATAATATGAATGATGCCGCTGCATTGAAAATTTTGTGTGTGCAGCGGCATAATTCATGTAAAAATTTAAGGAGAGAGCAAATGAGAAATTACGAAAATACAAAGAGGCTTCACGAAAATCGTGAACCGCAAAGATCATATTATATTCCATATGAATCGCTTGAGGCGGCATTGGAAGGAAATAAAAACAAATCCGAATATTATAAATTATTAAACGGAGAATGGGATTTTAAATTTTTTAAAAGAGACATTGACGTTTGCGGCAATATAACGGATTGGGATAAAATCCCGGTTCCCTCCTGCTGGCAGCTGCACGGTTATGAAGCGCCGTGGTATACCAATGTAAACTATCCCTATCCAGTAGACCCACCGTATGTACCCGATGAAAACCCATGCGGCGTTTACCGCAGATATTTTGAGATCGACGATAATTGGGAAAGCAGGGAAACATACATAATGTTTGAGGGCGTATCCTCATGCCTGGAGCTTTATATAAACAGTGAATATGTGGGGTTTTCTCAAGGGTCTCATATGCAGTCGGAATTTAATATTTCAAAATATTTGAAAAAGGGCAGTAATGAGATCGTTGTAAAAGTTATGAAATGGTGCTTCGGAAGCTATCTTGAAGATCAGGACTTTTTCAGATTTAACGGTATATTCAGAGATGTATACCTGCTTTCAAGAGAAAAAAATCATATAAAGGATATAGATGTAAGTGCAGATGACAAAAATATTTTTGTATCATGCGGTAATTATGAAATATATGATTCGGACGGGAATATAGCTGAGCTTGATAATCCAATACTATGGAATGCGGAAAACCCGTATTTATATACAGTTGTTGTAAAAGGAAAAACAGAATTTATTCCGATTAAAGTAGGTATGAGAACAGTTGCGGTTTCGGATAAATTTGAATTGCTCATAAACGGAGTCAGTGTAAAGCTAAAGGGCGTAAATCATCATGACACGCATCCGTATAAAGGTTATACAATGTCGGATGAAGATATAAGAAACGATCTTTTAAAAATGAAAGAGCTGAATATCAATACGATCCGTACCTCTCATTATCCGCCCACAGCAGAATTTTTAAATATGTGTGACGAATTGGGATTTTATGTTATAGATGAGGCGGATATTGAAACTCACGGATTTGCTCTGAGAAATACCGGATACGGATATGACGACACATTAAGACCGAATGATTGGACAAGCAATATGCCCGAGTGGAAAGGAGCATATCTTGAGCGTGCCGAAAGAATGGTCGAAAGAGATAAAAACCATCCGTGCGTTATCATATGGTCTACTGGAAATGAAAGCGGACACGGACAAAACCACAGAAGTATGATTAAATGGATAAGAAACCGTGATTCATCACGTCTGATACACTGTGAGGACGCGTCAAGACAAGGTTATACCGATATTCCCGATATATTCTCGGGAATGTATTGGTCGATCGATGATCTGAAAAAGCATATAAACAACAAAATGCTTGAACACCCGGTATTTTTATGTGAGTATTCACATGCGATGGGAAACGGGCCGGGAGACGTACATGATTATATGGAGGTCATGTATGCAAATCCCAAATATATCGGCGGATGTATCTGGGAATGGACGGATCATACCGTTGTGGTTGACGGAGTGCCAAAATACGGCGGTGATTTCGGAGAGCTTACTCACGACAGTAATTTTTGCTGTGACGGTCTTGTTTTTCATGACAGAAGCTTTAAAGCGGGATCATTGAATGCGAAGTATTGTTATCAGTATTTTACAACCAAATTTAAAAATAACAGATTGTTCATTACAAACCGGTATGATTTTACAAATCTTAATAAATATGATTTTAAACTTGAATTGTCGGTTGACGGAAAAGTTCTGGAAGAAAAGAACATAAAGATAGATGCAAAACCGCGCAAGACGGTTGAGATCGACATTCCTTTCGATATGAATAGGGACGCAAAATTTGGAGTATATCTGAATTTGTATCAGTATGAAAACGGATATGAACGCGGGTTCGTACAGCACGAAATAAATGCGGTCAAGCCCGAAATTGAACTTGATGAAGGCTTTACGGCGTTTACTGAAGATAAATATAATATTTACGCTCAAGCCAACGGAACAAAATATACCTTCAGCAAGCTGTACGGAAATTTTGTATCCATTGTTAAAAATGGGAAAGAAATGATTGACGATCAAGTACGCCTGACCCTGTGGAGAGCGCCTACCGATAATGACAGGCATATGAAATACAGATGGGGATTGTATGAGGATAATATAGCTGCGGAAAATCTCAACAGGTTATTTTCGAAAATATATGAATGTAAAATAGATCAAAATAAAATCATTGTATCGGGAAGCTTAAGCGGAATTTCAAGAGAACCGATTTTCAGATACAAATCGGAATTTGAGTTTTTCAAAAACGGAACAGTAAAAGTTACACTCAACGGAAAAGTAAAGGATGCGTTTAAACTGGAAGAGAATGATTATCTGCCGAGATTGGGTTATGAATTCACACTCAAAAAAGCAAACGACTCCTTTACATATTTCGGAATGGGAGATAAAGAGAATTACTGCGATATGCATTATCATGCAAAAATGGGAATGTATGAGAGCAATGCAAAAAAGGAATATGTTAATTATATAGTACCTCAGGAACACGGCAATCATACTAATGCAAAAATGCTTAATATGGGCTGCGGTCTTGAATTTACGGCCGATGACCGGTTCGAATTCAATGTGTCTGAATACACATCCGAAGCTCTTACAGAGGCAAAGCATATAGATGAACTTGTAAAGAACGGGAAAACAAATCTGAGAATTGATTATAAGGTTTCCGGAATAGGTTCAAACAGCTGCGGCCCCGCGCTTTTAGAAAAATACAGATTGAACGAAAGGAAAATCAAGTTCTCATTCTATATTAAATAACATAAAAATAAAAAAAACGGACAAATGCGAATATATGCTGCATATGTCCGGTTTTTTTATACATTATCAAATTAATTTCTATGTTAAAGGTTTGCATTAATCAGTTATCATTAATGATTCCGTTAAGAAAATCAACAGCCGTCTTAATATCTGTCTCGGGGTCTTCTCCGACTTCGCGTTCGATTGTAAGGTATCCCGTATAGCCGATATCTTCAAGAGCTTTAAGATAGTTTTTGAAATCAACCTTACCTGTACCGAGAGGGACTTCCTCAAAATATTTTATCCCGAAATATTCCTCAGGTACCGGATGAACCGATCTGTAAATAAATTCAGGATTTGACTTATGCAGCATGATACCGTCTTTTGCATGTGTATGTACTATGTAGTCCTTTAAATTATAAACTGCCTGTACCGGGTCATCCCCCGTTACCATAACAAGGTTTGCCGGGTCAAGATTGACCGCAACGCCCTTTGAATTTAACGAATCCAGAAAATGTTTTAAAGTCTTGGAAGTTTCAGGCCCTGTT
The DNA here is from genome assembly GCA_944392335.1 of uncultured Clostridia bacterium. Taxonomy (GTDB): domain Bacteria; phylum Bacillota; class Clostridia; order UBA1381; family UBA1381; genus RGIG1988. Next base: position 9,683 of record CALXWJ010000071.1, read on the forward strand.
TCAATGGCAAAATGCGAACCCAAGCTATCGGCGTAACGTGACAGTTCAAAGCATGCCTCCTGCATTATTTTAAATCTGTCATGGTTGGCATCGGCAGGGACTACGCCTATATGGGTTGTAACAACATCACATTCAAGCTCTTTTGCAAGCTCCATGATTATTTTAGATTTTTCTATAAGCCCGGGATTTTTTTCGGGATCTGTAAATCCCATGCCCAAATCTCCGCAAATTGCCGAAAATACCAGACCGTTATCCTTTGCCAAGTTTAAAAGCTCACGTCTTTTTGACGAATTTAAATTTTCCGGTGCATTTTCGCCGCTTGTCGAATACATTTGAATACCCTTAGCACCGAGTTGGGCAGCTTTTTTTATGGCAGACGGCGTATCAAGGCCTTTAAGAGAATCGATCATTATTCCTATGGGAAATTTATACATGTAATCACGTCCTTAATTTTTTTATATATAATATATGAAATGAAACCGATTGTCAATATAAAATATTGCCTGTTAATAATATAATATTGCAGTCATATAAAATATTACGGAAATTTTTTGTCGTTGGCAGGTAATATTATTAATTGGTTTTTTTATAAAAAAATAAAAGCTATTTATTTTTCATTATATTTTGAGCTGTTTTTATGCCGGATCTTATATTCGCTGGGAGAAAAACCGGTTTCCCTTTTGAATACAAAGGAAAAATATGCTTGAGAACTGAAGCCGAGTTTTTCGGAAATTTCAGTTATACTCATATTCTCGTTGATCATATGAGCTGCGGTATTGATTTTCATCATAAGAAAATATTTATGAACGCTTATGCCGGAATATTTTGTGAAAATTCTTTTCAGTCCTGTTTGGCTGATATTGCAGCTTTCGGCAATTTCTTTGATTCCGGGCATGGCATTTATATTGCCGCTCATATAATTTACGGCGTCGGAGAAAATTTTTGCGTCCCCTGTTTGGGCGGCGTCAGATACCGTACTGTCGACGCACAACGACAGAAACAGCTGATAAATATATGATACGACCATCTGGGAATATGTGGCAGAGCTGTCGAATTTTTTTATATACATAGAACAGTCGCCTGATTTTGTGTCGGGAATGATGTTATTTCGCATAAAACGTAACAGGGCTGAAATAATATTTATCTGCTCGCTGTTTAGAAAAAACACCTTATTTTCAAAAAAATTTGATAATTTGCCGCCCATTGAAAAAGAAAATATAAGCAGGTGCGCTCCTTCGGTGCTGTCTATCTGGAATTTATGTACTTCGAGAGGCTTATGAAATATAATTTCATTTTTTTTCATGTTATATACTCTTTCATCACCCGATACGCATACATTGCCGTCAATTATATACATACATTCCCAGAAGTTATGTGATTCTCCGGGGAAAAAATAGTTATGACCGTAATGGACCTCAAAGAAAGAATACATTTCATTTATTTTTATTGATTCGGTTATTTTATATGAATGCCACATAACATAAAGCTCCTTTGACCCAAAATTGTATAAAAATATGCCTTATATTGTATTGATATATGTTTTTGGTTATGTTATGATTATATCATAATAATATACCTGTGTAAAGAAAATATTAAAAAATTCAAAATATACTTTACATAACGGAAAGGATGATATATAATTATGAAGAAGATCAAAATTGGATTTATAGGCTTGGGATGCAGAGGGGCGGCTCTTTTAAAGGATGTGGTTTTGCCGCATGATGAAGTGGAGGTAAAAGCGGTATGCGACGTATATGATGACCGTGCAAATTCTGCCGCCGATATGGTTTTAAAGAGCGGAAGAAAGATGCCCGCGGTGTATAATGATTATAAAGATGTGATAGATGACAAGGATGTTAATACTGTTATAATAGCTACCGCGTGGGAAAGCCATGTTGATATTGCGGTCGCCGCAATGAATGCTAAAAAGGCCGTGGCAATGGAGGTCGGAGGGGCATATTCCGTTCATGATTGCTGGAGGTTGGTAAAAACATACGAAAAAACAAAAACCCCGTTTATGTTTCTTGAAAACTGTTGCTTCGGAAGACGTGAGATGATGGTCTTGAACATGGTAAAAAAAGGCGTTTTTGGTGAGATTGTTCACTGTGAAGGCGGTTACAAACATGATTTGAGGAACGAGATAACCTTCGGTAAAGAAAACAGGCATTATAGATTGAGAAATTATCTGTCCCGGAACTGTGAAAATTATCCGACACATGACTTGGGTCCTATTGCAAAGGTCCTTGATATAAATCACGGCAACAGAATGTTGAGTTTGACTTCAACCGCATCAAAAGCAGCCGGATTGCATGAATACATACTTAAAAATAAAAGTGATGATGAAGCCCTTAAAAATTCTGTATTTCAGCAGGGAGATATTGTAACGACTGTAATTAAATGTGCAAGGGGAGAAACAATAGTTCTTTCTTTGGATACAACTCTTCCGAGATATTATTCAAGAGGATTTGTTGTAAGGGGTACAAAAGGGATGTATGAAGAAGTCACCGATTCGATATTTCTTGATAGAAAAGAAGACAGGGATCATGATTTTGATTGGAAAACAAAGTGCGTAAATAACGCAGTAAACTATGAAGAAGAATATGAACATCCCGTTTGGAAAGAGTATCTGAAATCCGGTGTACAGGGCGGACACGACGGTATGGACTGGCTGGAATTTTGTACATTTTTTGATTGTCTTAAAAATGATAAGCCAATGCCCGTTGATGTGTATGACGCGGCAAGCTGGATGGTTATTTCGGCTTTGTCGGAATATTCCATTGCAAAAGGTGGGACACCGGTAGATATTCCGGATTTTACAAACGGACAATGGGTTATGGATTTTGTAAAAGAATAAATTATAAAAAAGAGGTTTTAAAATGAGTGTTGATTTGGTTGTTATGGCAGCCGGAATGGGAAGCAGGTACGGTGGATTAAAACAAGCCGCGCCTATGGGACCAAATGGTGAAATGATTATTGATTATTCTGTTTTCGATGCAAAAAAGGCAGGATTTTCAAAAGCGGTTTTTATTATAAGAAAAGATATTGAAAATGATTTTAGAGAAGCATGTGGAAAACGTATTGAAAAAATGATTGATACAGAGTATGTTTTCCAGGAAAATGATATGTTGCCGTCGGATTTTTCTTTGCCTGCGGGACGTATTAAACCCTGGGGTACGGGGCATGCTGTTTTATGTGCAGAAAAATCGGTAAAAAATCCATTTCTTGTAATAAACGCCGATGATTTTTACGGTCAGTCTGTTTATAAAAAAATGTTTGATTATCTGACACAATACAAAACCATGTGTATGGCAGGATATAAGCTCGGAAATACATTGTCACAAAACGGTACTGTTTCAAGAGGAATATGTACCGTTGAGGACGGTTATTTAAAGGATATATGTGAACATACAGATATTCCGTACGATACAGATATTCCTCATGATACCGTTGTATCAATGAATATGTGGGGACTTGATTTAGAAATATTTGATTTTTTAAAAATAAAGTTTGAAGAATTTTTAAAGAAAAACATAAATGAACCGAAGAAGGAGTTTTTTCTTCCTGAGGTTATCAATATGAGAATGGCAGAAAAAAATATGCCGGTAAAGGTTCTTGAAACAAATGAACAGTGGTATGGGGTAACATATCCCAAAGACGCTGAATATGTTAAAAAATCAATTGAAAATTTAGTAAGGAAAGGTTTATATAACGGTATTGGAAAATGAGCGGACAAGTAGATTTAAATAGGATTTTAAAACAATTTAATATCCAGACGGATATTGATAACTATGGTAACGGGCACATAAATGATACATATCTGACGCAGACGAAAAATTATATACTGCAAAGGATCAACACAAACGTATTCAAAGATCCGGGGCAATTGATGGACAATATTGAAAAAGTGACGGAATTTTTAAGAAAAAAAATTGAATTAAACGGCGGAGACCCTGACAGGGAAACATTATCCGTTGTAAAAACCGACGATGGAAACAATTATTATAAATATGACGATGATAATTATTTCCGTGTATATAAGTTTATAAATGATACCAAGACAATAGAGTGTGTAACAGATCCGATTGACATGTATAATGCCGGAAAGGGGTTTGGGAAATTTCAGGCTTTGTTATCTGATTTCCCGGCTGAACAATTGCAAGAAACCATAGTTGATTTCCATAATACGCCAAAACGGCTCGAGGCTTTGAAAAAGGCTATTGATGAGGATAAAAAGGGAAGATGCCGGTCGGTTCGCCCTGAAATAGAGTTTGCTTTGGAAAGAAGCAAAATGACTGAAACGGTTGTGAATGGATTAAAGGACGGCAGTATACCGGTTCGTGTCACTCATAACGACACTAAGATCAATAATATTTTATTCGACAATGTTACCGGCGAGGCGGTTTGTGTTATAGACCTTGATACAGTAATGCCGGGAAGCATGCTTTATGATTTCGGCGACGCTTTAAGAATCGGTGCGTCAACCGCGGCAGAAGACGAAACGAATCTTGACATTGTTAATTTCAGCACCGAGAGTTTTAAGTGTTTTACAAAAGGGTATACAGAGGAAATGGCAAAGCTTTTGACAAAAAGGGAGATCGATCTTCTGGCGTTTTCCGCAAAGCTTCTTACATTTGAGTGCGGAATAAGATTTTTAACGGATTATCTTGAAGGGGATACATATTTTAAGATCCACAGAGAGCATCATAATCTTGACAGGGCAAGAAATCAATTCAAGCTGGTAACTGAAATTGAGGGAAAAGAAGACGAATTGGAACAAATTGCAAAGGAGATGATAGGATGCGTTTGATATTATGTGAAAATTATGATGAATTGTCCGAACAGGCGGCAAAATTGGTTGCAAGTCAAATTATATTAAAGCCGGACAGTGTAATTGGTTTGGCAACGGGTCAGACGCCTATGGGGATGTATAAAAATCTTGTAAAAATGTATGAAAGAGGCGAGGTGGATTTTTCTAACATAACTACCTTTAATCTTGATGAATATTATCCCATAAAGAGAGGTAATGATCAAAGCTATTATTATTACATGAATGAAAATTTATTTTCAAAGATTAACATAAATATAAATAAAACCCATATCCCGGATGGGGAAACAAAAAATCCGTATAAAGAATGTGATAAATATGAAGAGGAAATTAAAAAGAACGGCGGTATTGATCTTCAAATTTTGGGTATAGGGCAAAACGGGCATATCGGTTTTAATGAACCGGACGTAAGTCTTTATACCGAAACACATCTTACCGATCTTACAAGAAATACCATTGAGGCAAATTCAAGATTTTTCAATAATGAGGATGAAGTGCCGAAGCAGGCTTTGACAATGGGCATTGCTACTATTTTAAAGTCAAAGAAAATTATTTTGCTTGCAAGCGGTGCTAATAAGAGCAGAGTTGTTTCGGAACTTTTAAACGGCGATATTAATACATCAATTCCAGCAACAATGCTAAAGGTACACCCTGATGTTGTTTTAATATGTGATAAGGATGCGTATTCAGGAATAAGGCTCGGTGTTGATATCGGAGGAACAAGTGTTAAATTTGCCGTTGTTGAGGACGGAAAGCTGATTTATAAAAGCAGTATAGGATCAAATAAAGGATCATGTGATACCTTTATAAAGGAAATAGCGGAGGAATGTATAAGGATAAAAGCCAAGTACCCATATAAAACCATCGGTGTCGGAACACCGGGACGTATCACCGACGGTGCGGTGACAGCATCTAATTTACCGTTTAAAAACACACATCTTGCAAAAGAACTGAAAAAATATATTGATATGTCAATAAATGTTGATAATGATGCCAATTGTGCAGCTTTGGGAGAGTTCGAATTTGGCATTGGTAAAGATATGGACAATATAATAATGGTAACACTTGGAACCGGTGTAGGCGGCGGAATTATAATAGATGGAAGAATATGCCACGGAAGATACAGCATGGGTGAAATAGGTCATATAATAGTACAGAGTAAGGGTGGATTGCCTTGTGCCTGCGGACAGACCGGATGCTGGGAACAATACGCATCGGTTACGGCTTTAATTCGTGAAGCAACACAGGCATGTATCGAAGATAAGGACAGCGTATTGTATGAGCTATATTCAAAAAATAATAATAAACTTGACGGAAAATTGATATTTGATGCATTGGAACAAAATTGTCCGGTTGCAAAAAAAGTTTTTGATGAATATATTGAATGGCTTGTGATAGGTCTTAAAAATCTGATAAATATATTCGGACCGGATGCAATAATCCTTGCAGGCGGCATAACAAAACGTTCAAATATATTGATTGATGCTGTAAGAAAATCGTTGGATACCCCGGTCAAGATAGAAATTTCCAAGCTTCAAAATGATGCAGGGGCTCTTGGCGCCGCAATGCTATAAAACAGGAAGTGATGTTGTATGAAGTCTGTTTATAAAAATGCCGATTTATTCGGAGATATTGTTGACATAGAATGTGTCGACGGGAAGATAACCTTTGTTGGCAAATTGCCGGAAAACGGAATTGATTTAAACAATTACAAAGTATTCCCGGGTCTTATTGACATTCATTGCCACGGCTGTATCGGATATGACACAATGGATGGCGATCATCTTGAAGATATGGCAGAATATCTTGCAAAAAACGGGACTACATCATGGCTGCCTACAACAATGACAATGAGTATGGAGAGCATTTCAAAAGTTGTAAATATTGATATCCCTCATAATATATCATGTAATATTTTGGGGTTTCATATGGAGGGCCCTTATATTTCATCAAAATATAAGGGTGCGCAAAATGAAGCATTTATTAAACCTCCTTCTATAGAGGAATTTAAACGGTTGAAAAATATAAAGATTGTAACGGTTGCTCCGGAAATCGAAAATGCTATGGAATTTATAAAAAATTGCAATGCCGTGGTTTCTCTGGGACATACCGATTGTGATTATGAATGTGGGATCAGGGCAATAGAAAACGGCGCAGCCTGTCTTACGCATACGTTTAATGCCATGCCTCCTCTTCATCATAGAAATCCGGGATTGATAGGCGCAGCGATCGAAAAAGAAATATATATACAGGTCATATGTGACGGGTTACATATCCATAAAAGTATAATAAAAATGCTGTATAAAACATTCGGGGCCGACAGAATGATATTAATAAGCGATTCCATGTGTGCAACAGGTCTTGCGGACGGTAATTATATATTCGGAGGGCAGGAAATAGCCGTTAGAAATTCCGTTGCAAGAACATTGGAAGGCGCGCTTGCCGGAAGTACCTCAGTATTGTTTTCATGTGTAAAAAAAGCGATAGAATTTGGTATACCGGAAAAGGATGCGTTTAAAATGGCGTCTGAGACGCCGGGCAGGCTGCTGCGATTGAAAAAGGGTATAATAGAAGCCGGATATGATGCTGATTTTATTGTCACGGACAGGGAATATAATATAAAAAAAACAATAGTCAACGGAAGGGAAAGGATATTTATTTAGAAATATTCAATAATTGATTACTGAAAAATCATATAATTAAAAAATGTGCCGAGAGAAAATTTTCTTTCGGCACATTCTAATTTGACTGAATTTTTATTTGGATAATAATCCTTCAAGCAGGTCTGTTTGTGTTATTGAGATACCGTCATATTTAACGGTTTTTATTTCATACGGCCCGAATTCGAGACCGAGCTGCAGATCTTCAAACGATATTTGTGCGGTTTGTATTTTTTGTGTGGGATTAAACAACCGTACAGTAAAGCCTTTTGAATCCTCAGCGCGTTTAAATGCTATATATTGTATAACATCGGTTTTGTCAAGCCTTATTGGGGAGCACGGTTTATTGCCGGTACCGGTGGGATAAAATGACAGTGACATCGGCTGCATGTTGAAGTGAGCTGCAAATCTTCCAGCATTATCAAGTATATCTTCTGGAGCTCCTGCATCAAAGGCAAAGCTGAAGTCACGTTCCCCTTGATCGATATAGGGCATATATCTGTCTTGAGGTATGACCGTTCTATCCATCAGAGGATGCGCGGTATATGACGGTGAACGCAAAAGGGTTATTTTCAGTTCATCATTATCATTGTCGTATGATGAACCGTATACGCCATTATTTGCGGCGATCAGAGCTTTTTCCTCTCCGCAGAGGACTATATATTTTTGTGAAACATTTTCAACAAGTTCCTTTTTCAAAGCCTCGCGTCCGTAAGCATGCTCTCCGATACATTCTTTGGTCTTGAAGGAAGCGGGAATGTTTAGTTTTATCAGCTTTTGTTTTTCATTCCAATCAATGTGTATGTCAATACCAAGTCCTGTTTTTTCGGAAAGGATGTATTTGACTTGTGCTCTTGCGCTGTTGTAGCCGAATACGGCTTCCGCAACGGTGCGCACGTCTCCGCTTTCTATTATGTGCACCGGCTCCATTGGCTCATCGGTATGACAGTAATTCTGCGCATCCTGAGATGAAAGCAAAGTGAAAGAGCCGATTTTATTGCTCCATGTCTTATCGTCCATATACCACGGATCATAATTATCATCGAACACTTCAAGAGCGAATGCTCCGGGTCTTACATAATCATTTCCGTCAATGCGATAAACATCAATAAGACCTGTATTGCGGTTTATCTCAACATGCATATTATCTGTATCAAAAATATAGTGTGTGTCGGTGTGTTTAAGGTATGGAGCGGGTTTTTTCGCTATAGTTTCAAATCCGCACTCAAAGCGGTTAAGACTCATGGGTTTTAGTGTTGCGTTAAACACAACGCGTTTTCTCCATTCAAGAGGTATTGTACTATTTTCCTTTTCACATTGCGACGGAAGAATGTTCGAATTTTCGTCATAAAGAATAGGCATAAGGAATTCATCATTCCAATCCTGATCCCAAAGCATAAATTCGCAAATATAATCACCGCTGACCGGATACGGATAAGGGTTATATACAAAAATCGGTATCTTGTCGTCGGGAGCCTTTTGCTGTCCGGAGGCGAGTGAGAAAAATGCCCTTGCTTTTACTCTTGACAAAATTTCAAGTGAATGATCAAGCATGCGAAGCCCCATTTCTTCGGCCGGTTTGATGGAGGAACCGGGAAGCATATCGTGGAATTGAACTGTTAAAATATCATACATTGCATCGTTAAGCTCTTTTTCGGGATATTCCATCAAACCTTCTTTTGATGCGTGTGAGCTCATTGCTTCGGTGAGAAAATATGTATTTTCGGCAAGGCGGTATTTCTGTTTCACTCTCACCTGGCTTGTATAGCATCCGGGAGCCCAAAGGTTAAGGCTTTCGGCAAATTTCGGCATTGTATGCGATTTGATTGCTTCTTCAAAATATTGCTCCGGAGTTGAGTGGATTAGCTGAACCGACTCATCCTTCATTTCTTTTGCCAGATGCTGTATGTCATCCAGGTCCTTTTTTGAAGGGCCGCCGCCATGATTGCCGACTCCCCAAAGACATAAAAAGATATCATCCTCTTTGCACAGTCCGATATATTCTTTTATTTTTTCTGCTGCTCTGCCCTTGGAGGAATTATATCCGCCGTGGATCCTTATTGCGGTTATTTCCGAACCGTCATAGCCTATCCATTTGATCTCGTTTGAAGGAAGTTCTATAAAATTCTTGACGTGATCTCCGGGACGCATAAAAAGATATCCGTTATATCCGGTTTTGGACAGTATCTGTACCAAGCCGCGGGAATGACCGAAGGGATCAAGATTGACCGCAACGGTGGGGCATACCCCGAATTTTTCAAGAAAATATTTTCTGCCCGACATTATCTGTCTTACAAATGCCTCTCCCGATGGCATATTACAGTCAGGCTGCAGATGCCAGCCGCCCATTATATGCCACTTACCCTTTGATACAAGGTCTTTGATACGCTCAAAAAGCGGCATGTCATATTCTTCGATCCATTTGTATAAAAGCGCTTCGTTGTGACAAAATACGAAATTATCATATTCTTCACAAAAATCAGCCGCAATACGAAATGTCGAAAGAGTTTCGGCCGCTCCTTCTTCCCATTCCCATTGCCAAACAGGGTCTATGTGTGCATTACATATTAAATAAATTTTTTTTGCCATAATAGATGCTCCTTTAAATAATTTGAGTATGTAATAAAATGAAGCGATAATATTTTATCCGTCCGACAGGTGATAAAAATATTTTATGTCCGCTTTCCCTCATTATAAATTATAGATATGGAAAAGTCAATAAAAAATATACGGCTGTAACCATTATTTTATATTAAAAGAAAGGCAGCAGAAAATTTTTACACAATTTATTATAAAAAATACATTAAATACTTGAAATGTTTTTTTGTTTATGATATAATAGCTTGTAGCTTTTGAAGATAGTTCCAAAATAGAATTTTTGCGCCGCTTTATTTAGGTGAAGCTTCAATAATGGCTTGTCCGAGCAAAATGTTATATATGCGGCAGCCCATTTATTTTTGGCACAAAGCTGCAATTTTATATACGCCCCTGTAGTAAAGAGGATATTACAAGCCCCTCCTAAGGGCTAGTCATCGGTTCGATTCCGGTCAGGGGTGCCAAAACACCGTATAGATGCTTGATTTAGAGTATTTACGGTGTTTTTTTGTTGTCAATATTCAATTATTTTTCGGTCATTGGAGCAATAGCCTTTGATAGGAGCTTTGCTTTTGTCCGTATAATTTGCTTTTTCACATTATAATTTGATACACTGAGGATTATGTTTATTAAAAATAATGATATACTTGATTTACACATTCATAAATAGTATAATATGTGTAAAGAATATTACAAAGAATGTCTGATCGAACTGTTATTTCAGAAAAGATACCGAAAAAAACAAAAATTTGTAATAGGAGTTAAAATTGACGAAATGGATGGTCACAGAATATATCTTTGTATAGATCTTAAGTCTTTTTATGCCTCGGTAGAATGTGTTGAACGGGGACTGGATGCAATGACAACCAATCTTGTGGTAGCAGACGCCGGCAGAACGGAAAAAACAATTTGCCTTGCCGTTTCGCCGTCATTAAAAGCATACGGGATACCGGGAAGGGCAAGATTTTTTGAGGTCGTCCAAAGGGTCAAAGAGATAAATATAAAAAGAAAGGAAGCGGCTTTCAAAAATACATTTGAGGGTGAATCTTCAGATGAGAATGAACTGAAAAAAAATCCCCGGCTTGCCTTATCATATATTATTGCCCCGCCGCGAATGGCTCATTATATAGAATACAGTACGAGGATATATAACATATATTTAAAATATATTGCTCATGAGGATATACATGTATATTCGATCGATGAAGTATTCATTGACATTACAAAATATCTGGATAGCAATAAAATGACTGCCCGTGAGTTTACAATGATGATATTAAAAGATGTGTTGAATACAACAGGAATAACGGCTGCCGCAGGGCTGGGAACAAACATGTATCTTGCAAAGGTGGCAATGGATATTGTCGCAAAGAACGCAGGGCCTGACAGTGAAGGGGTAAGGATCGCACAGCTGGACGAAATAAGCTACAGAAAAACTCTTTGGACACATAGGCCGCTGATCGATTTTTGGCGTGTAGGCAGGGGATATTCCAAAAAATTAGAGGCAGCGGGATTATATACCATGGGCGACATCGCAAGATGTTCCATCGGAAAAGAGAATGAATATTATAATGAAGAATTATTATATAAAATGTTTGGAATAAATGCACAGCTGCTGATAGATCACGCATGGGGATGGGAGCCTTGTACGATTGCCGACATTAAGGCATATAAACCGAATACGAAAAGCATATGTTCGGGTCAGGTTTTGCAGCGCCCTTATGACTATGATAAGACAAGATTAATAGTGCGTGAAATGACAGAGCTGCTTGTTCTTGATCTGGTGGAAAAAAAACTGGTTACCGATCAAATGATATTGACTCTCGGATATGATTCACAAAATATTAAAAATCCACAAACAAGCAGAAAATACGAAGGAGAAGTTACTATAGACCATTACGGAAGAAAAACCCCCAAACATGCCCGCGGCTCGATCAACCTGGAAAAACCGACGTCTTCAACAAAGCTTATCATGCAGGCTGTTATGGAGCTTTATGAAGGTATCGCCGATAAGGATCTGCTTGTAAGGCGTGTTAATATTGTTGCTAACAATGTTGTTGACGAAAGGACGGTAAAAAGAAAACCGGTATATACACAGCTCGACCTGTTTACTGATTATGACAAAATGAAAGAGGAAGAGGAGCGTAGAGAGGAGGAGTTTAGAAAGGAAAGGAATTTACAGGAAGCTATGATCAGCATAAAAAAACAATTCGGTAAAAATTCGGTTTTAAAGGGTATGAATCTGCAGGAAGGAGCAACAACAATAGACCGCAACAATCAAATCGGCGGGCATAAGGCTTAAAGGATCATAATAAAAATAACGGAGGTAAGCATGAATTCTGATAATTATGAAGATATAATAAATTTACCGCATCATGTATCACAAAAACATCCTCAAATGGCAATAGCTGACCGCGCGGCACAGTTTGCGCCCTTTTCAGCTCTTACCGGTTATGGTGAAGCCGTAAAGGAGACCGCAAGAAGGACGCAGGACAGGATTGAAATGAGTGAAAGCATGATCGAAGCTCTGAACGCAAAAATACAAATTCTTTCTTTGCTGAAAGATGATTGTCCGCAAATTACGGTAGTATATTTCAAACCCGACGAAAAAAAATCGGGAGGGACATATGTAAGCGTATGCGGGAAATTCAGGAAAATCGATCCTTACGATCGTTTGCTGATCATGGATGACGGAAAAGAAATATCGATCGACATGATTGTGGAAATTGATGCCGAGATATTTGATATGTATAATATATAGATGGGAAATGAAAAAAATGATACAGTATGAAGTTATACGTTCAGACAGAAGAACGCTTGTCATTTGTATAACAAAAGACGCCAAGGTAAAGGTCAGGTGTAATTACAAAACAAAAGACACAGCAATTAAAGAATTTGTACGATCAAAGGAAGCTTGGATAAAAAAACATTTGGATAATATATCAAAACAAACCTTAAAACCGCTTGAGTACGGAAGTTATGTTTTGTATCTGGGTACGGAATATAAAATTTTCAGCACAAATAAGGAATCCTATTTTGATACAACAGCCTTTTATATAAATGAAAACAGCAATATTTATAAAGAACTTGAAGCATTTTACAAAAATAAAGCAAAAGAGATTTTGCCGGAAATGGTACATAAAAAAGAGAGCTCAATGGGTTTGTACGCAGCAGGGATAAAAATTACATCAGCTTCGGCAAGATGGGGTTCATGCAGCGGGAAAAACAATTTGAATTTCCCGTGGAGGCTTATGATGGCAGGCCCGGAGGTGATAAATTATGTGATTGTGCATGAGCTTGCCCACATAAAGGAGAAAAATCATGGTATAAAATTCTGGCAGCTGGTTGAAAAATTTGAACCGGATTATAAAATAAAGCAGGAACAATTGAGGATGCTTGAAAAAAGAATAAGACAAGAATGCTGGCATTAATTAATCCAATAAGTACTTGCCCGAAGTTAGGCGCTGAGGATTTTAGGTAAAAAACAGCTTGACAAACAAATTCCTGCCATATGGCAGAGAGATATTTGTAAAAATTATTTGTAAAGGGGATAAATGAAGATGAGAATATTTAGACAGCATAATATAAGAAAGATACAGACACTGGACGGAATATGGAATTTTGAATCGGAAAAAACAGGGAAAATGAATATAAATGTCCCCGGGTGCTGGGAGATGATCCCGGCATTAGAAAATTACCGCGGAAAATGTATTTATGAAAAGAAAATAGATATTGACAGCACGGCAAACATAAGGCTTGTATTTAAGGGCGTCAGCCATACTGCAGACGTATATTTTGACGGACAGCATGTCAGGCGTCATTATAATGCTTATACACCCTTTGACTGTATAATAAAAAACGTCTCAAAGGGGGAGCATGAGATAAAGGTAAATGTTGACAATTCATTCGGGGAGTTTTCGGCTTTGCATGTCCCCAATGATTATTATACATACGGAGGCATTATCAGGGATACCGCGTTGGAAAAATTACCGGACATATATATTGAGTCAATATGTTTTGTTCCCGGGTATGACAAAAAATGGAGAGCAAAAACCAAAGTGTCAATAGTGAATTTGTCCGGTGAAGAAAAAGAGTGCAGTCTGAAAATAAAATTATGCGAAAAAAAGATTATCAAAGATATAAAACTAATGCCTAATGAAAAGAAAAAGATATTATGGGAAGAAGATTTTCCCGAGGCAAAAAGCTGGTCGCACGAGGATCCGAAGCTTTATCTGATCGAATGTGAGCTTATAGAAAATGGGGAAATAACCGACGATCTTATTGAAAGATGTGGTTTCAGACAAATAGAAACAAAAGGCGAAGGCATATATTTAAACGGTGAGAAAATATTTTTGAAAGGCTTTAATCGTCATGAGGATCATGGATCGGTGGGAGCTGCGATCCCCGTGGAGCTTATGATGAAGGATATATGGCTTATGAAGGACATGGGAGCAAACGCGGTAAGAACATGTCATTATCCCAATGATGAAAGATTTTTGGATCTGTGTGATGAGGAGGGCCTACTTGTATGGGAAGAAAATCACGCAAGAGGTCTGAATTTGGAACAGATGCTAAATCCGAACTTTGATGAGCAGTGCAGGAATTGTATAGATGAAATGGTAAATAATCATATAAATCATCCCTCGATCATAATTTGGGGCATTTTAAATGAATGTGCAAGTGAATTCAAAGAGGGACGCGAAAAACACAAAAGACAATACGAACAGATAAGAGGCCTTGACACATCAAGACCACTGACTTCTGCCACCTGCAGACATAAAAATGACATTTGTCTTGATCTGCCCGATATAGTTTCATATAACATATATTCCGGCTGGTATAACAACGATCCGATATATGAAACACTGGAGGATTTTATAGGTTATATAAATTCTGCCGGCGGAGCGGGCAAGCCTCTTATAATCAGTGAGTTCGGAGCGGGAGCGATATATGGCTTCCGTGACACGGCGCATAGACGCTGGAGCGAAGAAAAACAATCGGATATTATAGAAGAATCATTAAATGTTTACATGAATGATAAGCGGATAAGCGGTGTGTTTATATGGCAGTTGTGTGACTGCAGGATAACCGAAGAGGGGGATTTTTATCTGAGCAGAGCCTGCATGAGAAACAACAAGGGAGTTGTTGATATTTACAGACGTCCGAAAATCGCGTATGAAACGGTCAAAAGGATATTCAAAAAACCGGTATAATAAAGCTTTTTATGATATGAATTATTTTTTGGGGTCAATACATGATGTAAAAATATATGACCGAAACATGCCCCTTTATTCCTTGATGTTTGGTATATATTACAGATAAATTTGAAAATATAGACGAAATTATTGACATAAAAAAATAATAATGGTAAAATATTTTATAGGTGCACAGGCGCTGCGTTTTTTCGGGCGTCTTTTTAATTAAATCATATCACTAAAAATCAATTGGGCGGTTTTATACGGTAGATTTTTGTGAAAGGAGCATAAATCATGGATTCTTTTGAAACTATAATAAATCTTGTAAAGGATGAAGATGTCCGTTTTATCAGGCTGCAGTTTACAGATCTGTCGGGAAAGATACGAAATATGGCGATAACGGTAGGGCAGCTTGAAAAAGCGCTTGCCGGCGAGCTTTCGTTTAACGGTTTTTCCATAGAGGGATTTGATGATGACGGGGAATATGAATTATATTTAAAGCCTGATATTTCTACATTTGAAATTTTCCCTTGGCGTCCGAACCACGGTAAGGTGGCAAGATTTATTTGTGATATTTACAAAAGCGACAATCGGATCTACGAAGCTGATCCGAGAAATATATTAAAAAAAGTGATAGCGGAAGCTGAAAAAATGGGGATATATCCGCTTATCCAGCCAAAATGCGAATTCTTTTTGTTTAACACTGATGAGGCGGGAAATGCAACCACCGTTACAAATGATTTGGGGACATATTTTGACGTTGCACCTCTTGATAACGGCGAAAATTGCAGACGTGAAATAATAATGACGCTGGAGGACATGGGCTTTGAAATAGAATCCTCGCATCATGAAATGGGAAACGGTCAGCATCAGGTAAATTTTAAAAAAGGCGAGCTTTTATTGTCCGCCGACAGACTGATGACATTCAAGATGACGGTAAAAACAATTGCAAAAAGACACGGCATGCATGCAACATTTATGGCAAAACCGGTAACCGAACAGCCCGGGAGCGGGATGTTTTTTGATATTTCATTGAATAAAGACGGTAAAAATATAATTTCCAAAGACAATGCCCTTACCGATGTCGCGAGAAAATTTATTGCCGGCATATTGAAATATACACCGCAAATGGCGTTTATAACAAATCCTACGGTAAATTCATACAGGCGGCTTATAACCGGAGGGAACACTCCGTGTTATATCGGCTGGTCGGACAAAAATAAAGATGCAATAGTAAGAGTTTTAAAACTGGGATCGGATAATGCATCCATCAGCTTCAGGGCGCCGGATCCTACTGCTAACCCGTATCTTGCCATTGCAGCCGCAATCAAAGCCGGGCTTGAAGGTATAAAATATAATTTTGAGCCATGGGATTATGTTCCGTACGGAAATGAAAATCTTGCAAATCTGGAAACCATGCCCGCAAATCTTATTGCGGCGGTGGAAGAATCGAAAAAATCATCTTTTGCAAGAGATTTAATGGGTGACAAGTTGTATAACAGTTATGTAAATATGAAAACAAAAGAATATAACGAATACAAAAAACACGTAAGTCAATGGGAAATAAACAGGTATCTTAACAACTATTGAGTAAAAACTGCAGTTAATGCCATGTTCATCACTGAATATTTTTAATATATTTTTCGGGAGGTGACAGATTGAATAAGATTATATTGGCATTTATAAACGATGCAGTTGCACAGAAAATAAAAAAGATGCTTGAAATAGGCGGATATAATGTATATACAATCTGTCATTCGGTGTCTGAAATATTAAGGTACAATCAGGAAATTGATATTTCATTGATCATTATGGGATATAAGCTGACAGACGGTACTGTATTGGATATATATGAAGAACTGCATGAAGAAGTTAAAATAATATCCATGTTAAAACCTGAGCAGATTGAAAATCTCGATAATGACGAAATATGTGTTTTACCGCTTCCCACAAACAGAATTCTGTTATGTGAAGCAATTGAAAAAAATATATTAAGCTATTATATAAAAAACAAACCGGCTGCAAAAAATGATGATGACAGGGCGATAATCGAACAGGCAAAAATGAAATTAATAAAAGAAAATATGATGACCGAACCGCAGGCACACCGCTTTATACAAAAAAGAAGCATGGATACCGGTTCAAGAATGGTTGATACCGCAAGGCATATTTTAAGTCACAGTACATGAAAGGATTGATAGGATGAAGTTTACAAAAATGCAGGGATTGGGAAACGATTATATATATGTTAATTGTTTTGAGGAAAAGGTTGAAAATATTAATGAAACGGCGAAATTTGTTAGTGACAGACATTTCGGAATAGGCTCTGACGGACTTGTTCTGATCTGTCCTTCGGATAAGGCGGATTTTCGTATGGATATGTATAATTCCGACGGAACTCAGGCTGAAATGTGCGGAAATGCAATAAGATGTGTGGGAAAATATGTCTATGACAGAGGTCTTACCGATAAAACGGAAATTTCCGTTGAAACCCTTGCGGGAATAAAATATTTGCAGCTGAATGTTGAGAAGGGGACAGTAAAAACGATAAGAGTCAATATGGGAGAACCAAAGATAAAATCCGCTGAAATCCCGGTTGACACCGAACTTGAAAATTTTATAAAGCAGCCTGTAACCGTTATGGGAAAGAAGTATGACGTTACATGTGTATCAATGGGAAATCCTCATGCGGTTACATATATTGACGATACCGACAGTCTTGAAATAGAAAAAATAGGACCGTTGTTTGAAAATCACAAACTCTTTCCAAAAAGAATCAATACCGAATTTATACAGCTTATTGACAGGAAAACAATAAAGATGCGTGTATGGGAAAGAGGCGCGGGGGAAACTCTTGCCTGCGGAACGGGAGCGTGTGCAGCTATGGCGGCAAGCAATATTAACGGATATATAGATGATGAAGCGGATGTTATTTTACTGGGTGGAACACTCCATATAGAATGGGATAAAAAACAAAATCTGATATATATGACAGGTCCGGCTGAATTTGTGTTTGACGGGGAAATAAAATTATGGTAAAATAACATTATTGTTTTAAAAATATATAATGCTCACTGAATAAATGCGATTTTCAATCGCATTTAAAAAAATTATGACTATTGTCAAAATTTTTCATGTAAAATCGAAGATTTTACATAGTTCGCATTGATAAAGTCTGCTGAAATAA
>CALXWJ010000072.1 GCA_944392335.1 uncultured Clostridia bacterium
ACAGATTTACAGTCTGCCCCCTTTGGCCACTCGGGAACTCTCCCCAATAATGGAGCTGGTGATGGGACTCGAACCCGCGACCTGCTGATTACAAATCAGCTGCTCTACCAATTGAGCTACACCAGCAAATATATGGTGGGAGTAACAGGGCTCGAACCTGTGACATCCTGCTTGTAAGGCAGACGCTCTCCCAGCTGAGCTATACTCCCATATTTTAATAAAACTGGTCGGGATGACAGGATTCGAACCTGCGGCCCTCTGGTCCCAAACCAGATGCGCTACCAAACTGCGCTACATCCCGTTATGGATTATTTGCCATAACTGACGACTTACATATAATACCATAAATAAAATAGTTTTTCAATAGTTATATTTTGCTATTAAATAAAAATATAAGAATATAACTTCATTTTTCTTTTATTTTCTTTTATATTCGATATATTTCTTATAAAATTAATTCGTTAATTTTATTTTTTTTTCGTATAATCGATATTATTAAAAATATGGAAATTATACCTACAAATCTATATAATTTATCTACGATAAAAGAAAAATCCAATCCCGACAGAAAAAATGACGATACAATTATTAAAATATTTGATAAAGATTTTTTTAAATAAATGTTGAGTTTTTGTGATAAAACAAAACAGTTTGATATTGCGGTAGTTAACATCGCGATGAAAATAGTGCAGGCATACAGAATCCCGAGCCAATATGACTGACGAAAGCAAATTGTAAGCATAGGGATATTGCCTAAGTTTATCATTCCCGAATATATACAAAGTATGTACCAAAAAATTATCATTAAAATCAATAATACAAAAAATGTTATAACAGATGATATAACAGCTGACTTTTTATTTGACTCCTTTCCCATCAGACATAAAACCGAAGTGAGAGTTAAAATATTGTAGCTGACATAACTTACGGAAGATGATACCCAAGTTTGAGGAATATGCAGCGCAAATACATTTGTTTCGCGAAACAACATAATATAAAAACCAACAAAAATAATCGAAAAAACAATAAAAACCGATAAAATACTTTCGGATTTTACAAAAGCATCGTATTCTTTAATCAAAATAATATAGCAGCATAACAGCATAAATATGACAGCATAAATTTTTTTTATTCCGAAGATCATATATATCATTTCTCCGAAGCCCGACAACATAGCGGAAAAAATAAGAAGCATAAAGGAATGAGCTGCAAATGAAATGAAATATGCCGGTCTTTTGCCCATAATATTAACAAGATATTCATCAAAATTATTTGTACCAAAATGCTTTGATTGCGATAAAATCAAATATTGAAGAAGAGAAAATAACAAAACCGATAACAGAATTCCCCAAAAACCGGAGCTTCCGAATTTGGAGAAATAAAACAAAACTTCATTTCCGGAAGCAAAGCCCGCACCGATAATTGAAGAAATAAATACACCAGAGATCAATAATGCTTTTTTCAAAAAAATCACCCATTGCAATATATGCAATGGGAATAAACAATATTACTATCTGGTGATTTCAAGAATCTTAAAAACAACCTCTCCGCCCGGAGTCGCTACTGTTATTACATCATCCTTTTTTTTGCCGAGCAGGGCTTTTCCTACAGGCGATTCCTGTGAAATTTTATTGTTTGCAAGATCAGCTTCGGTTGAACTGACAATTGAATATTCAACCTCTTCTTCAAATTCGGTATCCCAAAGCTTTACTTTAGATCCCAGTCCGACAACATCATTTAAAATTTCGTCATCATTGAGAACTCTTGCATATTTCAATTGCTGTTCCAGAGATTGAATTTTTTCTTCAACTTCAGCTTGTTCCTTTTTTGCTTCATCATATTCGGCATTTTCCGATAAATCGCCGAAGCCTCTTGCTATTTTTATTTTTTCTGAAACCTCAGGACGTCTGACCGTTTTTAAATATTCAATCTCATCTTTGAGTTTCTGCATACCTTCACGGGTCAAGACTATTTCTTTATTTTCTGACATATTAAACATCCCCTTGATTATTTTTGTATTTTTACGGATGCCGTATATTATTTTATTATACCACAAACACTTTAAAATGTCAACATTTTAAAAAAAGTTATAAAAAATACCAATTTAAACAATACGATATTTATTTGACAAAAATAAAAAAGTGTGGCATAAAACATTTATTTTATCAGAACAATTATAACTGCGCACATGTTGTCCCCCCACCGTAATCGGCCGTGGGTTTCATATTTGTAATCAGTGAGAGTACAATACCCCGCTGATTACAGCGCAAGTTTTGCCCGAGCTCTTGTCCTCGTTGCATGACGGGACGAGCCCTTATTGAATATAAATTGCTGTTAAAGCGGCATCCGCAAATATTTTTTTTATTTATAATATTAATAATTTAACAATTTTATTACAAGCGTGTTTGTTGAAAAATAAAAGATATACTAATATATGTAAAATATAATTTTAAAAGAGGGTGGTTAAAATCAATAAAAATGATTTACAAAATGATTTTATAAAAAGATATGGGGGAGAAAAAAGCGAATTGCGCAGTTTCCTTGTTTGCTGCGGTCTTACAATATGCGGCAGGGCATTTGAATCAATAAACAAAAACATATATTCATGCACACTATCACCGGCAACCTATGTTACTATACGATTAAATAACAGCAATAAATTTTCAATACAAATGTCAAATGAAAACATACAATATATTTGTGATAATGAAAAATTATCGGAATATGATGACAAAGAGAAAATAGGTGAAATTTATAAATGTATTGACCGTTTTAAGGGTAATATAATCGGTGCGGAAATTTTATTTTCCTTTGATGTTGATCTGATTAATTTTAAAAGATGCAAAGAAGCAATAATTACTGCATTGGAAATAATAAATTACGGATATATCAGGGAAGAAAACAGATATTTAAAAAATATCAGCAAAGACTTTGTGGGAGGTGAGTTTTTCGGTAAAAAAAATTTATTATACGGAATAGATAAAAGCAATCAAACGGAATATATACCCATTAATATTAATGATAGTAAAATCATTATAATATCCGCAGATATAAAAAAAGAGGATATTGCAAAAAAAATAAACCGATCGTATGAAAATGCAAAGCTCAATATGGCAGCTGTCAATAATAGTCTAAGCAGCATGGGATATGAGTCGGATGATAAATACGAAAATTATATATTCAATGAAATAAAAAGAACGGAAACAATATTGTATGGATTGAAAAAAGGAAAATTAAATGAACTGCAAACAGTTATGGAAAAAGGGATAATTGAATTTGCGAATCTTATGGAAAAAAGCAGGGAAAAGTTTATTAAATTGTATGAAACAATAAAAAAAAGCGGAATGTGCGAGCTTGTTCTGTCCGCATACGAGTATAACGGGATAGCCGCCATTGTTAAAGATGGGTCGGTAGATGATTTTGTTGAAAGGATGTCTGATGAATGTGAAAAAAAAGAGGGCAGCGCACCGTCATTTTATATTTGTGATACAGCCGCAAGCGGAATTGAATTAATTGGTAAGAATTAAATTAATACAATAATGTTACAAATATATTTCATTAAAAAAATATATGTTACGTTTAAGAGAGTGTATACTTTTTAAGTTGTAATTATTTGGATTTTATGGTATAATACTTCCAAGTGTTGTTTAAATTGGCAAATCTATTTAAACAAACTCCAATATATCTTATGTTAACTGCCGTGCAATTTAACAAGTTATTAGCAAGACCTTAAATTGAACGGCAGTGGTTTTTTGATTTATCATGCGGAAAGGAAATACAAAAATGAAAAAAAATATTCTGTTGGGATTTATTTTAATATTTGTTATGTTAATACAGCTCGTCCCCGTTACGGCACAAAACAATGAGGAAGAAAAAACCGTAATAAATTTTAATGAAGAAGATATAATGCCGCAGACACAAGGCGGGGTATGGGAATTGAAGGAAAGACCGTATGTTACATATGCCGATTATGATTTTGAAAAAAATGCGGGAGATTTTGGCCCGGTATATGGTCAGTGGTATATTGAGAACGGTAAATATGTACAGAAAGAATTATCGATAGGAGCGGCCGCAAGAAATTTGCTTTCCGATTATTTTTCTGATTTTATTATGGAATTTGACGCAGTGCCCCTATCGGAGGACACAAAATTAATGGTGTTTTTCGGATGCGTGTCGCTATATGATGTATGTGTGGCGGAAATAACAAAGGACGGCTCCAATCTTATAATAGGAGAGAATGAATATAAGGGAACCGGGACCATTGAACGTGGGAAAGAGTATCATATTAAATTTCAAATAAAGGGAAAAGCTATTTCGCTGTTTCTTAATAATGAGTTGGTTCTCAACCAAAGCGGCTTGGAATTTAATGAGGGACAAATCGGAATAGGCTGCTGGAATTCGCAGATGGAAGTTGATAATTTTAGTGTTATTGCTCCCGATAAACTTGGAAGCGGGAAAAAATTAATGCAGACAAGCAAAGAATTTGCAATGGCATATATGGATAATGAGAAGAATTATTCGTCTTTTTCCGCACAGCTTGCTTCCGATACATATATCGGCGGAGACTGCGGAGTTGCGGCAATTTCCGAAAATAAGGGATATTACTTTGGGATAAAAAATAACAGAGCATATATTTCATATAATAACGGGGAGAAAAAAACAATATTGGCAGAAACGGATTTTCATCCCATGTCGGGGACATATTATGATTTTAAAATAAGTGTTTTGGATAATAAAATCTTGTGTTACATCGATCAAGAAAAGTTATTCTCAGTTGATATTGAAATAAATAATTTTGAAAAGTACGCCATATTTTCAGAGGGGATGGGGTTGGTATGCAGCAGTATGACAGCCTCAAGACAAGCATATGATTATGCGGAAGACGCGGTTTTTGAATTTTCAAAAAAAGAATTTATCGATATAGAAGATGAAAGATATGATGAAGCTGTCAGTGTTTTAAATGCTTTGGGGATAATAGGCGGATACAGCGATTCAACATACAGAGGAGAAGAAGAGATAACCAGAGGAGAATTTGCGCAAGCCATATTCAACATGCAAAACATTGTACCACAACCCAAAACGGGTTCATATGAGGACGTGCCTGAAGATTATTTGTATAAAAAAGCATTGTATGCCGCGATAGAAAACGGATATTTGACGGCACAAGACAATAACGCAAAACCGTATGACGGCGTATCGGCAGACGAAGGTGCGGCGGTTATGTTAAAAATCCTTAATGCGGAGGTACTGGGTGAAAATAACGGTACAATCATGACAGCGCATAGCTTTGGTATTTTAAAAAATATTACATTGTCAAATAAAAAATTAACAAGATATGATTTGGCACAAATGGTTTTGAATACGCTAAAAGCAGATCGGCTGATGCCGTCGGACATAAATTCCCAAGGTATGACAATTGAAAGATCAGGCAACATGCTTTATGAAATTTTTAATGTTGAAACAATTGAAGGAACGGTATATGCTGATAAGTATAATAATATAATTGATAAAGAATTGAGCGGTCTTGAAGACGGAGAAATACAGATCAATGAAATGATCCTTGAATATGACAAGGATATAAGTGATGAGCTTGGCTGTTATGTGACGGGATATGTCAAGAGATATGATGATATCGGTATATACGGGGAATTATTGTGGTTAAAACCTTATAAAACAAACATTACAACAGTTTCCGACTCACAGTTGATATTTAATGATAATAATGAGATAATTGAATATAATAAATATAATGACTCTAACAAAACAACCAAAATCAAACTAAGCAAAGACACAAAAATTATTTATAACGGATTGCTGTATGCGGATCTATCGGAAGCGGAAAATGACATATTTAACATTGTAAACGGAACCTTGACAGTGGTGGATAACTATTTGCGGGAAGGCATTGAATATGTTATTGTCAGGAGCTATAAAACCGCGATTGTGGACAGCAAGTCATCTGCAAACGGGTTGATCTATTGTAAAGATGAAGATGAACCTTTGATTGTGGATAATGACAGTAAGGTGATAATTAAAAAGGGTAAGGATATTATTTCGATTGATGCGATCAAAGAGTATGATGTTTTAAGTATAGCCGTGTCAAAAAGTGAAAATGGATTTACAATGATCATCGTATCGGACAAAGAACCTGCGATGGGGACGGTAAAACAAAAAAGTGAAGACTCCGTTATAATAGGCAGTGATGAGTATGAATACAGTAATGTACTTAAAACCGATAGCTTTTCGGTTTCTGATTATGTTACGGCATATCTTGATTTTAATAATAAAGTTGCCTATGTCATAAAAAGAGCAGCCGAAGATTATGGGTATTTGGTTTCTGTATTGTTTGATGACAACAGAGAAAATCTTATGCTGAAAATGTTTACAATAGAAAACGGAAAGGGTAAATTTGATTTTTCAGAAAGTGTTAATGTGACTTACAGTGACAATACAAAGGTCAGATACCAAAGGAGCCGGGTAAAAAGCAATTCATATGAAGCGCTAAAGATCATAATTGATGATATACTTGATTCTTCCAAGGTAACAGATAATGACGGCAAGCTGCAAAAATATGGTGTTCTTATTAAATACAAATTAAACAATGACGGAGAAATAAAAGAAATTGCCTTTGCGAAAGATAAAACAAGCCAAGACATCCCTGACGGCAAAGATGATTTTGCTTGTTACTATGATTCCGAGATAAGCGGGGAAACAGCGTATTACTATTCTGGTCTGATCAATTCAAAATACAGAATAACGGGAAACACAAAAATAATTTCTCTTTCAGGCGACTGTACCGATATGGAAAACTTTTCTATTGTTTCTGCTTCATCTCTGCCGTGGGATGATTATTACGATTCCAGAATATATGATGTAAGCGAAGAATTTGAAGTAAAAATTCTTGTGATACAGGATATGAATTTGGGGTATGACAGACCGGTAGGCATTATAAGCTCAATAAGTGAACAAGTCGATGAAAAGGACAATAATTGTATATCGATAACCATGTATCAAAACGGACAGACCGTAACGGCGGAAGCTCTTGATAGTGATCTTGAATGCGATTCTTCCGCGGCATATTGGTTTAAAAATGAAGGAACAAAAATAAAGGATCTGAAAATCGGAGACATAATAATATATAATACTGACAGTGAAGGATATATCGATTGGTTTGCCGTTATATTTAAAAATAAAGAGCAAGAATTTTATGCAACTTCTCCGAGGGGCTGGTATTGGGGCACGATACCATCTACTGATATGACGCTGGCTTATACGCCGATCACAAAAAGAGTAGGAAATATATATGTATTCAACAGCAACAATTATTCAAGACCGATAACAAATGATAACGGGACATATTATTTATATAACAAAAACAGGGACACAATAACCACCGCAAGCTTTGATGATATCAAAGCAGGGGATAAGGTTGTTTTGATATTTAAATCAGCTGTCCTTAATACGGTTGTGATATACAGATAAGACATAAACAAGAGGAAACAATCCGTTTAAAATAACTGATTGGCTTTGATTTTGCAATGCTGTATTTATCTGTGACAAGAGTTGGATCAATGGAGGGAAATAATGAAGAAAAGGAATATGCTTTTGTGTGCCGCAATGGTTTTAGTTGCGGCAAAGGGATTTGATAACAGATTGGAGGTTGTTCATTATAGGGTAAAATCAAAAAAATTGCATCAGGAGTTCAATAATTTTAGGATCGTTCATATATCTGACTTTCATTGTGATAAAACAGCGGGAATAATCGATGCAATAAGAAATGAAAGGCCTGATATCATTTGTGCGACCGGGGATATGACACATGATGTTGGATCGTATGAACCCTTTATAAATTTATTGGGAGCAATGCTTGAAATTGCACCTGTATACATTATTTCGGGGAATCATGACGTATGGAGGACGGATTGTGATGAATTAATAAGAAAATGTAAGCAAATGGGAGCTGTCTATTTACAGGATGAAAGGGTTTATATAAAAAAAGGCGATGCTCAAATCGCAATTACGGGAATTGATGATCCCTTTTCCTCAACGTATAGGATAATTAATGAAAACATACAAAAATCTTTATCAAAATTTTCTGAGTATAATGGGTACAATATTTTGCTGTTCCACAGGGCAAACCTACTTGATAAATTTAAAGGGAAGGGATATGATCTGATCCTTTCGGGGCATATGCATGGGGGACAGATAAGAATACCGGGGATCGGCGGTATGATATGCCCTAAAACAAATCTGCATGATAAAACCAAAATCCTATTCCCAAAATATCTTGGAGGCGAATACGATATTGGGGACACAAAAGCCGTAGTGTCAAGAGGGATAGGCAACCCTGTGATCATTCCGAGAATATTTAATAAACCTGAAATTTGTTCCATTATATTAAATGCTGAAATATAAAAATCAGCAAATATAAATCATGATCTGTCTAACAATCAACATTTGAATATATTTAATAATAAAACAATAACTAACGGCTTTAAATTATATGCATAATTTAAAGCCGTTAGTTATTTCATATAGTAATATTGTGCATATACCAGATTGACAAGCATATGAGCTGGCAACAAAATGTTTCTATACTTTTCTGATCAATTATCAGAATCGGTTGATGATGTTGATATGCTGCTATTCATAACTTTTGCCATTTCATCCGTCTCAACAAGAGTAATACCGTATTCTGATTTTTTCTCATCCATATAATCCATAAATTTATTGGAAAGAATACGCATTTTAATATCATCTTCAAATGATTTTTCATCGACCGCAAGTCTTTGTATTATATGATAACCGAAGTCGGATTTACAAAAGCCTATGCCGCCTATTTCAAGAGAGTCCACGCAATCCTGAAATTCCTGTACCATTTCGCCGTCTGTAAAAACATATCCATCCGGATTGGACGAAGAACCCGGATCTTCTGAGTATTCGCTTACCAAGGAATCAAAATCTTCTCCTGCCAGTGCTCTTTTATAAATATCATCTGCTTTTGCCTTTGCTTCTGCTTTTTGTTCCTCTGAGTATTCCTCATTGGTTTCAGGATCCTTAGTGAGTATCAATACATGTTTTGCTCTTCTGTATCCGGAATAATATGCATTCTGATTCTCGTCGTAAAAAGCCTTGATCTCATCATCCGTTACTGTTGTTTCGTCAGTAAATTGAGTATAAAGCTGTTCAAAACAGTAGGTTGACTCACAAAGGAAATCAATAAAATCATCGGTAATATTTGCTGATTCTAAAAATTCTTCATAACCCCCGTTCTGTTCATATTGAGATACGAGATTATTTTTTTTGTCACTGATGGATTGTTTTGCCTCATCTGTAAATTCATTGCCCAGACGCTCATAAATCTCAATATATGCGATATTGTCCAAAGCTGTTTCCAATGCTTTTTCCCGTATTACATCAATTGCTTTTTGGCCGTTTATATCTACCGTTTCCCAATCTTCATCGCTGGATAATTCGGTCCCTTGCATTTGTTGCTTCAAGTTATTCAGATAAAAGTCAAATTCAGCCGCCGTAATATTGTAATCTCCTACCGTTGCGATCACAGGATCGGACGAAAACAGGCTGCAGCCCGCTGCGGTGAGTATAAAAGAAATTGCCATGGCACTGCATAACATTTTTTTATTCATCAAATTCAATCCTTTCTTTTGTTATTCAATAAAGGCTTGCCCCGTCTGAGGACAAGAGCGCACACTGTGCTGCGCTGTAATCAGTAGGAAAATGCACTATCACCGATTACAGATGTGGAATCCGCCGACTGTAGAGACGGGGACAATATGTGCGCAGTTATAAGGTTCACTGTATATTATATATCATTTTGAGTCATTCTTCAACCTTATTACAGCGTGTAATAAAAACTTAATATTTTCGAAAAGTTTGTATGGGTTGTCATTTTTGAATATAATGGTCGGAATACTGGAGGAAGACAATGTCACTTTGCCTTGAAATTCCTTAAGTATGTTTATAAAAATTTCCGGAGAAAGAGCATCTTGAGTAAATTTGAATATTACTGTTGTTTTTTTTGCGTTTATATCTGTAATGCCTATTGAGTTTGCCATATTTTTTATTAATGCAATATTAATAAGATTTATAACTGCTTTCGGAGGCTCTCCGTAACGGTCTATCAGCTCGTCGGTAACCTCTGAGGAGTCATCCTCGGAGGATATGGCCGCAATTTTTTTATAAATGTCGATACGCTGATTCTCACTTTGGATATATTGTTCGGGAATATATGCGTCCATATCAAAATCGACTGTGGTTGTAATTTCTTCTTTATGCTCAATACCTTGAAGCTCATCGATACTTTCTTTTAAAATTTTGCAGTACATATCATATCCTACCGAATCCATATGCCCATGCTGCTGGGCGCCGAGAATATTTCCCGCGCCTCTTATTTCCAGATCGCGCATGGCGATCTTAAAGCCGGATCCAAATTCGGTAAATTCTTTAATTGCCCTTAGACGTTTTTGCGCAACATCGGAAAGGACCGAATCAGCCCGATAAGTAAAATATGCGTAAGCGCTTCTGTTTGAGCGTCCTACTCGTCCTCTTAATTGATATAGCTGTGCCAATCCCATTTTATCGGCATTTTCAATAATCATTGTATTGGCATTCGGGATATCAAGTCCGGTTTCAATAATTGTGGTACACACTAAAATATCCGTTTTTCCGTTTACCATATCATACATAATATCTTCGAGTTCTGTTTCGTCCATTTTCCCGTGCCCAACTGCAACCACGGCGTCGGGAATAAGTTCGGATATCCTGTTTGCAACTTTATATATACTGTCAACTCTGTTATGAAGATAGAATACCTGTCCGTCTCTGGATAATTCTCTTTTCATTGCATCTATAAGGATTGATTCATTGTATTCAAGGACATAGGTTTGTACGGGATAGCGGTTTTCCGGAGGAGTTTCTAAAACACTCATGTCACGAACATTGATCATTGACATATGAAGTGTTCGCGGAATGGGAGTTGCCGTCATTGAAAGAACATCAATATTTTTTTTGAGCTCTTTAAGTTTTTCTTTGTGAGTAACACCAAATCTTTGCTCCTCATCAATAATCAATAGCCCCAGATCTTTAAACCCAACATCTTTTTGAAGCAGTTTATGAGTCCCGATCACTATATCTATTGCCCCGCTTTTAAGGTCTTTTATTATCTTTTTTTGTTGTGCGGGTGTTCTGAAACGGGAAAGCATTTCCGTTCTTATGGCAAAACCGTCCATACGTTTGCAAAATGTATCATAATGCTGCATTGCAAGTACTGTTGTCGGACATAAATATGCTACCTGTTTGGAATTAACCGCCGCCTTAAAGGCTGCTCTTATGGCAACCTCAGTTTTTCCGTAACCCACATCACCGCAAAGAAGACGGTCCATGGGACGTGTGCTCTCCATATCATTTTTTACTTCTTCAATGCTTCTTAACTGGTCATCTGTTTCCTCGTACGGAAAGCTGTCTTCAAAATCTCTTTGCCATGGACCGTCGGGAGGATAGGCAAAGCCTTTTGTTTTGGAACGCTCTGCATAAAGCGCGATTAATTGTTTTGCGATGTTTTCGGTTGATTTTTTTACTTTTGCTTTTGATTTGTTCCAATCGCTGCTGTTTAGTTTGTTCAGCTTTATTTCTTTGTCTGTATTTCCGATATATTTGTAGAGCATATCCATTTGATCAACAGGGATATACAATGAATCGGTTCCGTAGTATTGAATTTTTAGATAATCTTTTGTAACGCCGGAAACGGTGATTTTTTTCATGCCTGTATATTTTCCTATACCGTGCGTCTGATGAACTACATAATCACCCGGATTAATGTCATTATAAGATTTTAATCTTTGTGTATTTTCAATTTTTCGTTTTTGACGTTTCTTTTCGGTATTAAAAATTTCTTGTTCCGAGATCAGAACAAATTTAAGCCCGGGATATTCAAAGCCTTTTTTCAATTCGCCGCATATAACAGAGATTTCTCCTTCATTAAAAATCTTCCTGTTATTTAAAAATGCGGTTTTTATACCCTTATCATTCAGAATACCTGAAATATTTTCTCCGCGGCTTCTGTTTGAGGCAAGAATAATCACCGTATTTTTGTTTTTCTGCCAAAACTCCAGATCATTTAAAAGATAGTCTATTTTACCGTGCAGACTTATTGTGGCACGGCTGTCAAAATCAAACAACGCTTTATACTTGATATCTTGGGAGGTATGGTTTAGTGAGTTGACAGCAACGTAACAAAATCTTTCCGATTTGGCACAAAAATCTTCAAACGTAAGAGAAAAATTTATACCATCAGTTAAGAGCAAGCCTTTTTCGGTAAGCTCCTTTATCTGCTCTGCTTGTTCCCAAGATAATGATTTTGCCCTTTCGGCCAGCCTTTTTGGTTCATGAGCAAATATTAATGTATTGCCATCGATAAAATAATCCAAAAGTGTATAGATACCGTCATATATTAAAGAAGCATATTTGTCAATCGATGCAAATTCTCTTTTTTCGGAAATTGCTTCGATATCTGATTTGACCGTTGAAATAAGTTCGGAATAATCGTTCTTTTTGTTTTTAAGCTTGTTGATTTTTTTTGATAAGATATCGGTAATCTCAATTCTCTTTTCATCGTTGTATATTGCTTCACGGCATGGAAGTATCACGGCGTTTTTAGCGAGCTCCATGGAACGCTGCGAAATATAATCATAAATTCTTATGGAATCAACCTCATTGTCAAAAAATTCTATACGATAAGGAAGGTCGTTTGATGGAGAAAAAACGTCTAAAATACCGCCGCGTATAGAAAATTGACCGCAGCCTTCAACGGTATCGGATCGGGAATATCCCATATTTACCAAAGTCTTGGAAAGGTCATCGGTATCAAATATATCGCCCTGTTTTAATTCGATCGTATTTTTTATAAGTATTTGCGGCGGTATGGTGTAGCCCAGCAGTGCTTCAAGGGAAGTAACAACAATATAGGGATTTTTTTGAGTTATTATTTTGTTTAAAACATTTATTCTGTGTTGTTCTCCGAAGTGCCCCAGTGCTTCGATGTTGTAGTAGATATATTCTCGGGCAGGAAAAAATAAGACTCTTTCACAGAAAAATTTCAGATCATTGAAAAGATTTTTTGCCTCATCATCATTGTACATTACTACAAGTGCCGGCTTGTTGCCGACAGATGAGTAAATGAAATGAGCCAAAGCTGATTCCGCAATACCGCAAACGGATATTGGCGTATTGTCAAGAGCCTTAAGATAATTATTAAATTGCTTGTCTTTTTTTAAAATGTCTTGAAAATCCATATTCTCACCAGAGCCGTATATAGGGAATTGATTTTACAGATTATAACTGCGGACAAGATGTCTCCCGTCCGTAATCGGCCGGAGGGTTTAGTTCCGCAAGCAGTGAAAGAATACAATTTCCCGCTGATTACAGCACTGCACAGCAGTGCTCGCATCCTCGCTAAATAACGGGAAAAGACTTTATTGAAAATAATTCCTTATATAATTTGAGATTTATTTTGAATTATATTTATTCATAGTATAGTCGATACCGTTGTCAATTATGTCAAAAACCGCGTTGGATGTTTTTATTATCGCATTTTCCAAAACAGGAATTTCGTCCTTGTTAAATCGCCCGAGAACAAAATCAGCCAATTGAATGTTTTCGTTTGCGGCAGAACCTATTCCCATTCTGATACGTATAAAATCCTCTGACCTGAGTTGATAAATAATGGATTTTAATCCATTATGACCTCCGGCGCCGCCTTTTGCGCGTATCCTTATTCTTCCGCGTTCCAATGCAGTATCGTCTGAAATGATTATGACATGCTCGACAGGGATTTTATAAAAATTTACATACTCGACCACACTGTCTCCAGATAAATTCATGTAGGTTTGAGGCTTTAGGAAGATTATTTTTTCGCTTTTGTAATTCATTTCCCCAGATAAGCCCTTGAATTTGAGCTTGTTTATTTTAAAATTGTACTGACCTGACATGTAATCCAAAGTTTCAAAACCTATGTTATGTCTTGTCATTCTGTATTCATTTCCGGGATTCCCCAGTCCAACAACCAAATACATTTGATATACTGTCCTTTCGGTTTATTTATTTAAAATGTGTTGTATTATGAAAGCAAAAAAATTTTATTTGCGGCGGTCGTTCCAGCTTTCCTTATTAACCTGTCTTGCGCGGGCGATTGCCAGGTTATTTTCAGGCACGGTATCTGTGATGGTAGAACCGGCTGCTGTATATCCGCCATTTTCAACGGTTACCGGAGCAACCAAGTTTGTATTGCAGCCGATAAAACAATCATCACCTATGGTCGTTCTGTATTTATTTTTTCCGTCATAGTTTACGGTAACCGTTCCGCAGCCGAAGTTTACACGCTCGCCCACATCGGAATCGCCCACATAGGTAAGATGTGATACCTTTGTGCCGTCGCCGATATTAGAGTTTTTAAGTTCAACAAAATCACCTATTCTTGCCTTTTTGCCGACATGCGTATTTGGCCTTAAGTAGGCAAATGGACCTACCGTTGTTCCTTCATCAACACTGCATTCCAATAATACCGAAGATTGAATTGTTACATTATCGCTGATGGCAGATGCACTGATTTGAGTGCCCGAACCGATTGTGCAGTTACTTCCTATTTTAGAATTTGCTTTTATATAAACATTCGGATAAATAATAGTATCAGTTCCTATCTCGACATTATCTTCAATTACTGAAGTTTGGGGCAGAATAAAGGTGACACCGTTTTTCATATGTTCTTTGATAATTCTTTGCTGCATTATTTTTTCAGCTTCACTAAGCTGTATTCTGTCGTTTATTCCTCTTATCTCGTCATTGTCGGCGACAGTATAGCCGCCTATTTTTTTCCCCTCTGACAGCAAAATTTCAAGAGTATCGGTAAGGTAATATTCACCCTGTGCATTGTTCGGAGTAAGTTTATCCAAGGCTTCGAGTAGATCTTTTCCGTTAAAGACATACATTCCCGAATTAATCTCCTTTATTTTTTTTTCGTCATCGGTTGCATCCTTTTGCTCAACAATTTTTAAAACATTGCCGTCCTTGTCCCTTATAATTCTTCCGTAGCCTGTTGCGTCATCAAGAATAGCGGTAATAACCGTTGCACTGTTGCCGCTTTGTGCGTGATATTCCACAGCATTTTTCATTGTTTCGGGTGTGATAAGAGGAGCGTCTCCCGTAAGAACCATAATATATCCGTCATCAACATAAGATGAAGCCTGCATTAGAGCGTGTCCCGTGCCCTTTTGCTCTGCCTGTATTGCATATTCGCATTTATCGCCTATAATTTCTTTAACGGTGTCCGCGCCGTGCCCGATAACGGCAACAACCTTTTTTGCGCCGGATTTTTTTGACGCGTCTATGACCCAGTTTATCAGTTCCTTTCCGCAAATTTTATGCAGAACCTTCGGAAGCTGAGATTTCATACGCGTTCCCATTCCCGCCGCCAAAATTATACTTGTAAATTCTTTCATCAAAAAACAGTCCTTTCAAGAAATATATCGGTTATTGATTCGGTTTTTTTATGCCGGAGCTTATTAGATCGCTTTCTATCTGAATACGAAGCTCTTCGGGAGATATAAATTTTTTTTCTTCCCTTATTTTACGGATAAATTGAACGGTAACATATTTACCGTATAAATCTCCCGAAAAGTCAGCAATATGTGCCTCCAGTGTCCGCACTTCGGCGTTAAAAGTAGGATTCATACCTATATTTATTAGACATTTGTATTTTTTTTCATTCATTATCAAAAATCCGGCATACACTCCGTCGGACGGAAGCAGTTTATTTGCTTCGTACTCAACATTTGCCGTCGGAAGCCCTAATTTTCTTCCGTTTTGTTTCCCGTAAACGACCTTGCCGCTTATCTCATAAGGTCTTCCCAAATACTTGTTTGCCGTGTCAATTTTTCCGTTCGATACCATATCTCTGATCAATGTGCTGGAAACGGGAACGGAATCAATGTCAATTTCATTTATAATATTTATATCGATTTTTTTTTCCTTGCCTAATTTTTTCAAAAAAGTTGCATTACCGGATGCTTTGTAGCCGAATGTGTAATCAAATCCGGCAAAAATTGCTTTTGCGTTTAACTTATTTATAAGATAATCGAAAAAGTCCCGGGGGGATAATTTCATGAAGGAATTATCAAAGGTTTTTACAAATGCAAAATCCAAACCGAGACCGGAAATAATTGCGAGCTTTTCTTTGTGCGGTGTAAGGACTTTTATGTCGCTGTTATCAATTATTGTTCCTGTATGATTTTCAAATATAAGGACGCCGCTCTTTAGGCCGTTTTTATTCGCATAAGCAATACATTCATTTAATATCTTCATATGTGCTATATGCAGTCCATCAAAGTTGCCCAGGGCAACTGCGCAGCCGGGAATATTGGTAAAATCAGATATAATCCGCATATTCGGTTTCCTTTCGTAAATTTATGTCCAGAAGGACTTTATTATGGTAAGCCTGTCTTCGTTGCAGCGTGAGACACATAAGAAGCTATCCTGTTGGTCGTAGACTCTGTACAGTTGGTTTTCACGAAGACCGTAATAACGCACCCTGACGCCGTTTAAAATAAAATTTTTCTGACGTTGGTTTACGGTGATCTTATCATACATTAAAAATAATTTGTCGGTGGGGATAAGGAGGCTTTCTAAAATCTTACTGTCGGTTATTTTGTTTAATTCTTCAACAGTGTGGGCATTGTCGATTTTAAAGCTGCCGCTTGCGGTCCTTCTCAAAGCGTTCATATACGCGCCGCAGCCGAGCCTCATTCCGATATCTTCGCATAAAGTTCTTATATATGTTCCTTTTGAACAGACAACACCGATGCTGACCGTTCCCTCATCCATATTGATATCGGTGATTTTAATATCAAATATTGTAATTTTTCTCTTTTTTCTTTCTACATTTATCCCTTGACGTGCAAGCTCATAAAGTTTTTTTCCGTTTTGTTTTATTGCAGAATACATAGGAGGAATTTGTTCAATTTCTCCCACAAATTCCGAGATCACATTTTTTATTTGCTCTTTTGTTACATTTACCGGCTGCTCGGTGAGAATTACGCCGTCTGCGTCAAGAGTATCTGTTGTCATACCTAAAACGAGTTGTGCTGTATATGCTTTTTGCTCGTTGGTGAGAAGTTCACAAGCCTTTGTTGCATTTCCGATACATATGGGCAGCACACCGGTAGCATCAGGGTCTAAAGTGCCGGTATGTCCGACTTTTTTTGTGTTGTACAGCCGGCGTATATAGCTTACCATATCGTGGGAGGTTTTTCCTTGGGGTTTATCTATTATTATTACACCATTCATAATTTTTACAATACATATAAGGGGAAGTTTTTACAACGGTAATCATTAAAAACCATTCCCCTTAAAATTTAGTTTAATTGTTCCTTTACTATGTTTTCTACAGCATCTAAAGCCTCGTCGATCTTTGACGGGTCTTTTCCGCCGCCTTGTGCCATATCCGGTTTTCCGCCGCCGGAGCCGCCTGCTATGGCGGTAATTTCTTTTATAATCTTACCGGCATGGACGCCCTTTTGTGACGCACCCTTTCCTGTCATTGCAACAAAGGTGATTTTTCCGTCGGTGAAAGCGGCAAATACCGTAACCGCATTTTCATTTTTTGCTTTTATATCGTCAGCCATTGTTTTTAATGCATCTACCGATTGTCCGTCAAAACGTGATACGATCAAGTCAATACCGTTTATGTCAATTGCATTAGACATTATGTTACCTGCCTGTTCTGCCGCCAATTTGGCTTTTATCGATTCCAATTCTTTTTGAGTGTTTTTAAGCTCGGCTGCCACAGTTTCGGCTTTTTTCAAAATATCATGCTCTGAGGATTTTAAAACCTTTGAAAGATTTGATAAAAGCTCGTCCCTTGAATTGATATATTCCATAACTCCTCTGCCGGTTACAGCTTCGATCCTTCTTACCCCGGCAGCGACGCCGCCTTCCGATAAGATCTTGAAACAGCCCGCTTGTGCAGTATTGGAAAGATGACAGCCTCCGCAGAATTCTACCGAATAATCTCCCATGGAAACGACCCTTACAATTTCGCCGTATTTTTCACCGAACTGTGCCGTAGCGCCCAATTTTTTTGCTTCTTCAATGGGCAGTTCCCTGATTGTAATATCCATTGCTTCCATAATAGCGTCGTTTACCTTTTTTTCGACTTCCGCAAGCTGCTCTTTTGTCATAGCTTCAAAGTGAGAAAAGTCAAAGCGAAGTCTTTCGGGCGTAACCAAAGAGCCTGCCTGTGCAACATGTGTTCCGAGTGTTTCTTTTAAAGCCTTGTGTAAAAGGTGAGTAGCCGAATGGTTTCTTTCAATTGCCATTCTTCTTTTTTTGCATACAGACATTGTGATCTTCTGACCTACTGTAATTTCACCGCCTGCAACTTCAACATGGTGGTAATAAAGACCGTTTCCGTCCTTTGTAGTGTCTGTAACCTTAACTTCGGCGTTGTCTGTTGCAATTACACCCGTATCTCCTACCTGTCCGCCCATTTCGGCATAAAAAGGAGTTTTGTCAGTGATAACAATACCCGATTCACCCTTTGATATACTGCTTGAAATTTCACCCTCGCAGGCAATGGCAAGAATTTCGGCTTCTGCCGTAAGGTCGGTATATCCGATAAATTCGGTGGGAGCGGTGATCTCAAAATCGTAGCTGTCTGTACCGTCCCAGGAGGATCCGTCCTTTCTGTTCATTCTTGCGGTATCCTTTTGTTCCTGCATACAGCGGTTAAAGCCGTCAACATCGACCAAAAGACCGTTTTCATCAGCAATTTCAATTGTCAAATCAAGAGGGAATCCGTAGGTATCATGTAATTTAAAGGCTTGTTCTCCCGATAATTGGTCGGCATTTTTTTCTTTTGCCTCTTTTATATATCCGTTTAATACAACAAGACCGTTGTCGATTGTCGCGTCAAATCTTTCTTCTTCAATTTTTATTATTTTCTTGATATAATCTCTTTTTTCGGCTAATTCGGGGTAACCCGATACCGATTCATCGATTACGGTGTCCGCAACCTTGTAAAGGAACTGTCCTTCGATATTAAGCAGTTTTCCGTGACGAGCGGCACGTCTTAACAAACGTCTTAAAACATAACCTCTGCCTTCGTTTGAAGGGATAACACCGTCAGATACCATCATAACGGTTGACCTTATGTGGTCTGTAATAACTCTTAGTGAAACGTCGGTTTTTTCGTTTTCCTTGTATTTTACACCTGCAATGCGGCTGATGTGCTCCATAACATTTTTTACGGTGTCTACCTCAAACAAGTTTGAAACGCCCTGACAAACCGCAGCCAATCTTTCAAGACCCATGCCTGTATCAATATTGGGATTTGCAAGCTTGTTGTAGTTGCCGTCTTCGTCCTTGTCAAATTGGGTAAATACCAGATTCCAGACCTCCATAAATCTGTCACAGTCGCAGCCTATCTTACAGTCGGGGCCGCAGGAAAGGTGTGCACCTCTGTCAACGTGAATTTCCGAGCAGGGACCGCAGGGACCTGTGCCGTGTTCCCAGAAGTTATCCTCTTTTCCCATTTTAACGACTCTTTCGGGCTTTACTCCGACTTCGTTTATCCAAATATCCCTTGCTTCGTCGTCCTCTTCGTAAACGGTAATCCATAAATCATCAGGGTTAAAGCCCATAACCTCTGTTAAAAATTCCCATGCCCATGTAATAGCCTCTCGTTTAAAATAATCACCGAAAGAGAAGTTTCCCAGCATTTCGAAAAATGTTCCGTGTCTTGCGGTTTTACCAACTCTTTCAATGTCGGGGGTTCTTATGCATTTCTGACAGGTGGTAACCCTTTTTCGCGGAGGAGTTTGGGCTCCCGTAAACCATTTTTTCATGGGCGCCATACCCGAATTGATTAAAAGCAGACTTGAGTCATTGTGAGGAACAAGGGGAAAGCTTCCCAGCCTTAAACAACCCTTGCTTTCAAAAAAGCTTAAAAACTTTTCACGAATTTCGTTTAATCCCATATTATTCATTGACAGTGCTCCTTATATAAAAATTTACATACTTGTTTATTTCCAAAATTACATATTAACTCAACTATATATTATATATAAAAATTAAAGAAAAGTCAATGTTTGCAAAGGTATTTTATTGAAATTTCTGATATTTCCACAATGTTGGAAAGAATACAATACATTTGTTTTATATATTGGGTTAATATGTTGATGTTTTTTGATATTGTTAAAAGGAAAATTGACATTTGACAAGTCTTTTTATATATGTTACCATAAACTTTGCAATTAAGCGGTTTGCGGATATTTTATACAAATCAAATTTATATATTGTATTTGAATAATAAAAATCTTTTTAATATTTAACCGAATAATATTTTAATTCACTATATAAGTGAAAAGCAGTGATAAAGACGGAAAAAGGAGGTTGTGATATTGGATAAGAACGAGCTTGACGAAAAAATTACCGAAATGGCAAAATCAATTTTATCATATTGTGCCGCACGTACATCAAACCGTTACGAGGCGGAAGACTTAGCCCAGGATATTATTGTCCAAATGTACAAATCTGCCGAAAGCATCAGAAATATAAATGCATTTTACGGGTTTATGTGGGCTGTAGCGGGTAATGTATACAGACAATGGTATAAAAAGCACCTAAAAAATAAAGAGTGTAAACTGAATGACGATTTATATGACGAATTGTTTATTTTTAATGATGATTCATCAGACATATATTTATTGCGTCGTGAATTATCATTATTAAACGAAAAATACCGTAAAGCAGTTATTCTGTATTATATGGACGATTTGTCTTGCTCTGAAATATCCGAAAGATTATCAATCAGTGAAAGTATGGTCAAATATTTGCTTTTCAAATCAAGACAATTGCTGAAAGAAGGTATGAATATGGAGCGAACTTACGGAGAACAGAGTTATAACCCTAAAGAAATGTCCCTTTTGTATTGGGGAAACGGAGAAAACCGATATTTTCACTTATGTGACAGTAAAATTTCTCAAAATATATTGTTTGCATGTTATAATGACAAACTTACTGCGGAACAAATAAGTTTGGAGATTGGTGTATCACTTCCGTATATGGAGGATAAACTGAAAGAATTGTACGACTATGAATTGCTGAAAAAGGATGGCAATAGATATTACACAAACATTGTAATTTTTACAAAAGATTTTTCAAATGAAGCGGCGGTAAAAACAGCCGGCATAAGAGAATGTATATCTGAAATCATTATAAGAGCAATTGAAAAAAATGAAACTGAAATCAGGAAAATAGGCTTTGCGGGTTGCGATATGAGCATAAATACTTTTGCATGGCAAATGACGTGTATTATATTGTACAATGCAGTTGTTGAAACATTGCAAAATAAAATAAAATTTGTTTGTCCAAAGGACAAATTCGGAACGGAATGTTTTGTCTGGGGAGTTGAAAACAGCGAGACAGACGTTTGGAAATCCGGGTTTGCATTTGGTATTTCAAATATGGTAAGTGCCGCCGGAGATTATATTCAATTTATGGATTTTCCGATTAACAACATTATAACGCATGATTATTTTTATGAAAGAGAAAATATAAAAAATATTTTCTTTGACATAGCAA
Source organism: uncultured Clostridia bacterium (assembly GCA_944392335.1). GTDB lineage: Bacteria > Bacillota > Clostridia > UBA1381 > UBA1381 > RGIG1988. Next base: position 21,652 of record CALXWJ010000072.1, read on the forward strand.
GAGGAAATACAATGCATTTTAGCGATAATGATAAAGCGACGGCGGCTGAGATGATACAAAAAGGGTATGTCCGAAAAGATAAGACCGGATTACACGTCAATACACCTGTTTTTACCAGGGCGGAGTATCAAAAGCTCAAAGAAATTTTACAAGGATCAATTATTGAAATTGCGGAAGAAACGGAAAATTTAATGAATACGGTAATTCAGATAATAAAAAATCATATACCCGTACATCTGAAAAAATATGCAAAAGAAATGGCATATTTGAGGTTATTTGAGGATGCAATTTCCGCAACGGTATCAAATCTTGTTACCAACAGGTATCTTATACCTTACAATGGTGATTTGTTTATACCGACTGCTTATGTCGTACTGAAATGATTGGTATAATATATATAAACAAACCCTTGCAATGATATGGTATCTGAACAAAAAAGGCTCAATTCACAAAAAAAGAATTGAGTTTTTTTTGATTTGGTGATATAATTGCTCTGTAAAAATTTATTATGACATTATGCCCTGTTTTGAAAAAAGGGGCAGGGCATATAATAGCAAAATGAAAAATTTCAGTTAAGAGGAGTGTCGTAAATGAAAAAAATATGCATATCTGAGGGATGGGCATTTTCATCTTCTGACCTTGAGGGAAAAAGAAAAGTAGATCTGCCCCATGATTTTATAATAACACAGCCCCGTGATGCCAAATCAGCGGGAGGTCCCAGCAACGCATACTGTACCGGAACAATGGGAAAATACGAAAAATATATGAAGCTTGGAGAGGACAAGCATACCATATTGGATATTGACGGAGCATATATGTGTGCGCGTATCTATTTTAACGACGATCTTATAGATATGCATCCTCACGGATATACACCCTATCTTGTTGATTTGTCAGAGAGGGTAAGAAAGGACAGAAATAATAAAATAGGCATAAGCGTAGTTAACTTACAGCCGTCAACAAGATGGTATTCGGGAGCGGGAGTGTATCGTGACGTATTTTTATGGACAGGCGGAAGTGTAAGGATAGAGCCGTGGGATATGTTTATAACCACAAAGAGCATAACCGGAAATACCGCAAAGTTAAATGTCAAAGCCTGTGTTTCTGCGGATATGGATTGTGATGCCAATTGGAATATTAAAATTGTTGACGCAGAGGATAAGACAGTAGTTGAAAAAACCGTTAAGATGAGTCTTAAAAAGGGAAAAAATGATAAAGAGCTGACGATTGATATAGATAATCCGGTGCTTTGGTGCTGTGAGAATCCGTATTTGTATAAAATACAAACCGAAATTGAAGCTCAGGGAAGTGTTGAGGACACAACAGAAAACACCTTTGGTATAAGGACAATTTCGGCAGATGTGAAAAACGGATTTATGTTAAACGGAAAATCCATGAAATTAAAAGGCGGCTGTATTCATCACGACCACGGTGCAATGGGCGCGGCGGAATATCCGGCGGCGGCATACAGAAAAATAAGCCTGTTAAAAAGTGCGGGCTACAATGCAGTAAGAATTGCACACAATCCGCCGTCCCTTGCTCTGCTTGAAGTATGCGACAGACTGGGAATGCTTGTAATGGATGAAGCCTTTGATATGTGGAATGTGTATAAAAACATTTATGATTACAGTTTGTGGTTCAGAGATTGGTGGGCAAGAGATATAAGCTATATGGTACTTCGTGACAGAAATCACCCTTGTGTAATATCCTATTCAATCGGAAATGAAATAGGAGAGCGTGACGGAAATTCAGACGGTGCAATCTGGTCTGAAAAGCTGACACAGGAGGTAAAGAAGTACGATCCAACAAGACTGGTAACCTCAGGAATATGCGGAATGTGGAATAAATGTGACGACGACGCACCTGCCGACTATAAAGAGGATTATATGAAAGGCTTTGCGGATATCGGTGACGGAACGCTGTCAAGCTCATGGGCAAAGAGAACGGAAAGCTATATGAAACCTCTTGACATTGTAGGCTATAACTATATGTATTTCCGATACGATAATGACGCAAAAATATATCCCGACAGAGTAATCTGGGGTTCGGAATCTCATGTAATAAACTTTTACGATTCCTGGAATGCGGTTATGAGAAACAGTAATGTTATCGGAGATTTTACCTGGACGGCTTATGATAATTTAGGTGAAGCGGGAACGGGAAGAGCCGCATGGGGTGAAGATGATTATGTGTTCGGAATATCTCTTGCGGAATATCCCTGGAGAACCTGTTATCAGGGTGATTTTGACCTTTGCGGCTTCCGCAGACCTCAGTCATATTTCAGGGAGTCCATATGGAAGGACAGCACCGAGCCGCATATCTTTACAACTCACCCGAAGCATAACGGAGATACTTTAAGCGGAACGGGCTGGCATTGGTATGATGTATCAGATACATGGACATTTGATGACGAATATATAGGAAAACCCGTAAAAACAGAGGTTTACACAAGTGCTGATGAAATAGTGTTTATATTAAACGGCAAGGAAGCGGCACACGCGTCTCCCGTAAAAGGTATTGCAGCTGCATATATCCCATACGAAAAGGGCGAGCTTACCGCCGTGGCAATAAGAGACGGAAAGGAAGAAAAGAGCTTTACGCTGAAAACTACGGGAGAAAGCTATAAGGTTCACGCTGTCCCCGAAAAAAATGAAATAATTGCCGATAACCGCGATCTTTGCTTTGTAAGAATATACATAGAGGACGAAAACGGAAATGTGGTAAATGAGGCGGATAACGAGATAGAATGTGTTGTTGGCGGCGGAGAACTGATGGCGTTCTTCAGCGGCAATCCCTGTAACGAAGATCAGTACGGAACAGGAAAATGTCATGCATTTTACGGAAAGGCTCTTGCAATTATCCGCTGTGAATCATCAAACTTTTCGGAAGAATTAGAGATTTTTGTAAGATCAAAAGGTCTGAAAGGCAATGTTGCCAAGATTAAAATTAAAAATAAATAATATTTTTTCCGGCTTTTAATAAGCCGGTTTTTTTTGAATTTTTTTCGAATATTAAAATTGTTTTACGATAATATGAAAAGACTGTGTAATTTGTTGATGAAATATTTTACATAATGTATAATAATAAAAAAGTATATAATGCTCACTGAATAAATGCGATTTTCAATCGCATTTAAAAAAATTATGACTATTGTCAAAATTTTTCATGTAAAATCGAAGATTTTACATAGTTCGCATTGATAAAGTCTGCTGAAATAAA
>CALXWJ010000073.1 GCA_944392335.1 uncultured Clostridia bacterium
ATAAAGCCGCACAGGGCGAAATGAAAGATTATAGCGTTGACAGCTTTGCTGATATTGTTGAAGCTATCCATGTTGTGCAGGAAAACATGGGCATTACCGGCACAACAGCAGAAGAAGCGGCAAGTACCATACAAGGTTCATTTAATACCATGAAAGCCGCTTGGGAGAATGTTTTAACAGGAATTGCTGATCCGGAGCAGGATTTTAATGCTTTGATCGATAATCTTGTTTCGTCAATTGACACATTTGCAGAGAATATTCAACCAAGAATAGAAAATGCATTGGTGGGTATTACGCAATTAATTTCCGAATTGTCCCCGAGATTAATACAGATGGTTCAAAATATATTACCGGAATTGTTACCTGTTGTGATTGACGGGGTTACAAATATTGGCAGTGCAATATTGGAAGCGTTACCCGGTGTTGTGAATACTATTGTAGAAGCTGCACCGGCTATCCTTGAAGGAATAGGGAGCTTAATTCAAGAAATCGCCAATCAATTACCGACTTTATTGGAAACGCTTGTAAATGGCGTAATTGAAATATTGCCAAATTTAGTAAGTACTTTAGTACAAACGATTCCAAAACTTGTGACAAAGCTTACAGAAACATTTATACAGCAATTTGTTAATTTGCCGAAAACAATGTATGAAATCGGCAAAGGTGTTATTCAAGGTTTTGCTGAAGGTATAGAAGAAAATTCGTCATCTATGCTTGATAACATGGTTGATGCCATGAATGAAGCTACGGAAAAATTTGAAGAAGCAAAAAACAAAGCTAAATTAACAAATGATTATGCTGAAGAATGGCGCAATTTAAATCAAGCTATTGCAGAAGGTAAACTTCCTGCTGATGAATTGGCTGCGGCACAACAAAGGGTTAAGGATATAGAACAATGGTTTATTGACAATTATGGTGATTTTATTTCAGCTGAAGAACAAAAAAATGGTATTAGAGATGCAACAATTTCAAAATTGCAAACGCAAGCTGACACCTTAGCAGAAATTGCACGGCTTGAAGCAGAACAAGCAGTTGCAGATTTGGGTGGAGAAATACCTGAAACTAAGAACAACCTTGCAGAAATAGAAGAGCAAAATGCTGCGTTACAACAGCAAAAATCGCATTATACAGATTTATATCAATCAGCAATAAGTTTGCAAAGGGAATTAATGCAAGCGCAAAACGACGGAACAATTACCCTTGAAAATCAAGGACAAGTTTTTGCTGATTTGTTGGCAAAATATCCGGAACTATCGGCTGCGGGTCTTAGGTATGCAGGAGACCTTAATTCTTTTGTGGGGAACTTTCAAGAAAAAATTCAAGACATTAATGGAGAAATTCGAGAAAATTCTTCAAAAATGGTTGATCTAAAAAAAGTTATCAACGAATTTGATAATGCAATCAGGTCAATTGCAGCTGATAGATTGGGTCAGAGCGTAGAAGAAGCCGCTAATGCATTTAATGAATTGTCTAATGCGATGGCTGAAATAGAAGGAACAGGGAACATATCGGCTGAAACATTGAAAAGATTAATAGACCTTTTCCCTGACCTTGAAAGTGCGGCGGACAAGCCTGCATATATTGCACAGAAATTTGAAGAATTAAAACAAAAAATTCAAGACTGCGGCGGAGATATTTCGGCTTTAGGGATAGACCTTGAAAGTTTGCCCGATGATGTAAGGACATTAATTGAATTAATTTTGTCAGATGATAGTTTGACCCCCGAGGAGGCTAAAGCAAAGGGTGAAGAAACGGGAGACGCGTATTCAAGCGGTCTTGACGGTACTTCTGACAAAGCAGGAACAAGCGGACAAAATGTTTCTAATGCGGCAGAAAACGGATTAAAGAAAAATGATGCTGAAGGATTGGGCGAAGATTTCGGACAAGGCTATGTAAATGGAATTTCAGCAAAAAAACAAGATGCATATAAAGCAGGATATGAATTGGGTTTGCAGGCAAAACAAGGCACACAAGACGCACAGGACAGTGATTCTCCCTCAAAAGAAGCGGAAAAACTCGGTCAAGATTTTGGCAAAGGCTACGAAAACGGAATGATTGCAATGCAGCCCGAAGTAGAAGAAGCCGCGGGAGAATTAGCGCAATCTGCGATCGAAGCCACAGAAGATGCACAAAAAGATATAAAATATGCAGATGTTGCCGGAATGATTGCCGAACAAATCGGCAGCGGATTTCAGGAAGCGGCGGAAGACCAGAAGAAATATTTTGACAATTATAAAAAGTCTTTCGAAAATGCTCTTGATTTTGGTGTTATTTCTGAAAAAGAGTTCTATAAATTGCTTGAAAAATTACGCGATAAATATTTGGCAAACAATACTGAGGAATGGTATAGTGCAACTAAAGAAATATTTGATTACCGTAAAAGTTCAAGACTGGATGAAATAGAACAAACCGAAGAATTCTATGAAAAACAATTAAATTTGTTGCAGGATTACGATAGGGCGACTGCCATTGACGAAATAAAATACTATGATGACAAAATAAAACGATATGAAGAATACATTGCAGAAATAAATAATTCGGAATATTTGTCGCAAAAAGAAAAACTTGAAATAATCAAGGATTTTACAGAACAAATTGAAGAAGCGGAGCTTGAACTTTATAATTCACGAAAAACAATAATTGATGATTATATAAGTGATCTTGAAAATTCTCTTGACAAACAGAAAACCTTGTCTGATAAATTAAAGGGTGGTTCATTTTTCTATGATGTAACAATAGGGGGCACAAACTATTCATATACCAAACTTGCGGATCCAAAACAACAAATAAAAGTAATTGAAGAATATAATGACTTGTTGGACAAAATAAGATCAAAATCAGACAGTCCATTATTTGATGAAATAATGCAAAGTGTATTGTCTGAAGATGTCGGGACTGCAATCAACCAAATGAAAGCAATTCTTGCACAATCCGATATTGAAGGTTATTTGTCAGATTTGGAAAAGCTATATGAAATGTCTGCCGATACAGCAGGCAAAGCATATGAAGACGAGTTTAACTCATCCTTTGAAAATATAGAGAATGAATTTGAAAGCTTGGGAGTAAACATATCCGATGACTTTTTCGAGATAGGAAAAGAATCTGCCGAACGTTTCAGCGATGGTTTCATTGAAAAGCTAAGCCGGGGTGTTTATGATATTTTGAGCGGGATTTATTCTTCAAGCTTTGTTTCGGGGGACGGGTCGAAAAATAACAATTATACTTTTGACTACAATTATGAAATAAATATTTCGGGAAGTGACGTCCAGTCTGCTTATGATGCTGCAATGAATGCCATCGAAATGGACAGGATGAAAGTGCAGCAGTCATCAGGCAGCGGAACGGGCCGGGCGGTAGTTCATTGATGGAAGGTGGTTTTTATTGAAAATAGAATATATTAATGACTTAAAAAAGAGCTATACAATTACTGACAGTTTCAGGCACAACAATAACTTACTTGATATTTCAGGACTTGAACCGCCATCCAAAACAGCGACCGTGACGTCTTATCCGTTTATGGCAGGTCAAGTCTGCACATATGAAAACTACAAAGCACGAACAATAACATTATCTTTTGATATACAGTCTGACAGCCGCAATCTTGAAAAGGAATACCGAAGGGCTGTTGAAACATTGAGTGTTCCGGGGTGGCTGTATATTAAAACAAACATGGTACATAGAAAAATATATTGCAATCGAAGTCAAATTTCATCAAGTACGAAACAAGGCACTTTTTTTCAAAGCGTTGTAATTCAATTTACCTGCGACTTCCCTTTGTTTCAAGATATTTATGAATACACTGCTCTGGTTTATGGTGAAACGCCGTTACTGACAGATGATTCGCAGTTTGATTGTATGTTTTCTACCATGTCAAACGGTGTTGGGGAATTTTTTAATAATGGTTCGTATAAACTTGAACCCAAAATAAAAGTAAAAATACTTTCAATTGTAAATGACGAGTTATATTTTGACTTGCATGTTAAAAACCTGACCGCAAATAAAGTGATGTCACTTGTAAATATTGATCTGCAAAGCGGAGATGAATTGATTTTCGACATTGAAAAAAGGAATATAACGAAAAACGATCAGGACGTCATCAGCTACATTTCGGATGATACTTTTATTGACGGATTTTATTTTGAGGTAGGCAAAAACGATCTTCAAATATATGCTTCAAGCTCTGCCTTGAATTTCACGGCGGAAATAATAGCAAGCGACTTATATGTTGAATGTATTTATTAATGAGGTGGCTTTATGTATGATACTAAAATATACGATTTTGATCTGAATTTGATAGCAGTAACTTCAGGAGCAACAACAGTAAATGGTTTTTTATACTTCAACGATATAGGTACATTTGAAGGTCATTATCCGCTTACTGACAAGATAACAGATATTGTTTTAAAAAACAAATACTTAATTATATCAAATAAGAATTTTACAGGAATTATCACCGGCAAACAAGTGAAAAATGAATTGGTTATTTATGGCAGGACTTTAAACTGGCTTCTATCGAAAAAAGTAACAGCAAATTTTGAAGCAGAACAAAAATCTGTTTTTGACATTGTTAAAGCAAAAATTCTTGACGTTTATCAAACGGTACAAAATATATCTGTAATTACGTCGGATCAATTCAGTGTTATTGATTATAAAAATGAACAATACACTGCAACATTTGATGTTGTAAAGGATCTGCTTGATAAAGATAATGCAGGTCATGAATTTGATGTTGACTTTAAAAACAAACAATTTATTTTTAATTGCTTTAAAGGGAAAGAATTGAACAAAATTATTTCCGAATCGTTCAAAAACGCTTATGATACCGTTTATGACACAGATATATTGGAGTTGGCACAAAACGGATATTATTCGCAGAGTTTTCAAAACATGGGAGACTGGGACGCGGAAAAAGACATACCGACCTTGAGAGATATGCAGCCGCTGAATTACGAAAAATATTATAAAGTATCCGCTGCCGGTTCAAAATTCGATATAACTTTTTCAGAGGGTGAATACGTTGTTTGCAAAACAGAAAATGGAAAATGGGAAAAATCGGCAGAAGCTCCCCAAAACGGATCATGGAAAAAAATAACAACCGCCGCGAATTTGCCTGATTTGCTTATCTTTGAAACAGTTTTAAACGGCAGTATAAAAAATGATGCTGTCAAGGACCTTAGTACAAAAAAAGAAGTAAACAGTATATCGGCAGTCTCAACACTTATTTTCAAGAAGGATTATTTTTTGGGTGATACGATAAAAATTCAAATGAAAAAAGGCAACTTTTCATTAACAAAAAAGGCAAAAATTATTGGCGTCAATTTTTACTTTGACGGAAGCAAAAACGGTGAGAAACCAATTCTTGAATATGAGGAGTGATGTAAATGGGTTATACCAAAAAATTTATGAGCGGTGAGACGTACTCCGCACAGGATGTAAACAGTGTGTTCTCCGCTTTGACAACACAGGGTGTGTCATTGTTTAACTATTCATCCGGGGATAGTCCGTTAGTCGATTTGAACGAAGCAATTTCAAACTTTACAGGGCCGGGCTTAGAATTTTATAACAAAAATTCCTGCAAGGTCACATATGACGATGGTACCGGAATTTTTAAAATCTCAAACGGCAACGCGTGGTTTGTTGACGGCTCGTTTATCACAGTTGACAGCTCCGGAATTGATATTACAGATCGAATTACGGAAATTCGCAAAAACTCAGCAAATGATATTTATGTTTACTTTTTTAGAGACGTGTCAATAAACGACATACTGGTTATGGCGGATACAAGCACGACAGAATATCAAAACGTAAATTCGGTAGCGCTTGCAAGGATAAGTAACGACAATTCCATTTATGATCTGCGCAAGTTTTCAAAATCAAAGGTTGCGCCATGTACAAGTAATATATATGACGAGGGAGAATTGCAGTCGGGAATAATTATAACGAGCACGAACAAAAACGGTAAAATTATAGCGACAATAACTTCTCCCATGTCAGGATATGCGGAATATTTTTATTGGTCCGGAATAAAATTGTGTGAAATACAAAGCACGACATCAAGTGAGCTGATCTATGACAATTATAGCGGGCAAATAGGAACTATCGGTGTTGCCGTCCGTCAAATCGACACAGGTTTTGAGGTTTGGGCAAAATGGATAAGCGGATCGTCTACATCGTTCACGGGTATGAAATATCTTATTTTTTGAACAGGAGGTTTTCTTATGGTAATATATAAAAATGGCAATATTCTGTATCACAGCGGCGATTATTTTGAATTGTACGCAATGCCGGTGTCAACTACAAATGACAAGTTAAGATTTCAAATAGCTGACAAAGACGGTGAAATAATGATCGAAAAAAAATATACGATAACTGACACGGATATTCTTGCGACAGGTAAGTACGTTATTACATTGGCGTCAAGCGAAACGAAATTGTTAAAACTTGAAA
>CALXWJ010000074.1 GCA_944392335.1 uncultured Clostridia bacterium
GCGTGCTTTGGCACGTTCATTTTACCCTTGACAAATTTCAGTCGAGCATTTAAAAGCTATTTGGCAAAAATCGGCGGAATTTCGTGAAATCATTATGCTATTTTTTCATTTTAACTTTACAAAACCATTTTGCTTTAGCTGTCAAGGGTGACGGCTCTTTTTCTTGCATTTGCGTTTTTTCATTCTTACTTTACACCACCATTATTTTGTAAATATATTCTATAGTACTGCACAATTTATACATACAAAATATTACAATAATTAAATGTTCACAGATAATTTTATAAATACTTACGGTTAATATAATTATATTATATCATAATATATGAAAGTTGTCTATTGACATACATAATAAAACTGATTTATAAAATATTTATCAATATAGCTTTTAAAAAGTTGATACCGCCAGCAAACTTGTGGCTTGCATAACTCCTAAAAGGTGATATTACAGACTTAACACCTATAAAGGGTACAAAAATAATTTCATGGTGTATAATAAAAACGGCCCGATTATAAAAAACGGACCGTAATTTTTTATTGTAATTTCAGTTCTCTGTATCGCGAAGGTGTAATTGATTCAAGCTGTTTAAATACTTTTACGAAATAGTTGGCGTCATCAAAACCGCATTCATGGGCAATGTCGGCAATATTTTTATCTGTTTCCGAGAGCAGCTTCTTTGCATGTGATATTCTTTTATGATTCCTGTATTCCATCATTGTAATTCCCGTTTTGGATTTGAAAAGATGGCTGAGATAATAGCGGCCGAAGCCCGATCGTTTTATTATGTCGCTTATCTCAAAGGGCTCGCTGAAGTGGGTATCTATATAGTTAATCACAAAATCAACTGCCGGTTCTCTTTTTTCTTTAATTTTGGTATTTGTAAGTAATTTTATGATTTGTTTAAAATATTTTTCACACTCTTCGGGCCTTTCTTTGAAGTTTGAAATTGCCCTGTCCAATGCCTTTATTTGCGGAGGCGTCATATACAAACAGCAAAAACCAAAAGTGTTGAAAAGGTAATTCATAACCGTATCATTGTCGGGATGTTCAAGAAGAAATTCCCTAAGCTCCGCCGATGTGTAACCGTTTATCGGAGTTTTATACATCAAATCCGGATTGCCGTCATAGTGATCCAATTTTGACACAATACATTTTAGGCGGCTTTCGTTATTTACCAACTTGCCGTTTAATATATCCTCCTCTGTTATTTTTGCCATTAATATTTCTCTTGCTTCGGCTTTTGCTTCATCATAATTTGATTTGTAAGCTCCTCGTTCACGATCATAAATTATGTATATAAAGCCGTCCGATTCAACGGCGTCGGGGTAGGACACGTTGTCCCTTTCGTCGATAAGCAGGCCTTTGCTCCATGTTATCCCCTCATCATCCGATAAAAGAGCGGCAAGGTTATTTCTGCCGTTAAAATTTACGTGATTAATAAGAAGTATTCTGCCGGAGGCAAGTCTTCTTATATGAAATCGCGAATCAGGACCGGGTATGTTGCTGTTTTGAGCAACTGTCCATGTATGTCCCCCGTCATAGGAATATGAGGACGAAATTCCGTAGCTTGTACGTGTAAGCATCATGATAACCCCATTTGAAAGCTCAACTGCCATATGTTCATCAAAGCTTCTGGAGGGTATAAAGGGAGTACCCAAACGGGAGAAGGTTTTACCGTTGTCTATGGTTTTATATAAAAATGCCCCGCTTTCTTTATTTTTTTGCGGATAAGGAGGACGTATACCTTTTATGTTGTTTTCCCATACGGCAATGGGAAACATCCATTCTCCGGTTGAAAGAACAATGGGCTTGTTCATCATAACATCGTTTCCGATTTCAAATTCTTCTCCCCATTCAAGATCATCGCTGTCAGGATTTTCACATATTACACCATACAGGGCATTATTCGGCGATATGCTCCATGTAAACCATAGTCTGTCAAGGGGATCTATCCAAAGACAAGGGTCAAAACATCTGTAAAATTCGGATTTGTATGCCGCGGCAATAGGTTCGCTCCAGCTTTGCCCGTCATCATCACTTTTGAGGATCACACAGTAATTTCCGTATTCCTCTGTTGTGCCGCCGGAATAAAACGCGGCAAAAAGCCGTCCCTTTTGTGTACGCTCAATTGACGGGATTCCTTGCCATATTCTGAAATTGGAATTATATTGAATTAATTTTTTTTTGTCAGTAATAAGCATATGTTTTACTCCTCTTTTTTTAATATTATATATTAAATCGGAAATAATAAATAGAACAAATTTGCTTTTTATTTCTTTAGTATGAGAAAGTAACAGTTTTCGTTTAGTAAGGGCTTGCCATCAGTTATATTGATTTACTATCATTTTATACCAAATATATTTTAAAGTCAATATATACTTATGTATTCTTAAAATATTGATAAAAAAACAGAAGTTTACATTTTTGTTACAAATTTAATTTTATTTAAAAAAAAGTAAAAAGTGCTTGCAAATACAATAATCATATGATATAATAATATATGGCTCATTATGAGCAGTTAATAAATCTTATAAGGAGGGGAATACCATGAAAGAAGGAATTCATCCTGATTATAAGCAAACAACAATCAGATGTGCATGTGGAGAGGTTATACAAACAGGTTCAACAAAGGAAAATATCCAGGTTGAAATTTGTTCAAAATGCCATCCGTTCTACACAGGTAAGCAAAAGCTTGTAGATACCGGCGGAAGAGTTGAGAAGTTCAACAAGCGTTTCAACAGAAACAAATAATATGTTGCTTGCTTATTATTGCATGTAAAAGGGATTTGTCCCAGAAACAAAAATTATTTAACCTATGGCTTAGATAACCGAATCACCAACGGTTTCTCAGCATACGGGGATCATTGATTATAGGAGGTGAACACCATGACTAAAGAACGTAAGCAGGAAATTATGAAAGCTTATGCCATTCATGAAGGAGATACAGGTTCTCCGGAGGTTCAGATAGCTCTTTTGACTGAAAGGATCAATCATCTTAACAACGAACACTTAAATGAACATAAAAAGGATTTCCATTCAAGAAGAGGTCTTTTAATGATGGTTGGTAAGAGAAGAAGCCTATTGAACTATCTTAAGTCACAGGATATTGAAAGATACCGTGCTTTGGTTGCAAAGTTAGGTTTAAGAAAGTAATTTGTACAGCTCAAGCAAGCGGATTTCTTAATGTTATTCGCTTGCTTTATGCATATTATGAAAAAATATTTAGGAATTCGGATATTGATATTATTTAGCAAATAAGCAGAAAGCCTGAAAATTTCAGGTTTTGTGCCTATCTGTTAAATAAAATCATATCCCGAATCAAAGGAAAGGGAGTTAAGTATGTTCAGAACATTTGAAACAACACTTGCAGGCAGACCGCTTGTGATTGAAACAGGTAAAATGGCAATGCTTGCAAACGGGCATTGCCTTGTCCGTTACGGAGATACTGTTGTTATGGTAAACGTAACGGCGTCAAGGACGCCGAGAGAAGGAGTGGACTTTTTCCCTCTGAGCGTTGATTATGAAGAAAAATTATACGCTGTAGGAAAAATTCCCGGAGGGTATATTAAAAGGGAAGGCAAACCATCCGAAAAGGCAATACTGACAAGCCGTGTTATAGACAGACCCATAAGGCCTTTATTTCCGGCAGATTTAAGAAATGACGTAACGGTTGTTGCAACTGTCTTGTCAGTTGAGCAGGATAATCCCCCCGAAGTGGCTGCCATGATAGGAACTTCAATTGCATTATCAATTTCAGATATACCTTGGAACGGCCCAATAGGCGGTGTATGGCTTGGCCTTGTTGACGGGGAGTATATTATAAATCCTACCGTTGAACAAAGAGAAAAATCCGAAATGCTCGTTACGGTTGCGGGAACAAAGCAAAAAATTGTTATGATTGAGGCGGCGGCAAATGAGATTGAAGAGAATGTAATGCTCGAAGGCCTGAAATTTGCCCATAAACAGATAATTGAGCTTTGCGAATTTATTGATTCGATAAAAGCACAGATCGGAAAAGAAAAATTCGAATATGAGTCCCATACCGTAAATCAGGAATTATGGGATGCCATCAAGGCTATGTCTTACGATAAGATCAAATATGCCTTAGATACCGATGATAAGAACGTCCGTGATGACAGAATGGGAGTTATCGAGGATGAAATTACCGAAGCGTTGTCGGAACAATATCCTGATCTGGCTGAGCAACTGGGAGAAATCCTTTATAAAATGCAAAAGGAAATAGTGAGAGCATGGTTACATGAGGGAAGGCGTGTTGACGGCAGAGGGCTTGACGAGATTAGACCTCTTGCCGCTGAAGTTGACTTATTGCCGAGGACTCATGGTTCCGGTATGTTTACAAGAGGGCAGACGCAGGTCCTTACGGTCGCTACATTGGCGCCTCTTGCAGAAATGCAGAGATTAGACGGTATCGATGAAGATGATTCAAAGAGATATATGCATCATTATAATTTCCCGTCATACTCTGTGGGCGAAACAAAGCCGTCAAGAGGCCCGGGCAGAAGAGAGATCGGTCACGGCGCATTGGCAGAACGTTCGCTGGTTCCTGTTCTTCCGTCGGAATCAGAATTTCCGTATGCGATAAGAACGGTATCCGAAGTATTAAGCTCCAACGGTTCAACCTCTCAGGGAAGCGTTTGCGGTTCAACACTTGCGCTCATGGCTGCCGGAGTACCTATAAAGGCGCCTGTAGCGGGTATTTCATGCGGACTTATAACAACTGACGAAGGCTTTACAACAATGGTAGATATACAGGGGCTTGAAGATTTTTACGGCGAGATGGATTTTAAAGTTGCTGGAACAAAGAAGGGTATCACATCAATACAGGTCGATATTAAAAATGACGGTTTACCTTATGAAGTTATTGTGGAAGCATTTGAAAAAACAAGAAAAGCAAGATGTTATATAATAGATGAAGTATTATTAAAGGCTATACCGGAGGTTCGTGATCATTTATCGCCATACGCTCCGAAGGTAAGCACGATGAAGATAGATCCCGAAAAGATAAGAGAAGTAATCGGTCAGGGCGGCAAGGTAATTCAAAAGATAGTCGCGGATACGGGCGCCAAGATAGATATAGAGGATGACGGTACCATCAATATATTTGCCGTAAACCAGGAATCGGGAGATATGGCAAGAAAAGCAATAGAATTGATTGTCAAAGAGCCTGAAGTGGGAGAAATATATGAAGGTGTTGTAAAATCCATTCATCCATTCGGTGCTTTTGTTGAGATCCTGCCCGGAAAAGACGGTTTATGCCATATATCAAAGCTCGACAATAAGAGAGTGAGAAAGGTTGAGGATGTTGTCGATATAGGAGATACATTAGTCGTTAAGGTCATGGAAATAGATCCAAAGACAGGTAAAATAAGTCTTTCTCATAAAGACGCGGTTTCTAAAAAAGATTGATCGCAGAATGATATCGCAGGCTAATATGATTGAGGGAAAGATGTCCCCTGCCGTAATTGGCGGCAGGTTTCATATTTGTAATCAGTGAGAGTACAATCTCCCACTGATTACAGCGCAGCAACGTAAGGGCGATTCACGAATCGCCTGTTTCGCTCTTGTCTTCGCTGAATAACGGGACAAGCCCTTATTGAATTACAGTATTATATCAATAAAATAAAAACAGTGAGAGTGTAAAAGCTTCTCACTGTTTTTGCTGATAATTTAGTTGAGTAATCCATAATGAACAAGGGCTTTGTAAATTCCCTCGTTTTCCACAGTATCGGTTGTTATTTCTGCAACACTGTCAAGAGAGGAGTGATGGTATCCCATTGCGATCCCGTGCCCGACATAGTTTAACAGATCATAGTCATTTGTCCCGTCGCCAAATGCGTAAGTATTCTGCTTTGGGATATTGAATTTTTCGCAGATCGCCTTGGCTCCAACAGCCTTTACGATTTCGTGCTTTGTGACGTCGGCGGAACGGAATTTTCTGTGTTTGTAAAAGGCAAATCTTTTCTTAAAATAATCCGATAGGTATTTGATTTCTTCATCCGTATTGTAAACCAAAAGCATTTTCGATACTTTCGGAATATTATTCTTATCTAAGTTTGTAAAAACATTTTTAGGAATATTAAAGTTATCCAACATGGCGACAAACTTGCTGTTTTGAATGTCACGCGCATAGCATTGCTTCATATTTTCCATGGAATAATAAAGATCCATGCTTTCAAATTTGTCAATAAGTTCAAGAACATCCTTAGACGAGAAAAAGTCCTGCCATATCACATCGCCGCCAACCTCGGCAGAGGCGCCGTTTGATGTGATATATCCGTCAAAATCAACTCCTGTATCGGGAACATAGCATTTTGCACGTCCCGTTGCAAGGACAACCATATATCCGTTTTCGCTTAATTTTTTTAATGCTTTTTTTGTGGTTTCGGTAGGATAATATATTCCCTTTTTTTCATCTGCCAAGGTTCCGTCATAATCAAAAAATACTGCACCTTTATACTGCATCGTGATCCTCCGTGGTGTCAAAATATAAATTTATCAATCAGTTATTACGTTAACATTTTTAAGCTGTGCAACAAACTCATCAAAATCCTTTGATGCCGCAGCCTCATCAATCCCGGTATACTCATTTAAAATTTCGCAAAGTATCTCGGGTTTGCTTTTGCCAGCTTGAATGCCTTTCCATATTATGGATCCGGTTTCATTTACCGTAATAATTTTATTAAAATCCAATGTTTTTTCCCCGCAGGAAACTACAATATAATTTCCGGCGACTTCTTTTAAAATGAATCCATCGTTTATTTTCATATTAGTTCAATCCTTTTTGATTTTAATATAAAATACGGTCTCTCCGTATAATCAACAATATATATTATAACATAGATTTTTTTTATTTGCAAGATTAAAAAATTGCAATAACTGTTTAATAATGAAAATATGCGGGATTTATAATTGCGCATATGTTGTCCCCCGTCGTAATCGGCGGCGGGTTCCATATTTGTAATCAGTGAGAGTACAATCTCCCACTGATTACAGCGAATCAACGTATGGACGATTCACGAATCGCCTGTTTTGCTCTTGCCCTCGTTGGATGACGGGACAAGCCATTATTAAATTATAAAAATATGTTTTCTTATCTTGTGAATTTATATAATACGACATGGAGAATGTCGAATTATTAATATATGTATCATAATTATTTGATTGACATCATTATAAATTTTTGTTATAATTATTATATTATTAAAATTGGAAGGAGATGGGAGGAATGGCTGTAAAAAATTATTCGGAAATAACACCGGAAATTTATACATTGGCTGAACTTGCTACAAAAAACAGTAATATCGATCCGGAACTTTATGAGATTCATAAGGTCAAACGCGGATTAAGAGACTTGGACGGAAAAGGAGTAGTTACTGGCTTGACCGAAATCTCAACGGTTTTGTCATCAAAAACAGAGAATGGTGTTGAAGTTCCATGTGAAGGGGAGTTGTATTACCGCGGAATAAATATAAATGATTTGGTCGGCGGATTTATAAAAGATGACAGATTTGGATTTGAAGAAACGGTATATTTGCTGTTATTCGGAGAATTACCGGACAAAAAGAAATTAGCTGCATTCAGCAGGCTGATTTCAGAATACAGAACACTTCCGACAAATTTCAATCGTGATGTGATAATGAAAGCGCCGAACAGGGATATAATGAATTCATTGGCGCGCAGTGTATTGACGCTGTATTCTTATGATAAACATGCAAATGATTTAAGTATTCCAAACGTTTTAAGACAGAGTATACAGTTGATTGCAAACTTTTCATCTTTATCGGTTTATGCATATCAAGCGTACAGACATTATATAATGGGCAGAGGGTTATATATACATAATCCGGATCCTAAATTGTCGACTGCAGAAAACTTTTTGAGACTGCTGCGTCCTGATAAAAAGTTTACAAAGCTTGAGGCAAAGCTTTTAGACATGGCATTGGTTCTTCATGCAGAACACGGAGGAGGAAACAATTCGACTTTTACCACTCATGTGGTAACATCTTCGGGAACGGACACATATTCATCCGTTGCAGCATCTTTATGTTCTCTTAAAGGCCCGAAACATGGAGGAGCAAACATAAAAGTAAAACATATGATGGAAAATATCCGAGATAATGTAAAAGACACAAATGATGATGATGAGCTTAAAACATATTTGATAAAACTGTTGAATAAAGAAGCATTTGACAGATCGGGGCTTATATATGGTATGGGACATGCCGTTTATTCACTTTCAGATCCCAGGGCAAACATATTCAAAAAATATGTTGAGCGTCTTTCGGAGGAAAAGGGACGGCATGAGGACTATATTTTTTATAACAATGTTGCAAGGCTTGCAACCGAGGTTATTGCAGAAAAAAGGAAAATATATAAAGGTGTAAGCCCGAATATCGATTTTTACAGCGGATTCGCGTATTCCATGATGAACATACCCGAGGAGCTGTATACCCCATTATTTGCAGTGGCAAGGATCGCGGGATGGAGCGCTCACAGAATAGAAGAGCTTATAAATGCAAATAAGATCATAAGACCTGCATATAAATCGGTTGCGGAAAACAGGGAATATATACCCTTAAAGGACAGATAAATACATGGTACGGTTACCGAGCCGTACCGTTTTTTGTTCTTTGATGTGAAAAACTACGGAAAAAAAATTTAAAAAATTGTAAACATTTAGCCCGTTTTATTGACATGACTGTATATAGGGTTTATGATAAAGGCTATGATAATATTTTGAAGGGAATGAAAAAAATGATTGAAGTTAAAGGCTTGACCAAAAAATACGGCAATCATACCGCTGTATCAAACCTTTCTTTTACAATAGAAGAAGATCAGGTTTACGGTTTTTTGGGACCTAACGGCGCGGGAAAGTCAACTACAATGAACATCATCACAGGATGTCTTTCCGCGACTGACGGAACAGTAGCAATTGATGGTCTTGATATCTATGAAAATGCAGTTGATGCAAAAAAACATATCGGGTATTTGCCGGAAATACCTCCGCTGTATATGGATATGACCCCAATGGAATATCTTGAGTTTATTGCAGAAGTAAAAAAGGTTGAAAAATCTGAAAGAAAAACACAGATAGAAGAGGCAATGATCGAGACCGGAATTAAAAATGTGGAGAATAGACTGATCAAGAATTTGTCAAAAGGTTACAGACAAAGAGTGGGTATTGCCCAGGCATTAGTGGGTAATCCTTCCGTAATAATATTGGATGAGCCTACGGTCGGATTGGATCCGAAGCAGATCATTGAGATAAGAGAGCTGATAAAAAATCTCGGAAAGAAGCATACGGTAATACTATCAAGCCATATTTTGTCCGAAGTTCAAGCCGTATGTGATAAAATACTTATTATTTCAAACGGTAAGCTGGTGGCTTGCGATACCCCTGAAAATCTGGAGAGCTTATTTGCCGGGACAAAAACAATTAAGCTGACCGTTAAAGGTGACAGCGGCAATATTGACCCGATCTTAAATAATATTCCTGAGATTAGGAATATCCGGTACAAAAATAACGGTGAAAAAACAATGGTTGAAATTACAACCGATAAAGAAAGTGATATTGCAGAAAAAATATTTTTTGCTTTTGCTGATGCAAGAATGCCTATTTTGAGAATGACAGAAGAAACGGCAACTCTTGAAGATATATTCCTTGAACTTACCTCTATTGATAAGGATGTGGATATTGAAACCGAAAATACAGATGATGAATCGGTATCCGAGGAATATGAGGATCACGAAGAATATAATGAAGAATCAGAGGAACCGGTCAAAGAAGAGGAGGCAGAAGATAATGACGGCAATATTTAAGCGTGAATTCAGATCTTATTTCAATAACATATTGGGGTATATATTCTGTGCATTTATTCTTTTGTTTGCAGGAATATATACTATGGCGATAAATTTAAAATCAGGATCGGCAAATTTTGAGTATGTGCTGGGAAACATGGCTTTTATTTTCCTGATCGCAGTACCTATTCTTACCATGAGATCGATAGCAGAGGACAGAAAACAAAAAACGGATCAGCTGCTTTACTCGCTGCCGGTAAGTATGACAGAGGTTGTAATGGGCAAATTCCTTGCAATGATAGCCGTACTTCTTATACCGATCGTCATTGTGGGTTTGTATCCGTTGATCTTGTCAGCCTTCGGTAATGTGAATATGTTTGCTGCTTACGGAACCCTTCTTGGTTTTTTCTTGTTGGGCAGCTGTCTTATCGCAATGGGTTTGTTTATTTCGTCTCTTACCGACAATCAGGTAGTTGCGGTTATAGCGAGCTTTATAGTTATGCTGTTAAATTATTTTGTAGGAACCTTGGCGGATTATCTTTCTTACAGCCCGAATGCAACCTTTATTGCCTTTACCGTAATTATAGTTGCCGTTGCAGCCGTTTTATATTATATGACGAAAAATTCAATGCTGGCTGTTATTGTCGCGGCGATATTGGAAATTTTTTTGGTTATAATTAAGGTCTCAAATTCTGATTCCTTATATGGATTGTTCCCCAGAATTATGGATAAAATCTCTGTATTTGAAAGATTTTATAATTTCCCCAACGGTATGTTTGATATTACTACCATTGTTTATTTTCTGGTAATTACGGCGATATTCTTATTCTTTACGGTACAGTCGATGGAAAAAAGGAGATGGAGCTAATGAACTTTAAGGATTATTTTAAAAAGGAAAATATACAAAAGCAGTTTACGCAAAAGAGCTTTCGCATCGGCGGATACAGTGCATTAGTATCTATCGTAGTAATCGCAATCGCTGTATTTATTGTTATGACTGTTGATTCTCTGCCAACAAAAAACACAAAATTGGATATGACAAACACCTCAATTTACAGCCTGTCCGAGGAATCGATCAATATCGCAAAGGCGGTCGATGAAGAGGTCATAATTTATTATATTGTTCAAAGCGGCACGGAAGACGCCTATATCAGCAATATGCTTGACAAATATGCGGGATATAACTCAAATATAAAAATTGAGATAAAGGACCCGGTAGTTAATCCGAATTTTGCAAGCAATTATACAAGTGAAAGTATAACTAACAATTCATTGATTGTTACATGCGGTTCAAAGAGCAGATATATTTCTTTCTCTGACATTTATCAGACTGAAGTGGACTATACGACATATACTCAGACAACGGAATATGATGGTGAAAATCAGATCACAAGTGCAATTAATTTTGTAACGAGTGATGAATTGCCGAAAATGTATCAACTGACCGGACACGGGGAATCTCCGTTATCAAGCGGGACGACTTCGACATTGGAAAATCAGAATATCGAAACTGAGGATATAAGCCTTTTGACAATGGAAAGCGTTCCGGAGGATGCCGATATTATTATTTTAAATAATCCGACTTCTGATATATCGGAGCATGAAAAGGATTTAATATTGGATTATTTGAAAAACGGCGGAAAAATGTTTTTGCTGACAGGTTACAACGGAACGGAAATGCCCATGCTCAATGAGCTGATGAGAAATTACGGTGTGACGGCAGATAATAAGCTTGTTGTTGAGAGCGATACAAGCAAATTTGTCGGCGGATATAATTATTATTTGCTTCCGGATATGGAAAGCAATACAATTACCGATCCTTTGATAAATGAGAGATATTATGTTCTTTTGCCTTTGGCGCATGCAATTATCCATGAGGATACCGAAACAAGCGCAACCGTTGAAAACATATTGACAACATCAAGCAGTGCATATACAAAGGCCGATGCATACAACGCGGAAACCTTGGAAAAAACAGAAAATGATGAAGAGGGACAATATACCCTTGGTGTAAGTATAACTGACGGAAGCGAGGACGCACAGACAAAGATCGTATGGGTATCATCATATGGGCTGTTAAATGATAATGTAAATCAATTAGTATCAGGCGGTAATCAGGATTTGTTCTTAAATGCGATTAACTGGATGTGCGAGCGTGAAGAAAGCATTGCCATTCATGCAAAATCACTGCAAGGCGAAAGCCTGACCGTAACTTCCGGTGCAATTACCTTGTGGAGTACGGTATTCGTATTTATAATTCCGGTTTTGATCGTAGCGCTCGGTATATATATTAAAGTAAGAAGAAAGAAAAACTAATTTCGGAAAGGAGCTGATTATGTGAAGAAAGATACAAAAATAGTCATACTCCTTGCGGTTTTGCTTGTATGCGTGATAGCCTATAGATTGACCGGTTTCTATAATGAAAAGAATGAGGAAACACCTACGATCGATTTTGTTACGATCAATCAGGAAGACATTGTTCAAATAAGCTGGAATCACAGCGGGATAGAGTATACAATAAATAATGAAACGGGAGTATGGCATTGGACGGGCGATGATGATTTCCCCGTGGATGAAGAACAAGCGGATAATCTTGCACAGGAATTTGCGGATATTACGGCAACAAGAGAATTGGATGAGGAAGATCTGAGCGAATACGGTTTGGATGACAGTGATATCACGATCGAAGCGGTCACATCCGGAGGCGAGAGCTATATATTTACCATAGGAGATGAGAATGAGCTTACAAATGAAAATTATGTAATGATCGACGGAAGCGAGAAAATATATATGGTAGACAGCTCTTTTGCTTCAGCTTTTGAAAAAACCATTGATGATCTTTTAAAAATGGAGGAAATTCCTCAGGTAACCGACGTCAATAAGATCCATATGGTCATTGAAGGCGATATGGTCAAGGAATATACAAAGTCCGAAGACGGTACATGGACAGACGGTACGCAAACTCTTGATGAACAGAAGGTTACATCCCTTGCAAACAAGTTTTTGAATTTAAGCTGGGAAAGATGTGAAAATTACAATGCAGATGATGCAATAAAATCCGAAAAGGGATTTGATAATCCATATGCGGTAGTAACAATATCCGGCTCAAATGATGAAGAAGCCGTATTGTTGTTCGCGAAGGATGAATATGGTGTGCTGTATGCTAAGCTTGACGGATCAAATATGATTTACAATGTAAATCTTGATATACTTGACAGCATAGATATTACATCAGAAGATTTGCTGCCCGATCCTGAGGAGGAAACAACAGAAACCGATGAAACTTCGGCAGACGGAGAAACACAGCAGGAAGAAAATCAATCGGAAGAGTGATTTATAACTTAAGTGCAGATGTCCCCCGCCGTAATCGGCGGCGGGTTCCATTTCAGAATTTCAGTGGGAGTTGTTAGCTCCCACTGAAACCCTGAGGAGAAGACGCTTTCTGCACAGGTTGCAATCTGTCGCAATCTCTGCTCCTTGCAAGCAAAGCAGGAGCGTTGCTCCGATTTAAAAAAATCTAATGGACTGTCCCTGATTTTAAGGGACAGTCTTCAATTTTATTATTTGCTAAGATAAGATAAATGTACATAGAAAAAAATTAAAAAAGAGATTTTTTTGTCAAAATATATAAATAATAAAACCTTGTGTCATTTTTATTGACCTTTTAATATTAAAATGATATAATTATAACTGCGGACGAGATGTCCCCCGCCGTAATCGGCGGCGGGCTCCATATTCGTAATCAGTGAGAGTGCAATCTTCCACTGATTACAGCGCAAGCTTTGCCTGCGCTCTTGTCCTTGCCCAAGACGGGGGCAAGCACTTATTGAAAAATGAATATCGGGGAGCTTTTATTAAAGGCTGAGAGGGAATTGTGAATTCCGACCCGTGAACCTGATACGGATAATGCCGGCGTAGGAAATATATTTACGTATAGAAATATATTTACATATAATAGTACAGTGTATGCGATCGGAGATTATCCCGAAGGGTTGATCCCCGATTTTTTAATGCAAGGAGAGATTAACTAATCCACAGTATGGCACATATTCATTAAAAAGTGGATATTTAAGCTATAAATATATAATACAAGGAGAGAGATAAATGTCAAAAACAAAAAAAATAACAACCTGTGCCGTTATGGTAGCATTGGCGACGGTACTTATGCTCATTTCAAAGGCTATTCCCGCGCCTTGGATGCAGGGCGGATCAATAACAATTGCAAGTATGGTGCCGATTATCGCGGCATCCTTGATAATTGACAGCAAATGGGGAATATTATCAGGATTAGTTTTTTCACTGATACAAATGATTTCAGGATTTTATCCGCCGCCCACACGAACTTTTATTAATTTTGTCCTTGTAATATTGCTTGATTATATAATTGCTTTCGGAGTTTTGGGAACAGCAGGATTTTTCTACAATCTTATGGGGAAAAAATTGTGGGCAATCCCTGTTTCGGGAACAATAGTAACCATCATGAGATATATATGCCATATATTATCAGGTATATTAATTTGGGGAGTAAATGCAGAAGAAGGACAGACTGTTCTTGCATTCTCACTTACATATAACGGTACATATATGATACCTGAAATTATAATAACCACCGTTGTTCTTGCGGTATTGGCAAAGCCGATTTTAAAGCTGAAGAAAAGTGTATGACCTAAGTGCAGATGTATTCCCCGGCCTTTTAGACGGTGGGGTGCCGTTTCGGAATTTCAGTGTGAGCCAACGCTCCCGGCACAAGCCGCGATCGGCCGCGGCTCCTGCTCCCTGCAGGTAAAGCAGGAGCGCTGATACGATATAAAAATAAATATTAAGAGTAAAAAAATCCCCGGAAATAAAGGGCTGAAATCTCAAAAAAACAGTAGAGATTTCAGCCCCCTTGCACCTTATGGCATCAAGTATTTTTCATAATAACCAAACCTATGCTTTCGCTTACATTCTCACAGACATCCGCGCAGGATTCAAAACAGTCGAATATTTCACGCCATGAAATTGTAACAAGGACATCCTTTGGATCCTTCATAAGCTCACGCATTGAAGAAAGATATATCTTATCGCATTCATCCTCAATATCGTTAAGTTTGATTATAAGTGTCTGGATTCTTTTGGATTTCTTGAAGTTTGCAAATTCATCCATTATCTCACAGAGATATTCGCAGGCTCTTACGATCTGCTTTGCGAAAACAATCGCAGAGGGATTGATTTTGGAAATGTTGTTTATATAGAGCTTTTGCACGACATCCTCGATTTTATCCGTTACATTGTCAAGATTGTGGCTGAGCATATCCAGATCCTCGCGGTCAACGGGAGTTACAAATGCCTTTGCAAGCGCATCTACCATTTCGTGTCTCTTCAAATCCGCATTATGCTCGATTTCGTGCATTTCCTCAAGCATTTTTTCAATCCTGCCCGGTTCGTAGTTCTCCAGACATTCCACAAGATAGTCCGCCGCTTTTTTTGTGAGCTGCGCACACTGAGTAAAGTTATCAAAATAAAATTTATCGCCTTTAGCCATTTTTTTACGTCCTTTCCGTTAAGTAAATATCATCATAAATATTTTTGTCATTATAAAGCCTACAAGTCCGCATCCGGGGAAGGTCAGAACCCAGGTAAGCACCATTTCCTTAACCACGCCAAAGTTGATTGCAGACGCTCTTTTTACCGCGCCGACGCCCATAATTGATGTTGTTTTTGCGTGTGTGGTAGATACCGGGAGGCTGAACACAGAGCAGAACAAAAGTGAAAGCGCTGCCGCAATGTCTGCCGAAAAGCCCTGATATTTTTCAAGCTTTACCATATCCATCCCAACTGATTTAATAATCTTTTTACCGCCCATCGAGGTACCTAAAGCCATAACCACAGAGCAGAGAATCATCAGCCATATATACTCGCCTGCAATATCTATATCAGCGGGCATAGCCTGACCTTTTGACATATACACGCAAAGCAGGATAACACCCATAAATTTCTGACCGTCCTGTGCGCCGTGCATAAATGACATTGAAGCGGCGCCGACTATCTGCGCGCCCCTGAAAAACGGTTCCGTTTTCGGTCTGTTTGCTTTGTAGAATATCTTTGTTACAAGCTTACATACCAGCCAGCCCAAACCAAATCCGAGAGCAACGGAAATACCGATGCCATAAATGACCTTTATCCATTCATCACCGTTTACGCCGTCTAAGCTGCTATGCAGCGCGATCGCGCTGCCTGTAAGCCCTGCTATAAGCGCGTGGCTTTCGCTCGTGGGGATACCGAACACCCATGCGAGAGTTGCCCAAAGGACAATAGCGAACAAAGCGGCGCTCAAGGATATAACAGCCAAATCGGGATCCGTTCCGAAGTCTACCATTTTTGTGATTGTCTCTGCAACCGTTGCATTGATAAGTGTCATTACGAAAACACCGAGGAAATTAAATATTGCCGCCATCAGGATTGCCGCTCTGGGAGGCATACATCTTGTTACAACGCAGGTCGCTATAGCGTTTGGCGCATCCGTCCAGCCATTCACGAGAATAACGCCGAGTGTCAGCATTACTGCCATAAACAACAATGGATTTGCCGTCATTTGAGTCCAAAAAACTGAAATTGAGTCCATAAATACCTTACCTTTTGTAATTAGTTTTGCATAATAACCCTATTTGTAGGTATGCGACTTTGATATTATATCACAAAACATTTCAATTTCCAATAGATTTTTCAAAATTTCAGCACAAAAAATCTATTTCGGCCTTTTTTGCTTGAGCATGCTGCAATTTTCGGGGTATAGCAAACAGCTTCCCGTCCTTTATAAATTTTGCGCCTGTCTGTTTGAAGAAGAAGGGAACATGGGCGTCAATACACTGACTGCGTATATTCATTACCCAGTCAAAATCACATATTCTTGCATTTTTCCCGCTTTCTCCTCCTGCAATTATTCTTAATATGTCTTTGTTAAGGTATTTTCTCATATCAATATCTGATAAAAGAGGTTCACAGCATACTGTTTTTTTCTTTGCCGGAAGACTGTTCAGAACAGGAAAACGCAGGTCGCATTGCTCCTGATTTTCGATAGTGCAGCATATTGTTACATTATCATATCCCCTATCCCAGTCAAGAGGGATACATTCAAAAAATCTTACGATCCTTTTTGTTATAATAATAAATTCCAAATCGGAACGCTGGCGAATGATACGCCATATATCCTCTCTCCATTCATCAGCTTCATCAATAAAGAAGTCCGATGTCATGCAGGTATATACAGTTGTACCGGAGGCAATTTTAAATTGAAGATCTTTATTTCTTTCAAGAGGCAGACCAAAACTTTTGGTTTTTTCGACTTTGGATGCATCTCGTCCTACCGAACCGTCGCGTCTGTACACATAACAGTTTTTGCATCCGGCAGAATATTTTTTGCAGCCATGCCATGGATTCCAAATAATGCTGTCCATAATCGATTATCCTTTCCTAAAATAATTTATATATCCAAATAAAGATACAGTCTGCCTTTATTCGGGTTGTGTTCCGATTTGTTATACGGCAGAGGAACAAAAAGCTGCCAAGCAAATGAAATGACAAAAATCTGTCTCTTATTGAATTATATTCTTTTAAACAGAAAATGTCAATACAAACAATTGTCTTGCAGAATAATGGCCTTTTGCCGCGGTCGGATAAAGTTGTTTGTGCAGTTATATGAAAGGATAATATATTTTGAAATATTATTATACGTAAAAAATAAAACAGAATATAAAAAATATAGCATAAAATATTGTATTTTGCTTGAATTTGTGTTACAATATAATAAGAATAATATAATCGGAGGTTCTGTGCAAAAAAGGAAAATTGCACCTATAAAGTTTATTTATGGCAGAATATATAGAAAAGGAAGACATGACAAGACAGAAAGGTTTTGTCTTAAAAATAAAGGAATTAAATAATAGATTTGCGCAAGAAAAAGGCAGAGTGCCGCTTGTAAAAACCGAAACGTACGGATGTCAGCAAAATGAAAACGATACAGAGAGAATACGCGGAATATTAAAGGATGCAGGCTTTGAGTTCTGCGATACGGAGGAAGAGGCTGATATTGTAATATATAATACATGTGCCGTGAGAGAAAACGCGGAGCAAAAAGTTTTCGGAAGGCTCGGCATATTAAAGCATATGAAAGAATCAAGGCCGGATATGATAATCGGATTGTGCGGGTGTATGGTACAGCAGAAGCATATAACCGAAAAAATCCGGAAGATACATAAGCATGTTGATCTTGTTTTCGGAACGCACGCATTATATAAATTGCCGGAGCTGT
Source organism: uncultured Clostridia bacterium (assembly GCA_944392335.1). GTDB lineage: Bacteria > Bacillota > Clostridia > UBA1381 > UBA1381 > RGIG1988. The sequence goes on from CALXWJ010000074.1 coordinate 18,111, forward strand.
TATATAAGGCCATGACAAAAAATAATAAGAGAAGCGTTGTGGATATTGAAGACTCGGCAGGTAAGATCGCAGAGGATATTCCAATATTGAGAGATGATAATAAAAAGGCTTGGGTATCGGTAATGTACGGCTGCAATAACTTCTGTTCATACTGCATAGTACCCTATGTAAGAGGAAGAGAAAGAAGCAGAACAAGCGGCGCGATCATAAAAGAGATAAAATCACTTGTAGAAAACGGATGCAGCGAAATAAGCCTTCTGGGGCAGAATGTCAATTCCTACGGAAAAGATCTTGACGAGGATATAGATTTTGCAAAACTTATAAGAATGGTAAATGAAATTGAGGGGGTAAAGAGAATACGATTTATGACTTCTCATCCGAAGGATTTGTCGGATGATCTGATAGATGCAATAGCTGAATGTGAAAATGTATGTAAGCAGCTGCATTTGCCGGTACAAGCGGGAAATAACAGAGTGCTTGAACAGATGAACAGAAAGTATACACGTGAAGATTATCTTAAAAAAATAGATAAGGTAAAGAAAAAAATACCGGATATTTCATTATCTACCGATATAATTGTAGGTTTTCCAACAGAAACAAAAGAAGAATTTGAGGATACTTTGGATATAATAAGACGGGTGGAATATGACAATATTTTTTCCTTTATCTATTCAAGACGTGAAGGGACGCCTGCGGCAAAATTGGATTTTGTTCTTTCCGAGGATGAGATACATGAAAACTTTAACCGTCTTTTAGAGGTACAGAATGAAATTTCAAAACGCAAAAACGATGCATATGTGGGAAGGATAGAGAAAATACTTGTGGACGGCGAGAGCAAGAATGATAAAAATATGCTTTCGGGAAGGACGGACTCATCAAAGATCGTAAATTTTAAAGGAAGCAAGGAGCTTGCGGGTAAATATGTAAAGGTAAAAATCACACAGGCTCATACATGGAGTTTGAACGGTGAATTTGTTGAGGAATGTATATGATAAAAAAATAAAATCGGAAGAACTCGGCGGAGTGATGTAAATTTATGACATCGGAAAAGTAAAATAAAATTAAGTATGAAAGAAACGGAAAGGAATGTATTTTAATATGACAATTATGCAAAAAGCACATGAGTTGGGAGAATTAATCAAGGAATCTTCTGAAATGAAAGCAATGGACGAGGCTGAAGAAATACAAAAAAACGACGCGCTGGCAAATGAATTGTTAAAGGAATATAATCTAAAGCGCATGAACCTTGCCCGTGACATGCAGTCGGGGAAAATAGAACAGGCAGAGGCTATTATAAAAAATAATGAGGCTTTTTCCGAAATGGTAAAAAAGAGCGAAACGATAAAAAATTATGTTGAGGCGAAAAAGAATTTTGATGATATGGTTCAGGAGGTCAACAAAATACTGAACTTCTATATTACGGGACAAGACCCGAACTGCACGCATGATTGCAGCACCTGCGGAGGATGTCACTGATCAGTATGCATTTTACAAAAGAAGGATCTTTTTGGAGGTGTTTTGTAAATGGGTAAAATTTCGCCTATGATGAGCCATTATCTTAAAACAAAGGAAGAATGCGGAGATTGTATACTGTTTTACAGATTGGGCGACTTTTATGAAATGTTTTTTGACGACGCGATTATAGTGTCAAAAGAATTGGAGTTAACGCTGACCGGGAAAAACTGCGGAATGGAAGAAAGGGCTCCGATGTGCGGAGTACCCTTTCACAGTGCAAATACATATATTGCAAAATTGGTTGAAAGAGGCTATAAGGTCGCTGTGTGCGAGCAAGTAGAAGACCCGAGGACAGCAAAGGGCATTGTAAAAAGAGAGGTCGTAAGAGTTATAACCCCGGGAACGGTTTTAGACGAAACAATGCTTGATGAACGCCGTAACAATTATCTGTGTGTTATCAACATGCAGGATCCGTTGTCTGCCCTTGCATTTTGCGATGTTTCCACGGGAGAAATATTTTTAACAGCGGTCAGTGGAAAACAATCGATATTAAATGAAGTGGCAAGATACAACCCTTCTGAATTTATTGTTAACGATACTGCATTTTCACAGCTTTCCGATGATATAGAAGCAAGATTTCATGTAAGCTCACAGCAAATGGGCGATGATTATTTTGGCAGCTTTTTAACCGAGGAAAGGATAAAAGCACAGTTCAGAAAGCCGATAGAAGAATTGGGACTGACAGCGTATTCGCCTGAAAGCAGCGCTGTTTACGCGGTTTTGAAATATCTTGACGAAACACAGAAAAACGGTCTTGAATACATAGATAAGCTGACAATATATTCCGCTGACGAATATATGGATATTGATATGGCAACCCGAAGAAGTCTTGAAATAACCGAAACTATGCGTGAAAAACGCAAAAAAGGCTCTCTTTTGGGCGTTCTTGACAAGACAAAGACATCAATGGGTGCAAGACTTTTAATACAATGGCTTGAAAAACCGCTGATAAGCGCGGAAAAGATCAATAAAAGGCTGTATTCCGTAAAAGAACTTTGTGATAATCCGATATTGTGTGATGATATAGGAAATACATTAAACGGTATCTATGATATATCAAGAATAATCAGCCGAATCGCAACAAATACATTAACACCCAAAGATATGGTGTCATTGAAACAGTCTCTTTTGAAATTACCGGAGCTTAAAAATTATCTTTCTCAGACAGAATCCCCGATTTTGTCCGAAATGTATTCAAAGCTTGATATATTGCAGGATATGGCGGAGCTCTTGGATAATGCAATTGATGATGAGGCCTCTGCAGTTTTAAAAGAAGGCACAATTATAAAAAAAGGGTTTAATGAGGAGCTCGAAAAGTATCGTGACGCAATGACCAACGGCAAGAGCTGGATAGCAAAGGTTGAAGCGGACGAAAGGGAGAGGACCGGGATAAAAACCTTAAAAACCGGGTATAACAAGGTATTCGGATATTATATTGAGGTCACAAAATCCAATACCGGCGATGTGCCCGACAATTATATAAGAAAACAGACCTTGACAAATGCGGAAAGATACATAACACCAGAATTAAAAGAAATAGAGGAGACCGTATTGACGGCTGCCGAAAAATTTGCCGATCTGGAGCTGAAAATATTTGACGATATAAGAAAAACGGTAATAAAACAGACCGAAAGGCTCAAAATAACAGCAGATGTTATCGCAACGACCGACGTTATTTATTCTTTGGCACAGGCCGCATACAAGAACAATTATACAATGCCCGATGTTGTAAAAACTGATGAACTGATCATAAAAGACGGAAGGCATCCCGTTGTTGAAGAAATGCTGAAGGATTCGATCTTTATACCGAATGATGCGAAGATCAACTGTACCGATTCAAGGCTTCTTATAATTACCGGCCCGAACATGGCAGGAAAGTCAACGTATATGCGTCAGATCGCATTGATAACGCTTATGGCACAGATTGGAAGTTTTGTCCCCGCGTCGTACGCGAGATTGGGAACAGTGGATAAAATCTTTACAAGAGTCGGTGCGTCTGATGATATTTCGGCGGGACAAAGTACATTTATGTTAGAGATGGTTGAGGTTGCCAACATTTTAAAAAACGCAACATCAAAATCCCTTGTCATTCTTGATGAAATTGGAAGAGGAACAAGTACATATGATGGTTTGTCCATTGCATGGGCGGTTGCCGAGTACATTGATAACAAAGAAAAAATCGGTGCAAAAACACTGTTTGCAACCCATTATCATGAATTGTCACAATTGGAAGACAAAATGGACGGTATCGTAAATTACAGAATCGCGGTAAAAAAACACGGTGATGATATCACATTTTTAAGAAAAATCGTAAGAGGAGAAGCAGACGACAGCTTTGGCATAGAAGTCGCCAAGCTTGCGGGTGTTCCCGATGAAGTCATAATACGCGCGAAGGAAATTCTTACAAAGATCGAAAATGATGATATTCAAAATATAAATAAAACCAATACCAAGGAAGAAGAAACTGCAGCACAATCCGGTTTTGACGGCGGTGTTGGGGTGGAAATAGTCGAGGAATTAAGAAGACTTGACGTTTCGACACTTACACCCATTGAGTCTATGAATAAATTATATGAATTGGTAAAAAAGGCTGAGCTAAGTTAATAATATTCAAAAAGAAGGGCACGGTCATGGGAAGAATAAATCTTTTGAATGAGGAGATATCAAACAAAATAGCTGCCGGAGAAGTCGTTGAAAGACCTGCTTCGGTGGTAAAAGAGCTTGTTGAGAATTGTATTGATGCAGGTGCTGAAAAGATTACCGTAGAGATAAAAAAAGGCGGATCAACCTTTATAAAAGTTTCGGATAATGGCTGCGGGATGGATAAGGAGGATGCAACCGTTGCCTTTCTTCGTCATGCGACCAGCAAAATCAAAACCGAATCGGATCTTGACGCAATATATACATTGGGATTTCGAGGTGAAGCATTGTCCAGTATCGGTGCGGTAGCAATGGTTGATCTGTTTACAAAAAGAAAGGAAGACGATTATGGGACACATACCATATGTCACGGCGGAGAAATAATATCAAATGAAGATACCGGTATACCGGACGGAACGGTCTTTATAGTTAAAAATTTATTTTATAATGTCCCTGCCAGAATGAAGTTTTTGAAAAAAGACGCTACCGAAGCGGGATATATTAATGATATCATGATAAGATTTATCCTTGCGCACCCGGAAATATCATTTAAAATGATAAACAACACAAAAGAAGTATTGTTTTCCCGCGGGGACGGTAATCTGAAAAATGCAATTTATGCAGTATACGGCAAGGATTTTGCAACATCAATGATAGATGTGAATTACAGCGGTGAGTATATAAATGTAAACGGAATGACCGGCAAGGGTAATCTTGCGCGTCCAAACAGGACATATCAAAGCTTTTTTATAAACGGGAGATATATAAAAAGCCCTCTTATAATGCGAGCGGTTGAAGAAGCGTATAAAAACCAGATCATGATCGGTAAATTCCCCGTTACGGTCTTAAATATTGAAGTAAACCCGTCATTGGTAGATGTAAATGTTCACCCAACAAAGATGGAAGTGAAATTTTCCAACGAAAGTGAAGTCTATACAGCGGTTTATCATGCGGTAAAAGAAGCCTTGTACAGAATTGCGGATATTCCTCAAATCAAAAAACAGGAAACAGAAAATAACAAAACGGTTTTTGTAAGAGACAACGTGACAACGGGCTCACAATTGAATATAAAAGATGTTGAACACGAAAAAAAACCTGAAAGAATGACGCCGATAAGGCCGGAGGAAAAGATAAAAACCGAAGAAAGCAAAAGCATTATTTTTGGTGACAACTCAAAAAAAGTTTCCTCTCCGAAAATGTTCCAGGTGGATACCGATATATTTGATAAAGAGAAAAAACTTGAGGCTGACAGCAATTATAATAAAGCAGAGCTTCAACAGCCGAAAGAAGAAGCAAAAGAGCCGCAGCCCAAGACGCAAAATATCGATATCAGGTCTCAGCAAGAGAGCCTTGCGGCCGAAAACAAAACACCCGAACGGGAAATACAGGAAACATATCCAAAACAGGTTGAAAATTTAAATCAAAAACAGAAAGATCAGGATGATACCAAAGACTTGAAAAAAAATATTGAAATTCCTCAATACACGCTTGTAGGACAGGTTTTTGATACATATATTATTATAGAAGTCGGCGATGAGATGCGGATGATAGATCAGCATGCCGCTCATGAAAGATTGAATTATGAGGAATTAAAAACGCAGCTTTCACAGCGAAAAGTATATTCACAGCCTATGATAGTACCTTTGGTTTTGGATTTGTCGTCAAATGAAAAGGCTGTGTATCTGCAAAACTGTGAATTTTTGAAAACCCTGGGGTTTGAAACAGAGGATTTTGGAAATAATTCGGTTATAATAAGAGCAATACCGACAAATACTTTATATGACGATATTGAAGATTTATTTATTGAATTATTGTCACAGCTTGAAGAATATAAAAAGGAAATAATGACAAAAAAGCATGAAAGATTGCTTTATACAATTGCATGCAAGGCTGCAGTTAAGGCAAATCATAAATTGAGCGAGGATGAGCAAAGAGACCTGGTAAATAAAATATTTACCCTTGAAAACATAAACACATGTCCTCACGGCAGACCTATTGTAATCAGCATGTCAAAAAAAGAAATTGAAAAGCAATTTAAAAGGATAGTTTAGAGTAATCATAAAATATAGCCCAAGAAAAGATATCTGCCGTCTTTTCAGGCGGCGGGTTATATATCCGTAATCGGTGTGATGAGTACGCTCTCCCGCCGAACATATAGATAGCTTTGCCTTGCTCTTGTCCTCGTTTAATAACGGGGAAAGACCCTTATTGAAACCGATATATTTTCTGTATATGCCGTATTCGTACGGCGGAATGGAGTGTTAAATGTTCAGACTTGTAAGAAAAAACGGGTTATCTTACTATGTGATAGATTCTTTTGAAAAAACAGGATTGGTTAAGCATTGTTTTACCACAAGAGAGGGCGGAGTGAGTGAGAATGAATATAAAGCTCTTAATCTGAGGTTTAACTGCAGCGACAAAAGAGAAAATGTATTAAAAAATTATAAAATCATATGTGATGCCATAGATGTGGATTATAAAAAGCTGGTGATCTCAAAGCAGGTACATGAGGACAATATTTGCACAGTTACAATCGAAGATCTGGGAAACGGAATAACAAAAGAAAACAGATTTACAAGTGCAGACGGTTTGATGTGCAATGAAACGGGAATTCCTATCGTTACGCTCTATGCTGATTGCGTACCGTTATACTTTTTGGATGTGAAAAATAAAGCCATAGCAATGTCGCATTCGGGATGGAAAGGGACTGTAAAAAATATTTCTGCAAAGACTGTTCAAAAAATGATAGATGAGTTTAATTCAAAGCCTGAAAACATATTGGCGGCAATAGGCCCGTCGATCGGTGAATGTCACTTTGAGGTAGGTGACGAGGTCGCATATCATTTTATGGAGATGCCGTGCGGAGTTATAAAAAAATACGGAGAAAAATATCATGTGAATTTGCAAAAGACAATTGAAAATCAATTATTGTCGGTCGGAATATTAAAGCAAAACCTTACTGTTTCCGGAATCTGTACATTCTGTAATTCCGATCTGCTCTTTTCGCACAGAAAAACAAACGGCAAAAGAGGGAATATGGCGGCAATAATGGAATTAATTTAAAAAACACAATGTTATTGTAAATATAAAACAAGGATGGAGACCAATGAAAAAAAGGTATTATATAAAAACGGCACTGATCATGGTGTTGTGTACATTTATTGCCGGATGTGATTTTAACTTAACAGAGGAAAATGATGACCCCGGGGCCGTTATAGTAAATAACTATGAAAATCCCACGGTATTAAATCTCGGGATTGACAGCATAGATACTTTTAATCCGCTGTTTACGTCATCATCATCGGTATATGACGCCATGCAGCTGATATTTGAACCATTGTTTTCATTTGATGACGCATTAAATCCAATATGTGAGCTTGCAGACAGTTATGTTGTATCGGATGACAGAAGAAACCTTTCGATCAATGTAAAACAAAATATAAAATGGCACGATGGAAGCGATTTTAGTGCCGTTGATGTTTTACACACAATTAATTTGATACGGTATAATGAAACAAATTATACTTCACAGTTAAATTGTATTTCGGCGGCGTCCTGCCCTGACAACTACACGCTTTCGGTTACATTTTCAAGGGCGGTGCCGAATCCTGAAGCCGTATTGTCTTTCCCTGTCGTACAAAACAGTGTAACGGCAGATGATCTTGCGGATTATATTCCAATCGGGACAGGCCCATATAAATATTATGAAAAATTAACTTCAAACAAGATAAGATTAACGGTAAATGAACAATGGAGAGAAAACAAGCCGTCGATCGGTGAAATAAATTTAAATATATTGAAAAATAAAGAGGAAGCGGCAGATGCTTTCAATGCCAGCGAAATAGATATTATCACATCAAAAACAATGGATCTTAAGTCAAATACACCGCGGGGCGAAATAACGGTACAGGATTATGTGTCGGATAATATGGTATTTTTGGGGATGAATAATGCCGAAAGTGTATTGAGCGGTGTAAATACAAGAAAGGCGATATCCTATCTTATCGATAAAGAAGCCATTGTGACAAACGAGGTTTTCTCAAGGGCAGTTGTCGCAAAAAGCCCGATAAACCCTTCTGCATGGTATTGCCCAAACATTCCCGAAGCCGGCTACGCTGCCGAATATATTCAGGAGATCCTTGCATTGGACGGATGGAGAATAAATGAAAGCGGAGGCTTTATAAGAGATAAGATCATAAGTGAGCGGGAGGGTGAAGAACCCGAAACTATGAGCGAAAAGCTTAAATGTGATATATTGATCAATGATGATAATGAAGAAAGATACAGAATAGCACAGCGTATAGGTGATGCTTTAAACGGGTTTGGAATAGAGTGCTCCATTATCCTGGTCAGCTTTGAAGACTATACGCAAAGAATTAACGACAAAAATTATCAACTTTTTATAGGAGAAGTGAAAATGCCGGCAAACATGGATCCTTATAATTTGCTCGTGGCGGAAAATTATTTTTCTTATTATACTCAGCAAATGCATGAGGCAGTATATCGTTTGGGAACGTATACAACAAGTGAAGAAGAAAAAAATGCATTTATGGAGTATGCAAATTTATTTAATGGAGAAGTCCCTTTTGTGCCGTTGTTTTTCAGAAAAGAAAGTGTTATTTTTGAAAACAGGATCTCGGGAACAAGTATGCCTAATATGTTTGCAAGCTATACAGATCCGCAGAACTGGTATTTCACCGTTAAAAACAATAATGTGAATCAGTAATAAATTTTTTTGCACTTATAATATATAATATATGAAAAGGGAATATTAAAGGGAGGCAATGAAATCATATGGAGCCGGTAGACATAATAAGTTTTTTAAAGGAACATAAAAATCAATTTTCAAAAAGACAAAGACTGATTGCGGATTTTTTGATTGAAAATTATGATAAAGCGGCATATATGACGGCATCGGTATTGAGTGCGACAGTAGGAGTAAGCGAATCAACGGTCGTTAGATTTGCGGCAGAAATCGGTTTTAAAGGTTATCAGCAAATGCAGAGAATATTAAGGCAGATAACAATGACGCAATCAACAACATTAAAAAGGATGGAAATAGCCAAAAGACAATTGAATAAGACGAACATTTTGGAGGGCGTATTAAAATCGGATATAAGGATGATAGAACAAACTCTTTGTGAAATAGACCCCAAGCAGTTTGATGGTGCGGTAGAGGCGATCTTAAGGGCGAGAACAATTTATATTACCGGAGTAAGAAGCGCGGCATCTCTTGCGACATTTACCGAATTTTATTTTCATCTTATGTTTGACAATACAAAGCTTATTAATTCAGCAGATCCGGCCGATATGTTTGAGCAGGTGTTGAAAATAAATAAAGAAGATGTTATTATCGGAATGAGCTTTCCGCGGTATTCCAAAAACATAATAAAGGTTTTGGAGTATGCTCATAAATGCAATGCTACCATTATCGGTATAACTGATAGCATAAATTCGCCGATCGTCCGTCTTTCCGATTATGTTTTGACGGCAAGAAGCGATATGGATTCGTTTGTAGATTCTCTTGTGGCGCCTTTCAGTGTTGTAAATGCATTAATTGCCGCACTTGGAATGAAGCATCAGGATGAAATAAGCGAAACCTTTAAAAATCTCGAGAGAATATGGGATGAATATGAGGTATATGATAAGATATAACCTAAGCAAAGATGTACCCTCCATAACCGGAGGCGGAGCCCGTATTTGTAATCAGTGTGAAAGTATAATCTCCAAATGATTACAGCGCAGCATAGCTGCACTCTTGTCATAGTTTAATTTCTATACACAGAAATTGAAAATTATCTGTTTTAATATATGAAAAAAGTATAGGGCAGAAGGGATTATGTAAATTAGAATAAATTTACGGAGAAAACTAATGGAACAAAAAAATAACAGAAGTAATTTTACCGGAAAGATAGGATTTGTATTGGCGGCGGCAGGTTCGGCTATTGGGTTAGGTAATATATGGAGATTCCCCTATCTTGCCGCCCAATACGGCGGAGGGATTTTTTTGCTAGTGTATATAATACTTGCCGTAACCTTCGGGTTTGCTCTGATGACTGCTGAGATCGCTATAGGAAGAAAAACTGGACTCAGCTGTATAGGGGCTTTCGCGAAGCTAAGAAAAAAATTTGCGTTCATAGGCTGGATCGAGTCGGTGGTGCCGATTATAGTATTGCCGTATTATTCGGTTATAGGCGGATGGGTCATAAAATATTTTGTGTCTTTTTCCACCGGACATGCGCATGCTGCTTCTTCCGATACGTTTTTCAATGAATTTATAAAAAGTCCCGCAGAGCCTGTTTTATGGTTTGCAATTTTTATGATTTTAACGACAGTTACGGTTTTGCTGGGTGTACAAAAAGGAGTAGAAAACGTAAGCAAGCTGTTAATGCCCGTCCTTATTGTCCTTTCGTTATTTATATCCGTTTATACAATGTTTATTCCGGGAGCAATGGAGGGTGTACTTTATTATATTTCACCAAACATTTCAAAATTTTCCGTAAATACTGTTTTGGCAGCGATGGGACAGCTTTTTTATTCAATGTCTATTGCAATGGGCATTATGATAACATATGGTTCATATCTGAAAAAAGATGTTAATATAGAAAGCTCCGTCAAGCAGATTGAAATATTTGATACAGCTGTTGCGTTTTTAGCAGGTCTTATGATAATTCCTGCCGTATTTGCCTGTTCCGACGGTAATGTGGGTCAGGGACCGGGATTAATGTTTGTAACGCTTCCGAAGGTTTTTGAAACAATGAGAGGCGGTACCGTAATAGGAATTTTGTTCTTTCTGCTTGTTTTATTTGCCGCATTAACGTCATCTGTTTCAATGATGGAAACTGTTGTTTCGATTATTATGGACAAGACCGGATTGAAAAGGAAGCTTTCGTGTGTGTTGGTGTTTATAGGTGCATTTATCATAGGCATACCGGCATCATTGGGAAATGGGATATGGGAAAATTATAAAGTTTTGGGAATGGAATTTCTTACTTTTTTTGATTTTATAAGTAACAGTGTCTTAATGCCGATAGTTGCATTTTTGATCTGTATTTTTGTCGGATATATTATTAAACCGTCTGCAATTATTGATGAAGTTAATAAAACGGCGCCTATGAAAAATGAAAAAATGTTTGAGCTGATTATTAAATATGTCGCTCCGATATGTATATTATTGATTTTAATTACTTCAATACTAAATGCATTCGGAATATTTAAAATATAATCTAAGTGAAGATGTCCCCCGCCGTTTTCGGAGGTGGGTTCCATTTCAGAATTTCAGTTTATGATCAATACCGATATATTATTTTGCGGTTATCAAGTGTCATTCAACCGTGAATGAATAATGTTATAAAATTTACCGGAGATAAAAGAAATGATTGAAAAAGTAGCAGTAATTGGCGGCGGCCCGGCCGGGATGATAGCTTGCGGTCATCTTGCCGAAAAGGTTCAAAAGGTCATATTGATAGAAAAAAATAAGTTTCTCGGAAAAAAACTAAGGATTACCGGAAAGGGCAGATGCAATATTACAAATGGTGCGGATATGGAGAATTTTTTAAAAAATATTCCTACAAATCCACGTTTTCTTTACAGTGCTTTTCATAAATTCACAAATCATGATATTATAAATTTACTTGAAAAATACGGTGTAAAGACAAAAGTTGAAAGAGGGGAGCGCGTTTTCCCGCAGTCTGATTCCGCAAGGGATGTAGCAGAGGCATTATCTAAATATGCTCTCAAAAAAAATGTGGACCTTGTGCATGAAAATGCGGTGAAGATTATGACAGATAAAGGGAAGGTGTGCGGGATAAAAACCGACAAGCATACAATCAGAGCAGATGCCGTTGTATTGGCAACGGGCGGAAGATCTTATCCGTTGACGGGGTCAGATGGGAGCGGATATAACATGGCTCAAGCTTTGGGGCATACTGTAACGGAACTGAAGCCCTCACTTATTCCGGTAGTAACATATGAAAAGTGGGTATCTGATCTGATGGGGCTGGCTTTGAAGAATATAGAAATATCCGTTTATAACAAAAAGGATAAAAAAATCTATACCGATTTCGGAGAAATGATATTCACACACTTCGGAGTCAGCGGCCCTGTTATACTTTCCGCTTCCGCTCATATGAAAAATGTCGAAAAAGAAGAATATAAGATAAAAATAGATTTAAAACCTGCTTTAAATATCGAAAAACTGGACAAGCGTGTTTGCAGGGATTTTGAAAAATATAAAAATAAGCATATTATAAATGCTTTGGATGAGCTGCTGCCGAAAGCATTGATACCTGTTATAATAGAATTGTCCTCAATACCGTTACATACACCGGTAAATTCCATAACAAAGGGACAAAGAAGAACACTGATACAAAATATTAAGGCTCTTACAGTAACTGTAAAGGGTTTCAGACCTATTGATGAGGCAATAATAACATCAGGCGGTATAAAGGTAAAGGAAATTGATCCGTCGACTATGGAATCCAAAATAATACAGGGATTATATTTTGCAGGTGAGATAATAGATGTTGATGCATATACCGGCGGGTTTAATTTACAGATTGCATATTCAACGGGTTATCTTGCGGCGGAGGGTATTATTAATAAAAGTGATTGATATTTTATTGGGGTAAATTTATATTATTACAGAAAGGAATGGTATTATGGCAGAAACAGTGGGAAGCCGTGAGGTTTCAAAAGCTGCAATAAAGCTTGCAATGACTTCGGACAGAACAGAGGAAAGTGGATTTAAGGGTGAAATGGCTAAAAAAGGGATTAAGTGTGTTGCAATAGATTTTGGAGGAGAATTCACGAATTCTGTTACAAAAATAATTGAGCGTTCGGTTGTGGCTTCAAAACGTGAGGGAGTTATCGACGATTCTCATCCGGAGGAAGGGGCTGTAGCAGGTGCGGCACATGAAGCGATAACTCAGATCATGAATAAATGTACCGGCTTGAATGTGGGAGGAAAAATCGGGATTGCACGCGGTGGTGCCCATATTTCGGTTTGTATTTTCTTTGCGGTTGGACTTTTGAATCTGAATGATATAGTAATAGGCTTAGGTCACAGGGTTGCCTGAATTGATACAAAGAAGATAGCAAAAGCTGTTTTTGACTATATACAGTACCAATATATTATTTTTTTACAAAATTCTGATGATTATAAAAATATAAAACAGTTGTAAATTTAAGAAAAAAATGTTATAATATGTCAAATAGTACATATGAATAAATATTGCGCAGAAAGGTGTATGTTTTATGAATAATGAGGAAATTATCGTTCTTGATTTTGGGGGACAGTATAATCAGCTTATAGCAAGACGTGTCAGAGAGTGTAATGTGTATTGTGAAGTTTTGCCATTCACTACTCCTATTGAAAAAATAAAGAAAAAAAATCCTGTAGGTATTATTTTTACGGGAGGCCCAAACAGTGTTTATGAGAAAAACGCTCCTACATACAGCAATGAAATATTTGAACTGGGGATACCTGTTTTGGGTATATGCTACGGGAATCAGCTTATGGCTCATGCTTTGGGCGGGAAAGTTTCAAGCGCCGAAAAAAGAGAGTATGGAAAAACAGAGATAACCTTGGGAGATTCTATTCTTTTTGACGGAATTGAAAAAAACAACTCCTGTTGGATGAGTCATACCGATTATGTTTCCCAACTGCCTGATGGATTCAGACCGGTGGCAAGAACAGGTGCAGCACCCTATGCCGCTTATGAAAATACAGAAAAAAAATTATACAGTGTTCAATTTCATCCGGAAGTAAATCATACACCGTTCGGAAAACAGATGCTGAAAAATTTCCTTTACAAGATATGCAATTGTAAGGGCGACTGGCTGATGTCCGACTACGCAAAAAATACCATACAACAGTTAAAAGAAAAAATCGGTGACAAGAAGGTTTTGTGCGCCCTCTCCGGAGGTGTTGACAGCTCTGTTGCCGCTGTTTTGATACATAAAGCCGTAGGGAAACAACTGACCTGTATTTTTGTTGATAACGGGCTGCTCAGAAAAAATGAGGGCGATGAAGTTGAAAAGGTATTTCGTGAACAATTTGATATAAATATGATAAGAGTTAACGCCCAAGACAGATTCCTGGACAAGCTGGCAGGAGTAACTGTTCCTGAGACTAAAAGAAAAATTATCGGTGAGGAATTTATAAGAGTTTTTGAGGCGGAAGCTAAAAAAATCGGTACTGTGGATTTCCTTGTTCAGGGTACAATTTATCCCGATGTGATTGAAAGCGGCGCCGGTGATGCTTCTGTTATAAAAAGCCATCATAATGTGGGCGGACTTCCAGATCATGTTGATTTTAAGGAAATTATAGAACCTCTGAGAAATTTGTTTAAAGATGAGGTAAGACAGCTGGGTATCGAACTCGGTATCCCGGAAAATCTTGTGTGGCGTCAGCCCTTTCCAGGCCCAGGTCTTGCTGTTCGTGTTATAGGTGAAATTACAAGAGATAAACTCGATATCCTTCGCGATGCGGATGCAATTTTCAGAGAAGAAATAGCTAATGCGGGCATAGAACGTGATATCAACCAGTATTTTGCCGTAATTACCGATATGAAAAGCGTCGGCGTAATGGGCGACGGCAGAACCTATGATTATACACTTGCTCTCAGAGCTGTTACAACAACTGATTTTATGACAGCCGATTGGGCAAGAATCCCTTATGAGGTGCTTGAGGTTTGCTCTAATCGTATCGTTAATGAGGTAAAACATGTTAACCGTATCGTCTATGATATTACGTCAAAACCACCGGCTACAATTGAGTGGGAATGATGAGATGAGATTGAAGCTGAGCAGAAACGGGCTGCTAGGAGAAAATATAATCGAGAAGCCCGTTGACAGGCGGAGAACATTCTGAAGTTCTGTAAAATATTTTTGAATGGTAGAAGAGTTTTTTGCAAGGGAATCTTGAGATGTATCAAGATTTCCTTGCAATATGTGGTAGTAAGTGGTATGATTTTATAAATGCTACTGATAGTTATTTGAGTACAACAAAGGAGTGATTTTGTGGATGGAAATATTATATTAAATTATAATAAACTTTGGAAGTTAATGATAGACAAAAATATAAATAAAACACAGCTTCACGAAAAAGCTCGAATAAGTACAAATGCAGTAGCGAAGATGAGTAGAAATGAAACAGTATCTCTAGAAAAATTAGCTAAAGTATGTTATGCGTTGGACTGTGGTATTGGAGATGTTGTGGAAATTGTTATAGAAGAAAGAAGGAAATGATAAATGAGTGTTTCTGCTCGGAAATTCAAAAATATTCCGATAAATCATAATGAAATACCACAAAGTGTATTAAATATAGAAAATAAAACACGTTCTAATGTGTTTAATTGGAACGGGCAATTTTCGCCACAATTCATAGAAGCACTTTTAGAGAAATATGCAGAAAAGGATTATGCAGTAGTTGACCCGTTTCTTGGTTCAGGAACTACTGTAGGTGAATGTGCACGGAAAGGAATTGAGGCTTATGGAACAGAATTGAATGTATCTGCTTTTTATATGGCGAAGACATATGAATATGCCAATCTAGTAGTAGAGGATAGAGCAAAATTGATAACTAGAGTGGATAGAATAATCTCATCCATACCAAATAACTCTGAAATATTGGATTATATATTGATTCAAATAAAACATAATGATGACAAGTCTATTACAAATTTACTTTCAACTTTGATTGTTATTATGGATGTATATAAAAATGCAGTAACTATAGAGTTAGTCAATATAAAGTGGGAGTGGTTAAAGAATTTAATTTTGACATTGCCTTATAGTAAGGCGACAATTTCAGTAAATCGAGGTGATGCGAGAAGATTAGTATTAAATGACTCTAGTGCAGATATGTTGATAACTTCACCACCATATATAAATGTTTTTAATTATCATCAGAAATATAGAAAATCAGTTGAAGAATTAGGGTATGATGTTTTACAAATTGCACGTAGTGAATTTGGTTCAAATAGAAAAAATAGAGGGAACCGATTTTTGACGGTTATTCAATATTGTATAGATATGGCGTTGTCAATAAATGAGGCAATTAGGGTATGCAAAGATAATGCAAGGATGATTTATGTTGTAGGCAGGGAGTCTTCTGTTCTGGGATATTCTTTTTGTAACAGCGAATTGATATATGATATTGGAACTGAAATATTTGGGTTAAATTTGATGATAAGACAAGAAAGAGTTTTTAAGAACAGGTATGGTCAAATGATATACGAAGATATACTTCATTTTGAAAATAAGAAAATGGCTGAACGGCTGACTGAACAAGACATTGTTGAAAAAGCCCGAAGAATAGCAATAAGAACATTGCAAGATCAGCTAGAAATTATGCCAGAAACAAAAAATACGGTGTTATTAATAAATGCAATATCAAATTCATTTAAAGTGAGAGAATCGGAGGTAGTTTATGGTTAGAGGGGTACATGGAGAAAAAATCGTTTCAGCCATTGCAAGTGATAAAATGCCTAAATCAGATATTTCCCGACTAAAAGGAACATTGGATAGATATGATAAATGGGTGAAAGAATTACATAGTGCAAGTGGAGAAACGCTAGATGATTTGATTATTGAAATGGTCCAGTGTTTGAATGCATATAAATTTTATGTGGATGTTAATCTGATTTTTGATAGTGAAGAAGATTTTTTGTATAGGCAGAAGGGGCAATTAAAATTAGACAATACCATTTTAGAGGAATTTATGCCTATATTTGTAAAAAAATGTATTACTAAAGTTCAAGGAGACTATGATATAGAAATTAGTTCGCAAATACCAACATTTTCTTCTGTTTATTTTGCTTCAAGTTTGAGTAATCCTAATATAGGTGGTGGGATTAATATAAAGACAAAGGATCAGGATTTTTCAATGAGTAGAAAACTATATTTACAATCGTCTTATGATCCTCAGTTTGATCCTTTGAAGACTGTAAAACTCGAAACTCATTTGGGATATGTTTTAGCGGAAATGAAGACAAATCTTGATAAAACCATGTTTCAGGAGGCTTCGGCTACCGCTCATGATATTAAACAGGCAGTTACAGGTGCTAAATATTATTTATTATGTGATTTTTTAGATATGACACCGATAAGTACAACGACAATAGACATTGATGAAATATTGATTGTAAGAAAAGCTAAAAGAATAAGTTCAAATATTAGAAAGGAATTTAGCACAAGAGCAGGAAGAGATAAATGGAGAGATTGGTATGTGAAATATTTGAGCGATAATCCGTATTCTGCTGATATATTTAAAAGATTTGTAAGTCACGTTATTTCACAAATGAGTAATGAAGAATTAATTGAAGAAAGTGTATTGGAAGTGGGATATTTCTGATAATATATGTAAGAAGTGATGATGAAAATATTAGATGATTTGCAAAAGGAATAGTAAAATGCAAGAAAAATATTGGAAGTATATGGTACAAATTAAAGCATGGATTTTTTATTTGGATTTATATGTGGAAGATTCTTATAAATGGGATAAAAAAATTAATATATGTGGAGCTATTGTTTCGTCAACCAGTATTGCTGCATGGGCTATATGGCAAGAATTATCATTTGTTTGGTCTGTAATAATAGCAATTTCTCAAGTGTTGACTGCAATAAAAGGTTTTTTGCCATATAGTAAAAGATTAAAATTTTTAGTTACTTTTATAGAAGATTTAAAATTTCTTTACAATAAAATTGAGTATAATTGGTTTAATGTAGCATCAGGGGAGTTGACAGAAGAAGAAATAAATGATTTATTGTATTCGTTTAAGAATGAGTTTACCAATATTGAAAATAAAAATTTGAAAGAAGAAACTCTTCTGGAAAATGAAGATTTTAAGAAAATAGCAGACAATAAAACAGATTCGTACTTTGCAAATAATTTTTAGTGGAGGTTCAATAATGAGTACAGATAAAAATGGAAATAGCAGTACAAACAGACCAAATCAAAATGGAAGCGAAAAAAGAGGATTCTCATTGCCTTCTACATCTTCAAAACCGCCTATGCCCCCTGTTAAGCCGCCTAAAAAGAAAGAAAAATGACTTTTATTGTATTGGAGTATGATTTTCAAAAAAGAATATAAACAGTCGGATGTAATCAATGAGAAAAGCGTTATGTGTAGGGATAGATAGCTACGAAGAAGTTGATGATTTACATGGTTGCGTGAATGATGCAAATTCGGTTAAAGCTGCATTAGAGAGAAACGGTGATGGCACATTGAATTTTGATGTAAAAATTATGTGGGCGACTAGTGAAACATCATATATAACTAGAAATGAATTGAAAGATGCTATAGAAGAACTGTTTAAAAGTGAATCGGAAATAGCTCTTCTTTATTATTCAGGTCATGGCTCAATTGATGTTTTGGGTGGATATTTATGTACAAGTGAAGTTAAACGACCCGATGAGGGACTTTCGCTCAATGATGTTATGGCATTGATATCACAATCCAAAGCACAGAATAAGATTATTATTCTTGATAGCTGTTTTAGTGGAAACATTGCTAATCCAACAGAAATGCCTCATTATTCTTTACTACATAATGGAACGACTATACTTGCTGCTTGCGGCGAAGATGAATATGCCACGGAAGAACATAGTCATGGAGTTTATACGTCTTTATTAGTTGAAGCATTATACGGAGGTGCAATGAATTTGCTAGAAGAAGTTTCTCCGGGTAGTATTTATTCGTATATAGATAGGTCGCTAGGGGCTTGGGAGCAAAGACCAGTTTTTAAAGCAAATATTAAGAGTTTTGTTTCTCTTCGGAAAAATGCACCTTCTATTTCAATTGCAGAGTTAAGAAGAATAATAGAATTTTTTTCTACGCCATATGATAAATATAAGCTTGATCCAACATATGAACCCGATAAACATGAGGCAGATACTAAAGAAATAAATAAGGAACACGAAACTATTTTTCAATTCTACAGAGATATGTGAAACTGAATTTGGTGGTTCCCGTTGGCGAGGAGCATATGTATTATGCAGCAATTCATCATAAGTCTTGCAAATTGACTGCTCAAGGTCAACATTATTGGAATCTTGTGAAGAAAAATACAATATAAGAATATATTTTGAGGAGGAAAATAAACTGCTTAATGTATTTGTACCACATCGGTGGAATAATAATGATTATTCAGAAATTAGTGCATTATTGGATAGAAACAAATATAAAGTAAGAGACTATTCAGTGCCAAGCAGTTCGCCGTTTGATAGTATTGACAGACGTTACAATGTTGATTCGCAAATAAAAAGGCAGATTCGCTATGCTAGTGTGGTAGTATGTTCAAACCGCCCAGCAAATAATTGGGGCATGTCTATTGATGAGATTCGATTTGCTGTTGATATCGGAAAACCTGTTGTTGCAGTTAAAATAACTGATAATACAAGTTGCCAAATAGCAGAATTAAATATACCGGTTATTCCGAAAAGAAAAGATTCATTGGAGCCATGGATTGCTTCGAATGTATAGTATTAGCGGCAATATTTTGGCAACAGAAAATCAGCAAAGCAAAATAAATGATGTAATTGAAGTAAAAAGCGGTGTGTATTCGTATAAAACCTAAACAGATATAGTTAACAACAACGAAGGACACGCCGAGTAGGAGTAAGTAAAAAAATCTGAGAACCCGCATAAATAGGGCGTTTGAGATGCATTAGGGTTCTGTTTGATAACAAAATGATAATCACAGATAATTTAGAGGTGAATTGGACATACCCGCTTATTCAGCCTAAATTGATAGATGAAGCAAGACGAAGAGGGGTTCTATAAATTTGAATTGGCAAAGGAGGTGGTCTTGTGAAAAAATTGAGCGAAGACGCTGAAAAAATAATGAAAGAACGCTTTGGAAAAGATACAGTTATTGCATTGGCAACGGTAGAGAATGAGGTGCCCTTTGTGAGCTATGTAAATGCCTATTATGAGAATGGTGCATTTTATATTATTACATATGCACTCTCAAATAAAATGAAGCATATGGAAAGTAACTCTACTGTTGCAATTGCCGGTGAATGGTTCACGGCACATGGAAAAAGTATCAATTTGGGATATTTCGGGAAAAAGGAAAATTATTGGATTGCCGAGAAATTGAAAAATGTATTTTCTGAGTGGATAAATAATGGACATAATAATTTTGATGATGAGAATACTATAATTTTATGTGTAGAATTAACAGATGGAGTGTTACTTTCACATGGAACAAGGTATGAGTTTTAGTCTTCAGCTTCCGGTTTGCATTGCAAGTGATAAAGAAGTTGTTGATGAGGGAATATAAATGAAGAAAGAACTGGCTTTTTGTCAATAGTTGGGGTACAATAATTAAAATGAAATTTTGCGGCAAGCAGTTGTCATTAGGCAGCTGCTTGTTCATTTGTTGCTTTTTGATGAGAAAACATATGTAAAATTCGATTTCTAAATTTATTAAAGTTCTTATAATTTTTTGCATTCGGTAATCGTGAATTATGTTAGTTTTGATATTACAATGAGGACAAGTGTGTTCTTTTCTTTCCAATTCTTACACCAGCCGTGGTTTTCACAGTCTCCGTCCTGGCACCCAACACAATCTTTGTTTTCGGAACAGACGCAACATGCGAGTCTACAATATGCAATAGCGTTCATCCATGTTCTCCCCTTAATTAAAATTGATTACCCAATTTTTCTACAATCAACTCTGCATTATTTTCTATCGGCAAAGTGCCATCAACCCTGATAATCGGGCAGGATATCGAAGACAGCCAAACTTCAACTGTGTTTTCGGCTTTGGATTTAACAAGGTCGAAAAATGCATTTTCTTTTTCGTATAAGTCTCCTCCTTCCAGCATTCTTTCTCCGAATTTGTTGTATGACCGTTGATAAACCCTTTTAATTCGTGTTTCTTTCGGAACCTCGATGTAAACCGCGTACTTGAAGTGAGATACTATGTCCTTATTGAAATTTCCTTTAACTGATGCCAAAACAAAGTTATTATTTTCCGAAATAATATTCGACAGAATGCGATCCACTTCCTCAAAAGGGCGTGGATTTAAATACATATACTCTGGATTATCTTTCGGAAAATATATATCTTCAATGTCAATAAATCGGTAATTCAATTTTTCGGCAAGAGCTTTTCCCAATGTGCTTTTACCTGCACCGTTCAAACCACAAACAATAATAACATTTTTCATATTTATTTTACCTCCCAAACATCCGGAACGTTTTGTTAAGTTAAATGAAAGTTGAGACCTTGAACTCCTTATGGTATAATGGTTTTATCACAAACCCGAATACCTCCCTGAAAATCAGAGAAAGGAGATCAAGATCTCATGGATAAAATTATA
>CALXWJ010000075.1 GCA_944392335.1 uncultured Clostridia bacterium
TAGCGTTACTACGGCCTGAACTGATCCTAATCGTTCAAATTCTTTTAATGCACGTTCCTTTTGTTCTTTTGTATACATATATTTTTACTCCTTTCGGAGTCCAAGAATATGTCCGCACCCCCAACCCCATCATTATTCTATACAGTTGAACAATGTAATGCATTGTTGAATATTATACGGGATACACCATTGTACAATATGGTATACATAACATTTATATATGGTCTTAGACGATCGGAATTAATGGGTTTAAAATGGGAGGCAATTGACTTTAATAATCATACAATTTCTATAAAGCATACTGTTGTTGTAAATTCTACTGTTGTAAGAAAAGATAAAACTAAGAATGCAAGCAGTAAAAGAGTATATCCTATGTTACCTGATATTGAAAAATTACTATTATCTATGAAGGAAGAAAAAGAAAACAACAAAAAGATATTTGGGAATTGCTATATTGACAGTGAATATGTTTTTGTTAAAGCTGATGGCAGTGTTTATTATCCATCATATCCATCACATGAATTGGCTAAAGTTATAAAAAACAACAATTTGCCATACATACGCTGGCACGATTTGAGGCATAGTACCGCCTCAATGCTTATTGAAAAGGGCTGGCATATGAAAGATATATCAGACTGGCTTGGACACAATGACATAGGAACAACAATGAATATTTACGGTCATACAAATGTACAGCATAAAAGAGATATTTCCCAAAACCTTAGCACAATATTGCGATAATAAGATATTAAGTTATAAGAAAAAAGCACAATTATATTTGTATTTTACAAGAGTATCACAGAACTTTTTTGGAATTTTGTTAGAAAAAATGTTAGAAAGTCATCAAATTTTAATCATGGTAAAAAAATAAATGACCTAAAACCTTAGGTTTTAAGCCATTTTTAGTGGTACACCATCAGGGACTCGAACCCTGGACACCCTGATTAAGAGTCAGGTGCTCTACCAACTGAGCTAATGGTGCATATATAAAGTATTCTGCCAATCAACGAATAGTATTATACCATAGTCATACTGCTTTGTCAACAGTTTTTTAAAAAAATTGGAAATTTGGAGCTATGCAGATAAAATTCAGTTTAAAAATAATCAAACAAATCGTTTAATTATTTGTGGAAAATGTATAAAATATGGTAATTCCTTTAATTTATGGTGTAATTAAAGGAATTTTTTTGATATTTCTATTGTACTTTTTTAAAAAATGTTATATAATAAAACATAAAATGAGTAAAAATATGTAAAATAGAAAGAATGGATATATGGATGTTTAATATTGTATTGGTTGAGCCGGAAATACCTCAAAACACGGGTAATATTGCAAGAACATGCGCCGCAACCGGAGCGCGGCTTCATATAGTCAGGCCAATGGGATTTGAAATAGACGATAAAAAATTAAAAAGAGCGGGGCTTGATTATTGGCATTTGCTCAGAGTAGTATATTATGATGATATCAAGGACTTTTTTGAAAAAACAAAAGGGGGACGATATTTCTATTCCACAACAAAGGCACGGCATACATATTGTGATGTTGAATATTCTGACGGAGACTACATTTTGTTTGGCAAGGAAACAAAGGGATTGCCGGAACAGCTTCTGCATGACAATAAGGATTGGTGTATAAGGATCCCTATGATAAGCGAGGCGAGAAGTCTTAATCTGTCCAATTCTGTCGCAATTGTGGTATATGAAGCATTGAGACAGACCGGCTTTGACAAATTACAGAATTTCGGACAGCTGCACAGTATGTCATGGGATGGTTAAATTCAGTGTATAATATTAATTATATATATATTAAACTAAATTAAAAGGAAAGGAAATTAGAAATGGGAAAATACAAAATTTTTGTTGATACTGGAGCAGATATGCCGGAGGAGGTTGCAAAAAAAAATGATATCGGTATAATAAGATTTTTATGTGTATTCGGAGAAGAATCATATGTTACGGGAACAGAAATGAACAATGAACAATTTTATGAAAAGCTGAAAACTTATAACGGTATTCCCACAACATCACAAACTCCTTATGCAGAACTGTATGATATATTAAAGAATGCAAGTCTTGAAAATGATACCGTGATCTATTTTGCATTATCATCAAATGCAAGTGGTCAATATAACACGGCATGCATGATAAAAAATGAGATTTTGGAAAATGACAATCCAAACGCGGATATAAGAATCTTCGACACATTAAGCTTTTCGGCATATATTACAGGCGCTGCAATTTACGCAAAGCAGCTTCTGGATGAAGGGATGGACGTTGATGAAGTATTGAAAAAGAGCCGGGAATACATTGATTCATGGGAAGCATATATACTTGTCGATACTTTAAAATATCTTGAAAAAGGCGGAAGAATTACCAAGACCAGTGCGATAGTAGGTTCTTTGCTTGATATCAAGCCTGTTTTGACAATAAAAAACGGACTTGTTGAACCCGTTGAGAAAATAAGAGGAAGAAAAAAGATATATAAAAAGCTCACAGAGCTTATAAAGGAAAATCCGGAATTTGATGAAAATTCAGGTGAATTTATGATAGTCGAATCTAATAAAGAATATGCAAAAGAAATGTTTGATACACTTAAGGAAGAATTCGGGATTGAGGATGTTGTATACAATATTGAATTGGGACCGGTCATAGGAACACATATAGGACCTGGGACCATAGCAGTATTGTTTAGGCTTAAAAAGTAAAAAAGCAGTGCATTTTTATTTAATAAGGGCTTGTCCGGTTATTCAACGAGGACAAGGGCGCTCGATAGCAACGCTGTAACCAGTGGGAGATTGTACTCTCACACTGATTACAGATATGGACTCCGCCGCCTGCGGAAACGGAGAACAAATTATGCGCAGTTATAAAAGATCGCATAATTTACTGACAAAAATAAAAACAGAAAAACATATGCTTGCAGCTTGATGAAAGGAATGATTTTTAATGAAGTACATTGTTGTATTGGGAGACGGGATGGCAGATTATGCCGTCGATGAATTCGGAGGTAATACCATATTGGATGTGGCAAATAAACCTAATATGGACTATATGGCTTCTCATGGAGAATTGGGAATGGTAAAAACCGTAGCAGACGGAATGAAGCCCGGCAGTGATGTTGCAAACCTTTCGGTCATGGGATATGATACAAAAAAATGTTACAGCGGACGTTCGCCGCTTGAAGCTGCAAGTATTGGGGTTGAATTAAAGGATACTGACGTAACCTTCAGGACCAATCTTGTTACCTTGTCTGATGAAGAAAATTATGAAGATAAAACAATGGTAGATTATTCGGCAGGTGAGATAACAACAGAAGAAGCAAGAGAACTGATGAAAACCATAAACGATGAATTGCATACCGATGTATGCACGTTTTATCCGGGTGTAAGCTACAGGCATCTGCTTGTGTGGGACAAAGGATCGACAAATGTAAAATTAACGCCTCCGCATGATATATCGGATAAGAAAATCGCAAGGTATTTACCTGGGGGAGACGGCGCGGAGCAATTGCTTGCCATGATGAAAAAAAGCGTTGGAATTTTAGCAAAACATCCGGTAAACAAAAAAAGGATTGCTGAAGGAAAAAGACCTGCAACATCAATATGGCCTTGGGGTGAGGGGACAAAGCCCTCGTTGGAAAATTTTGAAAAAAAGTTTGGAATGAGGGGGAGTGTTATTTCGGCCGTTGATCTTATAAAAGGGATCGCGATCCTTGCCGGAATGGAATCCATTGATGTTGAAGGTGCAAACGGGAATTTTGACACGAATTATAAGGGTAAAGCCGATGCTGCTTTTAAAGCCTTGACTCAGGACGGTTCGGATTTTGTATATATTCATTTAGAGGGACCGGATGAATGCGGTCACAGGGGTGAGGCAAAAAACAAGAAATATGCGGTTGAAATGATTGATGAGAAAATCATAGGATATTTAAAAAATAAACTGGAAAAAGCAAACATAGAATATAAAATGATGATTCTGCCGGATCACCCGACACCCATCAGCTTAAAAACCCATGTGAGCGACCCCATACCTTATATAATTTACAATTCGGCAAAAGAAGAAAACACAGGAAAAGCATACAGTGAAAAAAATGCAGAAGCTACAGGCAGATACATAGAGCAGGGATATAAGCTCATGGCGCATTTTTTGGACAAAGAATAACTGTTAAATAAAGGCAAGCTTAATATAAAGGTGTGATGTTTAATGAAATTTAAAAAATTTGCTGTAAAAATGTTTGTTACCGCTCTTATCTTGGCGATATTGGCAATATGCGCGATAATATTTTTACCCGATATTTTTTCCGGAATACTTTATTTAATAAGCTTGTTTGCACCGTTCTTATTGGCTTTGCTTATTTCATTGGCGGCAAATCCGTTGGCAGAAAAGCTGCAGAAGAAATTTAAATTGCCAAAGGGGCTTACGGCCGTACTTGTTGTTATATTAATAGTAGGTATTGTCGGAGGGGCATTGATAGGAATCATATGGAAGATAGTTTCCGAAGTGAAAAGTATGTATATTCAATTCCCGGAAATTTATGAAAATGCCGTTTCTTTTATTGAAAGCCTGCAGGACAATTTGTCTGATTTTTATTTCAATCTACCGCAGGATATTCAAAATGTATTGGATAATATCGGAGAAGATATTAAAAGCAGCGTTACCGGATTTATCAATGAAAATTATAAGCCCGTAATGTCGGGCGCCGGTAATATCGCAAAAGCATTGCCGAGCATATTTATTGCGGTGATAGTTTTTATATTATCTCTGTATTTTATGATTTCAAATGAAA
The DNA here is from genome assembly GCA_944392335.1 of uncultured Clostridia bacterium. Taxonomy (GTDB): domain Bacteria; phylum Bacillota; class Clostridia; order UBA1381; family UBA1381; genus RGIG1988. The sequence goes on from CALXWJ010000075.1 coordinate 4,787, forward strand.
TGGGAGTGAAAAGCTTTCTAAAAAAAATAATACCTGAGAAGATGATGAATGGTATACGCAAAATAGGAAGCGAGATCAAAAAATATCTCGGCGGATATGTGAGAGCCCAGCTGATAATCATGTCAATTGCATTTGTTATAATCATGATAGGACTGCTTATACTTGATGTTCAGTATGCCATGATCATTGCATTGGGTATTGCAATATTTGACGCTCTTCCATTTTTCGGAAGCGGAGCGGTCCTGATACCTTGGGCAGTCATCAGTTTTATAGGCTCCGATATAAAGATGGGAATTGGAATGGCTGTAATATATCTTGCCGTTGTTGTAACAAGGCAGATGATAGAACCGAAAATCGTAAGCAGTAATATTGGGTTGAATCCGTTGCTGACCCTGATGGCAATGTATGTAGGATACAGAGTATTTTCTATAGGAGGTATGATTTTAGGACCTATTTTATTGATGTTGATCGTCAGCTTTTATAAAGCGGGCGCATTTAACGGATTAATTTGCTTGTCAAAAAAAGTATATATTTTTATAAAAAATGAAATAAAAGAATTATTTCAATTTATTACTATGAGATAAGGAGAAAAATTAATGGATAAGAAAAAGTTTTATATTACGACTGCAATAGCGTATACTTCAAGGAAACCGCATATCGGAAATACTTATGAGATAATATTGACCGATGCGATCGCAAGGTATCGCCGTTATATGGGGGATGATGTGTTTTTTCTGACGGGAACGGACGAGCACGGGCAGAAAATTCAGGAAATTGCGGAAGCTTCCGGTGTAACGCCGAAAGAATATGTTGATAAGATCGCGGCGCAAATCAAGGATATTGCCGATATGTTGAATGTCAGCTATGATAAATTTATCAGAACAACAGATGATTATCATGTTGACGCCGTTGGAAAGATTTTCAAAAAGCTGTATGACCAAGGCGATATCTACAAATCCGAATATGAGGGCTGGTATTGTACTCCATGTGAATCTTTTTGGACTGAAACACAGCTTATTGACGGTAAATGCCCTGACTGCGGCAGAGAAGTCAAAAAGACAAAAGAGGAAGCATATTTCTTTAAAATGAGCAAATATCAGGATAGACTTATGAAATATATTGAAGAAAATCCTGATTTTATCCAACCCGAATCAAGAAAAAAAGAAATGGTAAATAATTTTTTAAAGCCCGGATTACAGGATCTATGTGTTTCAAGGTCAAGCTTTACATGGGGAATACCGGTACCTTTTGATGAGAAACATGTTATATATGTTTGGATAGACGCGCTTTCAAACTATATTACGGCATTGGGATACACACCGGATAAAAAGGGAGAGCTATACAATAAATACTGGCCTGCAGATGTTCATATTATAGGAAAAGATATTTTGCGTTTTCATACCATTTACTGGCCTATTATGCTTATGGCATTGGGTGAGCCTCTGCCAAAGCAGGTTTTCGGACATCCATGGATGTTATTCGGCGAAGAAAAAATGTCAAAATCAAGAGGTAATGTGATATATGCTGAAAATCTCGTAAGACATTTCGGCGTTGATGCGGTAAGATACTATTCTTTGCATGAAATGCCTTTTGCACAGGACGGGAATATTACTTATGAAGTATTCATTACAAGATATAACAGTGATCTTGCAAACACTTTAGGTAATCTTGTAAACAGAACTGTTGCAATGATAAACAAATATTTTGATGGTACATTACAGGATAACAGTATAAAAGAAGATATAGACGATGATCTGATTAAAACTATTAAAATGTCTATGACTGCTATCGAAAACAAGATGAAAACTTGGCATATTGCAGACAGTCTTGACGAGATCTGGAATATCGTAAACAGGGCAAATAAATATATCGATGAAACAACTCCGTGGATACTGGCAAAGGACGAAGCGTCAAAACCGAGACTGGGTGCGGTTTTATACAATCTTGCTGAAACCATAAGAATAATTGCTTCATTGTTGTCATCTTTTATGCCTTCAACTGCAGAAGCTATAAAAACACAGATAAACGCAGAAGACATATCATATGAAAGCATTAAGAACTTCGGTGGATTAAAAGTAGGAACAAAAGTTGGAAATCCTGAGCCGTTATTTGCAAGAATTGATGTTGAAAAAAAGCTTGAAGAACTTGCAGAAGAAAATGCTCCTGAGGAAGAAAAGATTAAGATCGCTCCATTTAAAGATTATGTTGATTTTGAAGATTTTGAAAAACTCGATATAAGAGTTGGTAAAGTAATTGAATGTGAAAAGGTTAAAAAATCGGAAAAATTATTGAGATTCACCCTACAGGTAGGAAATGAAACAAGGCAGATTCTGTCTGGAATTTCAAAATATCATACACCTGAAGAACTTATCGGTAAAAATGTAGTGTTCATTGCGAACTTTAAGCCGAGAAAAATGATGGGATTGGAATCATGCGGCATGATTTTATCCGCAGAGCATGACGGGCAGCTGACTGCACTTACCACCATTAAAGATATTCAGAGCGGCGCCGAAATTGTTTAATCGGCATAGTTATTCAAATAAGTGAAAGGATTGTAAAAAAATGAGAATGTCAAAATTATTGGTACCGACTTTGAGGGAGGTGCCTTCGGATGCAGAGATTATGAGCCACAAACTTATGTTAAGAGCCGGCTATATCAGAAAACTTGCAGCGGGAATTTATTCATATCTTCCTTTAGGCTTGAGAAGCGAAAGAAAGGCAGAACAGATAGTAAGAGAAGAAATGGATAGGGCGGGAGCTCAGGAGCTTTTAATGGCGGCGTTGCTTCCGTCAGAGGTATATCAGGCCTCCGGCAGATGGGAAGTTTTCGGAGACAATATGTTTAAGTTAAAAGACAGAAATGACAGGGATTTTTGCTTGGGCCCGACACATGAGGAATTATTTACTCAAACTGTAATAAATGAAGTCCGTTCATATAAGGAATATCCGATGACTTTATATCAGATACAGACGAAATACAGAGATGAAGCACGTCCGAGATTCGGTGTTATGAGAAGCCGTGAATTTGTCATGAAGGATGCGTACAGCTTTGACAAGGATGAAAAGGGATTGGATGAATCATACCGCAAAATGTATGAGGCATACTGCAGAATTTTCAAAAGAATGGGACTTGATTTCACAATAGTTGACGCTGATTCGGGTGCTATGGGCGGAAGCGGATCACAGGAATTTATGGTAAAATCACCTGTTGGTGAAGATGGTATTGCCTATTGTGATGCTTGCGGATATGCTGCAAATTATGAAAAAGCACAGTGTATTCCAACTAAGAAAGAATATCCGGAAGGTGATTTGTCCCTTGAAAAGGTTGAAACTCCCGATGTACATACCATTGAGGAATTGGTTGCTTTCTTCGGAACAGAACCTTATGTTTTTGCAAAAACTATTATATATAAAGCTGATGATAAGTACATTGCCGCAATGGTAAGAGGTGACAGGGAAATAAATGAGATCAAATTGAAAAATCTGATCGGATGTGTTAATGATCTTGAACTTGCAGAACCCTTTATGGTAAGACAGCTTACAAATGCAGAGGTTGGCTTTGCAGGACCTATCGGATTGGATATTGAAGTTTACGTTGATCTGGAAGTTGCACAAATGAAGAACTTTATTATAGGCGCCAACGAAACAGGGTATCACTATAAAAATGTTAATATAAACCGTGATTTTACACCTGATACCGTTGCAGATATAAGAGTGATAACAGAGGGAGATATTTGCCCCAAATGTGGAAAACCCATAAAAACCACACAGGGAATTGAGGTTGGACATATTTTTAAATTGGGCACAAAATATTCAAAGGCTTTAGGACTTAACTATACAGATGAAAGCGGAGAACCTAAGGTTGTTATAATGGGTTGTTATGGAATAGGTGTTACAAGATGTATTGCTGCTGCAATTGAACAGAATTATGACGATAACGGAATGGTATTGCCGGTTGCATTGGCACCGTATCATGTAATTGTTGTGCCTGTAAACAATAAAGATGAAGAACAGATGAAACTTGCAGAAGAAATTTATAATAATCTGAATGAACAGGGTATTGAAGCATTGCTTGATGACAGATCCGAAAGAGCCGGTGTAAAATTCAAGGACGCAGATTTAATCGGTATTCCTTTAAGAATTGTTGTAGGTAAAAAATGTAATGAAGGAATTGTTGAATACAAACTCAGAAAAGATGAAAAACCGGAAGAAAAAACAATTGAACAGGCAATAAAAGATGCTGTTTCGTATATTAAATCAAATTTATGATTTACACGTAAAAAAATATGTATATTTAAACTAATTATATATTTTAATAATGCATATGCAAAAAAAGCACAAAATATGTTCATATAATGCGATTTATTAAGAATTTTTATGAAAGGAGATTGTAATTGTGGCGGTAGAAAAAAACCAATTAAGCAAGATTTGTATTGCCGGATATAAATCAATAAAAAAATGTGATTTAAAGTTGAATAAAATAAATGTTTTGATTGGCTGTAATGGCGCCGGAAAATCGAATTTCATATCTGCATTATTGTTATTACAAAATGTTCTTACAAAGAATCTACAGTTATATGCAGCACAATGCGGAGTAAATTCTTTATTCTATAACGGGCGAAAGGAAACAGATGAAATTTATATAGAAGTATACTTTAACAATAATTCATATGGATTTTATCTGATTCCAACTGACGATAACAGAATTATATTCAAAAAAGAGTTTTATGGATATGATAATTATGAAAGTGTAGTAGCTTCGGGACATGATGAATCAAAATGGGAAAGTGGTGTAAGTAATGGAATAGATAAATATGTAAGACCTATACTTGCAAAACAAAACTGGAGGGTATATCATTTTCATGATACCAGCAGAAATGCAAAAGTAAAACAAGAGCATAATATTTCAAACAATAAGAATTTAATGTTTGATGCTTCAAATTTAGCTGCTTTTTTATATAGATTAAAAAACTATTTTGAAAAAAGTTATTATGATATAGTCAATACTATTCAGCTTATAGCACCGTATTTTGATGATTTTATATTAGAACCCCAGGAAGGAAATGAAGAACAGATTATCTTAAGGTGGTCGCAGAAAGGCTGTGAAGATGTGTTCAACGCTTCTCAGCTTTCCGATGGTACATTAAGGTTTATCTGCTTAGCTACATTGTTACTACAGCCGCATGAATTGCAGCCGGATACAATTATAGTTGATGAACCGGAATTGGGGTTACACCCATATGCCATTACTATTTTCGCTGAAATGGTAAAACAATTATCAAGTGAAAAACAGGTAATTATTTCAACACAATCTGTTGAACTTTTAAATGAGTTTGATGTTGAGGATGTTATTGTTGTTAATAGAAGTGAAAATGGTTCGAAATTTAAGAGATTAAATGCTTCAGAACTGAATATCTGGTTGGAAAGCGATTATGCATTGGGTGATTTGTGGCAAAAAAATATTTTGGGAGGTAGACTCTCAAGATGAAAATTGTATATATTTATTGTGAAGGTCAAACAGAAGAATCGTTTATAAATGAAATTTTAGTCCCTTATTTTTCAAATATTAATATTTATGTAATACCAATTATATGTACTACAAGCAGACATAAAAATAAAAAATACAAGGGTGGAGTTTCCAATTATAATAAGATTAAAGATGAATTAATAAAGATATGCAAACAACATCATAACGAATATGTTACAACAATGTTTGATTATTATGCCATGCCGAGTGATACGCCTAATATCAATGATAACACTCATGATATATATAAACGAATAGAAAATATAGAAAGAGCGGTTGATGATGATATTTCTATGAGTAATTGCAGTTTTAATTTAGTATTACATGAGTTTGAGGGCTTGTTGTTTTCAAATCCTGATTCATTTTTGAAAATAGCAGAAGAAGATACTGTATCGGAAATAGTAAAAATACGTAATGAAGCCCTTACGCCGGAACATATAAATAATTCTCCAAATACAGCTCCATCAAAAAGACTGGAAATGTTAATACCAAATTATGCTAAAATTAAAAATGGTACAATATTATCAAAAGATATGGGAATAGATATTATTATGGATGAATGTAAGCATTTTGCAAAATGGATAGAAAAAAATTAAAATGTTGTGATTATTTTATTTAAAAGACAGTAAAAGGTTATAACTGCACTCATGTTGTCCCCACGCCGTAATCGGCGGCGGGTCCCATATTTGTAATCAGCAAGAGTTCGATCTCCCGCCTATTACAGCACAGCGTCGTAGGGGCGATTCACGAATCGCCTGTTGTGCTCTTGTCCTCGCCCAAGACGGGACAAGCCCTTATTAAATACATATGATACTTGGTATCAGAGAATTTTATTATTATTTAAAATATGTAAGGATTATAAATTTATGCATGAAATAAAAAAACTATCAAACGGAATAAGGGTTGTATGTGAACAGATACCATATGTTCGTTCAATTTCTATCGGTGTTTGGATAGGATGCGGTTCAAGATGTGAGAAGAAATCCGAAAACGGAATGTCACACTATATAGAACATATGCTGTTTAAAGGCACCGAAAAAAGATCTGCAAAACAAATTGCCTATGAAATTGATTCGATAGGCGGACAAATAAATGCTTTCACAACGAGAGAATATACATGCTATTATACAAAAACACTTGATGAACATGCAGGTATTGCTCTTGATGTGTTAAGTGATATGATATTTTCTCCAAAACTCTGCAAAAGTGACATGGATTTGGAACGCAATGTCATTTGTGAGGAAATCAACATGTATGAGGATGAACCGGAGGAAATGGTAAACGACTTGATTTTTGAAGCATGCTATGGTGATACCTCTATGGGAAGAAGGATTCTCGGAACAAAACAAAGCCTTGAAGGTATAAACCCTCAGAACATGAGAGCATTTATTAAATCGCATTATACAGCTGCAAATACCGTTATTTCAATATCCGGTCATTTTGATAAAGGTTTATTTGAAATGCTGGAAAAATATTTCGGAAATAAAGCTATGAGCGATAATAAAGTCAATGTGTATGACTGCACATACATTGCCGGAAGCAAAACAGTGAGAGAAAAGGATTGCGAACAGGTACAGCTTATTGCAGCTTTTGAAAGTATTGATGTAAAAGATGACAGGGTATACAGCCTGCTTACTCTTAACAATGTATTCGGAGGCGGAATGTCATCAAGGCTGTTTCAGAATATCAGGGAAAACCAGGGACTTGCTTATTCTGTTTATGCATATCATTCGGCCTACATTGATACCGGATTTTTCGGTATAGCGGCAGGCATGGCGCCCGGTAATCTTTTCAAGGTATGCGAACTTATTTCAAAGGAAATAAATAATATTAAAAAACATAAATTAACTGATGAAGAATTGAAAATGGCAAAGGAGCAGCTAAAAGGAAATTATATATTAAGCTATGAAAGCATAGGTGCAAGAATGCAGGCTGCCGGAAGGAATCTGCTGTTGGACAAGGAAATGATCTCTCCGGAAGAAGTGATTGATAAGATCAACAATGTATCTCATGATTCGGTGGCTGAAATTATCGATATGATTTTTAACAGAAATAAGATGAGTATTGCTGCTGTCGGAGCAGTCAAAAGTGTTGATAATTTATTTGATATAACCTAAGTGCAGATGTCACTCGCCGTTTTGGCGGCGGATTCTGTTTCAGGATTTTCAGTGGGAGTTATAATCCTCCGCTGAAACCCTGAGGAGAAGACGCTTTCCGCACAGGTTGCAATCTGTCGCAAGCTCTGCTACTTGCGAGCAAAGCAGGAGCATTGCTCTGATTTAAAAATAAAAGAGGGGGATAATCATGAATTTTGAAAATTTTATTGACAACCGAAAAAAAATAAATGTTGGTTTTCTGGGAGGTTCAATAACAGAAGGCGCAGGAAGCTCCAATAATAAATTTTGTTATGCACAGCAGGTGTGTACAAAATTAGGCGGGATATATGATGGCGTTGAATTTAATTGCATAAATGCCGGAGTAGGAGGAACTACCTCTACACTGGGTTTATTCAGGATGAAAAGGGATCTGCTGGATAAAAATCCCGACATTGCATTTATTGAGTTTGCGGTGAATGATTCGGATTTGCCTACTACGGGCATATATATGGAGAATATTGTGAGAGCGATCAAAAAATACAAAGATATACCTATTGTAATTGTGCTGACTATCACTGAAGACATTGTTAAAAAATACGGATCAGTTAAAAATTCACCGGCAGGACAAAAACATATAAAGTTGGCAGAATATTACAATCTTGAATTAATAAATATAGGCGATGAAATGCATGATAAGGCAATTCATGATAATATTGAATTCAGTAAATTGTTTACCGACGGAGTGCATCCCAATGACTGCGGACATGGCATTTATTCGGATATTATTATAGATTATTTAAAAAATGTTGATTTTAAACACAGCAATACAGAACAGCAGCTGTTATACGGAAGGGAGTTTAAGAATCCGGGATTGTTGATGGGAAACGAGCTTGCAAATGATACATGGAAATTATCATATAATAATATGTACGGAAGGCTTCCCGATTATATCTATTCTTTTACTCCTGGAGATGAATTATCTTTTGAATTTGAAGGAAGCTTTTTGGGATTATATTTTACTATTGAAAAGGATTCCGGAACAATTGAATTTAAAGTTGATGACGGGCAATGGCATGAAAAATCTTTGTGGGATAGATTTGCATTACAGTTTAACAGAGCGGCATTTGCAATATTATGTGAAGAACTTGAGTATAAATTACATACGGTAACCATAAGAAACATTAATAAAAAGGATGAAAAATCAGAGGGATTTTATGTTCGTATAGGTGCTTTTACCATAGGATAAAAAATTACAATATTTGAATTTTTATGTAATTTTACTAAAATAAAAATATATTATTGTAAATAATAAACATATACTGTATGTAAAAAATAAATTAAAAAGTTACAAAATGTTCTTTTACGGATTTTAAAATTTTATAAAAAATATTAAAATATTTGTACAAGTTTACTTATTACTTGACATAATTAATAAATTGTGATACTATAAGAAAAAATAAGGGAGCACGAGATTATGAATTATAAATTTGATTTAAACAAATTTATGAATGGAGATGCTTTAAAAAAAGGATCTTTTGATTTGCATGTATTCTTATTGCTGCCTGTTTTAGATGCTGTTGTTGGTATAGTATCTGTTTTTCTGTATTTGATTAGCGGTTTTTTTATAAGAAGCCTTGAATTTGTATTTAACATCATTAAGCTATTGAAAAAAATCAAAAATCGGATACAAGAATGCAACTGTATATGTTTTTGTTAATATATAAATTTTTATAATTAACCTAAAAATAAGTCTTTTGCAGCCCTGTATCCTACAGGGCTGTTTTTGGTTTAATTGATATAAGATTATGACAATAAATTATTATTGTATTTTAAGCCTTGCGGCTTTAAATAGATTATTTTCTTAAAAAGGGGTAATATATTATGAAAAAAACAATGAAATTGTTGAGCTTATTATTGACCGGTGCAATTGCTGCAGCTTCACTTGCAGGATGTGGAAATAATGGGGAAGAAACAACAAATGGAACTGATGATTCGGCGTCAACTGCAACACAAGCTATTAAAATCGGCGGAATTGGACCGTTAACAGGCGGGAATGCTATTTACGGTCAGGCAGTAAAAAATGCTGCAGAAATTGCAGTTGAAGAAGTTAATGCTTTGGGTGGTATTCAGTTTGAGCTTCAGTTTCAGGATGATGAAAGTGACGCTGAAAAGGCTATTAATGCATACAATAAGCTGAAGGACTGGGGTATGCAGATTTCACTCGGAACAGTTACGACACAGCCTTGTATAGCATTATCAACAGAACTTAATGCAGACAGATATTTTGCATTGACTCCGTCAGCATCATCAACCGATGTTCTTGGCGGACAACCCGATAAAGACGGAAATGTTACTATTCCTCGTAAAGACGTTATGTTTCAAATGTGTTTTACTGATCCTAACCAGGGTGTGGCTTCGGCTCAATATATAAACGAACAGGAGCTCGGAGAAAAGATTGCAGTTATATACAACAATTCAGATGCTTATTCAACAGGAATATATCAAAAATTTAAGACAGAAGCTGACAAGCTGGGATTAAATATTGTATCTGTCAAAACATTTACCGATGATTCGGCAAATGACTTCACATCACAGTTAAATGATATTAAATCAGCAGGTGCAGATCTTATATTCCTTCCTATATATTATACACCTGCTTCATTGATCTTGACTCAGGCTGACAAGATGATGTATGACGTTAAGTTTTTCGGTGTCGACGGTATGGACGGTATTTTGACGGTTGAAAACTTTGATACCTCATTGGCAGAGGGTGTTATGCTGTTAACACCGTTTACAGCAGATGCACAGGACGAGCTTACAAAGAATTTTGTTGCAAAGTATCAGGAAAAGTTTAATGAAACACCAAACCAGTTTGCAGCAGATGCATATGATTGTATTTATGCGATATATGATGCCTGCACAGCAAAGAATATTACAGCGGATATGAGTCATGAAGATATTTGTGATGCTCTTATTGAACAGTTCACAAGCCCTGATTTCAAGATCGACGGTCTTACCGGTACAGGTATGACATGGTCAGAAACAGGAGAAGTTTCAAAAGCTCCTAAGGGTATGGTTATTAATAACGGTGTATATGTTGGTATGTAATTTTTTCTGAGGGGAAACAAAGAGAAGAGAAAAAATTCTCTTCTTTTTATGCATTTAATGACATGCTGAATTAAAAGGCATTGTCACTAAAAAATATTTTGTTGAGGTGTGGGTATGACTTTTATTTCTAACTTAATCAGCGGAATAAGTCTTGGAAGTGTGTATGCTATTATAGCATTGGGTTATACAATGGTTTACGGTATTGCAAAAATGCTTAATTTTGCTCACGGTGATGTAATAATGGTTGGGGCATATGTTGCGTTTTGCTCTATGGCATATTTGAATTTGCCTCCCATTGTTGCGATTGTTATTGCCATGATAGCATGTACATTGCTGGGAATAATAATTGAGGGACTGGCATACAGACCGTTGAGAAAAGCTTCATCTCTTGCAGTTTTGATTACGGCAATCGGTGTGAGTTATTTTCTTCAAAATGCGGCATTATTAATTTGGGGAAGTACCCCAAAAACTTTTAGTTCGGTCGTAGGTTTTGATTCTATCTCTTTGTTAGACGGAAAATTAATTATTACCGCAGAATCAATTGTCACTGTTATTGCATGTATAATTATTATGATAGGTCTTACTTTGTTTACTAAAAAAACAAGGATAGGAAAAGGAATGAGAGCTGTTTCGGAAGATAAAGATGCGGCTGAATTAATGGGTATAAACGTGAATGTTACAATTTCAATCACATTTGCAATAGGAAGTGCATTGGCTGCCATTGCAGGAGTACTTTTATGTTCGGCATACCCGATTTTAATACCTACAACAGGTTCTATGCCGGGTATCAAGGCATTTACTGCGGCAGTATTTGGAGGAATAGGATCAATCCCGGGTGCTATGCTTGGAGGAATATTATTGGGTATTATTGAGATATTCAGTAAATCTTATATATCAACCGAATTATCCGACGCTATTGTTTTTGCAGTGTTGATTTTGGTATTACTCATTAAACCTACGGGTCTTCTGGGTAAAAAAATAACTGAGAAAGTGTGAGGTGTGATATGAGTAAAATAGGTAATAAAATTAAAAATTTAAATAAATTCACACTCACAAATATTAAGGCATATTCAATTGTAATAATTGCTTTTATTATTTTGTTCCCGTTAAACAGCCGCGGAATGATCAGCAATTCAATGAGCGGACTGCTTGTTCCTATTTGCACATATATTGTTATGGCAATATCATTAAATCTTACAGTTGGTTTTTTGGGAGAGTTGAGTTTGGGACATGCAGGATTCATGAGCGTAGGTGCTTTTGTGGGTGTGATTGCTGCATCCTGTTTTCAGGATATTATTGTATCCGATGTATTAAGACTGATTGTTTCTATAATTTTCGGGGGATTTTTTGCAGGAATTGCAGGGTTTATTATTGGTATTCCGGTTTTAAGATTACGGGGTGACTATCTTGCAATAGTAACGTTGGCTTTTGGTGAGATTATAAAAAATATAATAAACTGTCTGTACGTTGGAATAGATGCCGCAGGACTTCATATGGGAATGACAAGTATAGAAGCTTTGGGCATGACAAACGGAAGAATTATTATAAACGGACCGCAGGGTGCAGTTGGTATAACAAAACTGTCTTCCTTTACGGCAGGTGTAATATTGATATTATTTACCTTGTTTGTTGTGTTGAATCTTGTTAACTCAAAAACAGGAAGAGCGGTAACTGCAATTCGTGATAATGCAATTGCTGCAGAATCAGTAGGTATAGGAATTACAAGATATAAGCTGACTGCATTTATAGTATCGGCAGTTTTAGCAGGTATGGCAGGAGCTTTATATGCAATGAATTTTTCATCAATCGTTGCCAAAAAGTTTGATTTTAATACGTCAATTCTTATATTGGTATTCGTTGTGTTGGGCGGTATGGGAAATATTGTCGGTTCAATCATTGCAACTGCAGTATTATACATTTTGCCGGAGCTTTTAAGAGAATTTTCCGATTACAGGATGCTTATTTATGCTATTGTTTTAATACTTGTAATGCTTATTACAAACAGTGAAAAAACAAAGCAGATAAAAGAGCAGATTTTATTGAAACTTTCGCGTAATAAAAATAAGCAAAGACAGGAGGAATGAGAAAATGGCTAAAATGATACCTGTTCCGAGTAATTCCATTATTCCGGAACGTGATTTGGATAAAAAACCTATTCTTGAAACCTGTCACCTTGGCATTGATTTCGGAGGACTTACCGCAGTTGATGATTTTACTTTAACTGTCGGACGTACCGAAATAGCAGGACTGATAGGTCCTAACGGTGCAGGAAAGACTACAGTGTTTAATTTGCTTACAAATGTATATCAGCCTACAAGGGGCACTATAATGTTAGACGGTGTGTCTACAGCGAAAAAAACAGTTGCACAGGTAAGCCGTATGGGGATAGCAAGAACTTTTCAGAATATAAGACTGTTTTCAAATATGTCGGTTATAGATAATGTAAAGGTAGGACTGCACAATTCTATTGATCAATCACTGTTTTCTGCAATTACTCATTGTTTTGGATATCGAAAAAGTGAGAAAAAATCAAGAGAAGAAGCTCTTGAATTGCTTGATTTCTTCAGTATGGCTGACTGGGCGGATTTTCAGGCAGGATCTCTTCCTTACGGTGCGCAAAGACGTCTTGAAATAGTACGTGCACTTGCAACTCACCCGGGTATTATACTGCTTGATGAGCCTGCTGCCGGAATGAATCCGTCAGAAACCGCAGAATTGATGGATAATATAAGGAAAATAAGAGATACATTCCATATTGCCGTAATGCTAATAGAACATGATATGAATCTTGTAATGAACATATGTGAAGGAATTTGTGTTCTTGACCATGGTAAAGTTATAGCAAAAGGTACGCCCGATGAAATAAAAACAAATCCGAAGGTAATCGAGGCATATCTCGGAAAGAAAAAGGAGGCGTGAATCATGCTGAAGGTAGAAAATATTAATGTTTATTACGGTCAGATTCATACCTTAAGAGATATTTCCCTTGAAGTTAAAAAGGGAGAAGTTGTGGCATTGATAGGTGCAAACGGTGCAGGAAAGACCACTACATTAAGAACAATTTCGGGACTTTTGCGTTCAAAAACCGGAAGCATTACATTGATGGATGAGAATATATCACATACCGATGCACATAAATTGGTGTCTAAAGGTTTGGCGCATGTCCCCGAGGGCCGTCATGTATTTTTACAGATGACTGTTCAGGAAAATCTTGAAATGGGTGCATATACTGTCCCATCAAACGTCAAAGCAGGAATTGAAGATGTTTTTGAACGTTTTCCGAGACTTAAACACCGAAAAAACCAAATTGCGGGAACCCTCTCCGGCGGTGAACAGCAAATGCTTGCAATGGGCAGAGCATTGATGAGCAAACCGAAAATTCTTATGCTTGATGAACCGTCGATGGGTCTTTCTCCTATTTTGGTTCAGCAAATATTTGATATTATAAAAGAACTTAATGAATCGGGAACAACTATTTTGCTTGTTGAACAAAATGCTGAAATGGCTCTTCAAATTGCACATAGAGCTTATGTTCTTGAATCAGGACATATTAAACTTTCAGGAACCGGACAAGAACTTGCAAACAGTGATGAAATAAGAAAAGCCTATCTTGGCGGATGATTTTTATCTTGACTTTAAAACTTAGAAAAAAATTTGGCTGTTGTAACAGATTTTTATTTGTAACAACAGCTATTTTATTATCTTTCTATTCACATTTACAATTTTTTATCATATCTTATATTAGAGGTTAATCAGAATTAATGTCTTAATTAATTCGTATTAGTGATTACCTGTTTATATTATATGAAAGGATGTATAACAATGAGTGACAGAAATAATAATTGTTCAAGCAATTTTACAGGTAATGCTGTAAACGATAATTGCCAAACGAACGGATTTAAAGAGGCTGTATGTATACATACAGATAAAGTATATGATAGCTGTCGGGAGTGGGATTGTGCAAGATAGATACCACTATATATTGTATTTGATATAAAAGTTTGATACATAATATTGACTTTTATATGATGATATGGTATAATATATATGTTGTTTAGGACAACGCAATAGTACTTCATGATTGTTTATTTTATGTAATAATTATCATAACTTAAACTTTATCCTTTTATTTTTTCTTTAGATTGTTTTAGGGGGCTGTCTCGGTTTTATGGCTGAGGCGGTTCTCTTTTTGTGCAATTAAATTTAAGAAAGATATAATTGTTTTATGGCAATAAAACAATTGGGTCATATCCATTGTTTAAATACTATTCTTACTTCAAAATCGTTTTGTTTTGATATTTTTTCTCTATGATAATAGATAGCTTCTATTATTTCTTTCATTAACAGATTTTTTTCATTCGGGAGCATTGTATCATAGTTTGTTACAAGCTCTGTCAGTGTTGGAATTATCTTTTCAGCCAGCACCGATTTATTGGTTTTATCGAGCTGCAGTTCTTTTTCTTTTAAGGCTTTTTGCACTTTTTCTATATTATTTGTGAGTATTTCGCCGCGTTTTATGAAAGTGTCGATTGTGTATACGCCTTGTTCGAGTAAATCGTGCAGAGAGTCTTTTTGTTTATTGAGTGTTACAAGCTGCTTTTTAATTACAGATATATCCTTTTTGACCGGTTCGGTATCAGGTTTTGTTTCGGTTTGGACTTGTAAATTAAATTGGTGCAGATATGTTTTTAATTGTTCGTAAACGGCGGCTTCTACCTTATCAATCGTAACCGACTTATTGCAATTATTATTTACGCACAAAAGTCTTGGTCCGGTCTTTTTCGAGGTTTGACGTGACATCAGCTGTCCGCAGTTGGCACAGCGGATAATCCCCGCGAACGGATTTTTTATTGTGCCGTTAAATGACGGCGGATGTGAGCGTGTTGTTCTGATTTTTTGCGCTTTATTGAATGTATCAACATCAATTATAGGTTGATGCACTCCATCGGACACAATCCATTCTGCTTGAGGATTCAGTTTTGAGCGATGTTTATCGGTGGGGGACTTTTTCTTGATATGCTGTCTTTTATTCCACACTATTTTACCTATATATGTAGGATTTTGCAACAAAAATCTTATTGAATTTCTGGAAAAAGGTTTATTTGCTCTTGTTCTATATCCCATCAGGTTAAGGTGCTCGGCTATAAGATAGCTTCCGATATGCTGATTCACATACATATCAAATATTTTTCTTACAACTTCCGCTTCCTCCTCATGAATTTGCAGCGTTGGTCTTTTATCAACATATATTCTTCGGTAGCCGTACGGAGGTTCACCCACATGATAGCCGTCTTCAAGTGTTCGTCTTACCCCTTGCTTTAATCTTTGGGTGATCTTTTTTAATTCCTGACGTGCAAACAACATTTGTATTTCTGTTGAAAATTCGTCAAGCTCATCATTCAGGTTATATATCTTTCTCGGCGTTATGATTTTTGTGTTATGGCTTTTAAAGGTATCTAAAATAATACCGCGGTCCTTTGTATCAACTCTGCCGAGTCTGTCAATATCCATACATAATACGCCGTCGTATTTATCTTGTTCTATATCAGACATAAGCTTTACCATTTCGGGACGTACAAATAGGCCGTCACCTGATACAACTTCTTCATATATTTTAAGAATTGTCAGGCTGTTTGTTTTCGCGAATTTCAGAAGTGTTTTTTTATGTCTTGAAAGTGTTTCTTCCATGCTCTCATCTTCCGGATCACTTCTTGATTTTCTTAAATATATTGCTATGTTCATGCGTCTTCCTCTGCTCCTTTATCAAACAAATGTCTGAAAAAATCTGAAATCTCTTGCCATATACTTGATATTGTGGTTTCTTCTTCTGATGTTGATGATGTCTGCTCGTCTGTTTGTTCTTCTTTTTTGGATTGGCTCTCTTTGAATTTTTTTACATATCTACTGTCTTGAAATGTTCTTATCTGTTCATCATCCGACATTGAAAAAAAATCATTAATGTCTTGTACTATTTTTTCTTCTTCTGATAAATCCGTAGAAGTTGATGGATCGGTGCTGTTTGAAGGGATATGGTCAGTGGCTTCTTGTTCGGCTTTTCTTTTTTCATAATTTTTTACAGTTGTAAGGTCTTTAGATTTTCCTACCTGTTCCTCTATTGGTTTTGATAAATAGTCTGAAAATTCTATAATTGCACCGTATATTTGTTCTCTTTCTTCCTCTGACAAACCCGTAGAAGTTGATGGATCGGTACTGTTTGAAGGGATATGGTCAGTGGCTTCTTGTTCGGCTTCCTTTTTTTTCATTTCTTTTGTTAATGAAAGATCATTATACGAAATTACTCGCTCATTTGCCGGTTTTGAAATGAAATTAACTGTTTCCTCAACGGCGCTGTATAATTCTTTTTTTTCTTCTTCAGATAAACCTGTAGGAGTTGATGGATCGGTGCTGTTTGAAATATTTTGATGTGTGTCTGATTCTTCGGCGTCGGTTTCTGCTACGGTTACGGTTTGTTCCTGTTTATCTTTTGAATTTATTTTTAATGCCAAATAGGAAAGTGATGCAAGTATAAGCAATATTATTATGCCGGTGATGATTGGTCTGTTATTTGGTTTTTCTGATTTTTCTAAGTTATTCATTTTTTTTCTGTTTCCTCTCTATCCATTTCTTGTACATAATATCGGAAATCCGAAATGCTACAGTAAACAAGATCATTAATGGAATTGCACCAAGTACAATGCCGAAATATTCAAATATTCCTTTTATAATGCCTACTATACCAGCACATATCATTAAAAATACAATTCTCATTTTATTTCTCCGTAAATAGTGTATTATTCTTTTCTGTTATAAAAAATAACACACTATTTTATAGCTTTTTCATCCGTTAATGTTATGTAGTAATCTATATCATTATGATCTGTGACTTTTACTTTTTCATCTAATTTAAGTATGTTATTTTCTTCAAATTCAATAATTTCTCCATTTGTTAAATATAAACAGTCCAAACAATACATGCTATATGTTATTTCTTTATCCTCTTTCTCGCCGGTTATATAGTTATAGTCAGTTTCTGTTTTATAATCAATATTTTTTGAAATTTGTGCCGGAAGATAATATACTGTTTGTTTTCCATTTTTATATTCCGATACGGCAACTATATATTTTTCTGTATATTCTTTTTTTTCAAAGAATCCTCCGATTTGCGTTGTTCCGTTCCCTGTTAAATAGAGGATATATGGAGATGCGCATATTAAGGCAAATATAAAATATAAAAAACGTTTTTTTGCTGTGCAGTAATCTTTTTCTTTTATATTATGTAATACATTTATAAATACCGGAATAATTGCTATTGAGGATATAATACAAATATTTTCCAACAGTGCAATAGAAAATTTTTCTATTGTCGGTGGTTTTTCATAAAATATTGTAAAAAATAATGCAATAGTTATACATATTAAAACAGTGCGTAATTCGGTTGATAACCTATTCCAACAATTTATAATTTTATTTTTTACTGTTTTCATTAATAACATCCCTATCTGTTTTTATATAACATAATAGCAGTTCACTTTAATATTATTTTATTGCACCTTTTACTTATTCTTTTTATTTTTCCAGTCTTCCCACATGTGATACATTAAGCCGGTAAAACAAAGTGCCACTGAAGTTAAAATGACCATCGGGATAAAACCAAGCATAATGCCACAAAATTCAAAAGTTGTTTTTACAATTGATACAATACCGGCAAATATTAATATAAATACAATTTTCATTTTTACCCTCCATTAATTAAAAATATAATACATTTTAAGTTTTGCTATTTATTTTTATCTATATTTGAAACAGTCTATTCATCAAAATACCTAATATGTAATATATGATTACTCCCACAGCTCCAAATATATCAGTTAGTTTATCTTTTAAATACATCCTTATCATCTGTCTTTCTTTTATTTTTTTTAATTCATAAATTTCTTTAAAAAAAGCTGTTAATAATTTCATTCACGCTTTTATATTCAGAACGGGTTTTACCATTTACGTGAAAATGTTTCTGATCCTGTTATATATGAATCATAATTTAAAACAACATTTTTATTATTCTTATTACATAAGAGAAATGCGTATGTATTGCGAAATATATCTTTATACAGACGGCCTTTAGTTCCTAAAGACAATTCTTTTTGAATGGTTTTTTCTGTTGATTCTTTATGTTTTAGAATCTCATTTGTTATATGAAATTCATCTTGCTTGGTGTTTAATATAAATATGATCAATAAAATTTCCATTGTTAAATTTACCAACAGATTTGCTATAGAATCATCATGAGTATAATCATGCTGTATTACGCTTGAATTAGTTGATAACATTCCGGTCAAAGCTGCATCTACAGCGTATGCCGCATCACTGATTTGTAACAGCCCTTTTTGATAATATGAGGTTAAATCACATAGTGCAACAGCAAATAATAATTGTTTGTGATCTATTGATTTCGCAAAGTCTGAATTCACAATAATATTGTAAATTGTAGCTACATTTTGTGCAACATAATTAAAGTTACCTCCTGCACATATCATATAGATGATTGATTTTAAAAACATATTTACAATCCTTTCTGTTAATTTTGCTTTTTCTCAAATTCATAAATTAATTGCATTATTCTTGTTTGTGTTTTCCCATCTGATGAACGGTAAATTCTTAAAAAGTCCTGTTCCTGAGTTGATAATACACTATTTTTATCTGAGTGTATGGTTGTAGGAGCATTTATTTGACCTATGACATTTAGATTATCTGTTACATCTTTTATTAATATGTTTTTGTTTACAGATATATTGTTATCATCAATACTGAACTTGTCATGATATGAGAGATTAGGTATTTGCAATTTATTTTCCTTAGCATATTCTGCAAAATATGTATAAAACCAATATTGTTTTTCTAAAGTATGTTCATCTTTAATTTTATTAAATTGTGATATTAACATCATATTGATTATTTCAGCAATTTGATGTTTTGTCTGTTGTGAAAGGTCAAATTGTCGTAAAAAATCTAAGTATTTGTAATTTTTATTTAGATTTTTAGTCAATATAAAGTTATCATTTTCAGACAGCTCATTAAAAAGTGCGTTATTAATACATATGCAAGGGAAATTAATCTTTTCACTTTCAGTTATATATGCGTCTATCAGGCCTAATCCTATTACAAAGTTTTCATTTATAAAAAGATCCCCCTTAACAATTGCACCTCTTAATAAATTCCCTGTTCGCAGTATAATATATTGTTGAAAATCATCTAAAAGTAATGATAGTGCTTGAAATTGCTCTAATTTATGTTCTTCATCATATTTTATTGCTAATATGATATTATCGGAAAAAATTTTATATTTTATTGTAAAGTTTTTAAAGCTTGATTTATTTTTTTCTATTGCTTCTATTAATATAGAATATACATAAAAAAAATCTTTTACAATTCTGTCGCTTTTATCTTTATCATTTTTGCATTCAAAAATGGTGTTTTTTGTTCCAAGAATATCAATATATGCAATAAGATACATAGAGGTTTCTATCTTTTCATCATCATATATTATAGTATTAATTGGTAATTCAAGATAATCTGCGAGTTTAATGATTTTATCAATGGAAGGATACGAGCCTGATAACATATTATAATATAATCGTTCACCTGCTCCGCTTTCAGATAAAGCTTTGTTGACTGAAATCCCTTTGTTTTCG
>CALXWJ010000076.1 GCA_944392335.1 uncultured Clostridia bacterium
TTATAAAGGCGATTCGAGAAAAATTATCAGAATTCAAAACGCTTACTTATCAATCCGAACAAAAAAGCAAGCCAAAAGTCAATGAAAATAAAATACGTTTGTCTGAAATAGACAAAGAGATTGACGACCTGCTTTCTAAAGTAGTTGGAGCAAATGCCGTTTTAATGGAGTACATCAATAAAAAAGTTGAACAGTTAGACACAGAACGAAAAAATCTTCAAGAGGAAATCCTGACACTCACCCACAATCAAAATGCAAAAGATATCAGCACAATAACAAAGCATGTTGAAGTATGGGAGAATGTCAGCTATGAAGATAAACAATCTGTTGTTGATACACTAATCAAAGTTATACGTATTGCCGACGGCAATATAGAAATAACTTGGAACATTTAAGGCGTATTTATATAACGCCATTTTTTAAGATATTTTTACTTGTATCATTCTGTTTCGGTGAAGCTTTAAACAATTTGCAGTCAAAGATGGTTCATAAACATAAATAATGCGTTGAGAAAAAGATAATAGCGAAGATATAAGCACCGCGGTATAAATCCTCGGTGCTTATATTTAGTGCGTTGAGCATGGCATTCAGCCAGACGGTGAAAGTCCGTTATGGGGTACATATCAACCAACCATTAGTGAAGCACAAACTATTCATTGTAAGGTGGAAGTGTGCACAAAATCTTGGCTGGATGGACAAGAACTTAATATCAAGGCTGTATAGCGGATAAGGCTGCAAAACAAGCTAAAGTCCAAAAGATATGAGTAACTTATGCGGTAAATTAGGCGAGTAAAAGAGGAAAGTCAAGTGTCTTATCTCGGGAGGTATTGCGGACGAAGAAAAAAATTGTATACCATCATATTTCCTCCTTGTGTATTTTTACAGCAGTGTAAAACAAATAATTCCGGCAATAATCAATATATTTGCGGCAATCCGTTTCCTGTTAAGGTTTTCCTTGAGTATAACCTTGGACAGTATCATAATAAACACCATAGACAGCGAATTAATGATAACGCCAAACCTGTAATCGATTTTTGTATATATAAATACGTTAAGCGCCAAAACACCAATATAGCATATATACGATATAATGACATAAGGATTCAGGTATTCAAAAAGGATGCGCTTATGCTGCCTGTTTGCGCTTTTTTTTAATAATATCTGGGATGCTGCCGTGATGAACGCACTGACAAGCATCAATATATAAAATAAAGAATTATTCACTTTGCATCACCAATATCCCTGCAATAATAAGTACAGTTCCTATTATATTCCCTACGGTCAATTTTTCTGAAAAAACCAGCACAGCCCATAATAAGCTCCAGACGTTATATACTGACCTGTGCGCATATGCAACATTTACATCAAAATGTTTCAGATTTTGCTGCCAGAACAAAGCATAGACAGCACAGTTCAAAAGCATAAGCCCTGCAAAGATAACTGTATTTATATGGAATAAACCAACTTCATTGATACTGTTTGCCGCAAGCTTGGAAAAAATACCGGTTACGGAAAACAGCATAATATTAAAATGCAAAAGCAGGAACCTTTTGGGACTTGCAGCCGGTTTCATATTATCTTTCCCGGTAAAAGGAATAAATTTGTTCACACACATAATCAACCTCCTCAGCTTTCAGGTCTTTATACATAGGGAGCCGGAGCAAGCGGTCCGCCGTATCGGTCGTATATCGATCCTTTCCGACGAATTCACCGCACTTTTTGCCCTGGGGCGAAGTGTGAAGGGGAACATAATGAAATACGCTCAAAATCCCATTACCCTTCAAATAGTTGATGAGCTCTGTCCGTTCTCTTATATCACGTACTTTTATGTAAAACATATGCGCATTATGCACACAGCCTGCCGGAACAAAGGGCAGTGTAAGCTTTTCTTTGTTTTCAAGCTCCTTTAAAGCCGAATAGTATTGATTATACCGGGAAAGCCGCATTTCATTGATATTGTCAGCCTCAAGCAGCTGGGCATAAAGATAAGCCGCTCCCAGCTCGCTTGGCAGATAAGACGAGCCTTCGCTCACCCATGTATATTTGTCAACCATGCCAAGCAGGAATTCAGCCCGGTTTGTACCTTTTTCCCGAACGATTTCGGCTCTTAAGCAATCGTCCTTTGAATTGACGATCAGCGCGCCCCCTTCGCCCATTGTATAATTTTTCGTTTCATGAAAGCTGTAACAGCCGAAATTGCCGATTGTCCCCAGGGCTTTTCCTTTGTAAAAAGCATTTACGCCCTGTGCCGCATCCTCGACCACCTTTAGGGAGCATTGCTCCGCAAGCTCCATAATCGTATCCATTTCGCATGATACTCCGGCATAGTGGACAGGGACAATTGCTTTTGTTTTATCAGTAATGGCTTTTTCAATAAGCTGTTCATCGATATTTTGCGTGTCGGGACGTATATCGACAAATTTGATTTTGGCGCCTCTTAAGAAAAAGGCGTTCGCCGTTGACACAAAAGTAAACGACGGCATGATAACTTCATCGCCCGGCTTGATATCGCATAATATTGCCGCCGATTCCAGAGCGTGCGTACATGATGGCGTAAGCAATGCCTTTTGCGCATGATATTTTTCCTCAATCAGCTTGCTGCATAGCTTTGTATAATGATTATCTCCGCACAGCTTGCGTCTTTTAACAGCATCTTTTATATATTCAAGCTCTGTTCCGACCACCGGCGGTATATTAAATGGTATATTCATCTGTACTATATTGACCCCTTTCCTTTTTCAGATCATAAAAAGCCTCTGCCGGGCTGTATTCGCAGGAAAATCCAAGCTCTTCTTTCGCCTTTCTCATATCAAGATAGCTTATGGAAGTATCCTCCTGCTTTTTTGTTAGCATTTCAATCCTCGATGACGAATTAAATCCGTTAATAACTGCTTTTGCAAGCTCAAGGCTTGTTGTGCCGACGCCTGACCCAATGTTATATACGCCGCATATATCGTATTTATAAAGCGATGCCCATATCGCGCGGCAGGCGTCCTTTACATAGATATAGTCACGTCGGCCCACCGACTTTCCATACACCGTCAGTGGTTGTCCCTTTTCCGCGTTTTCCATAAAACGGTCTATCATATACCCGTTTTTATCATTCCCTATAACCTGGGAAAGCCTGAGAATTTTTATATTTGTGTTGTATGTACGGTTGTAATACCCGCAAAGCAGTTCCCCGGCGTATTTTGAGATCCCGTAGTAATTTATTGGACGGATCTCTCCGCCCTCGGCAATCGGTGTTTTCTGCGCGGCGGCATAGACGCATCTTGAAGAAAGATACACTATGTTTTTTATTCCCAATTTATTGCAGGCAATAAGCGTATTTTCCACGATCCTTACATTATCCTCATAGAGCATCAGAGACTGTTTTTCTTTTGGATCTACTTTTTTTGCGGCCATAATAACAATACTGTCACATCCCGCAAACGCCTGCTCCAGCTGCTCTTTCGAATATTGGCTGACAGCCTGATTTTTCCTTGAAATGTCCTTGATCTCTGCTTTATCTTCAAACAATTTCTTGAAATTTTTTCCTATAAAACCGCTGCCGCCGACAAGACCGATTTTTTTCGGTGACATGAAAATACGGTAGCCGCATTTTTCCATATATCCGTTCATTCTTTTTACCGTATCGCCTGTTTCGTAATAAAGCCTTTTGTATACGCCTGTCCGGTTTTCATATTTTTCCGCATGGAAAACTGTTTCCGGGGGTTCGCAGAAAAATTCTGTGTGAAATGGGATGCTGCTTACATTATACGCTCCCGCCCGTATGTCATTTCCCAGCATATGCGACATTGTCATTTCAAGAAGGTCTATTCCGCAGTATTCTTTTATCAGCCTCCACATATGGCAGCCGTCAAGGCGCGGCGTCACCTCAATCAGGTACGGGCGCCCGTCACAGACTTTGATCTGAAAGTACGCGGGGCCGTTATCGATCCCAAGCTTTTTTACCGCTTCTGCCACAAGCTCTGTAATTTCCGTATGCGTTTTTGTATTTTCAAAAACGGAGGGGAGGTGGTGCGCCTTGATAATCCCGCCGGGCAGCTCGGAAAAGGATTCCCGGTCGGAGAGCATTGAAAAAATCACTTCACCGTCTTTTATGTAGGCATTGACCGATACCTCTCTGCCGGATATATACTTTTCAAGAATTATCTGCCCGCTTTTTGAAAAGCTCATCGCGCTGTCAAAATGTTCTGACACTTGCGAAAAATTATCCACGCGGTAGACGCCTCTTTGACCCTGGGAATCTACAGGCTTCATGATCATCGGAAAAAAGGAAGCCTTTTTAGCCTCAGAAAGTGTTTTGCAAACCATATACGGAACGTGAAACCGGCTGTCCTGTCCGAAAGCCTCCCGCATTAAATGCTTATTGCAGCAAAGCTGTGCTGTGCGGCTTGATACAAAATGAAATTTTCCCGTTTTCTCCGCGACCTCGCATATGGTCGGGACAGCAATATCGCTTCCCACAGAATAGATATAATCAATCCGGTTTTCCATGACATATTTTTCGATTTTCCCGGCGTCCGTTATATCGATCATGGCAAAGTGGTCTAACAGAGGGATGCCTTTATCGGTATTTGTATAGCTGCATCCGTATATTTCAAAGCCCGCGTCCTTCGCGTATTCAATCAAGTCGATCTGAGCGTTACCCGCGCCCAGAATAAGCAGTTTCTTTTTCATGAACAACATCTCCAGTTTTTTCTTCGGCAAAAAAGCCTGATATTTTGACACCGCTTGCCGTATGCCCATATTTTTCCTCATCAAAAGAGGTATTATCCTTATTTCTTGTATCCCGCCGTATTACATACTGCGGCTCTTTTGTAACAGCCATAAACATGCGGAGCACGTATTCCCCGACCATACCGACGGCCGATACAATTACACCTGAAAAAGCTATGATTTCAGCATACGCCTTGTGTTCAAATCCGGCTCCCGACAAAACGGCAATCAGTAAATACAATAGCCCGGCGATAAAAAAGAACAATCCTAAACCCAAGATCAGCCGCATAGGCTTCATAGAATAGTTTAAAAGGGAAGACCACAGCCGCATGAGCTTTTTTAGGGTGTAGCCGCTTTTTCCATACCTTCTGTCAAAATGCTCTATATCCGCGTTAGCGATCTTAGAGGAAGTCCTCAAAAACAGCCCTTGCAGATTTGTAAAGCTGCTTTCGCTTTTTATCACTTCATCCCTGACAAAGCGGCGTATTATGTACATCGGGCATGCCATCAGGTCCTTCGGTTTATTTAAAAGATAGCAAACGGACAAATGGCTCAGCCTGCTTTCCAAGTTCCTGACAAGGCCGTGATGCCTTCTGGGAAACCTGCCATAGACAATGTCATAGCCCTCCTCAAGCTTTTCGATCAGCTTGTGTATCTGCGACGGGTGGGTCTGAAAATCATCATCCATTCCCAGTATGTAATCCCCGTTCGCGTATTTCATCCCGGCAAGAATTGCATTGTGCTGTCCGCAGTTTTTCGCCAAATCTACTCCGGTAACAAACGGGAATTTCAGCGAAAGCCGTTGTATCTCAGAAAACGTAGCATCCTGTGAGCCGTCGTTTACAAGGATAAATTCATAGGTATATTTATCATATTTATCAAGCTCCAATGCCGTTTCCAAAACTACGCCGGCAATTGATTTTTCTGCATAGTAGCAGGGAATAACGATTGAAATTTTTATTTTACTCATCATCTATCACCATATATACATAAAGCACATCCTTTGCGGTTTGTATTTTATCAACCTCAATAAGTTTTTTGTTATAAACGTCCTTAAGCGTTTTGGTTATACCCATTTTGGGAGCTGTGGTCGTTATGAAATAGACCTCAGCATTTTTGCTTGTCAGCCCTTCGATAGCTGTTGTAAACCCGAATTTTTGATTTCTTTCATAGTAGCCCGGCGCATGGGACGTCCATGAGCCGGTCGATTCGCTGTTTAATATCCCGTCATATGTCGTAAAGACATAGCCGGTGCATGAAATAAAATCGTAAGTATCGTAAAAGAAAAACGCGTCGGGATAGTTTTTTGTATATTTCATAAGCGCTTCCAGCTTTGAATTTGTCGTTTCCCTTAAGGAAACCGATTTATTGTCCAGGTCGTTTTGCATATTACAAATTCCTGCCGTAATAAAAACAGAGACGGCACAGGCAGCGATCACAAAGGATATCCCCCGCGCCTTGTCCGATTTCATCCAGCCTATCAGTTCATTTAACGATACCGTTCTTTTATCTATTATTTCCGTAAGTGTCAGGCATCCTGTTACGGCCATAGCCAAAAGCATCAAATCCACAAGCCGTGCCATAACCCTGCCGTTGAATTCAAGATAAGTGATTTCTATCAGCATGCCCGCGACAAGAGCGGGAAAAATAATTTCCGGCTTTCGTTTTTTTATTGAAAGGGCAATACATATGAACAGCAAGACGGTTACAAAAATTGCGCAATATTTGATTGTTTCATCGCTTGAAAAGTACCATCTGGAAAGACCGTTCTGAAACGCCGTGCAGATCCTTTGCACGATTCCGTCTGCCTCTGTCCGGATTTGATTGATATAGTCGGCAATTTTTGTCAGGTTTTCTGTGTTTACAGTAGCGTCCATATCTAAAAATCTTCCCGATATGGCCCGGTAAGTCACTTCACTGATCCCGTTTGACACATAAAACGGCATGTTGTCGTAATATCCCGGAATAGATTCATAGTCGTATACCTCGGAGCGCACTTCTTTAAACGCCTTAAATTCCGCGTATTCCGAACGGCTCCACGCCGCATTATCCACGAAAAGCACAGCAAGGCACAGAACAAAAGCCGAAGCGCCCCAGATGAGATACTTTCTGTAATTTCTGCCGTCCCTCAAAATACGTACTAAAATCACCAAAAATATCGCGGGCAGAAGCAGGTAAAACGCTTTGGAACGCACCGAAAAAGAGACGACCGCGCACAACACCGCCAATACAATATGTTTTATATTTTTCTTTTCCGGCATTTCATATAAGAGCGCCAATGAGCCGACGCCCATAAATGCCGAGGTCAGTGTGAACTGGGGAAGACATATATATTTTTGTATAAACAGCATAAACAGCATAAAATACAGAAATATCCCAAACAGGGTATAGTTTTTTTCATACGCTTTTTTTACAATGCAGTAGCAGAAGATGCAGCTTGGAATGTACATACACAGCATGGTAAAAATCCCGTACCACGGGACAGCCGTTGTCAGGGTGTACAGCGATGATAACAGCAGCCCGATGGGGTAACGCATAAACACAATGTCCGGGCTTGGCGTCCCCGTATATGCGCCGGATACAATGGTCATCATGCGAAAATCATCGTTTGTATACCACGCGGGAGGATTATGTGCCATTGCCGCCGCGAAAAACAGCGCGTTAAACAAAACAGACAGCCAAAATATCAATCTTAAATGTGCCTTTTTGTTTTCCTTATAATAAAAATCATTTGATGATCCTCTAAGCCATCGGTAGGTTTTCAACATTTGTCACCTCTCTTTCAGCGTCGGGCAGATCGGGTAGCTTCTCTGTATCGGGCTTCTTCCTGCGGCTTATATACAATGCTGTGAAAAAGCCGATAACAAATAACCCGACGCCTGTCAAAAGGAGGTATGCAAGCAGCTGGAATGTTGAATACTTTTCGGTATAGATAAAGCTGTCGTACGAAAGCCTCAGCGTATAAATGCTGTATGTTTCTTCGCTGGGGGAGGTAACAAGGATGTTTATGAAAATAGGCTCATCCTCGTTCATGGAAACGGGCCCGATCACCTGCACCAAATCGCTCCGGTCTACCGGATATGCCTGAATGTCCAAATTGGTTACCGTTTGGGGCACGGTGACGTCGTAATAGGACTTATGCCCGGCAAAACCTGCCACCTCAACCGCGCCGCCGTTTATTCTAATATTTGAAAGGACCGCGGTATCGCTGATGGATGAAGTCATCTGTGCCTTCCTGTAAAGATTGAGATAATATGTTTTGCTCCGGCCGTCGTTTTCCGTTACCTTGATGGCGTATTCCACCCGTTTCCCTTCAGGGATTGTACCGTCTTCATTCAGCTCATCACGGCAATTCACCTCAATGGAAGCGTCTAAATTTATCGCCCTGTAATTAACGCCCGCCGCGTCAAAGCTGTCAATATTGTTTTCCAAAATCGCGTAATATGTAATCCTGTACCTGCTGAACTGCGGGGAAAATATACCGTTTTCCACATCAAGATAAGAAAGACCCGTCCATGGGACATTTTCAATGGAGTCCAGCCCCACATAAATATTAAGGTAATATTCAACGCTTTCATATTCGCCCAGCGGATCATATACCGAAACGGTCACAACGTTTTCCGAATCGCTGTCCGCGGTAATAGTATCATCGCCGCTGACGGTATATTCAAACCTTGGGTCTGTAAGGTCGAGAGAAACAGACAGGTTATAGGTAAAGGATGACATGTATACATCATAATAATAGACGTCCGGGGCAAAATCATTGAGGAAATAACCGTCCGCGACCGTGATCCCCTCAACCATACCGGCACTTTCCGCCTCAAATTCTTCGGCGGCAGCCATTGTGGAAAAAGCTGCCAGGCAAGTTGCCGTTGACAGCAAAACCCTAAAAAATATCGAACCGCAAATATTTACTCTTGCCATGAATGGCTCCTCCTATTGCTGTTATTGTCTTTTTGCAATCAAAGCGCATAAATAGTGTATTTATGCGCTTTGATTGCGGCATTCCTTACGGAATGCCGCAAAGAAATTTACTCTTCGGAAGACGCGAAATTGATATTAATATCGTAATATCTTGTTTCTCCCAATATAGTGATCTTTACCGCAACGGTAATAGAGTCTTTATCTTCCTTGCTAATGGTATAAGTCCTGTCATCGGAATGATATACAACGTCGTTGCCGTTATAGCTCTTCATCCAGATCTGTCCGGGCAGTCCCGCATTGGCGGTCTGGTCGATATAAAGCAGGATATTGTCATAGCCTTCTTCCACTTCCATATTGATAACCTGCTGCTCATGGTCGATGGTGACACTCTTTACCTGTTCCGCTTTAACCGTATCAAACCCCCATTCAATGTCAGGGAAGTTGACGGTAACAAGATATTCCCTTGTTTCTCCGCTGATAGTGATATTGACCTTGACATTAATGGTTGAGGCGTCACGCAGGTATACTGTATAAATCCTTGTATCCGCATCCAGGACTACCTTATTTCCCATATAGCTTGCCATTCTCAGCGTACCGTTAGAAATCGCATCGCTTTGATCGATGGGAAGGGTGATGGCGATGGCGTCATCCGCCGCGTCAATAACGATCGTTCTCGCTTCGTGGTCAACCGCGACAGATTTTATGCCGCCTCCCGCAAGGGTGCTGAAGCTAAAGTCCGGCGCGGCGGCAGGGAAGGTAATATTAATCATGTATTGCTCTGTAACGCCGTTGATTGTAATGTTTGTTTTAACCGAAACATTTTCTTTTCCGTTTGAATAAATGGTATATACGCCGTTTGCCGCGTAAGTTACCTTGTTTCCGAGATAGCTTGCCATTCTCAGCGTACCGCCGTAGATAGCGTCATGCTGGCTTACATATAAAATAATCGTTTCGGCGGTGTCTGTCGCTTGAATATCAATGGTTTTTGTTTCATGATCTACCGCTATGTCCGCCATATTTTCTCCGCGCAGGGAGGTAAAATTAAAGCCAGCTTTCGACATGTCGAAATTGACATTCACAGTATACTGCTCGGTCTGATCTCCAATGGTAATGTTTGCCAGCACGCTGACGGTTGGGTTGGACAGGAAATAGATCCGATAGCTGCCCGCGCTGTCATAAACTACTTTATTACCTTTATAGCTTGCCATCCTAAAGGTTCCGCCCGGGATCACGTCAAGCTGGTGTACAAACACTGTGATAAAATCAGTATCTACAGCCGCATCGATGTCAATGGTCTTTGTCTCATGGTTTACCGTAATATCCTGTGTTCTGAGCGTCCTCAAAGAGGTAAAGTCAAAGCCTGACGGTTCAATGGGCCCCGGGTCAGGCGTAGGCTCAGGTGTAGGTTCTGGCTCGGGCTCAGGTTCGGGTTCAGGCTCCGGTTGATTTTCTGTAAATCTTGCCGTATATGTCTTGCTTTCCGTTACATTGTCAACAATAAATTCCGCAGTATCGCAGACCTTTTCTTCGCCCTCGTACCAGCCTTCAAAGGTATAGCCCTCATCGGCTGTTGCCGTAAGCGTTACGCTGCCGCCCTCTTCGACCTCGCCGCCGCCGGAAACGGTTCCTCCTGCACCTGCGACTGCTGTGATAGTATAGATTGCCTTTACTTTCCAGTAAAGCGTAATTTCATTTTCGGTTCCCGGCTCGGTAACTGTTACCGAGTAATCGCCGGATTCTGTCGCCGTATAGGTACTGTCTGATTCACTCTCTATAACCCCGTCTTCATTTGACCATTCATATGCCTTTTCACCGCCGTTTCCGCCGATTACCTGTGCCTCCAGCTCAACTTCCCCGTCTTGTAATGTAACCTCGGCAGGCGCGTTGGGATCATCGCTGCCGTTTTCGGGAGCCGTAAATCCTTCAGATACAAACAAATCACTGCCTACCACAATTTTTCTGTAATCAAATTCTTCGCCCTCAGGAATGATAAAATAGCTTCCCGCACTGAGAAAACGTGATGCGTCTTCCTCTGTTCTGATAAATCCGCTTGTACTGCTTCCCGACGATCCTGATTCTACCCATAAAGCGCCTCTTGGGGAGTCAATATTGGCATTTTTTATGATCAGCTTTGTTGTATCGGGATATTGATTGACTGATAAAATACCTGAAGCAAACATAGAGTTTATCGTCAGCGTCGAGCCTTCGTCATTATAGAAGTACAGGCTGTCACAGCCGGCTTCAGCCACTGCCAGCAAATTGGCATTATTGATAGTAAGAGACGTGCCCTCCTCTTGACTGCCGCCTAAATATACACATTTCGTTAAGTCGCTGCCGCCGTCAGAATAAATCGTAATATTGTTCAAGGATACCTTGGCGCTTCCGGATGCAATCACCGTCGCGGTCACTCTGCGGCGGATTGAAAATCCTGCGTCAAGATCAAGGTCTTCAACATTAAAGCCGACAGCCCGGTCGCTGTTTATTGAACCGGTCCCTTTACTGTCACTGAGATTAACATGCCCTGCTGTTATGGCAAAAACAGTTTTTGGAAGATTATAGCCGTTGATATTTATGGTGAGGTCTTTGGCAATTTCAATACTTTGCCGTGCTGTATCGTCTGCGTTAAGTGTGATTGTACTGCCGACAGCTGCGGCTTCCACCGCGTCTGCCAAGCTAGTATACGTATTGCCGTTACTGTCCGTTGCAACGATATTTTCAGCCGCAAATGCCGCTGACGGTAACATCACCGCTATCATGCACATACACAAAAGAATAGATAAAAATTTTTTTTTCATAATTTCAGCTCCTTCATTTTTCTATATTCGCCGGATTGGATCCTGTCGATCCATCCGGTATTTTTCTGATACCATGAGACGGTATCGGCAATTCCCTGTTTAAAATCGATTTTCGGCTGCCAGCCAAGCTCGCGTTTTATCTTATCGGAGCAGACGGCGTACCGCCTGTCATGCCCTTTGCGGTCGGGGACAAAGGTGATAAGGCTTTTGTCTTTGCCCATCAGCTTTAAAAGCAGCTTCACAAGCTCCAGATTAGACACCTCGTTGCCGCCGCCCACATTATAGATCTCACCAGCCCTGCCGCGGCGGATAATCCTGTCCACAGCCCGGCAATGGTCGTTTACATGGATCCAGTCCCGCACATTCATCCCGTCGCCGTAAACAGGAAGGGGAAGACCGTCCCGCGCCCTGCAGATCATCAGCGGGATCAGCTTTTCGGGGAACTGGTATGGGCCGTAATTGTTCGAACAGCGCGATATGGTGACAGGCGTTGCAAACGTCCTGTAATACGACATAACAAGCATATCCGCCGCCGCCTTTGAAACAGAATAGGGACTGGAGGGATTTAGCTTCCATGCTTCATCAAATTGAAGCTCAGGTTTGTCAAGCGGCAGATCCCCGTAAACCTCGTCTGTTGAAATCTGATGAAAACGCTTTATGCCGAATTCATTGGCAGCGTCAAGCAGCACGCCTGTACCTATTATATTTGTTTTTAAAAAAATATCCGGCGTTTCAAGCGATCGGTCCACATGGCTCTCTGCCGCAAAGTTCACAATGCAATCGATCGGATATTTTTTCAATAGCTTAAACACCGCTTCTCTGTTGCATATATCCTCTTGGATGAAGGTAAAATTTTTATTGCCGCAAAACCCGGCTATATTATCGTAATTTCCCGCATATGTAAGCTTATCCAGGCAAACAACGCTGTCATCGGTATAATTTTTCAATATATAGCC
This sequence comes from uncultured Clostridia bacterium, assembly GCA_944392335.1. GTDB lineage: Bacteria > Bacillota > Clostridia > UBA1381 > UBA1381 > RGIG1988. Next base: position 12,398 of record CALXWJ010000076.1, read on the forward strand.
GATGAAATTCGAGCCGATAAAGCCGGCGCCTCCTGTAATTAAAAATTTCATATTTTTTCACCCACCAAATTCAAAATATATTGTCCGTACTCGCAGCTTTTAAGTTCGCTTCCAAGCCGCCTTAGCTGTTCGCTTGTGATAAATCCGTGCCTCCACGCGATTTCTTCAATACAGGATATATAGTTTCCCTGACGGTTTTGTATCATTTCAACAAATGCTCTCGCACTCTGGAGAGCAGACGGGCTGCCTGTATCAAACCATGCCATGCCTCTTCCCAAGAGCTGTATGCGGAGCTTGTTCATTTTTATGTACTCATTATTGACGTCAGTTATTTCAAGCTCGCCGCGCTGCGACGGCTTGATGCCCTTTGCGATCCCTACAACATTGTTATCGTAAAAATATAGCCCGGGCACGGCATAATTGGATTTTGGAGCTGTTGGTTTTTCTTCAATGGAGATCACCTTGCCCTCATCGTCAAATACGCATATGCCAAAGTCCCTCGGATTTTTTACGGGATATCCGAAAACCGTTGCTCCGTCCGGTTTTGCTGCAACTTTTCTCAAAATTTCTGTGAAGCTTTGACCGTAAAACAAATTATCCCCCAAAACAAGACAAACGCTGTCATTGCCGATAAAGCTTTCTCCAATGATAAACGCCTCTGCCAACCCCCTTGGGGCTTCTTGCTGTTGATAAGAAATGTTCATTCCCAATTTACTGCCGTCACCGAAAAGCCTCTTAAACGCCGGCAAGTCTTCTGCTGTAGAAATGATTAAAACTTCCCGTATATCGGCAAGCATAAGGACAGACAGCGGGTAGTAAATCATCGGTTTATCATAGATCGGAAGCAGCTGCTTTACAATCGCTTTTGTTGCCGGATACAAACGTGTTCCCGAACCACCGGCTAAAATAATACCCTTCATAAATCGTTACTCCAATCTATTACACTTAAAAATGTTTCCTTTCATCTGCGTCGGCGTTTTCCAACAATAGCTGATCTGTCTTGCTGCGCAAAAGAAGCAGCATATCTAATTCTTTTAGTGTGAGATCCAAGCCTTCCTTGCGGAACAAACGCAAAAGTTCGGACAGATATTCTTCCTTTTTCATTTTATTGCGGCTCAAAGAAAGCTTTAAGAGCGTCTCTTTTAATGTTTCATTTGTATCCAGCTCATAATTAAATTTTGCCGCTTTGTCAAAAGTCACGCTTTTCTTTTTAAAGAACACCTTTTTCACCTCCGAACAGCTCTATCTATATCATATAAAAAAACCACCCTTTCGGATGGTTTTGGTCGTAATTGGTCGTTTTTAAAACGTAATTGGTCATCGTATTTCATTTAAGGCGTCAGTATGACGCAAGCGGTCAGCACCCCGTCCTCCAGGCTATAGCGAATATCGCCATCATATTTTCTTGTAGCCATAACAATACTGTCTATGCCAACGCCACTGTTCTTTAGCATATGATTCTCTATGGGGAGGTCCGCCTCGCAGGGATTACTGCATACGATAACGATTTTATCAGCTACGGTGCGGATATGAACCTTTATCTCGCCGCCGGAATAACACTTTTTGCAGCCATTGATTGCATTTTCTAAAAGATTGGACAATATGGCAACAAAGTCCATATCGGATATTGGTGTTTCCTTTTGTACATCAGCCGTAATAGAAACCGAAATCCCCTCATTATGCGCCTTGGTATAAAAACTGTTTAAAATAGCGTTTACCGTAACATTCGGGCAAAATTCCCTTGAGTTAGCCGCTTCCAGACTTTCGTTATACTGCTCCAAATACCGGAGGGCTTCTTGTGTTTCCCCTTTTTTCAACATGACTTCAATATTTTGATTGTGATGTCTGAAATCATGGCGGATCGTTTTCGCGACCATTTCGTTCTCTTTTGCGTTTTCAAGCTGTTGGTTCAGGTACTTTGTGCTTTGGACAATCAGTTCCGTTTTGTTTTTCTGGAGCATAAACTGAAGCGTCCCGAAAATAATCCACAGCACGGAACAATAGAGCAGGAACGCGATGGCAAAAAGCAATGTATATTGTTCAATGTGCGAAAAGTTTGTCAGAAACGCAATGAAAACAATCAAAAACAACAAAGAAACCAAAGACAGAGAGTACCATGTCTTTTTCTGCCTGCCCGGCAATTCTCTTATGTATGGACGCAGAAACCTTAGATAAATCCATATCGCCGGAATATAAAGGACGGTTCTTATACTATTTCTTGCATAAACCGTAGCGTTTTCGGGAAAATCTGGAAAAACGACATTGCACAATATAGAGGAGATATATAAGAAAATAGTGAATATATTGGAATAGCTGATAAATAGAAATATTTTTTTACAGGCAGGGTCTGCCGAAGCATACATAAACACGCAAAAGCTGATCACAAGTGTGATGAAATAATATAAAGTTACTATCCTGTCGAAATCGATCCGCTCCCAAAGCAAGGAGTAAATAACGATTGCCGCTCCCACAAATATAACGCAAAACAGAGAATAAATCAGCGCTGTTTTCCGGGCGGAGTATTTTCTTTCGGTCATTGCGGCAAAACAAACCGTGTGCGTTAATACGATAGCGATAGCTGCGAGGATATAAATCATTTTCCCGTTGCCTCCTTTATGTAAAAATCAAAATATTGCTTCTTCAGCTCGCTCCTGAGCCGCCTCGGAACGGGTATGCTTTCTCCGTTTTCCATAAGGATTGTAGTTTGCAGAACACTTTGAACACAGCGCAAATTGATGATATACGAAGCGCCTACCGTCATAAAACCGTTGACATCTAAAAACAGATTTTTAAGCTTCGTAAGTGCTGTGTGCGTTTTTATATTTTTGCCCGATTTTAAATATATGTGAGCATCATGATTTTTTGATTCTATGTACATAACCTGATACAAATCAATGAGATGTATTTCCTTACCACTTGTAATAGGGACACATAAACGCCTGCGTCTTTTTTCAATTACTCTGTCAAGGGTGTCTGTCAGTCTCTCTTTTGTGTATGGCTTTGTCAAATAGTCATTAACATGCAAAGCGAACGCTTCTACCGCGAAATCAGAGCTTGTAGTCAAAAAGATAATATCTGTGATGTCTTCACCCCTGCTTCTAATTTCCTGGACAATCTCTGTTCCCAGAATACCGGGCATACAAATATCCAAAAGTGCGATATCCGGCGCGCCGCTTACATTTATATCGTCCAACAAATCGAAGGGATTGGAGAAACATTTGATTTTCATAAAAAGCTCCGAATGTGCATCAGCATATTCCGACACGATTTGCTTCATATGTTCAAGCTCGTCCTTTTGATCATCACATATTATAACATTCATTCCCCAATCCCCCTTCCATGTTAAAGTAACCTTGTTTCCTTAAAAAAGTATAACTATTATGTCTATCCGCAAAGACCGTTCTATCTTTTCCGGCATTTTTTATATAAATGAAAAACGTCACGCATTGTACAAAAATGCACAACGCCTGGCGTTTTATTTCCTCTATTTGATGACAAACCATTTCCGAACGAGTATAGCTATCCCGTATATATGCAGAATTATTGCATAAATTCATTCATTTGTCAACCCCTTACCGCAAAAATACATTAAAATTGTATCATAAAAAACCGCTTGTGTCAAGACTTTCGGATGGTTTTGCACGGAAATTTCATTGATTATTACAGTTTGCTTACATCCAAAAGATTATCATTATTGAGCAAACAGGAAAGCGTATATTTTTTGATAGATTTCTTATGACCTGTTTGCTCTTTGTAATTTTTATGAAATGCTAAGGCTATTTTTCTGAACATATTCAATGATTTCTGCCCATTTTCAGATAAAATCCTACAATTATCTTC
>CALXWJ010000077.1 GCA_944392335.1 uncultured Clostridia bacterium
CAGCTATATCGAGTGGTATAATACGAAACGAATCAAGCAATCGTTGGGGTATATGAGCCCTGTAGAGTACAGGCATAGTCTTGGATTAATAGCATAAAACAGTCCAAGAATATGTCCGCACCCCCAACCCCAAAAACTCCCGAAGCACAGCTTAATTTCAGCTGTTTTGGGGAGTTTTTGTGTGAAATATTTTTCAAAACTTTCTTTCACAGACTCCATTATACAGTATAGTCTATTGCAACTCTGGAAATAACGCAGTTTTTTATAAAATCCTTTACTTTACAATGATCTTCGTTAATGTCGTAGCTTTTTAGATCATCATAATCATTAAATGACGTTATTAATATAATGTCATATTCCCCTCCGTTTTCATTTATTCCTACTTCAAGTTCTTTAATGTAATTAATCTTTGACTTAAGCTCTTTCAACAATTCTTTGATTTTCACGGCATTTTCACTTTTATTTTCATTTTTTAATTTCCATGTAACTATGTGTTTTACCATTATTCATCAGACTCCTTTTGATTATCAGCATTGTCTTCATTCTCTGTTTCAAACAATGCTCTTGCAAAATCCTGCGGATTGAACTCCTGAATATCATCGATTTTTTCGCCCACGCCTACAAATTTTACAGGAATATGCTGTTCCTTTGAAATGGCAACAACTATTCCTCCCTTTGCGGTTCCGTCAAGCTTTGTTAAAATTATTCCGGAAATTTCTGCTGCTTCTCCGAATAACTTTGCCTGCGACAACGCGTTTTGACCGGTCGATGCATCAAGTACAAGCAATATTTCCTTTGATATCCCGGGTAATTCTCTGTCAATAACTCTTGATATTTTATTAAGTTCCGCCATAAGATTTTTCTTGTTATGGAGTCTTCCGGCTGTATCACAAATCAAAATATCGGCATTTCTCGCCTTTGCGGCATTGCATCCGTCAAATACTACCGCAGCCGGATCACTGTTTTCGGCATGCTTGATAATTTCACAGCCGCACCTATCGGCCCACACACAAAGCTGATCAATTGCAGCGGCTCTGAACGTATCGGCGGCTGCAAGCAAAACCTTTTTCCCCCGGGCTTTATAGTATGCCGCCAATTTTCCAATGGATGTGGTTTTTCCGACCCCGTTAACTCCTATTACAAGTATAACGGAAGGTTTTGAATCGATGTTCATGGAATTATCCTGCTTTGTTAATATTTCCACTATTATGTTTTTTAATTCTTCTTTAACATCATTTCCGTCAGTCAATCTTTTTGACCTTGTCCTGTCCCGCAATTCTTTAATAATATATTCTGTTGTTTCCACCCCCAGATCGGATAATATCAATGCATCTTCAAGCTCCTCAAAAAACTCTTCATCTACTTTTACGAAAACCTTAAATACATTGTCGACCTGCTGCGAAAGAGTATTTCTTGTTTTTGCAAGACTTTGTTTTAATTTGTCAAAAAATCCCATAAAGTACTTCCTTTCAATAAAATATGATTGACCAATATCTATTTCAGCATTTCATCATCAACATCGTCAATCTTAAGCGATAACAATTTAGATACACCCTTTTCCTGCATTGTAACTCCATACATAACATTTGCCGCTTCCATTGTACCTCTTCTGTGAGTAATAACAATAAATTGAGTGGAATTCATATAATTCTTTAAATATGTCGCAAAACGCGAAACATTAACATCATCAAGGGCTGCGTCAATTTCATCCAGAAAACAAAACGGCGTAGGTTTAACCTCCAGGATCGCGAAAAGCAACGCAATCGCAATAAATGATTTTTCCCCTCCGGAATAAAGGTTTATATTCTGCAAGCCTTTGCCCGGTAATTGCACTTCAATTTCAATACCGCTTTCCATAATATCATTTGGATTTGATAAATACAGTCTGCTTCGCCCTCCTCCGAATAATTCACAAAAAACTCTTGAGAATGCCTTGTTTATTTCTTCAAATTGCTGTTTAAAGTGTTCCTCCATAAGCTCTTGCATGGAAGATATTATCTTATTAAGATTCTCCTGCGATTTTTCAAGATCTGATTTCTGATCACTCAAAAAATCAAATCTTTGCTTTGTATTTACATATTCTTCAATCGAATCTACATTTACACTCCCCAACGCTTTTATTTTTCCCTTTAATTCAAGTACCCTTTGACGTGATTGTACCGGATCTTCAATGGGCTGCTTGATTTCTTCGGCAGTTGTAACCGTCAATTCATATTCATCCCATAACCTGTTGATTATGCTTTCGGAGTCGGATTCATATTTTGCTTGTTTACTCTCAGCTTTTGATAATTCCTGCTGCAATATTAAAAGCCTGTCTGTTAAATCCTTGTTTGAATTTGTTATTCCCTTCAGTCCGTCAACAATCGCAGCTTTTTCCTTATCTATTTTTTCGATCTCCGACTTAATCTTTTGAGAAAAATCCTTAATTTCTTCTATTTCTTTATTTTTATTCCCGATTTTCTCTTTTAATATTATATTTGTCTCCTTTAATCTTTCTTTTTCTTTATCTTTATCGTCCTTTATCTTTTCATTTTCTTCGATTAAATTATTAAGCTCTTCAATAGAATTTTTTTTCAATTCGATATCTTTTTCTATTGTTCTTAATTTTAATGTTTCATCCATTAAAAGTTGGTTTTGCGCGTCTTTTTTATCGGTTATCTGCTGCTGCTCCGTTTCCTTTTCATTGATCTTGTTATTTAGCTCCTCAACCGTTTTTTCGAGTACTCTCTTATCATTTATCTGTTTTGCAATATCATCGGCAGATAAAGAAAGCTGTGTTTCGATCTGTTTTAACTCCTGTTCAAGAATATTCTGTGAGCTGCCGCTGTTTTCAAGTACACCCTGCAAATGCTCCAAAGTATTTTTTGCAACAAGTATATCATTTTCATATTCTCTCAATAACGGGACATAGCTTGAAAGCTGCACACGGGCATTTTCAATATCGGCGTCCAGCTCTGTATTTTTACGAGTTATTTTTCTTATTTCCTCTGTCAGTATCGTTATTTCTTCCGCAAGACCTTTTATTTGCGTTGAGCGCGATAAAAAACCGCTTGTTTTATTCACGCTTCCGCCTGATATTGAACCTCCGGGATTTAATAATTCTCCGTCAATTGTCACTATCTTGAAGCGATAATTGAATTTTCTTGCAATTGCGACCGCATGATCGATATTGTCTGTCACCACGACACGTCCCAACAGATTTTTTATGATATTAAGATATTTTTTATCATATTCTACTAATTCGGATGCAACTCCTATATACCCGTCGCATTTTGAAATTTCTTTTATATTGTCAAGTTCTCTGCCTGTTACTGCTGATAACGGCAAAAATGTGGCTCTGCCCGCTTTTGCATTTTTCAGAAAATCAATTGCTTCTTTTGCATCTTCTTCACTTTCAACAACAATATTTTGCATTGCACCGCCCAAAGCAATTTCCAATGCGGTAACATATTCCTTTTTGACGTCAATCAGTCCCGAAACCGTTCCGTAAATTGCTGATTTTTTCAACTGCGGTGCTGTCATAACCGTTTTTACCGCACGTGAAAAGCCTTCATAATCGTTTTCCATACTTTCCAATAATTTCTTTTGCGAAATTTTTGAATTTAAGTCCACCTGTACGGTCGACAATTTGTGCTTGTTTTCTTCCAGCTCGGAGCTTGTCCTATTTACCCGCTCATTGAGCGCATCAACCCTTAAACGCATAGATTCGGCTTTTTCGCTTTTGTTTTCAATAGTGTTTTTTGCATCCTCTATCTCTTTTTTTGTATTTTCCATACCGGAATCATAAGAGCTTATCTCTTTTTCAACGGCTTCGCGTCTTTGCAAAAAGCTTGAACGAAGATTCTCCGTACCGCTGATTTTAGCCTTTACGGAAGCAATTTCATTCATTTTTTCAATTATATCCGACCTTAATTTTTCGATCTCTTCTTTACATCTATTAAGCGAATCAAAGATTTCCGAATTATTTTTTTGAATATGGTTAAAATCATTCATTAATAATTCTTTTTCGTTCTCATCATTTTGTATTGATCCGGCCAATTCATCAATTTGTTTTTTTGCTTCAGAACTTTTTTTCAATATATCTTCTATTTCACGCTCAATTCTTGCCTCAAAAGCCTCATTATTCTTTATATCGTTTTGTGCCATCGAAATATCGTTTGCACATACCATGCTTTTTGCTTCATTATCAATGAGTTCATTGTTTTTTGCGGTTTGTTCCTCTTCAAGTCTGCTGTTTTTCAGATACAATTCATTTCTTTGAGCTTCAATTTCTGTTTCTTTTGATTTTAGATCCTCTATTTCCCCGGAAATACTTTCATACAGATCATGAGCTTCCTTTAAAAGCTCTGAATTTTTATTCAAATTAACAAGACTCATACTTACGTCAAGGCCTTTATACTCATCATAAAGTTCTACATATTTTCTTGCTTTTTTGGATTGATTTTCCAAAGGGCCGAGCTGTCTTTCAAGCTCAGTCACTATATCGTTTATTCTTACTAAGTTCTCATTTACCGATACAAGTTTCCGCAATGCCTCATCTTTACGATGCTTATATTTTGAAACCCCTGCCGCTTCTTCAAAAAAAGACCTTCTGTCATCTGCTTTCGTTGACAGTATCTGAGAAACATTGCCTTGACCTATCATGGAATAACCGTCACGTCCGAGCCCGGTATCCATAAATAATTCATGAATATCCTTCAAACGGCAGTCGGTATGATTTATTTGATAAACGGTTTCGCCGGAACGAAATACTTTACGGGTTACAACAATGTTCTCATAATCAATGGGGAACATTTTATCGGAATTATCAAGAACAAGGCTTACTTCAGCATAATTTACCCGTTTTCTTGTTTGCGTACCGGCAAATATAACATCCTGCATATTTGAACCCCTGAGAGTTTTTGCACTCATTTCTCCCATAACCCAGCGAATTGCATCCGATATATTGCTTTTTCCGCTTCCGTTCGGTCCTACAACCGCTGTGACTCCTTGTCCGAATTCAAGGACTGTCTTATCGGCAAAGGATTTAAATCCTACAATTTCCAATCTCTTTAAATACAATCAGCTTCCTCGCTTTCCACACCATACGACAAATAAAATTCACCTTTTTTTATTTTGTCCGTTCCCCTTATTTTTACCTTTATTTTATATTTATCATATATATCCTTTATATTTTGTTTTTTACTGCCTGTTGCCTTTGAAATTTCCTTTGTATTAACATAAATGACGGCATCTTTTCCTTTAAAACTGCCGAGGGCAACAGAAAACTTATCAAGATAGATCCGTGATTCTACCAGCTCTCTGAATTGCGCATCGTATGGACCGGCAACAATTGAACCCCCGGGTGAAATTTCATCGGTTGTCTGCAATGAGACCCTTATAACATCAATATCGGCCTCTTTAAATTTTAATAATAATTTTTTACACAAATCAACTGCCTCATCCAGCCTTTGAGGCTTGTATTTACCGTTTAAATACATTTTTTCAAGATATGTATCCTTCACCACCAAAGTAGGGTATATCCTTACAAAATCGGGCTTCATCATAATGATCTTATCCGCGGTTTGCAAAGCCTTTTCATCATTGTCACCCGGAAGCCCGGTCATCATTTGCAAGCCCAAATTAAAACCGTATTTTTTTATCAATTCTACTGAAATATACACAACATCTGCCTTATGACCTCTTGTGCTTCTTTCAAGAACATCGTCATCGAGGCTCTGAACTCCGAGTTCTATTGTTGTCACACCGTATTTTTTTAATTGATCCAATATCGTATCATTAATGTAATCGGGACGTGTTGAAAGCCTTATGCCGTCAATCTTGCCGTTTTTTACATATTCATAAGCAGTACTTAAAAACTTTCTCTGCATATCAAAATCAATACCTGTAAAACTGCCGCCGAAAAATGCCGCTTCAATAATACAGTTTTGCTTCGGCAGCGTTTTTAAATACTCCTCAATAATATTTATTATTTTTTCTTCATTGATATCATCATTGCTTCCCGTAATATGCTTTTGATTACAAAACACACAATCAAAAGGGCATCCCTTATGCGGTACAAAAATAGGGATATTATAATGTTTCATATTTTTTTTCCGACAAAGCAATCTTTGCCGCCTCCTGTTCAGCTTCCTTTTTTGTTTTACCCATTCCTGATGCGACAACAACGCCGTTTATTAATAGATCGATATAAAATTGCTTGCAGTGTTCGGGTCCTGTTTCTTTAACAGTTATATATGTTATTTTTGTTTTTCCATGGAATCTATGCTGAACATTTTCCTGTAATGTACTTTTATAATCCTTGACCGTTTTATTATGGACTGCATCCTCAAATTTATCTTTCATAATATGCAATAAAAATTTTCTTGCATTTTCAATATTGCTGTCAAGATAAATTGCGGCAAGCAATGCTTCAAATACATCAGCTAAAATTGACGCTCTTTCTCTGCTTCCTGCTTTTTCTTCACCGTTGCCGAGCAAAATAAATTTTCCGATATCGATTTTTTGCGCAAGCTCTGCCAAAGATTCTTCACATACCAATGCCGCTCTTGTTCTTGATAGATCCCCTTCATTTACGGTTTTCATATTCTCAAACAAATAATCACTTACAATTATGCTTAAAACCGAATCACCCAAAAATTCTTGTCTTTCATAGCTCTTGCATCTATGCTCGTTTGCATATGAGCTATGGGTTAAAGCTGTTTTCAGATATTTTTTGTTTTTAAAAATGTATCCTATTTTATTTTCTAATTCTTCCATAAATTTTCTCCAAATCGATAAACTCAATCATATCTTATACGGTTTACATTAGGAATAATAAAACCGCGTCCTTCAATATTTTCAGCGGAAGTTTTATCTTCCGCTGAAAATAAATACATTTAAATCGGAGCAACACTCCATCAAGCTTGTTTGAAATGGAGCATGAAAACGTTGCAGCCGGCAATAAGAGCGTTAGCCCTCAGCGTTTTGGTGGGAGATTATACTCTAACTGATTACTGATATGGAATCCGCCGGCAATCGGCGGGGAACATCTTTGCTTAGGTTATACTGACAATGGATAATTTAATATCCCGCAATATATTAATAAATAATTCTTTTTTCATAAATATATTTTATATCCTAACCATTAACCTCTTGCATTTTTAATGTATTCAACAGCATCTCCCACCGTAACGATTCCCTCTGCATCCTCATCGGGTATTTCCATATCAAATTCCTGTTCCAAACCCATAATCAAATCCACAACATCAAGTGAATCTGCTCCCAAATCATCGGCAAATGAAGCATCTGGCGTTATCTTTGACTCGTCAACACCCAGTTGCTCTGCAATAACAGTTTTAATTTTTTCAAACTCCATCCCGTTCACCCCCTTTCAATTTTATTAAAATTGATCTTTATTTTTTTATCAATAAATACATACACTTGATATATATTTTATTCACATATCCTTTATTCGTTAATTTTATCATAAAAATATTATTACGTCAACATAGGTTTCGGGAAAATTTTTTAGTAATTCAACTATTTTTAAAAGGATTTTTTTATTTAATGCTATTATAAGTCAAAATTTTAAAAGACCCTTTAATACAAGCTTTTTAAAATCCGTATGGCATTTCTTTACATACGGATTTTAAAAATTATTTTCCTTCGGCTTCTTTTACTTTTTTCAGACCTTGTGCAAAGGCTTTTGTTGTTTCCGGGGTCTCATCCAAGATATACGGTCTTGCTACAATCGATTCATATCCTTCTCTTGTATCCATATCCACGCTGTTAAACCAAAATGCCATTTTTATATTTGGATAATTATGCATTTGTTCAAACATATCGGTTATCCACTGGACTTTGTCTCCGCCTATTGAGCTTGATGCAAATTCTGTTATTATCCATGGGAATTTGTCATAAACATGATGATGCTTTTCCATAATATTGTCATAAATTTCCTTAAATGATTTCCATTTTTCGCCGTTTAATTCATCATAATAAGTTCCGGTATTATAGCCTGTAACTCCGAAAACCTGAACATATTCATCACCCGGATAAAACGCCATTGATGAATTGTATCCTGCCGGAGGAAAGCTTTCATCATTGGGATTAAACACCCAAATTGCATTATCCACTCCCACTTCTTTAAATATATTATAAATTTTTCTCCAAAGCATTACATAAAGCTCCGGATCATCAAGGCAGGCACTTGAACCGTAGCTTGTCCAGTCGGAATTCATTTCGTTATTCAATCTAAACAATATGGGATGTCCTACTTCCTTTAACTGGTGCGCCATGATCTCAAATCTGTAGTCGTATCTGCCGTCGAGTATATCAAAAACAGGATTATATCCGTCCAGATCTCCATTCATGACTGTTGATGTTTGTAATGTCAATTCAACAACTTTTCCATTTTCACATGCTGTTTTCATACCTTCAACAGGCAGATCTTCAAAATAATATCTGTATTCAAGAATACCGTCAAATTTATAGTCTAATTCCTCTTCCAATCTCTCAACTTCCGAAAAATCATTGTTTACGATTGCATGCGGCGTATATATTCCCCATTTACATTCTTTGCCGTTTACAAGATTATCATAAAATTCTTTTGTTTCTTCAGACCAAAAATCAGGCAGCTCCGGTTTGAAATCTGTAAAAGTATCGGACTTGCCTACAATCGGCACATCTGTGCTGAAAGAATACAAGGTTCTGTATACTTCTTCCAAAACCTCATCATTATATTCAGGGACTTTAAACATTATACGATAAAACATGGTGCTGTCAGTATATATATAGCAATAAATATAACTATTCAATTTTATCGGGCTGTCCGGCGCGGGCGTTCTTGATATTGCAACCATTTGTACCCAAAAGTCCCCTATTTTTTCGACTGCATCTTTATGGAGTGTTATTTTATTTTGTTCCATGTATCTTTCGTCAAGAAGATACTTATGCAAATAATCTTTAATATATGCCCTGGTTTGCGAAGCCGTTTCATAGGTCGAATATTCCTTTGAAACAACTGCGGTCATATCCTTACAGCGTACAGTGATATACTCCTGAGCCGTTGAAAAATCAAACTCCGCATCTCTTGGAAATCCCAGCGCAAAGCCTCTTGAATGATTAACAAGATATTTTTTGTTATTACCTACCTGTACTTCTCTGACGTCAGCATTTACAAAATCAACATCATTTACATCATAGTATGGGACATTGTTTTCATAATATATACAATAATTGAATTTATCGGGAAATATCCGATTTAGCATGTCTTTTGCCTTAATCCTAAAATAACTGTTTGTCAGAGCGACACTGCCCGAAACCAGCAATGCGGCTGCTATTATATATACGATAAATATTCCCGATTTGAACTTTTCTTTCAATGAATCAATTATTTTTTTATTCAAAACATCACCCCATATTTTTCCTTTTGTACAAATATTGTTATAATTTTACCATGAAATTATAAAGATGTCAATAAATATATACTGTTAAATATATTAAATGCTTAACCGGTATTAATATTTTTTTTGTATTCTTTGGGAGTTGATTTAACCATCCTTAAAAATACCGAATTAAAACATCTTATTGTCTGAAAACCGCTTTCAAATGCTATTTCACTTATATTTTTATCAGTTGTCTTAATTAGCATTTTCGCATAATTAATACGATATGTATTGATTACTTCTCGTATATTTGTTTTTATAAAATTATGAAAAACCGTTGAGATATAATGTTTATCATATCCTAAACTCCTTGCCAGAATTTTATTATTTATATTTTCCTTAAAATGTTCATTAATATACTCAAAAATTTTAAAAATAATCATATTTTCCTTAATACTTTCAAAAGACATTTCATATGCTGATTCACAGAACATATCAAATACGTTATATGCAAATGATAAAAATTTATAATCCGAACAATATATACCGTTTTCTAACTTGCTAATTATTTCTTTTGTAAAACTATCGGCTTTTAACTTCCGGCATATGTGATTTTTATATCTTGTATAATTGATTTCGGACAAAACGTCATCCGAAAATACACATATAAAAATCTTTGAATTATCTATCGTATGATAGGCATGTATCTGATGCGGTAAAATAAGAAGCATCTCATCTTTTTTAAGTTCTTTTTTTTCCATATTGATAAAAACATCAATTACTCCGTCAATCACATAAATAATTTCATAATAAATGTGTATATGTGCCGTACATTCAAAGTTTTCATAAACTCTTGGCCGAAAATCATAATCTTTAATTTTTTCTATATGCTGATAATAAAACATAAATATTTACTCCGATTCAATAAGGGCTTGCCACGTCATAAAACGGGGACAAGAGCGCGGGCTGTGCTTTGCTGTAACCAGTGGGAGACTGAACTCTTGCCGATTACAAATATGGAACCCGCCGCCGGTTACGGCGGGTGACAGCATGTGCGCAGTTATATTACTTTTTTTCCATTATTATATGTTTTTTTACTTTACATGTCAATAATTAAAGAATAAAATATTAATAAAAAAATTGCGAGGGATATACATGAATACCATAAAATTTAAAGATCAAACCATTGCATACATAAATCCAATTGTCATATTTGAAAATGGTAAAGAAATAACAAATTATCACTCTGATTTTCTCTGTGATATATTTTTAATCAGTGAAAATAAAGGTCTTTATACTATGAAATTAAATGTAAAAAATATTTCTTCAAAAAAGCATACAATTAAAGTAATCGTTGAATTAAAAACGCACTTTAAACCAACCAAATACCTGATTCCGTGTGTAAATTATAACGGTAACGCAAATATAAATGACGAAATACCCACAGGGACACAAAGAGACGGTCAAAACTGGATATTTGCTTATGACAGAAGCTCGATTCCATCCTGTACCCTTACAGAAAATAAATATTTATTTTGCGCCCTGTTTGCTTCAGATAAAACCGAAGACAGCCTTCGTTCTTCAAGTTCAATCATAGAAACAGCTGACAATGAATTTATCCAAAGAATTTACTATCCGGTAACAGAAGCACCTTATACTTATTCAAATAAACGGAAATTCACCGAAAGATTGGACTGTTACCTTACACTAAATGTAAATGAAGAATTTAATGCACAATTCTATATATTGGTAGGCAAACCTAAATACATAAACTATGCCTTTGCTAATCTTTCGGAAAGAATCAATGAAATTTTCCCTGATGATAAAAAATGCATACTATCTTATAATACTCTCTATTCTACACAAATCATTTTTCTAAAAAGCCTTATGGATCGTTTTGAAAAAAGACTTGCGATAGCCGGAAGCTATGATACTCCTCTTGCAAACAGACAGTCAGGACGCGGAAAACCGATTACTCCCGAAGAAATGATTGAATTTGCAAAAGACAAAAAAAATCTTAAATTTTTTAAAGCAAAGGGTTCAGGCGCCGGCTTTTCAAGCCAAGGAATTTTAAGTGCAAGAATGTTATTAAATGACGCCCTCAAAAAGAATGATTGTAAAATGATCAATTTATCTTTGAAAATGCTTGATGAATGGCTTAAGAATCAGACAGACAGCGGATTATTTTATGATACAATTCCAAAAAAACATCCATATGCAAACGTTTGCGTTCAGGGACAGGGTATTTATGAAATGACCGCGGCATATCTAACCTTAGAACAATATGGCATAAACGGAGAAAAATATTTAAAATTTGCTGAAAAAATTGCTGACTTCTTTATAAAAAATTATAATAATAAATATGCTTTTGGTGTGGTATGGGAAATCAGTTCAAAAAAATGTTGCCATGAATTCGGTTCTACCGGCGGTTTTATCATTGTCGGATTGACAGAATTATATAAAGCCACAAAAAAATCTGTTTACCTTGAGTATGCAATTAAATCAATAGATTACTATTTTAAAAACTATCTTAATAAATTTTTATGTTCGGGAGGCGCCATAGACTGCACAAGCGTAGACAGAGAAAGCTCATATCCTTTTATACGCTCTGCTCTTGATTTATATGAAATCACAGACAAAAATAAATATCTGATATATGCAAAAAAAGCATCATATTATTTTTCCTCGTGGATTTACTGTTATGATACTCTTTTTGATAAAAAATGTGATTTTGCATTATATGGCTATACAACAAAAGGCGCGACATTTATAGGAACTGAACATCATGCTATAGATCCTTACGGCGTCATTGCAGTTCCTGAATTTTACAGACTGTATAAATACACCAATAATATCAACTGGAAAATCAAGGCAGACATGATGTGGAAAAACGGTTTATTAGGTATTACAACAGATAAAAACCAAATAATACACGGTATACGAAGACCGATCGGCAGTCAAAGTGAAGCGGCTTTTCCATGCCGTTGGACAAAATACAGACCCACGTGTGAAGAAATAGGACACTTTGTTGATTTTCTTCCCTCCTGGCCGGCTGCATTCAGGCTTTATTCCATGACACATCCTGCTTTTATTTTTAATAAAAATAATAATTTTTAAATTTATATTGTCAGTATAATACTCAAAAAGTTTGTATTTTTACAAATCAAAAATACTCTTATATTACATAGCAACAACGTTTTTAATTTATTCAGCCCTGACATTGATATAAAAAAGGGCTGTAAAAAAACTCGACGTATAAAATGAGTAGCGTATGGAGTGTCCAAAAAAATCGTTCAGAACGGGCAAAAATCAGTTTACAGCGGTAATCGCAGCCGACGCTGTAAACCCCCTTGCCCGACGGCGTATTGGCATACTCCGAGGGTGATTTTCGTTTGTAGTTTGAGGGCATAAATGCAGAAAATCCGCCAAAAAGGCGGATTTTCTGCATTTAAGTAGTATTTTAAATTTTTTTGACACGTTAAAAGCAAGTAAAATCAAGCTTTTTGCCCGTGAACGCTCCGGGCGTTTTTTTTACACCCCTTTAAAATCATATTATGCTTTATAGTCCCGCGGTCTTTTATCAAGTACTCCAAAGTCATATAAAATTGCATCAACAATCCTTTTAGATGCATTTCCGTCACCATATGGATTTGCAGCATGTGCCATTTTATCGTAACTTTTTTCATTTTCAAGCAAATCACACGCAAGATCAAAAATTTGCGGCCCATCAGTGCCTGCAATTTTAACCGTTCCGGCATCAACAGCCTCAGGACGTTCGGTTTCTTTTCTCAGTACAAGTACCGGTTTTGCCAATGATGGCGCTTCCTCCTGTATCCCGCCCGAATCTGTCATAACCATGTAACTCCTTGCCATCAAATTATGAAGTTCATCTACATTAATGGGGTCTATAAGATGTATTCTGTCGTTATTCCCTAAAATTGCAAATACAGTTTCTCTCACCGCAGGATTTAAATGAACCGGATATACAACCTCTGTATCATTATATTTATTAACCAATTTCAATACGGCATTACAAATATTTTCAAGCGGTTTTCCGAGATTTTCACGTCTGTGCGCCGTCATTGTTATAATTTTTTTATTTTTATAATCTATATTGTTTAACAGCGGTGTTGCAAAAACAAAATCATCTTTAACTGTGGTTTTCATTGCATCAATAACGGTATTTCCCGTAATGAAGATTGTTTTTTCATGTACATTTTCACGGAGTAAATTTTCTTTATTTTTTACGGTAGGACAAAAATTCATTTGTGCAATTCTTCCTGTCAGGCATCTGTTCATTTCCTCAGGAAAAGGAGAATATATGTCGTATGTCCTGAGACCTGCCTCAACATGTCCGACCATAATTTGATTATAAAAAGCGGCAAGCGCACCTACAAAACTCGTTGTGGTATCACCGTGAACAAGTACTAAATCAGGTTTGACTTCTTTTAATACCTTATCCAATCCTTCTAAAACCCTTGCAGTGATCCCCACAAGGGTTTGTCTTTCCTTCATAATATCCAAATCAAAATCAGGTTTAATGTCAAATATTTCCAAGACCTGATCTAACATTTGTCTGTGCTGGGCAGTAACACATACTGTAGCTTCAATATTCGGATTTTTCTTTAATTCTATAGCTAAAGGCGCCATTTTTATTGCCTCCGGACGTGTTCCGAAAACAGTCATAACCTTAATCTTTTTCATCACTATCCTCCGTTTTATTATTGTTTCTGTTTAAAATACTGCCGACAAGTAAAAATACCAAAACGCATACTAAAAGCAATATAGCCCTCAATGTTCCGCTCTCTGCCAAAATTATAGCGCTTATTCCCAATATCCCGCTTATCATATACAATATAAATACCGATTGTTTTTGAGAAAACCCCATATCTATAAGCCTGTGATGTAAATGCCCCCGGTCTGCTTTCATTGGGCTTTGCCCTTTTGCGATTCTTCTTACCATTGCAAATATCGCGTCAAATAACGGAAGCCCTAAGATCAGAAGAGGTACGGCAAAGGAAATTATAGCATAACTTTTAAACATACCTTGTATTGATAAAGAAGCCAACACAAATCCTAAAAACGTAGAACCTGTATCTCCCATAAAAATCTTTGCCGGATTAAAATTATACGGCAGAAAACCAAAGCATGCACCCATTAATGCAACTCCTACAACCGCAACCGAATACTCTCCCAGTTTTGTAGCGATAAATACAAGACTTACAGACATGATCGCAGAAACTCCTGCCGCCAAGCCATCCAGCCCGTCTATGAAATTTACCGCATTTGTAATAAATACAATCCATACGATAGACAGTATTATGGAGACCCCATCCGGTAATATCAAATAAGCGGAATCAGACCATAAACTCGGATTAGTGAATACCTCTATCTTTAAGTCTCCCCCAATTACAACAATTAATGCAGCAACTATCTGTATAACAAATTTAGGTTTTGCATCAAGCGCCTTAATATCGTCAACTATACCCATAACCGCAATAACGGCAGCACCCGCAAGTATTGCCATAACTTGCCGTGTCATAATTCCAAAACACATAAGCGACACTGTAAAACCAAATATTATTGCCAATCCGCCCATTCTCGGTATGGGATGGTTATGCATTCTTCTTCCGTCCTTCGGAATATCTATCGCTTTCCATTTATATGCCAGTCTTTTAACAAGAGGCGTGCTTGCAAAAGAAAATACAAAAGCTGTTATGCAAGCTCCCAAAAGCATCAAAAATTCCCTATTATTCATAGTATAGATCCCTTTCCGATCAGACAATAAATCCAACCTTTTTATATACCTTTTTCAATGTCTTGTCCGCAATATGATTTGCCCTTTCAGCTCCTCTTGTATAAATATCAACAAGATACGCTTTATCCTGCGACAATTCGTCATATTTTTGTCTTATCGGTCTTATATGTTCTACAACCGCTTCTGCAACGTCTGCCTTAAAGTCCCCGTAACCTTTTCCCTGATAGTCCGAAGCTATATCCTCTATCCTTCTTCCCGTTACCGCCGACATTATTGTAAGCAAATTATTTATACCTGCCTTTGTTTCATCATTTTCTCTGTATTCAATAACACCTTCACTGTCAGTTATCGCACTCTTTATTTTTTTTGCGATAATGTTGAAATCATCAAGAATTGAAATATACGCTTTTGGATTTTCGTCGGATTTTGACATCTTTTTTAACGGTTCTGTCAGGCTCATTATTTTTGCTCCCGCCTTCGGCATAAATCCTTCCGGGATCTTGAATACGTCACCGTAAATCGAATTAAAACGCAGTGCAATATCTCTTGTTATTTCAATATGCTGCATCTGATCCTTTCCAACTGGCACAAGGTCAGCCCCGTAAAGAAGTATATCCGCAGCCATTAACACAGGATAGGTAAACAGTCCCGCATTTATGTTATCCGCATGCTTTTGTGATTTATCCTTAAATTGTGTCATTCTCGACAATTCGCCCATATATGTATAACAATTCAATATCCATGCAAGCTGAGCATGTGCAGGAACATGCGACTGTATAAACAAAATATTTTCCACCGGGTCTATTCCGCAGGCAATATATATTTTTAACAAGTCCAATGTCCTTTTTCTCAATAATACCGGATCCTGCCGTATCGTCAAAGAATGTTCGTCAACTATGGAATAACAGCAGTGATAATCAGCCTGCAGATCTACCCAATTCTTTATTGCACCCAGATAATTTCCCAATGTTATATTTCCTGATGGCTGTACCGCCGAAAAAATTATCTTTTTATCTTCCATATTATAATCATTAGCTCCTTTCACAAAACCTATATCTCATTTATTGCAATACTTCACTCAAAGCTTCTCCCAAACGTCTTATTCCCTCTTCAAGCTTTTCAGGTGTTGCGGAAGAATAATTCAATCTGAACATGTTGGATGGTGCTTTCATGTCAATAGCAAAGTTTGAACCCGGAACTATTGCTACTTTCTTTTCCAAAGCTTTATCAACTACAGGTGTAATATCCTCGATATCGGGGCACTCGCACCACATAAAGATTCCACCGTCGGGAACTGTCCATTTTACTCTGTTTTCCAGGAAATATTTTTCAATGCTCTCAAGCATTACCGCGCATTTCCTGCCATAGAGTTCTCTGTTTCTTTCGATATACTCATCAATATTATATTTTTTCATAAACTCTACACACATCATCTGCGTCAAAACAGGAGTATGCACATCGTTTACCTGCTTTAAAATTTCAACCTTTCCCAAAATTTCAGGCGAGCCCACTAAATATCCCAAACGCATACCCGGTGATAATATCTTTGAAAAAGAACCTGCATATATCACCCTGCCGTCTGTATCAAGGGATTTTATTGTAGCTACATCTTCTCCTTTAAATCTTAGATCCCCGTATGGATTATCTTCCAATATGATAACATCATATCTGTTTGCAAGCTCTATCATTTTTTTCCTTTTCTCCAAAGACATCGTCACACCTGTAGGATTTTGGAAAGTCGGGATCGTGTATATCATTTTAACGTTATCATTATTTTTTAACGCGTTCTCCAGCTCATCCATATCCATTCCGTCATCTTCTACCTTGACGCCCACGAGTTCACATTCATATGTTCTGAATGCATTAAGGCTTCCGATAAAACTCGGGCTCTCAACTATAATTTTATCTCCCTTATTGATCAGCGCTTTGGCTGTAAGGTCTATTCCTTGGTTTGCACCTGTCATGATCAGCACTTGATCACTGTCCTTTATGGCATTTACTTTTTTAGCTCTTGATGCCGCACATTCACGCATGGCAGGCAATCCATCCGTTGTTCCGTATTGAAGCGCTCCCACCGGATTTTCAATAAGTATATTTCTTGCGATCTCGGCAAGCTCCTTTCCCGGAAAGAGCTCTGACGCCGGATTTCCTCCTGCTAATGATATAATCGCCGGATCAGCCATACGCTTGAACATTTCACGGATCGCCGATCCTTTCATAGGCTTAACTCTGTCTGCATAAAACTTTTCATAATTCATAATAAAATCTCCATTCAAAAAATTGTATATATTTTCACAACGGCTTTATCATTTTATCTTTGCCCATGAATCCTTAAGGGCAACTGTTCTGTTTATAATGATATTATCACTTGTGCTGTCTGTATCAACACAAAAATATCCCATTCTCAAAAACTGGAAGGTATCACCCGGCTTTACGTCTTTTAAGTTACTTTCCAACTTACAATTATTCAGTATCTCAATTGAATTTGGATTTAAATTTTCTATAAAACTTCCCACTTTAGACTCATCTGACGGATTTTCAACGTTAAACAGCCTGTCGTATAGTCTTACCTGTGCATCTACTGCATGTTTGGCGCTTACCCAATGGATCGTTCCCTTTACCTTTCTTCCGTCAGGCGACTGCCCTCCTCTTGTTTCAGGGTCATACGTACAATGCACTTCAATGACTTTTCCGTTTTCGTCTTTAACGCATGAGTTAGCCGTTACATAATATGCACTCTTTAAACGGACCTCCCTGCCCGGTGTAAGTCTGAAATATTTCTTTGGCGCATCCTCCATAAAATCATCTTCTTCAATGTAAAGCACCTTTGAAAACTCGACTGTTCTTGTACCTGCCTGCGGATCTTCAGGATTTATTTCCACTTCGATTTTTTCGATCTGATCATCAGGATAGTTATCGATTATCAGCTTGATGGGACGAAGAACAGCCATAGCTCTCGGAGCCTTTTTGTTAAGGTCTTCTCTTACGCAATACTCCAGAAGGCTAAACTCAATAACACTGTTTGCTTTTGCAACGCCTATTCTTTCACAAAAATCCCTAATGGCATCCGGCGTATATCCTCTTCTTCTCATACCGCATAAGGTTCCCATTCTCGGATCATCCCATCCCGAAACTATTTTGTCATTTACAAGCTTTAGGCATTTTCTCTTGCTTGTTAAGGTATAATTTAAATTCATCCGCGCAAACTCTATCTGCCGTGACGGTTCTTTGAATTCAAGCTCCTTTAAAACCCAGTCGTATAAAGGTCTGTGATCTTCAAATTCAAGAGAACATAAGGAATGTGTAACTCCCTCGATCGTATCGGATATGGGATGTGCAAAATCATACATTGGATATACACACCATTTATCTCCCGTTCTGTGATGAGACGCATGCAAGATCCTGTATATAACAGGATCCCTCATGTTAAGGTTCGGAGAAGCCATGTCTATTTTTGCTCTCAATACCTTTTCCCCGTTTTCAAACTCACCCTTTGTCATTCTTTCGAACAAATCAAGATTTTCCTCAATACTTCTGTTCTTATAAGGGCTCTCTTTTCCCGGTTCTTTAAGTGTTCCCCGGTATTGACGGATTTCATCGGCTGACAGATCATCAACATACGCCTTACCTTTTTTTATAAGCTTTATTGCACATTCATATATATCATCAAAATAATCGGATGCATATAAAACCTTGTCCCATTGAAATCCAAGCCATTTTATATCTTCTTTGATCGCATCGACATACTCAACGTCTTCCTTTGTTGGGTTTGTGTCATCCAATCTTAAATTACAAATTCCGTGATATTTTAACGCGGTACCGAAATCAATGCAGATAGCCTTCGCGTGACCTATATGCAGATAGCCGTTCGGCTCGGGAGGAAATCTTGTCTGTACTCTGTTATACACTCCTTCTTGCAAATCCTTGTTAATTGCCTCATGTATAAAATTTGTGCTTACAAATTCCGTGTTTTCAGCCATTAATTAATCCTCCTTTAATTTATTTATCGCCAAATCAAATCTTGTCATTGTTTCCTCTTTCCCAAGAACCTGCAATATCTGATAAAGATCCGGTGTATTTCTTCTTCCCGTTGCCGCAACTCTTATTACCGAGCTTACATCACCGACATGCCCTTTATACTGTTCGGGATTTTTCTTATAAAACTTCGGCGCTTTTGCATAACCCAAAGCCTCCGACATATCTCGGACTTTCGGGAACCAATCATCAGCTGTATCATTATGATCATATACCTTTTTATATTCTTCAAGAATGTTTATCATATCGTCATTTGAAAGGTTTTCCGGAAATTCATACTCAGTCGGTCTTTTGAAAAAGTATTTTGTATACTGCGGAGTGTCCTCCCACTTTGCGATATCTTTTCTCGGCTTTTCATTGCCTCTCTCAATTGCAAATATACTCTTTGAATAATCGGTATCCTTCATAAGTGTTGTATAATAGTCATTATCATATTCCCTTGCCCATGCCAAAACCTGCTCCAGCACCTCTTCGGCGTTCAGCTTTGAAATATATGTTTTGCTTATATCGGTTAACTTTACAAGATCAAACAAAGCTCCCGCTTTACTCATATGCGCAAAATCAAATTTAAACTCTTCCATCGGCGCATCGGGATTTTCCAATCTCCATTGCTCATAATTTGAATTTGCGATTGTAAAAAGATATTCAAGCACCGCCTTATTCGGATAACCCACTTCATGATAAAAGCTGACGGCAGCTTCCGGGTCTTTTCTTTTTGACAGTTTTCTCTTTCCGCCCGTTTCTTCATCTTCCTTCATAATTGGAGAAATATGCGCGTATTTCGGAGGTTTAAATCCCAAAACCTCAAATAATTGCAGATGTATAGGAATTGATGAAATCCATTCATCACCTCTTATAACATATGTTGTACCCATCAAATGATCATCTACAGCGTGTGCAAAATGATAAGTCGGTATACCGTCCGTTTTTAACAATACAACATCAAGTATGTTTTCAGGCATCTCGATCCTGCCTTTTATACCGTCATCAAAAGCAATTCGTTTATTTTCATCTCCGGGAGATTTTAATCTCATTACATACGGCACGCCGTTTTTTATTTTTTCTTCTATTTGCTCAAAAGACAGATCCCGGCATTTTGCGTATTTACCGTAATAACCCGGATTTTCTTTGTTCTTTTCCTGTTCTTCTCGTACCGACTGTAATTCCTCTGCTGTACAAAAGCACGGATAAGCAAGTCCCATTTCTGTCAATGCCTTACAATATGTTCTGTAAATTTGCGCTCTCTTACTTTGAATATACGGAGCATAGTCTCCGATCGATTCTGTTTCTGAAATCATACCCTCATCTATTTTTATACCAAAATCACGAATACCCTTTACTATACCCAAAATACCATTTTCGACCTCGCGTTTTTTATCCGTATCTTCTATTCTCAGATAAAATACGCCGCCCGTTGTATGAGCCGCTCTTTCCGATACAAAAGCCGCAAACAGCCCTCCTATATGTAGAAAACCTGTAGGACTGGGTGCAAATCTTGTTACCTGTGCTCCATCCGGCAATGCACGTTTTTTATATTTTTCCTCATAATCTTTACATGTGGTTTTTACATCCGGGAACAATAGCTCGGCCAATTTCTTGTTATCCATATTTATATAAATTAACTCCTTTCATTTTTATATGAATAAATTTTTCATTCAGAAGTTTATTCATATAAAAATACACCATTATAATACTATATTATACCTTTTATGGCTGATAATATCAACTGTTTTTTCAAAAAAAGTCCTAAATATGCAAGTTTTTTTAATATTTTTATCTTTTTACGTGGTTTTTCATGTATAATGTTTTATAAAAATCCTATAATTTGTTTATCATACTAAATCGAGAGAGGCTTGATTTTTTGAGCTTCTTGCCTCCTTTGTTCTTTATCACGACGGATAGCTTGTACACCGCTAAAGCTTTATCGATATGTATCGTCTTAACAAACCTTTTCCGCCAAATAAAGACTGTTCCCGGAGTGCAAAAAAAGAACGGCATGTGAACACCGTTCTTCTAATGTAACATCAAATAATATTATTCTTCCAGCATATTTGTATTTACAAAATTGTTTTCATCTATCTTAAGCGTTTTTATTTCATATGGATTTAAACAGGTATGATCCGTTGTTTCAAATAATTTTACATCTGTTTCCGATTTTTCACCTCTTGGATTATACAAACGAATTACATATCGTTCGTCGTCCTCTGATTTCTTCAATGTGGTAAGCAATAGATCAGAGCCTGACTCAAAAAAGCTGTCGGAAGCTTTAAATTCACCGTCATGATTAGCCTCACACAAAATCAAGGGCGGATTGTTAAGAAGAATGCCCTGCATATCCGCATTGCCTTCAAAAACGATTCTTATTGTTCCCTCACTGACGCCCTGTCCCATATAGCCGTATTCCTTTGTGGTATCAAGGGGCTCTGTTCTGAGATCTCCGAATATGCAGTTTCTGAGTACTGTCAATCCTATCGACTCACCGTCAAAATTATATGCAAAAATGCTGTCTGCCAAAGCAATTATTGTTTCTTCGTCATTATACATTTTTATCCATTCGCCCATCGGCTTTTCGTATTCGCTCTTTTCCCTCTCGACACATCCGTACGGTGCGCTTACAAGACAATTCATCTTCTTTTTATTTGACAAATTAAACTTTAATGCACAACCCTTTTCATTCCATAATACTCTGTATTTGCAGTCAATATGATCATCATAAAGGCTTATATGCTGCGTTACGGTCGACTTGTTATATTCCCATTCAAGCATAAGAGTTGTTCTGATAATACCGCTTTCGGTTATTTTGATTCTCTTTAGTTTCATAAATTGCTTTTGAGGTTCGTATACCGTTTTATTGAATCCCCAGGTATCACACTCGTCAAATAATGCATACGGTTTAAATAAATCCTCTATTACCGTCTTATTTTTCCTTTTATCAAATACAGACAACATTCCGTCATTTGTATATTCAATTTTAAATCTTTCATTTTCAACGTTTTTAGTATCGGGTAAACTCATCCCTTTGCCCTTTTGTTTTACAATATAGGATTTATATCCCATTGGAGGAATTTTTGCTTTAAAAACAAAACATGACCGAAACTTTGGTATTACCGACAGCTCGGTTATTATCTGGCACTCGATCTCATTACCCTCTTCATCTTCCAGGACAATGCCGCCGTTATACCATTCAAATTCCCATGCCCATTGCACTTCCGCTTCAATTTGTGTGTCAGCTTCAAATCCGTTTAAATTCCACACAACCAGATTCCATGCATTATCAGGGTTTTTACCGGGCATTTTTATCTTATTTGTAATACTTTGCAGTCCGAAATAAACCAATTCATTTGTGGTCTGTAATGCTCGTCCGTGGAGATTTCTTGCATCAAAATATGCGTCTTCTATACAGCATCCGCCTAAAATATCATGAAATTGATTGAACATTATATCTTCCCAACATCTTTTTATAGTTTCTTTCGGATATTCTTTTCCAATCAGTTTTTCTGCAATTACCGAAACCTTTTCTGCATTCATAACACTGTATTCACATTGTCTGTTATTCTTTTTAATAGGTGTAAAATTGGAATACGGTCCTATAAATTTTACCTGCAGTTCATCTTTTACTTTAGGAAGGTCTGACATATCGGCATTTTTGAAAAACTCATCCACACGTCCGAATCTGATATCGCAGCTGTTTGATGCTTCGCTTTGTTTTTTTATTATCTTTTCTATCATACTTTTTGTAGGCGCTCCTCCATGATCTGTTACTCCGTATACTACAAGTAGATCATGAGGTATATGCTCTATATTTTCCATAAGCGGATCCAATGTATCCGTGGTAATGTCAGCTGTAAAAATTTCCCCGCCTTCGCCGCCTATTCTGTATGTTTTAACAGATGTATTATTTTCACCTATCCACGTAAAAAGCGGCGTTTTTAATGATTTATGTTCTTCATTCGGACGCCAGAAAACATAGTTTTCTATTCCGCATCCCGATAAAATCTGCACAAGTGTTGCAGGGTGTCCAAAGCTGTCTATATTAAAAACAGTCTTGCTTTTTTTATTGAAATTTTTCATAAAATACCTTTGCGCATACAAGCCCTGTCGTACATAGCTTTCTCCCAAGGCGCTGTTACAGTCCGCCTGAAGCCACCAGCCTTCACAAAGCTCCCATCTTCCCTCATCTATACGTTGTTTTATTTCATTAAACAGATCCATATCAGTCTTTTTTATCCATTCAAATACTGCCGGAGCTGAAAATGAATATGTAAAATCGTCATACTCCTTCATCCTCTCCAAAGCAGAACGAAATGTTGCGGTAATCGAAGACATTGCCTCATTCCATCTCCACAGCCATACAGGATCAAAATGAGTGTTTCCTATCATATATATTTTTTTCATATCGTAAAATCCTTTCAGTTATAAAAATATTGACACGCCTATTATATCATCAGTAAATATCCATGTCAACCGCAATTTTAGTCAGTACAAAAAATAAATGCAGGTTTTAGGAGATATAGATTACAGAATATAAATTCAGAGGCTGACACCTACCTGCCTCACACAAAAAGCGCTTCAGATATAAAAATGTGTCAACCTCTGATATAACAATATCACAATCCAATCAAAATGTCAATGACGCTGATAAAAATAATTCTAAAATAAAAATTTGTAAAAAATATGATATTCTTTATACTGATAAAGGAAACGGAAAAATTATTCCACTATCAATTCTATTTCCAATGTTTCTCCGCTACGGTAAACAAGAAATATCATCTTATCTCCTGCCGATAATTCTTTTTTTATTTTATTTATTTCAGATAGCGACGATACCGTTGTACCGTTTATTTTCATTATCAGGTCACCGTATTTTAACCCTGCCTTTTCGGCAGCGGAGCCTTTTACAACATTATCCACCGTGACACCGTATTGGGCATCACTTCCGCTTATTCCTATATTAAAGCTTTTCGGGATATCGGTATCCTCAATTATACTTTTAATAATATCCTTAGTATCATCAATTGGGGTAAAAAATCCTATATCATTGTTTGAGACAGTAAATTTTGCAGTCGAGATCCCTATCAGCTGACCGTATTTATTATATATCAATCCTCCGATACTGTTGACTATATTCGAAGCATCTGTTTGGAAAACGTTAATGCTTGAACCGTCTTTTAATGTAACGTCGGCGTCGTACCCGCAGATTATCCCGCTTGTTATGGGATTTGAAAAATTACTCGAAACCTTATTGCACACAGCATAAATTTTCTCCCCGATCTCTATGTCAGACGAATTGCCGATACTTGCCGGCTCGCAATCATCTCTCTCCACCTTTAAAACGGCTATATATTTTTCCGAATCCGAACCCGCAACCTCTGCCTGATATCTTTGTCCATCGTTAAACTCAACGAATATATCTCCGTCAACCTCTCTTATATATTCGGTTGTAAGAATATATCCGTTTGCAGTTAAAACAACTCCGTTTCCCGTACATACCGTAACAGCCCTGTTTATAAATCCTCCCGTTGCTTCCACCGATACTTCAACCACCGACTTCATTATTGTTTCGGTTTGCGGTCTCATTTGCACGTCATTTTCATCATACGTCTCTTGTTGATCTGAAAAATCCGGTAAATTTGGATTTTCAGCTTTTGTTTTTATACTGTTTTTTCCGGTAAAAATTATTGAATACAATATTATTCCCGTAATGATACTGCAAATAACCGAAATAATAATTGCTATTAAAACAACATTTGATGAAGTATTTTCAGTATTTGACGTTTTTTGCATATTTTTCTTATGGCATTTATGCATAAAATCATCATTATACCATCTATATTCATTCATAATTGTTCTTTCCTTTCTTATTTTTACCTGTTTTTACTGCTTAGCGTTGCGACAACAACTCTGTCAATTCCGCATAGATCCTTAATAATTTCAATGTTGTCAAAATCTTTTTTCATCAGGCTTGCAACTGTTTTTGCTTGATTATACCCAACCTCAAATACCAGCATGCCATTTTTTAAAAGCATTGCAGGTGCAATATTTACTATGCGTCTGTAATAATCCAGACCATCCGCGCCGCCGTCCAAGGCTTTAATCGGTTCATAATGTTTGACATCCGGATCAAGCTTTTTTATCTCATCCGTTTCTATGTATGGGGGATTGGAAACTATTAAATCATATTGCCCGTACAGATTGCTTTTGAATATATCTCCGATACAAAATGCAGCCCTGTCTTCAACATTATTTTTTTTAGCATTAAGCCTTGCCGTTTCTATGGCTTTTTGAGAAATATCAATTCCTCTTACATATGCTTTTTTATTAAAATGAGCAAGAGAAACAGCAATACATCCCGACCCTGTTCCTATATCCAACGCTGTGAATCCTTTATTTATGTATTTATTGATAACATATTCCGTCAGTGTTTCGGTATCCGCCCTCGGGACAAGCACAGCTTTATTTACAATAAACTCCAGCCCCATAAACTCTTGTACACCGAGAATATATTGTAAAGGCTCATGTTTTATACGTCTGCTCAATGCTTCAAAAATATCATCGATTTCTTTTTTTTTAATTTCTTTATCCTTTAAAAGAATTAAGTCAATCGGTTCAAGTTTCAGAAAATGCCGCACTATCATATGGGCTTCAAAAACAGCATTTTCGTTTCCATGCTCTTTAAGACAGGCAATAACACGTTCCAAAACCTCTTTGATCACCATTTATCTTCCTCCCTGTTTTCGGGGATCACAGCTTTCATTGACGCTATTGCCACTTCTATCTGACTTTCATCCGGTTCTCTGGTAGTAAGCTTTTGCAGCCACAAACCCGGTTTTGTCAAAGTTTTTATACATTTATTTTTACTTCTTCCCGCCAGTTTAATCACCTCATATGAGAGTCCGGCAACTACCGGCAGCAATGCAAGTCTTGTAACCATCCTCAACAATATCTGCACTATCCTGACATATCCGTCAAATCTCGGCAGCAGCATAAATATAAGTATACTTATGATCATTACAAACAGCAAAAAGCTTGTTCCGCATCTCGGATGAAAACGCGTATATTTTTTTACATTATCAACAGTAAGCTCTTCGCCTCCTTCATAACAGGCTATAGTCTTGTGTTCCGCACCGTGATATTCAAAAACTCTTTTAATATCATTCATTCTCGACACTAACGCAAGATATGCAATAAATATTATCATTCTTATAATTCCTTCCGAAAGCCCGGTAAAAACTTTTGTTCCGGCAATTCCTGAAAGCGGCTCAAGCATTGAAAACAGCCATTCAATTCCCCCGGTAATAATTGATGGGATGAATATGAAGAGCCCTATACTTAAAAACAAGGACAAAACAATTGACGCATATATAACAACATCTTTTATTTTATCTCCCAATTTTTCCTCAAGCCACTTATCAAATTTGCTCTCACTCTGCTCCTCTTCCTCCAGATCCATAAATTCTGCCGAAAACATCAGTGCTTTCATACCGATGACAAGGCTGTCAACAAAACTTACACAGCCTCTTATAATTGGCAGTTTACAAATCTTCGGCCGAGATTTTGTACCATTTTCATTTACTTCACAAATAATCTCTCCGTCCGGCTTTCTCACCGCATTAGCGGTTTTGTAAGGGCCTCTCATCATGACGCCCTCGATTATCGCCTGTCCTCCTATAGATGTGATATGCTGTTCTTTTTCATTCATAATTTCTTTTTTTAAACTCCTTTCGAAAAACCACTCAAAAATCAATACCGCACATTCTTAAACATATTAAAATCCATATTCAGCATCCGCAGCAGCATCTGCATAAAAACCAAGATGCACACAATGAAGAACATATTCCGCATGCTGAACCGTTTGTATTAAATACAACATTTTTATAATTCTGACCGTTATTGTTCATATTATTTAACGCAGATTGATATTCAATATTCCCCGGATCCATCTGCACCGCTCTTTTAATATATTCCGTCCCCTGATTATACCAGCCTTTATTGATATATACCAGACCCATAAGATAATACCATTGAGCATCGCGGGGCAGACTGTCTAACATAATTTCCGCTTCATAGATACGTCTTGCGGATATAAGTCTTCTGACGGTTTCAAAACTGATGGAAGAATAATCATATCCGGCATTTGTTCCCGGACCGTAATGTCCGTATGGCCCGTAATTTCCGCCATATTCCCCGTTATATCCGTTATTTGTGTTTTTGTTATTCATTATCATATCATACGCTTCATTTATCTGTTTCATTTTTTCGCTTGCCATATCCGCCATTGGCGTATTGACGTACTTATCGGGATGATATTTTTTAACCAAATTTCTATACGCCTTTTTTATTGTTTCCTCATCATCATCAGGTCTTACTCCCAAAACCTCATATGGGTTCATTTTTTTCCTCCATTCCGGTGAATATACTGTTCATTTTTCCGAATAACCCGTTATACAATATATTTCTTAACAATGTGTCATTACGGTATACCGTAAGCAAATCATACGCGTTTGCTGCATTTGTCAAAGTATAGACCAATGCATCGTAGGTGGTTTTTTTTAATTCCCGCAAATCGTTGGCTCCCTCATACAAAAATGGGTTATAATTATTGTTTTTTCTGTCTTTTTCCAAATCATCATATGCATCCACGATATATATCCATCTTCCCACATTATAACCTATCCACGCCATTATCTTTTTTGTATGGCCGTTTTCAATAAATTCGGGAACAAATACCGCTTCCAAAATTTTCGCAAAGCAATCGGCCGTTTCATCAATTGACGGGGATTTTTCCTTTTCAAGCTCCGCCAATCTGCAAAGTTTATCTTTTATATGTTTTCCGAGATCGTTATAAGTTATTAAAATATCGTCAACACTTTTTTTTAATAAATTCTTCAAGATCGTTTTTGTGATTTTCTTTGAGTCCTCCGCATCATCGCATATTTTAAGATAAACCAAAAGAATATTCATGTCGGCAACATAATCCAAAATTTTATTGTATGCGATTTCATCATGCTTCTTTATCCGATGCGCAATACAGCTTTGTTTTATTAAGGTTTCGGGTTCTTCTTCAACAACGGATGATAACAACACCGCCAAAAAAGTCAGGTCATTATTTAAACCCATTCTGAAAACTTGTGATTTTTTCCCTATTGCTTTACACAATCCGCAGTAGTAGCTTTGATACAACGCCTTATCCTCTTCAGTAATGGTTTCATTAGAAATATTTATGTATCCGAACATATTGATCCCTCCGTCCTGTGACGGCACATGCTATAATGAAAAAACTTATTTATTAAACAAATACATTGCATTTATATTAGTATACCTCTATTTTAATCAGATATCAAGTGGAATTGACAAGATTTATTTAAAATTTATTTTTTATTCATAATTTAAATACTTTTGTAAATAATAACATTAGTTTATTACTAATCTCTCAGTTAAAATATTTTTTAACAAAACAAGTTTCTATTATCAAAACTCTAATTATTATACGGAGGAATACAAAGTTATGGATAAAAATATGAGTCAAAAAGAATATCAAAATCTGGCAAAGGAAAAATCGCCTCCTTCAAAAACCTTTTTAAACTGTGTTAAAGCTTTTTTTATTGGCGGGATAATATGTGTTATTGGTCAATGTTTTCTTTCATTTTATAAATCACTTAATCTTTCTGATGACCTTGCCGGCAGCGCAACCTCTATTTCTATGATTTTTATCGGGGTGCTGCTGACCGGACTTGACATCTACCATAAAATTGCCAAACACGGCGGCGCCGGGACTCTCGTTCCGATAACAGGATTTGCAAACGCCGTGGCATCACCGGCCATCGAAGCAAAAACAGAAGGTTATATTTTGGGGGTCGGAGCAAAAATCTTTACAATAGCCGGACCCGTAATACTGTATGGAACGGCTGCATCTTTCGTTGCAGGAATAATTTTTCTGTTTATGAAATAATTTTCGCAAAATAATTTTTTTACTTTATTAACAACAAAAAAATGGTTGCAGATATGAGCGGATATACCCTGCTCATTTTCTGCAACCTCATTTAATTTATATAATACCGTAATTTATCTTCTGTCTTCTTCCCATGCTACAATAGTACCGTCAGATACAAGTATGTCCGCAGAATACTTACATGTGTCTTTCATAAATTCAATATCATATACTCTTCTGCCGTCGTCGTAATCAAGTTCAACCTTTATAAACGTAACTTCGGATTCCGTAAGACCTGCTTTTTCCAATGCTACGGCTTTTGCCTGATCCGCCGTTATTTCACCGGTCTGATTTTGATATATGTTATTATCATCTTCTTCCCATGCTACGATTGAGCCATCGGATACAAGTATTTCCGCAGAATACTTATAAGCATCTTTTCTGAATTCCACATCATATACTTTCCGGCCGTCATCATAATCGATTTGTGCCTTTTCAAATACTACATCAGCTTCTGTTAAGCCTGCCTTATTCAAAGCGATAGTCTTTGCCTGCTCTAAAGTAATCTCACCGTTTTGTGTTTGTATATTGCCTGACGTATTTGTTCCCGAACCGGTGTTAGTATCACCTGTTATGATCACATCGGCATCAGTAACCGTGCTTTCAACGGTATTTAATTCTATTCTTTTATCATTTTCATACCAATAAACCGTTTTTCCCATAAGTTCCCCTATCGCTCTTACAGGAAGATACGTTGTTCCGTCATACAAAATCGGATATACAGTCTCACCGTTTACATTCTTAAAGGTCTTAACCTCCCCGTCAACGGCTATTGTAAAGTCAGGTCTGATTTGCGCCTCGATTGTATCTATTATGTCTCGTGCAAAAACACCTACAGCAATACTCGATACACTTAATGCGACTGCAGTCAAAACAGTAATTCTTTTTTTCATAATGCCACCTCTTTTTCTCATATTTTTATTTAATATTATCATATATATGCGTTTTTGTCAATTTATACATAAAAAATTTACATTTCCTACATACAATCATCATATGAAATCATATTATTACTTAATCATTAGTTTTACGTCAAAAAAAAGAAGCCAAGAAATATCTTGCTTCTTTGTGGTGACCCGTGCGGGAATCGAACCCGCGTTACCGCCGTGAAAGGGCGGTGTCTTAACCGCTTGACCAACGGGCCGTAAATCCGGCAGCTTTCTACTTTCCCGGGCAGTCTCCCGCCAAGTATCATCGACGTAAAAGAGCTTAACTTCCGTGTTCGGGATGGGAACGGGTGGATCCTCTTTGCTGACACCACCGGATAACTTTGTCATCAATAAAACAACTTGGTCATTATAACATATTATATATTATTTGTCAATAATTATGTGCATTTTTAATTTTTTTAATTATCCTTTTTTACAAATAAAATTATAATATCCTATTTTATAACTACGGATAAGATATCCCCGCCGTAATCGGCGGCGGGTTCCATATTTGTAATCAGTTTTGTAATCAGTAAAGGTACAATCTCCCACTGATTACAGCGCACCACCGTAAGGGCGATTCTCGAATCGCCTGTTTCACTCTTGTCCTCGTTAAATGACGGGACGATCCCTTATCGAATTTCTCTTATATCATTCACATATGTACCGACCATATTATTTTATTAATGCATTCGCAATCTTTTTGGCAGTCTCAATATTTCGTAAAACTTCTTCATCATCGGTATTGTAATCCCTCACCGCTACATACAGATCGTCAGCATTTATACCCGCGTCCTTCAACATCTGACTGTCTGCCAAAGAAACCGCGTAACCCATATCATTAAAATTATACAGACGGCTTTCATCTATATCACTATCGGACCAGTCTGAGACCGGTTTAAAAGCGCCCTCCAGAGTATCATTGTTAAAAAGATATTTTGCCTTGTCAGAGTCAAAAATAAACAACATACATTCATCCGAAACAAACTGAAGCTGTAATTTTGTGATCATAGCAGTAAAGAATTCAGCGTCTTCTTCATTTTCGGAAAAAACCATATCTTGAATGTCAATATTCTTTTCACCGTTATTGTCTATATCATCGATTAACGGTTCGAGCACACTTGACATTTTTTCCTCATCCAAATACATATCTGCAGTATAGGTAATATAATAATCATACTTTGTTCGTGTCATAACCTGGTATACGGTAATAGCGACCGCCGCTATTATAAGCACTATTACTATCGTATGTATTTTATAATACTCCCAAAAATATTCCCACCATGCCTTTGTGAATTTATCCGGTATTTTCCCGTAATGTTCAGCCATTTTCAATTCCTCCGTATCATGTGAAATTTATTTCAGCCGCAATGTATTTAAGAACGTTGTCCTTCCGCCAATCCGAATTGCTGCCTATTTTATTTATATGCTCAATACATGCAACGGCATAAATTTTGTTTTCATCCTCATAAAAACTCTCCGATTTACATATACTGCATTTTTTCGACAGGTATATTATAATGCCCATATTTGTAAAGGTCAACAAGTTATTATCAAAATTCGAATTAAATTAATATATTATTAACATTTTATTTTTTCAATACCTTTATAATATTCTGCGCAAACATTTCGTTATTCTCTGTATTGCGGATATAACGAAGGATAAAGTTCATCGCGTCGGCGGGAGTTTGTCTTGCAAGTTCACGTCTGATAAGCCAAGCCGCTTCGTATTCTTTCGGATCCAACAGATCTTCTTCTCTTCTCGTCCCGGATTTAAGAATATCCACCGCCGGGAAAATCCTTCTTTCCTGCATGCTTCTGTCAAGCTTTAATTCCATGTTTCCGGTACCTTTGAATTCTTCAAAAATAACTTCATCCATACGGCTTCCGGTTTCCACAAGCGCTGTAGCAAGTATGGTCAGACTGCCGCCTTCTTCTATGTTTCTCGCCGCCCCGAAAAATTTTTTCGGTTTAATCAGAGCATCCGGGTCAAGACCTCCCGACAGCGTCCTTCCGGTGGGAGTTACAGTCAAGTTATATGCTCTTGCAAGTCTTGTTATCGAATCCAGCAATATTACAACATCTTTTTTCTGCTCTACCAGCCTCTGTGCTCTTTCCAAAACAATTTCCGCCACTTTGCAATGATTTTCCGGAGTCTGATCAAAGGTTGAATATATCACGTCGCCGTTAATGGAACGCTTTAAATCGGTTACCTCCTCCGGACGTTCATCGATCAGCAATACTATAAGCTTGATTTCGGGATTGTTTTTGGAAATAGATTGGGCAATTTGTTTTATCAAGGTTGTTTTTCCCGCTTTCGGAGGAGCAACAATCATACCCCTTTGTCCTTTCCCTATCGGCGCTATTATATCAATTATCCTTGATGCGATACTGTCGTCTTTATCCGAACTCAAAATGATCTTTTCTTTGGGATATATAGGGGTCAAACGTTCAAAATTTGTTCTTTTCAATGCCACATCAATGGCGTCATCATTTATCTTCTTTACAAAAAGCAAGGGGGAATATTTATCATCATCCTGTGACGGACGGCAGTCGCCCAATATTTCGTCTCCTGTTTTTAAATTGAATCTTCTTATCTGGGTGGGCGATACATATACATCATTTTCACTGGTCTGATAATTATCAAATCTTAAAAACCCGAAGCCGTCGCTCATAACATCAAGAACTCCGCATACCTCGATAACATCGGCCGGACGTTTCCGTTCCGGTTTTTGGGCGGTTTTGTTTTCTTTTTCCCTTATCTCTTCACGATGTTTTCTTATCAGCTCGATTATTTCATCTTTTTTCAGCGTTGATACCTTCGGTATCTCCAATCCTTGTGCTATCTGCTTTAATTCCTCTCTGGTCTTTCTTTCCAACGCTATACCATCCTGCATAGATTTAACATATCCTTTCAATTTTGTTGAATTTTAATCGTAAAATAAATTTTCTTCCATCACATTGCAAAGCTCTCTATTTCATAAATATCTTTAATAATAAATTATCGTTGTAAAAATATTTTGTTATATAAGTCTGATTGATTGATTCGTTAATTTCCCCCGTACTGTCACCGGGTATAAACCATATCAGTGCGGCACATAATATATATACTATAAAAAGGGCATTGATCATCCCGAGTATTATTCCGCCCAATCTGTTTACGGTTTTTAAAAGCGGCAATTTGAACACCGCATCCGCTATTTTCAAAACCAGGAATAAAACAAGTCTGATAATAAAATATAAAACAATTATTGAAACAATATTTATTATTGACGCCGCTATGCTTTGCGCCGTTTCGCTTACAATATTGTTTTTTGTTTCTTCGATTATTTCTGTTTTGTCAACAATTAAATTATTAAAAAAATCCGGTAATCCCAATTTATTTTCTTCCGTTTCTTCACCGGTATTTTCCTCTTCGCTTTTTGACAAATTCTGCAAAAGCGCTTGTTCGATTTTTGTTTCAATATTCTTGCCGAACGCCGATTCTTTTACCGCATTTGTGATGCTGTCCTGAAAAACAAGCATCAAAACCATTGTCAGTATGATCGAAACAATGCCGTATGACGCCCTGATAAATCCTTTTTTTGAAGCACAAACGATACATATTATAAAAACAGCCAAAACAATAACATCAAACAATATCCATAAATACACCTTATATCCTCCTTTTATTGGTTATTTTTTTTCGTGTGCAGAAATTCCATGCTCGAGTTATATACGATCAGGATATTTTCCGAATCGATAAAATATACCATATGAATATCTCTTGAAGGAGTATATTTTGCAAGATACTCCCCGTTCATCCTCGTTAAAAACAAATTCCTTTCGTTGTTGAAAATAATGTACCCGTCGCAAATATCACAAAAATCCGGAATAATGTCGGTACTGATCTTCTGTTTTTCCTTTCCCGATGAATTCATTATTGCAAGCTCTGCATTATTATTGTTATCAAAAAGCAATAATCTGACGTCTCCCGAATCCTTCCTGTATCTCTTTAAGGTCTTTCCCTCAAAATTATTGACCCATAATTCCCTGCCGCTGTCATTAAAGGCGATCATTTTATCATCCGCATAAGCATACAGGGTCCTCTGAGAAAAATCAAGATCGTATATAATGGTGTTTTCATAAGTTTTTTCAACATCCGCTTCTGTTTTTGAAACATCCAGAAAAGAAATCTTTGAAACAGGCTGGTTTGTTACGTTAAGCAATGATACCGCAAGCTTTCTGGAAGACGAAACTGCCGCCGCAATAACGTATTCACTGCCGAAGCTCCTTGAATATATTTCTTCTCCTGATCTATTATATACGCTTACCGCGCCTTTATAGTACTTTTTCTCCGTTACCGCAACACATTCACCGTCTGAAGATATATTGCCCGTCAGGATATTTTCACTTGTCTGTACTTCATATATGATCTTTTCGTTATTTAATACGCATATCTTGTTCCCGCCTTGCTCCATCAATAATATATAAGGATCTGCGACCTTTAATATCGGGTTCGATATCTGTATCGGAACAGACCACTTTTTTTCGCCCTTATTACTAAAAAAATTAATCGAGCTTTCATCAACGCATAAAATACCGTTACGGTATCTGTCATATTTTGCATTTGCGGCTCCCTTTAAAGCAATGGGATCGCATGTTAATTCAAACACCTGTGGAAGTTCATTTTCATTTATTTGTTCTACGCTGCTTGTTTTCACTTCTTCTTCATTTTGTGCATTCCCGCCGTCTGTCTGCACAGACTCCGCTTCCGAATTTTCATCAACAACGGCGTTTTCCTCGTTTTCTGACTTTTTCAGCTCATATTTCAATCTGAGATTTAAAATATTATCCTTAAAATTGCTTATGTAGTTATCGATAAATTCATTGTGATATCCCGAATTTACATAAAAAGCCGCTCCGCCTGCGATAAGTCCGATAACGGCGGCAATTATAATTAAAGTTATAATTATTTTTTTCATTAATAATACACCTCCGATAAATATAATCCGCAGGCAGGCGCCGTGATCCCCGCACGCTTTCTGTCCTTTGCTTCTATAATATCCGCAATATCCTCCGCCCTGATCTTTCCGTTACCGACAAAGACAAGAGTCCCTGCAATAATCCTTACCATATTATACAAAAATCCGTTTCCGCAGATATCTATTCTTATCAAGTCATTTTCTTTTTCAATTTTAATATAATGTATTGTTCTTACAGTGGTTTTTACCGTAAACCCCGACGCTGCAAATCCTATAAAATCATGAGTCCCGCAAAAAGCTTCCGCAGCCCTTTTCATTTTTTCAAAATCAAGCTCATATCGGTAATGCCATGCTCTGTTATTATAAAAAGCATCGGGATACTTTGAATTTAAAATCAAATATGAATAGGTCTTTCCAATTGCATTTTTGTGTGCGTCAAAATCAGGTTTCATATCCTCTGCATTTTTACATACAACGTCTTTGGGCAAATATCTGTTTAATGCATACGGAAAACGTTCACACGCTATAGTCGTATCGGTTTTAAAGCTGCAAATATAATTTTGTGCATGCACACCCGTATCCGTTCTTCCGCAGCCTGACAGCTTCGGTCTGATACCCGTTAATTTTTTTATGGCATTTTCAATAACCTCCTGTACCGTTACCGCATTTTCCTGTATCTGCCAGCCATGATAATTCGTTCCGTCATATTGAACGGTCAATTTTATGTTTCTCATATTATCCTCTTGATCATATTAAATATTGCATCAGCAGCAAAGCCGCGGCAAAAACGATTATTGTGCCCACAGCGATATAATCTCTTGCACACATTTTTGCCTGTTTCATTCTTGTCCTGTTTTTTCCGCCGTGATAACATCTTGCGTCCATTGCGGTCGCAAGCTCATCAGCACGTCTGAACGCGCTTACAAACAGCGGTACCAGCAAGGGTATCATGGCTTTTGCGCGCATTATGATATTCCCGCTGTCAAAATCGGCGCCTCTTGCCGTCTGAGCCTTTATGATCTTATCGGTCTCCTCCGCCAATGTGGGAATAAATCTGATGGCTATGGACATCATCATTGCAATCTCATGTGCGGGTACTTTTATTATTTCCAAGGGTTTTAGTATATTTTCAATGCCGTCGGTAAGCATGATCGGAGACGTTGTCAATGTTAAAAGCGACGTAACTCCTACAAGCAAGGTAAGCCTTAAAAACATAAGAATACCCATTCTTACACCTTCGTATGTGATTTTTATGCTCCAATCGAAAAATATTTTTTGCTGCCATAGTGTTTCTCCCGGCGTCAAAAAAAGATTGATTATTACCGTAAATACTATGATAAAAACCATCGGCCGCAGACCCTTTAGCACATACAGCGGCGGTATTTTACTCAAAAACACCAAAAATACCGCAAAGGCTATAAACACGGCATAAGGGATGGGATCGGATATCATAAAAAGAAGGATTATTACAGCGAAAGTAAGTATTATCTTTACTCTTGCGTCCATTTTATGCAGAAAGGAATCGCCAGAGATATATTGTCCTATTGTGATATCCTTAAACATGTTCTTTCCCTTTCATTTTCTCGTTTAATATTTTTACCGCATACTTTACGGTATATATATCCTTAGGCAGGTCCGCTCCCATTTTTATCAATTTGTTAAACAGCTGCGTGACCTGCGGAACGTTCAAGCCTATATTTATAAGCTCGTCTCCTCTTTCAAACACCTCAGATACACTGCCATGCATAAATACTGTTCCTTTATTCATGACAATAATGTTTTTTGCCACTCTTGCCACATCCTCCATGCTGTGAGAAACAAATATTATCGTCATGTTAAGCCTTTCATGCAGAGACGTCAGCAGCCGGAGCAAGGAATCTCTTCCCCTCGGGTCAAGCCCCGCCGTAGGCTCATCCAGAATAAGGATCTTCGGATGCATTGAAAGGACTCCCGCAATGGCGGCGCGCCTTTTTTGCCCTCCCGACAAATCAAAAGGGGATTTTTCCAAAATTGCCTCATCCAGATTGACCAGCCTTGCCGCTTCCATAACTCTATCCTTTATCTCATCCGCATCAAGCCCCATATTTTTGGGGCCGAAAGCAATATCCCGATAAACAGTCTCTTCAAAAAGCTGATGCTCCGGATATTGAAACACCAATCCGACTTTTTTCCTTATTAATTTTAAATCAATACCGGGCCTTGTTATATCTGTTCCGTCTATTATGATCTTACCGTCGGTAGGCTTGATCAATCCGTTTAAATGCTGTATCAAGGTTGATTTCCCAGAACCGGTATGTCCGATAATCGCAGTAAAATCACCGTCGGGGATCTCTATATTAACATTATAAAGCGCGTGTTTTTCATAAGGCATACCCGGCTGATATATATAGTTGAGATTTTCTGTTTTTATCAAGTTTTAACACGCCCTTTCTTTTCTGAGAAAATTGAATACGATTAAAATTTATACTCTCATATGATTATGGATATTATAAATTGTAAAAGACATTATTTTTTCCATGAACCGGAATCAGACAATAATAAAACACGGCTTCAAAAATACGTTTGTGAAACAATAAAAGAATAACCACGGAAATTTATATTTTAAATAATTTTTTAAAACACAAAAACCTGAATGGTTTAAATCATATCACCGAAAATCACGTTTATTTTAAAAACTTTATAAGTTCATTTGCACATTCATCTATATCAATAATATCATCGGGCAGATTATATCCGTAATCCTTCAGCATATGAGTAAGCTCGGTAACCTGCGGCACGTCAAGGCCGAGTGCTTTTAATTCGTCTACTCTTGAAAAGACCTTTTTCGGCACGTCATCCATTATTATATCGCCTTTTTGCATAACGATCACCCTATCCGCCTGAGTTGCCTCGTCCATATAATGAGTGATCAGGATAACTGTTATATGTTTCTTTTCGTTTAGCATCTTGACGGTGGATATGACCTCTTTTCTGCCCTGCGGATCAAGCATTGCCGTAGGCTCATCAAGAATTATACACTCCGGCTCCATTGCAAGGATCGACGCTATCGCAACCCGCTGTTTTTGTCCTCCGGACAGACCCGCGGTAGACGCTGTCGTATAATCGCTCATACCGACGATTTTTAAAACATCATCCACTCTTCTTCTTATTTCTGACGGTTCAACGCCTAAATTTTCAGGCGCGAACGCAACCTCGTCTTCTACAATTGCCGCTACAATCTGATTGTCGGGATTTTGGAAAACCATTCCGGCATTTTTTCTGATATCAAATAAATACTCATACCGGCTTGTGTCCATTCCCGCAACATACACCTTCCCGCCGGTCGGAAGCAATATCGCGTTAAAATGCTTTGCAAGTGTGGATTTTCCGCATCCGTTATGCCCCAAAACAGCGGTAAAACTACCCTTTTCTATTTTTAGATTAAGATTTTCAAATACATTTTTTATTTTTACTGCCTGCTCTTCTTCTGATGCCGGATAAGCATATGTCAGATTTTCGCATTTTATCATTTATTGTATTTCCTTCCGAATAATTTATTTTTTACTTGCTTCCCATCTTCCTGATAATCCGCATGGCAATATAATATCAGTCCCCTGCACCGGGATTCCTATTTCATCAGCACTTACCGTTCCGCCGTATTGTTTCTCCACTGTCAACTTTAATATATTGGATATAATAGTCTGACATAAACCGGTTGTGTATGAATTTATCAAAAAGAACAAGGGGTTGTCCGACATTATTTTCATACAGTCACATACAAGTTCGAACAGTTCATCTTCAATTTTCCACAATTCTCCGGACGGCCCTCTTCCATAGGTAGGTGGATCCATTATTATTGCATCATATTCCCTTTTTCGCCGTGCTTCTCTTGCAACAAATTTTTTTACATCATCAACTATATAACGTACAGGCTTTTCACCCAAGCCTGATGACATAACGTTTTCCTTTGCCCATGTTACCATACCCTTTGACGCGTCGACATGAACGACCTGGGCGCCTGCCGCCAATGCCGCAACAGTCGCGCCTCCCGTGTATGCAAACAAATTCAGCACTCTTATACTTCGTCCCGATTTTTTTATCAGTTCCGAAAACCAATCCCAATTTGCCGCCTGTTCGGGAAAAAGTCCTGTGTGCTTAAATCCCATGGGCTTTATATTAAAGGTCAAGTCCTCATAACTCACAGTCCATTTCTCAGGCAGCTTCTTTGATTTATATTCCCATGAACCGCCGCCCGAGCTGCTTCTGTGATAGTGCGCGTCAATCCTGTTCCACAAACTATCATTCAGCTTTACATCCCAAACGGCCTGCGGCTCCGGACGCAGTAAAAGGTACTTTCCCCAATACTCAAGCTTTTCCCCTCCCGAGGCATCCATTAATTTATAATCTTTCCACTTATCTGCAAGCCACATATATTTTTGCCTTTCATATATTGATTCTTTACCTTCATTACACGGTCTGTCTTTATTAATATACCATTAAATAAATCCATTGTCAAGATTGGTTAACTTAATTTTACAGGTAATACAAAAAAAGCGGTAAAAACCGCCGCAAATAAGATTATTTTTGACTATATGCATACATTCCTCAAAACACCTGCGGTCTTATTTTGCACATAAAACCATACGGCCGACCCAATGATCTTTTTTATTCGCTAATCTCCGACAGGGGGAATCTGAATTTTTATATATCCAAAAAAAATCGATCCCTCAGCCAAAAATAATCTTATCCTGCGATTTATCCCACTATTTCAAAAGCTTTTTATCTATTCTTTTGTCCTTAAAATAAAATTCCTTATCATGTTCGTTTATTTCACGCAATACCTTACATGGATTTCCCACCGCAACAACATTTGCGGGGATATCCTTTGTTACGACGCTGCCTGCTCCTATTACTGTGTTATCCCCGATCGTTATCCCCGGGACAATTACAGCACCCGCTCCGATCCAGCAGTTTCTGCCTATTTTAACGGAAGCGTTATACTGATATGCCTGCTCACGAAGCTCGGGCAGTATCGGATGCCCTCCGGTTGCAATGATCACATTGGGCCCGAACATTGTATAATCACCCACATATATATGGGTATCATCTACCACCGTAAGATTGAAATTCGCGTATACATTTTTCCCGAAATGTACGTGCTTTCCTCCCCAATTTGCATGAAAAGGAGGTTCTATGTAACATCCTTCTCCGATCTCGGCAAGCATTTCCTTTAACAATTTTTCTCTTTTACTAAGCTCTGTGGGACGCGTTGAGTTATACTCATACTGTTTTTCAAGACACTTTATCTGTTCCTGCATTATGCTGTCATCTAAGGGCAGATATAACTCCCCTGTATGAAGCTGTTCATTCATTTTCATTTTCTCATCTCCGTTTTCATCTGCCAAACAAGCATTTTAGATTCAATAAGGGCTTGTGTCATCATTAAATGCGGGCTCAGTAAAAAATTTTACTCTCACCGATTACAAATATGAGCACGCCGCAGATTACGGCGGGGGCATCTTGTCCGCAATTATATTATGTCAGTTTCAATTTCATGGTTTTCATCAGTTTCGGCACGTACTTTAATATTAATGTCACACCTACTAAATGAATTACCATGTTTAACAATGTCGCAGGCATTCTATAAATTATGGCAGCCATATAAGTCATACCCATTAAATCTTTTAATAAATATGCCATTACAAAAGTACTCAAAACCACGGTATTCAATAAAATACATGCAATAACCTTAAACATTGTTATCTTGTCAAATTTTTTTATCCCGTAAAAAAACAACCCATAAGATACACCGTATAAAAATTCAACTACCGATATGGGGAACAGATATGCACCTCCGGCAGGATTAAGAAGATACGCGAGAAAATCACTCACTCCACCGCATAAACCTCCCCATACAGGGCCAAAAAGCGCCGAACATACTACCATCGGTATAAATTTAAAGGATATCTTTATCCCCGATCCGATCCGTAAC
The DNA here is from genome assembly GCA_944392335.1 of uncultured Clostridia bacterium. Lineage (GTDB taxonomy): Bacteria > Bacillota > Clostridia > UBA1381 > UBA1381 > RGIG1988. Next base: position 41,014 of record CALXWJ010000077.1, read on the forward strand.
GAATACATTCCCAGTACAACAGCCGCAGCAACAAGCATTGCAACGGTACAAATTCGAAGTGTGTTTTGTTTGGCATTTAAATAATTCTTTTCCATATAAAAAATCCTTTCTGCAAATATACTGCAAAAAGGCATAATAATATATCGATTTTGCAGCAACGGAATGCGAAAATAATACCGCGAACAAAATGCTCTTCGTAGTTAAGGCAACTTCCCGTCCTTATCTCACTTAACGCATTATTTTCTACTTTGCTGTCATTTATATTACCATATTTCTATTCATTTGTCAATCATTTTTTTCAAATTACAATAAAAATATAAACTGCCGAACAGCTTCGGACAGTTTATGTGTTTTTGATATATACTTTTAATGGGATATTTCTCTTTCTGCAATTATCTATAACAAATTTTGTACCTCGTGACTGTCCGTCCCAAAACGCTAAAACAGCATCTGCGTACTCGATAATTGTAATGCTTCTTTTTAGCGGCGCTGACCTGCCGTATTTTTCATATTCCGGCAAAAACTCTGTTAATTTAACTCCCTTTTCCTTAGCGTATTTTCTTGCGGAGGTATCAACGCCCTTTGCACCACCTGACACAATTTCATCAGTTTCTTTCGGAAGATATAACTCCAAATTTTCAACACTTAAACCTCTTGACCCAATTACTGCTATTTTCATATTTTTGACTCCTTAAAAAAACTATGCGTCATAACTTCGTCATTTATGTATAATGATTATATCACAGTGATATAATTTAGTCAATACTCAGTCAGAGGTGAGCCATTATGAAAGATAATTTACCACGATATACATTGCGTGTTTCTCAGCTTTTGCTCGATAAACTCGCATACATTGCCGAATATGAGGGCAGGACAAAGAATAAAGAAATTGAGCAGCTTATTAAAAAGAGAATAGCAGAATTTGAAGAAGCACACGGTGAAATAGAATTAAACAGCTAAAATTATTGGGGCTGCTGCAAACTCGTTAAGTTTTGCAGCAGCATCTTTTTGTTTATGAGAACCATGTGTGATTTTAATAAAATAAAAAAAGGTATGCAGTTTTTTGCATACCCGTAACTTTTAATTTAAAATGATATTTTCAAAACAAATAACCATTATCAATCGCTTTGTTATCCTGATGATTTTGTTATACACTATGCCATTCTGATTGATTCAATTACCTGTGCTTCAATCGGACAGTCTTGAAAATCAGTAGCGACTCCCGCAATCTTATCAACAACTTCAATTCCTTCGGTAATCTTTCCGAATGCCGCATACTGTCCGTCAAGATGAGGTGAATCCTTATGCATTATGAAAAACTGACTTGATGCACTGTTCGGAAAAGATGTTCTTGCCATCGAAAGAACTCCTCTTGTATGCTTCAAATCGTTTTTTACGCCGTTTCTTTCAAATTCGCCTTTTATCTCTTCGGCTTGTTTATGATTTCCGTTTTCATCATATCCTCCGCCCTGTATCATAAAATCCTTGATAACACGGTGAAATATAAGCCCGTCAAAAAATTTTTCATTTATAAGCTTAATGAAATTTTCAACCGTTATCGGTGCGATTTCGGGATACAATTCAGCTTTCATTATATCACCGTTTTTCATTGTAATAATAATATCGCTCATGATTGGTTTCCTTTCCAATTTTTAATTGACTTTTTATTCGTCTATTGTAATTGTTTTTATAACGACCGGATCAACGGGGAAATCCGACATACCGTATTTCGGATCGATTGTTGTTTCGGCTTCCGCTATTTCATCTATTACCTCAAGCCCCTCAGTGATCCTTCCAAAAGCCGCATACTGTCCATCCAATGACGGATAATCCTCATGCATTATAAAGAATTGGCTCGACGCCGAATCAGGCATATTTGTCCTTGCCATTGAGATAACGCCTCTTGTATGCTTTAATGGATTATTAAATCCGTTTGCACTAAATTCTCCCACTATCTCATCCGATTCCTTCACATTCATATCAGCATCGTACCCACCGCCCTGTATCATGAAATCTTTAATAACACGATGGAATATGAGCCCGTCATAAAAGTCTTCGTCCGCAAGCTTAACAAAATTTTCCACTGTTTTCGGAGCAAGATTCGGATATAATTCTCCCTTCATAACTCCGCCGTTTTCAAGCTCTATTGTAAAAGGGATCGCGTCTGCATACAAATCGGCATTTTCCGTATCTTCCGTTTGAGTGTCCGCTGTCTCATCCTGCTGAGCCTCTTGGGTCTGCTGAGTTTCTGGGGTGGTCTGAGCTTCTTCATTTTTATCATCGCAGGCAGCCAATGTAAATATCATACCCATTGATAAAACAATAGCAAAAATCTTTTTTAACATAGTAATCATTCTCCTTTATTTTCCGTTTCTTGAATATTATCCTGCACATCTTCCGTTTCATCATCCTTTTCGGTAACTGCCATACTGACCAGTTTTACTCCGTCCGCAAGCTTCATTATTCTTACTCCCTGCGTCTGCCTGCCGTATGTGCTTATTTCCGAAACATGTGTTCTTATAATTATCCCGTCGGATGTAATCAGCATAATGTCATTTTCATCGTTTACTGTAGCCAATGCTGCAACTTTTCCTGTCTTCTCAGTCAAACGATATGTCAAAATACCTTTTCCGCCCCTGTTTTGCGTCTTATATTCCGAAAGTTCTGTCTTTTTACCGAATCCGTTTTCAGTTGCAACCAATAAAACTTTATCCTCCTGTGCAAGACATGCACCCACAACAAAATCATCTTTCTTTATAGATATGCCTCTTACACCTCTTGTTGTTCTTCCCATTGCACGCACATCATTTTCATCAAATCTTATTGCCATACCATTTCTTGTTCCTATTATGACATTCTTTGTACCGTCGGTTAAAAGAACATTTATAAGACTGTCACCCTCAACAAGCTCTATTGCCCGTAAACCGCTGTTTCTTATCTTTGAATAATCCATAATCCCTGTTTTCTTTACAGTTCCGTTACGTGTTACAAACATAAGATAATTTCCGTCTTCAAAGTCTTTTATTGGAATCATTGCTGTAATTTTTTCATCCGTTTCAAGAGGTAAAAGATTTACAATTGCAGTACCCTTTGCCTGTCTTCCTGCTTCAGGTATCTGGTAACCTTTCAAACGATATACTATACCTTTTGTTGTAAAGAACAAAATTGTATTATGAGTTGATGTTGTAAATATGTGCTCAACAAAATCTTCTTCTCTTGTTGACATTCCCGAAATGCCACGTCCGCCTCTGTGCTGGGACTTATATGTGGTAACAGGAACTCTTTTTGTATATCCGCTGTGAGTAAGCGTTATTATGACATCTTCTTCTTCTATAAGATCCTCATCGTCAATCTCATTTATATTCATGGCAATTTCGGTTCTTCTCTCATCACCGTACTTATTCTTTATTTGAGTAAGGTCATTTTTTATAATATCCAGAACAACACTCTCATTTTCAAGTATATTCTTATATTCTGATATTTTTTGTTCAATTTGCTGATATTCTTCTTCTATCTTTTCTCTTTCAAGACCTGATAAACGTCCTAACTGCATCTGTACAATTGCAGTTGCCTGTGTTTCCGACAAACTGAATCTTTCCTGCAATGACTGTTTGGCATCGGGAATTGATTTTGAAGAACGAATAACATTTATTACTTCATCAATATAATCTATTGCAATTTTATAACCTTCAAGTATATGGGCACGTTCTTCCGCTTTTTTTAAATCAAATTTTGTTCTTCTTACGATGACATCTTCCTGATGAGCAATATAATAATCAATTATCTCTCTTAAATTCAGTATTTTCGGTTCCTTGTCCACAAGTGCAATCAAAATTGCCCCGAATGTGTCCTGCATTTGCGTAAGCTTATACAGATTATTAAGAACAATATTGGGATTTGCATCTTTTTTCAAATCCACAATAAGACGCATATTTTCATCAGATTCATCACGTGTTGAGGCTATACCGTCAATTTTTCCGTCACGTACAAGCTCGTTTATATGTTTTTCCAGTTTTGCTTTATTTACCTGATATGGCAGTTCTGTAATAAGTATACGTGTTCTTCCATTTTCAAATTCTTCTATTTCGGCTTTTGCACGCATCGTTATCTTGCCTTTTCCTGTCTGATATGCGCTTCGTATCCCGCTTTTTCCCATAATAATACCGCCTGTAGGAAAATCTGGACCTTTTATATAATTCATTATTTCATCTATGGTTATTTCGGGATCTTCTATTGTTGCGATTATTCCGTCTATGACTTCACATAAATTATGAGGAGGAATATTTGTTGCCATACCTACGGCAATTCCTGCCGAACCGTTTACCAGCAGATTTGGAAATCTCGAAGGCAATACACTTGGTTCAAGACGTTTATCATCATAATTTGAAACATAATCTACGGTTTCCTTTTCTATATCAGAAAGCATTTCCGCCGCAAGTTTTGCCATTTTTGCTTCGGTATAACGATATGCCGCCGGGGGATCTCCGTCCACCGAACCAAAGTTACCCTTTCCCTGTATAAGAGGATATCTCAATGAGAAATCCTGTGCAAGTCTTACCATTGCATCATAAACGGAACTGTCACCATGGGGGTGATATTTACCTAGAACATCTCCGACAGTAGCAGCTGATTTACGAAAATCATTTTCGTAAAATAAATTTGATTCATACATATCATATAAAATACGTCTGTGAACCGGTTTCATTCCGTCTCTGACATCAGGCAGTGCACGGCTCACAATAACACTCATTGCATAATCAATATATGATTTCTTCATTTCACTGTTCAGCTCAACATTGACTATTTTCTGATTTTCGAGTGCCTGCATATCAAACTCTTTTTCCTTTGTCTTTTTCGCCATAATTCAGTTTACCTCCATAACTGCCGATCATTTATAACCGAGAAAAGATGAAAGCATTGTTTTCATCTTTAAATATACAAATAGGAATCAATTATAATAATTATAACATAAAAATCCAAAAAAATCAAGTATTTATATTAAGTTTTAATCATCCGTCCGATGGGTTCGCTTCTTAAATCCCATAAAAACAAAATCCGTATTTTACGCGGAAAAAAGTTTTTGTGTCTCTTTTTCCCCTTCGCAAAAATACGGATTTTAAATTGTTTTTTACCTATGCCGCACTTATTTTAAATAAAAAGACATATCGTTTTTTTTTATTTCTTATCATATTCATAAACAGGATAAGCATAGGTATCTTTTTCTTCCCAATGCATTCCCAAAGGCTTTAAAAATTCATGTATTACACCGTCAACGACTTCATGATAATCATTTGCGCAGTCGTCGAGCATGATCCATGGCTGATCCCCGTTATAGATTTCAACCTTTCCGGTATCGTTCTTTGTTATTTTTATGTTTTCTTCTCCTATCCTAAATTCAAATAAGTTATTGTTCTTTACAATTGTTTCAAGCTTTGGATTTTCATTCTCACTTGCTTCGATAACGGTCACGATCACCGTGTTTTTATCACCCTCAAAATCACAGTATATCTCATGTACGGGGAAATACCTGAACTGATCCTGTGTTTCAAACCCCGACCAGCCTCTTACCGGATCTTTTTGCCCGCACACTTTTTTATACTTCATATTATCCATATGCCTGATAAATACATTAACGTTATTTTTTTGTTTTGTATATATTTCATTGTTTGCAAGCACTATATCATCATCGGAAAATCCGTCCATTTCCCAAGACACCTTTTTGCCGTTTTTAAGTGTATATGAAAATCCCCCCGCAAGTGAGCTTGACAAATGCCAAAGCTGAGTATATGTATGCGGTTTTTGTGATTTGAGCCTGTCCACAATGATCCACAGACCGCTTCTGTTCAAAAATACTATTTCTCTTTTATGTACCGCATCATTGCACGAATAATACTCATCCGAATACTCTCCTTCGGTATATACGATATTTTCACTCTCATACCATCTGTACCCTGTCGTATCAGGATATTTTTCCTGATGTATCTGTTCGTTCAGGCGGAGTCTTGCCTGCCCCTTATTGTCAACAAGGATCGTGTTTCTTGAATATGTGCTTGTCATATATTCATCGGCTTCATCCATCATTTTATAATCTTCATCATTCATGTTTTGTCTGAGCCTGTAACTGGTCCTTCCGCCCGTCCTTATCAAAAACCGTCCGAAAGCCTGTATCTGAATGTCGCAAACAGCCTCTGCCGAATGTCCCGAACCTACTCTCGGTGCAAAAAAGTACATATATCTGTCTTTTCTGTCCCATCCGTCTCTTATAACACTTGTCCCTCCGTACGGAAAAAAGACCGATTTGAATTTCGGCTTGTCCCCATCGGGATTTACCGAAAGTTCCTTTATTCTGTCAATATCATATGTTGAAATATTCTCTTTGCTGACACAACATACATAAGACATATAATCTTCAAATTTATCACTCTTTGGATTCGGTGCAACGACCTGACATCCCGTATATCCGCATATAGGCATATCGTTTATTACAGGAGAAATTGCCGATAACATTCTGGCGGTATTTAATATCTTGTTTTTTACATCATCAAATTTATGAGCATTCCCGATTCTTTCCACCAATGCAAAATAGGATTCTATCGGCGCATGATTATAATGAAGCGCCTGTTCGACTGCCGTTCCGTCCGGATAAAGGACTTTGTCAAGCCCGTCGATCCATCTGTTGTATGCAAATTTTTCATACAGCGAAGCATACTTGAACTCGGAAAACATTACACAAACCGAAATGATCCAGCCCGAACAATGCGAGATCTGGTTTGAAACCTTTTCTCTTCCGTCCTTTAATGAAGGATATAAGCCGTAACTGCTAAGCGATACTGCAAGTTCGGCAAAAAGCTCCGGCGGAAAAAAATCGTATTCTTCTTTTTTAAGTGTATTTGAAATTATCGCAATGCTTGTCATTATTCTTAAGGAACGCTTACCCGGATTAAATCCGTTTCCCCACGCCCATGTCAGAGGGGTATCGTTGCATTCTCTCAGTATTTCATCACTCAAGACGTCAAACTCCGCTTTCTGTCTTATAACATATGCTTTTACCAATTTTATATACAATTCAAGATATTTTATGTCCCTTGTTTTGTTGTACTTATCTGCAATATTTTCAAATTCGGGCAATCCTTCATATACGTCAAATTCGTAGCTGCCTTTATAAAAAACATAATCGAACACATCGTCAATTTTACTTAAATAATCATAATCCCTAAGTATTGTGGGCGCGTCATTCTTCACTATGTATTTTTGCTTAAATTCCTTAAATTTCTTATTTCTGAATTTTTTAAAGGCCGTTTGATATTCTCTGTTTAAAATATCAGTTTTTAATTCTTTTGAAAACTCATCCTCTCCCAATAAATTATAAAATCTTTCCGCGATTTTTGTTTCGCTCATTTCGGGATATATCGGTTCGGGCCACTCTTCTTTTTCGTAAAATTCACTTGTTTTGCTGACTTCTTTTACGCTTTTTGCGACCATATTATCCGAAACAACTCTCATTCCGGTGACATAACAAATATAGTCGGGCGGAACATAGCTTTCTTTATCCGCAGTTAAAAAAGCGTCAAGCGCGACCGAGCCTCCCATGACAGTTCTGAAATGATCGTATTTTTTGTCAAAACACCATTCATCAGCATTTCCTATCATATCATACAAACCGTAAGGATTCGGTTTTTTTATCCCCACATCATGGGTTATTTCATCGTTTCTTGATTCCCATACATAAGGGATACAATCAGGATACTCTGTATCACCCCAGAAATATTTTGTGTTTGTTCCGCCTCGGGCGGCATATTTCCATTCAAGTACCTTTGCAAGCCTGTAACCGTTTGCTGTTTTATCGATACAGCCGTCATCAATATCGATATTCCCGTTTTTATACACTTGGGAATTAAAATCAAGATATACAGCCTTAAGACCCGCAAGCTCTGACAAGGCATTGCAAAACTTTACCGCGTCATACCAGCTTATACACCCCACAGGCTGGTTTCCTTTTCCTCTTCCCACAGACAAATCATTATAACCTCTGTTTTTTGCCCATAATCTTACCGCGTCCCAGTCCTTTTTGGTCACCATATATTCATCAATCGCAAAATCATTAAGATAAATCATTTCTCATCCCCCTTTATCCATTCTGTTTAACATTACCATTATCCATTAAGCTGTACCGGTATTGTAAAACGATTTAAACATCCGAAATTTTCATATGAAAGTCCGAAATAATAATTTAAAAAATAACAAAAGCTGCATATTTACTTCATTCGAGTTTTTGAATTTTTCAAAATGTCAATTATTATGTTCCTCCCTCAGTAAATATAACACGGTACAGAATATCCGTTTTCCTCTATCCAAGAAAATCCCAATGGTGCTAAAATTTTGTTTATTTTTCCGTTTTCGCGGGCATAGCTTTTTTCACCGTCAATAGCGATCTCATCTTCACCGAATAATGCCTTGAATTGTTCGGTGTCTGAAAACTCAATAACCGCCTTCTTCCCGTTTTGATATGTCAATTCACATCCGTTCTGCGTTTTTGAGACATTATTTACCGGGCTTTTTTTATCTTTTGAAACGGCAACAACGGTCAATACCGTTGATTCGCCGTCGGGCGTCCACTTTACTCTGATATCGGTTTTCGGCACTCTTTTTGACTGTATGCCGGGTGCAAGCCACCCCGACGCGGGAGCTGTTTGTTTATATTTTCTCTCATATGCCAGCGCTTTTGATGAAAACTGATACATAAATATATTGGGAGCATTTTCGCTTTGTGTGAAGATCACGTTGTTTTTTGTTTTTATCTCACTGTCTTCATAACCCCACATATCATATTGTTTTTTTAATGCGACCCCGCCCTCATAACGCGCTTTGGGCATAAAATGCCAGCACTGCACACATTCTTCCTCTTTCGCGTTAACCGTGTCAAAAACAAATAAGATTTCACTTTCTATATCGTAAATTATCTGTCTTTTGTGGGTCTTCGCGTTTGAATCCACATATCCGTCGTTGTATATCCCCTCGGTATAAACAAATTTTTCCGATTCATAATATTTATAACCGCACACATGCTCCATATCAACCGAAAGATTATTTTCCCCGTCTTCAAGGCGTTTTTGATTTTTCCCGAAAGTCACGGTGTTTCGTCCGTATGATGTGTGCTGATATTCATCTATGTCCTCAATAATCTCAAGCTGTGAGGGATGGCAGTATTCTTTTATATTGTAGCTGGATCCTCCCGCCGAAACAAGCATCGGCATACCGAAGCCCCAAAGCTGAATTTCATTTATATTGCTTGCGGCGTGTCCTCTTCCCGGGGGTGCCGCAAAAAAATATATCATCCGGGAGGTATATTGCCAGCCGCTTCTTAAAATCGTTATGCCGCCGTAAGGAAAGTGCAGGTTTTTATATTTCGGAGTATCATGGGAATCCTTTAAAAGAGCATTAACTATCCGTTCCTTTTCAGGCCACTGCATTTCTTTCCAGAAGGTTTTATGATACAATTCATAAAGCTCTTGTTTATGTTTTTCCAATGCCTCTTTGTCATTTATGTTAGGAGGATATGTGCTTGCCGACGTTGATAATGCAGGATAACCCCCTGTCGGAATAATTGCTCCCGCAAGATATCTTTCAACAAGGTCGTTTCTGTTTTTTAATGTTTCTGCGGTTTTCTTATCACATAAAAGTCCTTTTACCGAATTATATGTATTGGGTATTGCACCGTTATACATATATGACTGTTCAAGCGGCGCGCCATCCCTTCTTGTAGAACCGCAGAAAGCATCAAAAAGCCGTTTTTCGGCAATCGTTCTTACAGTTTCGGCAATTTTAAAATCAGAATAGACCCTTACGATTTTCAAAAGTGCTCTTGATGAGTGGCAGGCTTGATTAAATATGTTTATCCTACCGTCCTTTATCATGGTATACAAATTATCGCACATTATGAACACTGCGGTTTGTGCCACAACAACCGGCGGCAAAAGCTCAATATCACAGCCATGATTTACCGCATTCCAAAATGCGGACAATATCCCCATACACCTTGATGCGGCTTCAAATCCGTTATTCCATGCCCAGCTCTGTTCGGTCTGATGCTTCTGTGTCAGCATTTCATCATCCATACAGTCAAACTCTGCTTTATGCCTTACAAGCATTGAATAATAAAGCTCCATGCATTTTTTCCAATAACGCTCGTCACCGGTTTTTGAATAAAGCAATCCGAGATATGTGGGCTTATCTATAAGATGATGTATGTCCCTTTGTCCCGATTTCCCGTACCATTTTACATTAAAATCATATTTTAAATATTCTTCCTTTTCCTTGTCAAAATCCTGACCGCTGTTATGAATACCCTCATCAATCTCGTTTTCTCCGAGACGTTTTACAAAAAGTTCACGATATCTTTCAAGAATTTCTTTAGAAGTTTTTGCGTTTTTTACATAAAGCGCATCCACGCCGTCTCCAAGCTCCTGACAAAGTCTTTTTGCAACGGCGTCCTCCGACATATCGGTATACTGTGGTTTTAGTGTAAGATGTTTTCCGAAAAATGTACTTTTTCTCACTTCACACTCATAATTCGGTGCATCAATATCATCGCTTACAACCCTCATACCTGTTTCATAACAATGATATTTAGGTGAAGTATATGTATGAAATCCGCTTTTCGGTATACTGTCAAAGGCAACAGATCCGCCCATCATTATTCTGAAAAAGTCCTTGTATTTGTCAAAACACCATTCAAACACATTTCCCGCCATATCATAAAGACCGTAAGGATTCGGCTTTAAAAGTCCTACCTCATGGGTTATACATGGCTGTGTTGCAATACCACACCATGCATATTCATTTTCCGGCAAAGGTATATAATCATCTCCCCAGAAATATTGAGTTTTCGTTCCGCCTCGGCAGGCATATTCCCACTCTTTTGCAGTAGGCAGTCGATAACCGTTTGTATTTTTAACATTTTCCTCAGAAAGATTTGATTTTCCTGTTTTATATATCTTTCCATCTGTATAATAGCACGGTTCAAGACTCATAAACTCTGACAATGCATTGCAAAACTTCACCGCATCATACCACGTTATACCTCCCGCCGGTTTTTTTCCATATCCTGCAGCGTCAGATAAATCATCATATCCATGTTCCATACCCCAAAGTTTTACTGTATCCCAAACCTCTTTTGTTATCTCATATTCAGATATTGAAAACCTGTTTAATTTCTTCATTTTTTCCTCCCTGCAAAATAGAGGGTGTTGCATTAAGCAGCACCCTCTTCGGGGCTGATTTATTCGCGAAACAGATAATTTATAATTCACCCATATAGCCTATATTATCTTTCGGGTTTCTTAGTATACTCTGCACTGAATGAAACAGCCGTATAAAATAACTTATTTAATAACAATAGCCTCAACGTTGGTATAATAATATACTGCACTTGTAATTAATACATCTCCCGGTAATATTTCGTTCTTACTTTCAATTTTTTCAAATTTACCTGTTTTTGTATCATATATATACATTACATCTGCAACAACTCTTGGTTTATTGTTCTTTGCATCTGTTATATCTGCCGATGTATTAATAACAACATTAGACCCTGATGGATTCTTTATTACAACACCGTAATCATATGACAGAACAGGAGGATCATCTCCTGAAGTATATGAAAAATATTCTTTATTTGCAAGTTCTGATATTCTTACGTCTACCCTGAATCCTGTTATATACCCCAGGTCATCTACATTTGCATTAACCATATCACCGACTTTAAGTTCTGCACCTGTTTTGATATAATACATGGGCTCTCCGTTTGCATTTTTGGTAACCGATTCCTGACCCAGTTCTTCTTCTCCGTTTGAAATGTAATATTCCTTTCCATTAAGTGCAGTTATTTTATATGCAACTTCATCATCTAAAAGAACCTGCTCTATTCCGGAAATTGTAAATTTAGCATCAGCCCTCGTATCAACGCCTGATCCGGCAGCGGTATAACGAATAACCACTCCGTTTATTGTCATTGATTCACTGACATCATATATATCCATAGGCCCATTAATACCGCCATCAGCTTTTACTGACTCAATTGCATAATATTTTTCTTCATCTCTATCTTCAGGAACCCTGAGTAAAATATATGTTCCGCCATGATAAATCCCTCCAAAATATCCTCCGTAATATGTTCTTATTTTTTCTTCACGATACATATTATGGGCAAATACATCATCATTCAATTCCCCTGTAGCAGTATAATCTACAGCTGTGGTAAGTGATGAGAGCTTTCCATATGCATCTGTTTCAAATACAACAAGCTGAGGAGAATCCAATAATTCTGAAAGTACCTTCGGAGTAACTCGCTGTTTTGTAACTACTTCATCGCTTTCTTCTTCTACTGTACCGCTATAAAAGTTAATCTTCTTTGCACCTTCAAGGGTTACCCATTTAGAATCGGACAAGCGAAAAATTCTGAACGTTGCTGCGTCTTCATCCTCTTCATCAGGGAAGCATTTTCTCAGATAACCGTAATTTCTTCCTGTTCCTGTTTTAGTGGCATTTTCTACCATTGCATCATCAATTGCTGCCACTTTCCCCGATGCTGTGAAATAATATCTGTATTCCTTATTAAATTCAATATCTCCGAAAAAGCTTTTATCCAAAGTATAACGTGTCCCGTCATCTAATATCAACTCATCTTCATCGGTATTTTTATATATTCCAAGTGTGCTTTTACTGCTTGCTGCAATTGTATACATTGTATCATCAATAGTTCTTGCTATTGATAATACATTCCATGATGTAAGATCTGACAGAGTAACTTGCTCGCCATCTAAGGTAATAACGACTTTTTTATCATCGGAAGACAAATCAATTATACCCTTATCATTCATCATCAGAACTCTTGTTCCCGAAATTTGATCGATTACATAAACCTCATAATTCCAAACAAAAATAATATCATATTTTCCATCAAAATCTGTATCGGACATTTTCACTTCTCCGGTGTCCGGAATAAGCAGCTGTTCATCTATACTCTCAGCAGTACCAATGTACTGACCGTTATATATGACATTTGCATCAGGGGAAAACTTAATTGTTTTACTTTTATTCAGTTCATTGCCTTCCTCATCATACTGTATGTACCTTATCGATTCTTTCGATATTTCTTCAATATCATCATCAGATACGCTGATAAAATTATCTTTTCTCTCATAGATATCCGCCTTTATAACGGTGGGGTCACCGTCATTATCCTGTATGTATGCGCTAACATATCTTCCAAGATAATTTTTGATACCGCTTGTGCCGGCATAGTATTCCACCGTATCGATCTGTACTCTTCCCTCAGCTATCTGATCTATACCGTACATATTTACATCCTCGGTCGCGTTTACCCAGCCTCTGATCATTTCAACATCCATTTCGGACAAAAGCGTTCTTCCCTCAACGATCTGATAGGTTATTTTATCGCTTATGTTTACCACGACCATATCGGCATTTAAAGTATTAAACAGCACCTTTGCAAACTGTTCTCTCGTTATGGGCGATGATGGGTCCAGAGATATCTGATCAAGTATTCCGCGGGAATCTGCCGTCATCATATAATCTATGGTATCTGTTGTTACCATATAGTCATATCCCAGCAGACGCACCATGTCTTTTATTACCGTTTCGCAGGATACGATATTCTCAACGCCCTGCAAAACGGAAATATCAACGCCGGAGTAATTCATGAGATTTTGAACAGCCTGTGCATAATCATAATAAGTCAAATTTGCCTGAGGCTGGAAATCAACATCTTCTCCGAAAAATCCCGAAGGATATTCCGACATGATCCCCAAGCGCACGACCAGATCAATCTCATCCTGATAGGGCGACACATATGCCGATGCAGGCTCTTTGATCTCGGCAAATTCGCTGCTCCAGCCGTTTTGTATATACTGCTCTATGTTTCCGTGTTCAAGCTCGCCCGAATTTTCAAGTCCCTGCCCGGTCTGAATGTTTTCGTTTGCCTCTGTCCAGTAATCCTCTGCAAAGGCTGTCATATTAAATACAATAACACAAGCCGTAACAGCTGCCGCAATTTGTTTCTTCATCATACCTCACCAGCCTTCTCAATAAATCTGTATATAAGCACTGCCGCCTCTTCCCTCAAAGCGAAATCAGTCAATGTGAATTCTTTCTCGTCTATTATTCCCAATGATACGGCTTTATCTGCATATCCTTTTGCCCAGTCGCTTACATTTTCCATATTGCTTTCTTCGGTTTCTATAGCTTCATGGTCTTTTTCATATGCTTCGATAAGTATTTTTATTATTTCCTCTGTTGTTATACCGTCGTTAGGTCTGAATAATCCGTCAAATCCGACAACAAGATTATTGTTATATGCCGTTTGAATGTTATCGGCATACCAGTCACCGGCAAAAACATCTGAAAAAACATTATTATATGATGATACATTCAATTTAAGCAGTCTTACCATCAAAGTTACAAATTCCGCTCTTGTAAGTAATTTTGCAGGGGCAAATTCAGTTTCACTCATTCCTTTTATTATTCCTCTGTCATACAATTCAACAATTTCTTTCTTGTACGGTGATTCATTAATATCAACAAAGTTTGTAATCAACGTAGTAGTGCTTTCTTCTGCTTTATCTACAATATCCTGGATCTGAGAAACTACAGAACCGCCGCCTATGGCAATTCCTCCTCCGCCGCCTCCGCCGGAAGATCCTCCTGATGAACCACCGGAAGAACTTGTTTTTTGAATTGTCTGTTCACTGCTTCTTACTGTATCTCCGACTTTCGGTTCTTTTTCTGAAACAGGTGTCACCTCAAAATAAATTTTTTTACCGGCATCACTGCTCTTTATTGAATAGAATTTATCCTGCGATACTTCTTTGCCGTCAACATACCATCTGTACTCTGTATCTGCTTCTTTAGCACCGTTTATCTGATAATATTCATACGATCCTGTAACAGTATATCCTGTCTTGACAGTTCCGCTTATTTTAACATTTTTTGCTTCCGGTTTTGCCGGAAGTGCATACGCCTCACTTAAGGTCGGCTGACCGGAGGCTGTATCTTTTCTCGGTGTAACTTCAAATTTAATAAACTTTCCCGTATCTTCTTCATTTATTGTAAATTCTGTTCCTGTCAATCCTTCAACAGGCGTATATGTTCCGTCCTCTTTGTCCGATATGAGCCATCTGAAATTTGTTCCGTTTTCATCAGTCTGATTTTTATCTGAATATTCATATTCACCTTTTAAAATATTACCTATAGTTGCCTCTCCGGTAACTTTCACATTAATTGCTTCCGGTTCATATATTCTGCAAAAATATTTTGTCGTATATACTTCACCGACTGTAGGATATGTATCGGTTTTCGGAAGGATATATGCTTTTACAAATTTATCTCTTAAGACATCATCAATTACAAGTTCTTCCGATACTGCATTTTCAACAGGCAGATATTCACCGTCTAATTCATCAGCAGCATACCATTGTATTTCACTTAAGTTTGGATCACCGTTTTCATCATAAAAATCATAACCTGTAATTTTTACACTGCCGTTTTCAAAGTTATCTTCAAATTCCGCATTTGTTATAACAGGTGCAAACATTCCGGCAAAAACATCTGTATAGATAGAATTATTCAGATATCCCTTACTGTCACATGGTATAACCTTTATTTTCAGATAACAATCAACGTACTCGTCCTGCACTTCTTTTTCTAAAACATCTCCCGTTAAACGTCCCGAATCAATAAGTGTAAATTCACCGTCAGAAGTAGGTGAAGAATACACAAAATACTCACTGTTGTTATCATTTGCACCGCTATAATCATATTCTATTGTCAGAATATTATTTAATACATCGGCTGATAGATTTGTTATCTCAGGTTTTTGAATATCTAATTTTGTGATAACTCCTCCTGCCGCTTCAAATGCAATTTGATATGCATCGTTTAATATTGCCGAATTAACTGCACATATACCGCTGTCTAATGTCAGTATATATCTTCCGTCTTCAATATTTGTATCAGGTGTTACCGCAAGAACATTATCAACAATCTCATAGGTACATTTCACATCGCTATTTTCGCTTTCCAGTCTCAGATAATCTTCTATATAATTTTCATCAGGTCTTTGTGAAAATTCAATAACTATTGTATTATCATAAATATCACCGCTTACAACGTTTAATTCCGGAAGATTCTGTCCGTAATTAATAACAGAGGTCACCGAAAGATCATCAATATATGAAGGTGCCCACCATGCGGTTGAGTTATAATCATAAAACCCCGTTGTTCCGGCGGATTTATATGTCATATCATTAATGTCAAATAATTTATTATCATCAATAAAACATTGAATATTATTACCGATTACCGACATTCTTATATCTACCAAAGATGATTCCGGCGTATACCTTTCTGTTTTGTAAAGCATTTTATTTCCCACATAGAATTTTAACGGTGCCGATAAGTTGTCTGCTGTTGCCACATCATCTCTTAAATACAATCCATAACCTGATGCCATATCGAATCCGGCACCGTTGGAAGTTACATTTGAACGCATATAGAGCTTATGTGTGGAATCCCCGTAGTTGGTATTGTTATTTGCAGGATACTTATATTTGTACTCTACTGTATAGTCTGCACTTCTCCTGTACTGTGGCAAACCGTTTTCATTAATGGAAAATGATCCGTCATTTGACATCCATCTCATAACATTATATGCTGCGGGAGGCGTTTTGTTGGTTTCATCTCCTATATGTACTCTATCCCATCTGCTTGCGGTATAATAATCACTTTTTATGTTATCCCCCTCATAAGAATATGGATATACAGGTTCTCCTTCATCATCAAATTCCACATTGAAATCATCAAAAAACAGAATATCAATTCCAAACCATCCGGTATTTTGACTGCCTGAAACGGTTATTCCCGAAGTATCCGATAATCCAGGCATTATAACTGCCCTGTAAAATGCTTCGTCTGTAAGACCTTCTGCCGGTTTTATTACTACTGAATTGGTTTTATTGGTTACAACATCACTATTTCCGGCGTCTACTCCTTTTATGCTTTCTTTTTGTACAAAAAATTCATAATCTGATACTTTGGTAATTGTTCCGTCCTTTAAATGTTTTTCCAATACTATATTGTCCTGTACTGTTGATTCATCAATGCAAGCACCGTCTGATACACCGTTAAAATCAATTATAACCGCACTTTGTGTCGCATTAAAAGATTTGATGCTTAACTTATCTTCTGCCTCAACATTTAACGGTATTAATGATATTGCCATTACTGCCGTTGTTAAATATGATATGTATTTTTTTAACATGCTGTTCCCCTTTCCTTTCTCTGTTACCTGGGTAATTAAAAAACATATTATTTTATTCCGTTTTATTACTGTATTCCAAATACATTGTCAAAATAAATAAATCCGATTTCTTCCGCTTTTTGCTTATTTACTGTATAATCACCTCCCGCATAGTCTGTTAAATCTTCAATACTGCATATATATTCACTGTATTCACATCCGCCGTCAGCAATAAGTTTTTCAAGTGTAACGCTTCTTAGCCATGCAGTAGCAATAGTACCCGAATTAATCAGAATATTTCCCGTAAACTTATTATATTTCGGTATTGACGGTTTATCCTCCAATATATTCGCAAGATGTTCATATTTTGTATACGGTTCTTTGTTATATTCTACCGCAGTTAATTTACTTACCAGTTTTTCCGGTGCAGGTGCAGGGTTATCAAAGCTGTATAACAGTTCTCCGTTTTCATCTCTTGCCCAATTGTATATGTCAGAAATTGCTCCAAGATTACCGCAGTCTATAAATATATTGTTCGTTATTGTATTATCTCGTCCGCCGTTTACATAAACAGCCTGTCTGGTCACATCTTTAAATATATTATTTTTCACCGTAATACCGCTGACTCCGTTGTCTATGTATACGGCAAACGCACCTAATTCACCTTTTGCAGGTATATTTTCAAAATAATTATGTTCTATCACTGTACCTCGAAGAGTCCAGTCTCCCTCAACGTAAATTGCACCCATATCAGAGGTTTCGGTACATACGTTATAAATTTTGTTGTTCTTTATTTCAAGATCATTTCCGTAAATTGTTATTGCCTGATGGTATGTATTGTAAATTTCCGAATTTACAACATAATTTGCAACACCGCTCATTGAAACAAGCGCTGTATAAGATCTGTCAAGTCTTTGACAATCATGTATTGAACATCTGTTTACAAAATTACGACCTTTTTTGAGGGTTTGTCTGTTTCCTCCCGACAAGCTCACTCCTCCGGTTCCCATATCGTAAATTTCGCAATTCAAAAGACCTGATTTAACCGACTCACTGACTCTTGCAGCATTTTTTGTTCCATTTCTTAAAATACAATTTTCCAATGTAGTATTTTCTGTATTATAAAGGGAAACCAAAGTTTCACCGCTATTTTCAATTGTCATGTTTTTAATTTTAACATCAGAGCAATTGCTCAAAGATATTAAATTATTTTTAAAATTATAAATATCATATTTCTGATTTGAAAAATTATCAATATAAATATACAATATTGCACTGTTTATATCATAAAAATATTCGCCCGAAGTATCAAGTTCCTCAAGCAAATTATATACATAATATTCTTTGTTTTGGGCAAAGGACACATTATCTTGTGCTGTTATTTCAGAATTTTGTACAGATACTTTATATGAATATGAAAAATAATTCGGCATATAATAAATATACATATTATCTGCTGTCAGCCAGTTATTTACTCGACTGTCATTACATAAAAATGAATTTTCCGAAATTGTTCCGGTTTTTAAATACCCATCACCTTTATTTGGATATCTTGCCGTATCCATTACTTTTCCGTTTTCAACCAATTCAAAAGTTTCATCACTGCTGCTTATATATCCATTTTCAAGCATATTTACAGCATATATTGAATCTGCCGCTCCTTTTGGAACCCTGTTTAATATATTCTCATCTGTAACCTTATAAATATCTTCATTATTTATCGTTTTTCCTGATTTAATAAAAGTTTGGTCTGTTCCTGAACCATTAATTATTAGTGTGGATTTAGATGCTTCCAAAATATTGTCATAATCACTTATTGTCAGTGTATCTTCAAGAAAGTATTCCCCTTTGGCAGCATCTATAATAAAATTTTCGTAATACACTCCCTGATTTGCAATATCCTTTACATATTCTACCGCATCAGATATATTGTTAAAAGGTGCCTCAAGGCTGCCGTCAGCCGGCAAAGAGCCGGCTGACGGATCAACATAAACCACTGTTTGTGCTATACCTGAAACAGTTGTTTTTTCTCCTATAGGAATCATTGTGTTAAGGCTGTCCCAAAGTAATATTTCAGCGGAATATACCCCTCCTGCATTTTCTATTGAGAGATTATATTCTTTGTATGAACCTATTACAGCTTCTGTTTCATCGACTGCCTTGACAGCTATAAGATTTTCATCAATATCATATAAAGCAACAACCATTGTATAATCTGTTCCTTCATATGTGTTGTTGTATACGGTTATATTTGCTGTAACCGTTCCGTCCTCGGAAGGATTTGAAATTTCTGATTTTGTAACAGATAATGATGGAATAACTTCCTGACTGTCATCAACATCCTCAACATATGTTATAAGAATATTGTCAATTCCAATCTCTGTATTTGGATTTATGGCAAATCCAAGAGCCCCTTTAAATAATCCGCCATAGTTTTCAACCAGTACAGAATAATCATACGTTGCCTCAAGCTGATCATTTACATAAAGCATGCCTGTTCCGTTTTTATTTAGAGTTTTTATCCTGTATGTTTTTCCCTTTGTAAGATCAAAATTACTGCTCTTTGGTCCATTATAGAAGTTGATCCCATGTCCATTATTTATAGAAATATCTCTTGCAGTTCCAAACGAGTAATTTATTGCGTTATCTGGTATCCAGTTATAGGATGAACCGTGCTGTCTGTTAGAATAAAACATCATTCCTCCGCATTCATTGTACACATAAAGATCAAATTCAGTTATGTATTCAGCATTTGGACTTGTTATAAAATTATCACTGTAAATGGCGTCAATAAATTCATCTGTAGACGATAATTTCATCATACCATTATCCCACGATACACAAGGTCTGTTTCTCCACACCTCCGATGATGCCGACTCCTCTGTATCAAAGGTTTCATTCCAGATTTCAACCCTCTTAAAGCTTTGTTTAAAATCTTCAACGTTAGTATTAAAACTTGTTTTTATACCATTTGCTTCAACTGTATATTTTTTACCTATTTCAATTTCTTCCAGAGGATCAATAATAACATATCTGCCCTGTATATATACTGTACTTTCTATTTCCTCTCCATTTGCGTTATATAGTTTCACATCTCCAATACTTGAATCGATTATAGTATTTACAATACCGTCAACACCGATATCAAGATATACCGCATTTGAATCCGCATTATATTTTATCTGTGTATTTGCTGGGATTTCCATAGGAGTAACCTTTGTGAGCATAAGGTTATCCATATATGATTCTCCGGTCATTCGTACACCGAATGTTCCGGCTGTTGTAATTACCTGTGACTCAATATCCATTACAATTTCATTATCAAGATAAACCTTTATTCTGTCACCTTTGTTAACCACTCTTGCATGGTGATATACATCCGGTTCAATACTATAACTTATATTGGCTATTTCTGTTGAATCTGGTGCATATAAGATAATTCCGTAATTCACAAATCTTACTCTGTATTTGCTTGACTCTGAATAATAACGTCTGTGATCGGAACTTCTTGTATAAATGTTAAACTCACTGTTTGACGTTATTTTAAAATCAGCCTCTGTTACATAGTCTGCATATCTTGTTAAATCAGGCATACCGCATCTGTCAACTTCTCCGTTACTTACAAACTGACCGTCGGTTATTGTGAAATTTGCAGGAGATGCTGCCCATTGATTCACACTGGTTGCATCATCAAATGTATTGCTGTATATTTCTTCAAGCATAAATCCGCCTGTTGTAACTTGTGAAGGCAACGGTGTACTTATTCCTGTAATATCTTTAATACCAGGTGATACCTTTACTTCATACAGGTATTTAACAGTAAGAGGTTTTTCAAACATTATTTCTATTTCGTTTCCGTATACTTTCCATGAATATCCGCTTTCAGGAATCAACTGATTGTTTTCATACACTTCAAAATCCACAGTTTCAGGATCAAGATTATCCATTGTACCTGCAAACTGTATTGATATACCTGATGTATCGGCATTGAAACCATTATATGTAACTGTAGGTATCTCTTCTCCTATCTTGTAAACAGATGTTATAGAAAGATCATCCATGTATGACGGTGCCCACCATGCGGTAGAATTATAATCGTAAAATCCAGTTGTTCCGGCATCCTTATATGTTGAATCAGTTGCTTCTATAAGTTTATTATTGTCAACAAAACATTGTATATTGTCTCCTATAACAGACATTCTTATATCTACCAAAGCCGAATCAGGAGTAAAACTATCTGTTTTATACACCATCTGATTGCCAACATAAAATTTTACAGGTGCTGACAGGTCGCCCGCAGTTGCAACATCGTCTCTCAAATACAAACCATATCCTGTTGCCATATTAAATCTGGCACCTGATGATGAGGTATTTGAACGCATATATAATTTATGTGTAGAATCTCCGTAAGAAGTATTGTTATTTGCAGGATATTTATATTTGTATTCAACAGTATAATCTGCCTTTCTTTTGTTGAGAGGCAAGCCTTTCTCATTTATTGAAAAAGAACCGTCATTTGAATTCCAGCGCATAACATTATAATTTGCGGGCGGTATTTTATTTGTATCATCTCCGATATGAATTCTTGCCCAATTGTTTACATTATAATAATCACTTGTCATGTAATCTCCCTGGTAAGAATAAGGATATACCGGCTGCTGCTGATCATCAAATGAAACATTAAAATCATCAAAGAAAAGTTCTTCTACCTTAAACCACCCTGTAGATACATTTTCAGATAATACAGATGCATTTGTATCGGCTACTCCTGCATCAATTGTCACCTTATATAAGTAATCAGTATCAATTCCGTCATTGGGAGTTATTATAAGAGTATTTGCATGAGCCGTTACAACCACATCACCGTTTGCGTCCGTTCCGTTCATTTCTTTTGTAACATCAAATGTAAAGTCCTGAGCAGTCAACGTTGTTATTATTCCGTCAGCTGAACGCTTTTGTATATTAATTTTATTCTGAATACTTTCAGAATCAAGTTCACCACTGACACCGTCAAAGTCTATCGTTATAACTTTTTTGGTTGCGTTAAACTGTTTAAAGCTCAGGTTTGCTTCCTCCGCCATTACTGACGCCGGAACAATACTTCCCGCAAGAGCAAGAGAAAGCATGAGTGCCGTAAATTTTTTTGCCATTTTCTTTTCCTCCTTTAAAATAATATATTGTTTTCGGTTCTTGCACCGTTAAAACCAAACTATCTTAAATTAATCTGTCTTAATAAGTCATCAATTAAATAAGCATCCTCTGTACTATCAAATATTTGCTCATTATTACTTATGACAATAAGACCTTTATCATCCCAGAATACCTTTTTATTTAAAGACTCAACCAAAGCTCTCAAAGGAACAAGAGTACGGTCTTCAACAATTGTAGGAGGTGAATCCAATTCAACAGTCTCGCCGTCAACGGTAAATTGGCTGTCCCCAACCGTCATTTTTATATTTTTTCCGTTATATGAAATACCGATTTGCTTAGTATCAGCATCCCATGTAACATCAGCACCTAAACTTTCCGAAATAAATCGAACGGGAACCATTGTTCTGTCATTTATAATAATCGGCATTACTGCATCGTTATCGGGATCTATCTGCGTCATTTCACCATTATTTTTTGCACCTGCCCTATCTATTCCGAGAACAAGTGCATCTTTTACCATTTCATCCAGACGTTCGGTATATCTTCCCATTTTTTCAAAATGAACATCGACAAATCCCTGAAGTTCGGTATATACCTGTGCATCTTCCTTTAATCTGAAATCACCGTTTGCAAGGTCAACAAATCCAGGATCACTCATGGATATGTTATTCTCAACAGTACCGTTTTCTGCTACTCCCTCCATAATATCGTTTGAACCTGAATTTACGGCAACATTGTTGGTAATTGTAACTCTGTTGGGTGAATATACCGGTAAAGTCATTATATCCTTTAATATAGGATATTTTTCAAGCCAAATTTGAGATGTATATGGCACTTCCTCCAAAGAAGTCCACATTTTATTTGTTTTATCTATCTCATCCATTTTAATCTGACTGTTTCCTCTGTTTGCATATCTTATCGGTGTTCCCACATCTATCATAATATTGTTTGAAATAACATTGTCACTTCCGGCTTCCGCCCACATACCTCTTCCTGGTACATTATAGAATATATTTCCTGTAACACTATTTCCCGAAAGATAATCGTCAAGATAAATACATCCAAGACCTACACCGCCTGATGAACCGTAAAAATCATGAAAATAGTTGTTGGCTATCTTATTTCCTCTCCATACCCATGTACGTCCGGCATATATTCCGCCTGAGTCATCCACCGATTTTAAAAGATCATAAAATTCATTATATTCAATCGTATTTTCATTTCCAGCAAACTGCATACCTAAATGCAATGCATCATGTACTTCATTATGGGAGAGTCTGTTTCCACATCCTTCAATCATAACTCCGCCAAGATAAGTTTTGCTGATTCTTGAAAACTTTTCTGTTTCATTGTTTTCAGCATAGTTATAGCCCGGCTCAAGTGTATTACGGTCTCCTCCTCTGACATCAACACCGCCGTCACACATTGAAATGTAATTTCCAACAGCACCGTTATATTTTCCCGAAGCTATCAGAACACCTCTGCCTCCGAGATTTCTGATATTACAATATGCTACAAGGTTATGCTCTCCTCCCGATATCTGAAATGCAGTTCCCCTTGAGCATGGAATTTCAAAATTTCTAAATGTAAGATAAGATGCTCCGTTTATATTAAACATAGTATCTCTTAAAGTTGAAATATAAATTGTAGAATCACCTGTTGAATTTGTCGGCGGATAAAGATAAAGTATCTGATTTTCCTTATCAATATAATACTCTTCGGGGCGATCAAGTTCTTCCAAAAGATTAATTACATAAAAACGTGCCGTTCCCGGTGTCAGAGTTCCGCTTGAAGCTCTTTTTACGGTAATAACTCCATTCTTCACACTGTCCAACTTATCATATGAAGATGACCACAAGTATGTCCAGTTTGCAGAGAATCTCATATCCGTTGCCGTATTCCAATTATTTGCACGGGAAGAATCTGCAATTGTGAATGAACATTTATTATCCTCAAGAGTATCGCTTATAATATTATCTACTTTTTCAAACTGATCATCACCATTCGCTGTTACATTGGGATATCTTGCAATTGTCATTACCTTTCCGTCTATAACAAGCTCATTGGGCATATTGCCGCTTTGTGTGGAATCAAATATATCTCCGTATGTAAAATCTTCAATTGTTGAAAGATCATACTGATAAATACATTCTCTTGCTTCTCTGTCATATATTCTGTCTAAAACGGACTGATCAGCGACTCTCTTAAAATCTTTTACTTCAAGCGTTTCTCCGCCTATCAGAACAACATTTTCATCTTTATATGCTCTGTATGTTATGGGACATTCTTCCGTTCCAGAATCCTGCTGTGTGAACTCTATGGTGGAATGTATTTCATATGTGCCTTCTCTTAAGTAGACACATACGCCTTTGTCGGGAAGTTCTCCGTTTTCTTCCTTTAATTTTCTTATGGCGTCACGGGCGGCTGTGATCGTTGCAAAGGGATCGTCAATTGTACCCGCGCCCTCATCATTTCCGTTCGGGGCAACATAAAATGTCGTGAGCCCGGCCGCCTCCGCGTTGACGTTTATCATTCCGATCCCCATTGCTATTGCCGCAAAAAGAGAAATGATTCTTTTTTTTATCATACTTTTTCCTCCTTGAAATTGTACTGATCCACAATTCATAATCAACAATTCATTTTCCGTTTTTTATAATTATATTATTTATTATACACAATGACAATTTCATTTTCAATAGTTTTATTGACTATTTTTTACGTTATATTGACTTTTTCATATTAAATATGTTTTTTAATACAATGATATAAAAACAGATCGTATCAAAATCCGCATTGATTTTGATACGATTCGCCTTACATATCTTTTCTCCAGACCATCTTGTTCACAACACCGGTGTAGCTCTGGATGAGCTTTACAACCTTTGCCGATACATTTTCATCTGTATAATTCGGCACCGGTATCCCGAAATCGCCGTTTTTGTTCATTGCGACCGCAACATCAACCGCCTGCAAAACCTGCTCTTCAGTTATGCCCGCAAGTATAAAATTGCCCTTATCCAGCGCCTCCGGACGTTCGGTGCTTGTGCGTATGCACACCGCCGGGATCGGATTGCCCACAGATAAAAAGAAGCTGCTTTCCTCCGGCAGCGTTCCGCTGTCCGACACAACACAAAATGCGTTCATCTGCAGATTATTGTAATCATGAAATCCAAGGGGCTCATGCTGTATCACACGCTTATCAAACTCGAATCCTCGCTGTTCTATAAACTTTTTGCTTCTGGGATGGCACGAATAGAGTATCGGCATATCATACTTCTTTGCCATAGCATTCACCGCGTTCATCAGGCTGAAAAAGTTCTTTTCGGTATCGATATTCTCTTCCCTGTGTGCAGAAAGAAGGATGTATTTCCCCTTTTCAAGCCCAAGCCTTTCGAATACCTTGCTCGCCCTGATCTTATCAAGATTGCTGTGCAGCACCTCCGCCATAGGCGATCCTACAACATATGTCCTCTCCTTTGCCACCGACGACGCGTTCAGATACCGTCTTGCATGCTCGCTGTAGCACATATTTACATCCGATATTATATCTACAATACGCCTGTTTGTCTCCTCCGGCAGGCACTCGTCAAAGCAGCGGTTTCCCGCCTCCATATGAAATATCGGGATATGCAGACGCTTTGCGCCTATCACCGAAAGGCACGAATTGGTATCGCCAAGCACGAACACCGCATCCGGCTTTTCCTTCACCATCAGCTTATACGAGCCGGAAATTATATTTCCCATTGTTTCTCCGAGATCCTCACCCACCGCGTCAAGATAATAGTCCGGCGCACGCAGACCGAGATCATCAAAAAAAACTTGATTTAACGTATAGTCATAATTCTGCCCCGTATGCACAAGGATCTGTTCAAAATACTTATCACACGCCTTTATACAAGCGCTGAGCCGTATTATTTCCGGCCGCGTGCCGATTATCGTCATAAGTCTCAATTTTGCCATTATTCCACCGCCTCATAAAATGTATCGGGTCTTTCGGGATCAAAGCATTCGCTGCACCACATAAATGTGACGAGCTCTTCCGTTTCCGAAAGATTTACAATATTATGCGTATATCCCGGTATCATCTCGACCACCGTTATATCATCGCCGTTCACATCATAATTTATAACCGGATAGGGCTCGCCGTTCTCATCGGCACCGATCTTCCTAAGCTGTATAAGCCCATGACCCTTTACCACAACAAACTTTTCATTCTTCGTATTATGCCAATGCTGCCCCTTTGTTATGCCGGGCTTCGAGATGTTCACGCTGAACTGTCCCGCATTCACCGTTCGCAGTATCTCGGTAAAGCTGCCGCGCTCATCCTTGTTCATCTTTAGCTTATATGCAAAATTATCCGGCGCAAGGTAAGAAAGGTATGTTGAGTACAGTTTTTTTGAAAACGAGCCTTCCGTCATATCGGGAACGGATAGAGTCTCACGTGATCTTTTAAAGTCATAGAGCATATCCACTATCTCTCCCAATGTGACCTTGTGTGTCGGCTCCGCATAGCAATAACCGTCTTTTTTTCTGTTTTCATGTCCCACAATTGCCAAAAGCATCTCCTCAACAAGATCATCAATATACAAAAGCTCCAGCTCTGCCGATCTGTCATTCACAGTTATCGGCAGATCATTTGCAATATTGTTGCAGAACGTCGCAACAGCACTGTTATAGTTCGATCTGCACCACTTTCCGAAAAGATTCGGGAAACGGTATATCAGCACACGCACACCTGTTTGCGCCGCATAATTCTTAAAAAGCTCCTCACCCGCAAGCTTAGACTTTCCGTATTCAGAGCCTGCATACCGTCCTTCAAGCGACGCCTGTATGCTTGACGAGAGCATTACGGGCGCCTTGTTGTTATGTTTTTTCAGCATGTCCAAAAGCTCGGACGCAAATCCGAAGTTCCCTGCCATAAATTCGCTGTTGTCCTTCGGACGGTTTACACCGGCAAGATTGAACACAAAATCCGCCTTGGCACAATATTCTTCAAGCTTCTCCTTCGGTGTATCAATGTCAAACTCATATATCTGTGACACTTCCGCCTCATGCACGCAGTCTTTCCCATCGCGTATATTTTTCAGCGCCTCGCATAGGTTACGTCCCACAAAACCCTTTGCACCTGTGATCAATATGTTCATAAGCCTATTTCCTTTTTAAATTCAATTATTTTTTTCCCATACTCCAAATCAATATTGTCATATTTATTAAGTATCTTCTTGCCCCTGTCCTTTTCTATAAAGGCCGCGTTAAATGCTCTTAGAACCCAATATATTGGCAGTAATACAGGATACTTCTTCAGCTTTGGATACCGTTGCTCCATTTTCTTGTACGGCAAAAAGAAACTTTTTATCAGAAGAGTGAATTTACTTATAGTTTTACTGGAGGTTCCCACTGCATTTTGAGCCATATTGCCTGCGACAAGCTGCTCATACGTACCAAAGTTCCCGCTTGCAGCTATATATATACCAAGCTTAATAATCTTTTCGGACGCTTCTTTGCCGTCAAACCAGTATGAGCACAAAGCTCGTATATTATTTTCAAACTCAAATAATCCGCATTTTTTCAGATGTAAATTTATTTCATTAAAATCCAAAACGTTTTGATATGCATTCAGGTATACCCATACATCCAAAACCATCTTAATGCCGATACCGCTGTATTTCATGTGTTTCGCCATATGAGAGATCATATAAAGATAATAATCCTCTTTAGTCATCTCATATTTATATTTATGCCCGTCGGATAATATTAATCGGTCAATGATTTTTTGACATTCCTTATCCCACGGACATTTATTGGAAACCAATGTACGATGTATCTCAACCTCGATCATTTTGCCGATACAATATTCATCATGTGCTACAGCTTTATTAAAGGACTTGACTTTAAACCCCAAACCTACCATTAAGTCTTTTGCTTTCTCAGTATTTTCGTTGTCAACAAAAATATCTATATCATTCGACTTCCTCATTTCTGATGAGGGATAAAGGTTTTTTATTACAGGTCCTTTCATAACGCAATACCTTATACCGTTATCCTCAAATGATTTTTCTATCTGTTCGGTATAATACTGCTGGGTTGCATCTATCATTATTGCACTTTTATACCGTTTAGACAATACCGGCATTATATTTTTATCATCCGGATATTTTTTCTGCAGAACCGGATATATTACATAATCTACTGAATGCAGCATTGCAATTTTTGCCAATAAAACAAGATCATCGCAGACAATATCCTTATAATCTCCAATACCAAATGAACATTTAATACAATCAATCAGACATTTTAAAATATTATTATTCATATCACTCATAAACCTTCTTAAGCTCATCTCTTATGTATTGCAGAGACAAAAGCTTTTCTTTAACCTGTTGTGCATCAAGCAGCTGCGTATTGTTCGAGTTAAACTCCGTGAGCGGATTCCTGCCCTCATCGCCATCCATGAAATACTTGTCATAGTTCAGATCACGCTTATCCGCCGGCACCCTGTAGAAGTTTCCCATATCAACAGCATGAGCACACTCCTCATTTGTAAGCAGTGTTTCATACATTTTTTCGCCGTGGCGAATGCCGATAACCTTTACATCGCTTTTGTTATCCTTATCAAAAAGCTCCTTTACCACTCTTGCAAGGACTTCAATCGTACACGCAGGCGCCTTCTGAACAATGATATCACCGCTTTGCGCTTCCTCAAACGCAAAAAGCACAAGCTCGACCGCTTCTTCAAGCGACATTATAAAGCGTGTCATGGACGGCTCGGTTATAGTTATAGGGTTTCCCGCCTTTATTTGATCTATCCACAGCGGAATTACCGATCCGCGCGAACACATAACATTTCCGTAACGGGTACAGCATATCTTAGTCTTGTCGGGAGATACGGTTCTCGACTTTGCAACGATTACCTTTTCCATCATTGCCTTTGAAGTACCCATTGCATTGACGGGATAGGCCGCCTTGTCGGTTGATAGGCAGATAACGCTCTTTACGCCCTCATCAATTGCCGCCGTCAGCACGTTCTCTGTACCGAGCACATTTGTCTTTACCGCTTCTATCGGGAAAAACTCACACGACGGCACCTGCTTTAAAGCCGCCGCGTGAAATATATAATCCACACCGTGCATCGCGTTTTTAACGCTCTGCAGATCGCGTACATCGCCTATATAAAACTTTATCTTGTTCGATAACTCCGGGAACTTGGCTTGATACTCATGCCGCATGTCATCCTGCTTCTTTTCGTCACGCGAAAAAATGCGTATCTCTCCTATGTCGGTATCAAGGAAGCGGTTTAAAACCGCATTTCCGAATGAACCGGTTCCGCCGGTTATTAGCAGTGTTTTATCCTTGAACATTTGTGATCTCCTCCCTGTTCCCATACATCTTCTCATAGTAATCCATATATTCGCCGCTTATTATCTTCTCCCACCACGGCTTGTTTTCAAGATACCAATTAACCGTTTTAACTATACCGTCGTCAAACTTTGTCTCCGGCAGCCATCCAAGCTCATTATATATCTTTGCGGGGTCTATCGCATAACGCATATCATGACCTTTTCTGTCAGCGACATATGTTATAAGGCTTTCCGGCTTACCGAGCAGCTTTAATATTATTTTTACTATATCTATATTTGCTTTTTCATTATGTCCGCCTATGTTGTACACTTCTCCGACTTTTCCCTTATGGATGATAAGGTCTATCGCCTTGCAGTGATCCTCTACATAAAGCCAATCACGTACATTAAGCCCTCTTCCGTACACCGGAAGCAGCTTATCGTTAGACGCATTCGCTATCATAAGCGGGATAAGCTTTTCGGGGAACTGATACGGTCCGTAGTTATTCGAGCACCTGGAAATGGTTACCGGCAGTCCGTAGGTTCTGTGATAGGCCTGAACCAAAAGGTCGGCGCTTGCCTTTGATGCGGAATATGGGCTTGAAGTATGTATCGGCGTTTCCTCCGTGAAGAATATATCCGGTCTGTCAAGCGGCAGATCTCCGTATACTTCATCCGTTGAGACCTGATGATATCTCTCGATCCCATACTTTCGGCACGCATCCATCAACACCTGTGTACCGAGAATATTTGTTACAAGGAATATTTCCGGATTTTCTATAGAACGGTCAACATGGGTTTCAGCAGCAAAATTCACCACGACATCCGGCTTTTCATCTTCAAATAGCCGATACACTGTATCCCTGTCCGATATATCCGCTCTGGTAAAAGTTATCTTGTCCCTCACCGGGGCAAGCGTTTCAAGATTACCGGCATATGTAAGCTTGTCTAATACTATTATGTTATAATCCGGGTATTTGTTTACCATATAGTGAACAAAATTTCCGCCGATAAACCCTGCTCCTCCTGTTATCAATAATTTCATTTTTCATCCTCCTCAAGAGACAAAAGATACTGTCCGTAATCCGTCATATTTAATTCTTCACCGAGCTTTTTCAGCTGCTGTGTACTGATAAACCCTCTGCGCCATGCTATCTCTTCAAGACACGAAACATACATTCCCTGCATTTCTTGTACAGTTTGAACAAATTCACTTGCCTTGATCATTCCGGCAGGTGTTCCGGTATCGAGCCATGCCATACCTCTTTGCATAATCTGTACCCTCAGCTTCCCGCGTCTTAAATACTCATTATTTACAGATGTGATCTCCAGCTCTCCTCTTGCCGACGGTTTAACATTTTTAGCTATCTCAACAACATTATTGTCATAAAAATACAGTCCCGGTACAGCATAATTTGATTTCGGATGCTTCGGCTTTTCTTCTAAAGATACCACATTGTTGTCTTTATCAAATTCAACAACGCCGAAGGCATGCGGATTCTTTACATAATATCCGAATATCGTTGCTCCGTCAAGCATGTTTTTCGCATCGGTAAGTATCTTGGTAAAATTGACTCCGTAAAAGATATTATCTCCGAGAATAAGACATACGCTGTCATCACCAATAAAATCTTCACCTATTATGAACGCCTGAGCCAGACCCTTTGGTTCTGCCTGTACCTCATAAGATATTGAAATGCCAAGTTTCGAGCCGTCGCCCAAAAGTCCCTCATACATTGAAATATCGGCCGGCGTTGATATAACAAGTATCTCGCGTATTCCGGCAAGCATAAGCGCCGACAGCGGATAATATACCATAGGCTTGTCGTAAATAGGCAGCAGCTGCTTTGATACGACCTTCGTCATGGGATAAAGACGTGTTCCGCGTCCTCCCGCTAAGATAATACCCTTCATATTTAAATTCTCCTTATCCTTTATTTCTCATTCCTTATAGCTTTAATTTAATATTATATCGCATATCCTGTCAATGTCATCAAGCGCCAGATCAGCATACATCGGGAGAGTAAGAACATTTTCGGATACCCTTTTGGCGATAGGTGTATCCTGAATATCAAACAGCCCTCCGTAACATTCAAATTCGCTTGTAATAGGGTAAAAATATTTCCTTGCGAAAATATTATTCTCTGCAAGCTCATCTGCGACTTCATCTCTTGATTTTGGGAATATCTCTTTATCAAACACCACCGGAAAATACGCATAGTTGTGCTTTACCTTCTCCTGCTCATGCCACGGCTTTATTCCGGGTATTTTGCTTAAACGTTCTATGTACCTCTGCGCAGCGAGCTTGCGCTTTGCGATCTCTTCATCAACATGTCTGAGATTGCAGAGTCCCATCGCCGCCTGAAATTCATTCATCTTGGCATTGCCTGCTATTTCCGGGTAGTGCTCACTGTCTGACATTCCGAAATTCATTTGAGCCTTGAGCTTGTCCGTCAGCGAATCATCCGAATAAGCCACGCAGCCGCCCTCGATGGTATTGAACACCTTTGTCGCATGGAACGAAAACATCGATGCATCGCCGAACGAAGCAACTCCCCTGTCTCCCACTCTCACGCCAAATGTATGCGCGGCGTCATATATAACCTTTAATCCATAGTTTTTCGCGATCTTTTCGATCTCATACACATTACATACATTCCCGTAAACATGAACAGGAATGATTGCAGATGTTTTATCTGTAATAAGTGATTCGATCTTTTTTACATCAATAGTATAATCATCCTCATTTATATCACAAAAAACAGGCGTCAGACCGTTTCTCACGATAGCTTGAGTAGTTGACGCAAATGTAAACGGCGTAGTTATGACTTCACCTGTAATTTTTAATGCCGCTATGGCAGCTTCAAGTGCCATATGACCGTTTGTAAAAAGCGATACACTCCGCACCGACAAATATTCGCAAAGCTTGTCCTGCAGCTCATTATGCTTTGCTCCCATATTGGTAAGCCATCGGCTTTCCCACAGGTTTTTTATTTCTTCTGTATATTCCTCAAATGCAGGCATTGAGGAGCGTGTTACATTGATCCTGTCCATTCCTTACTCCTTAAAAACATTACCGTTTTCGTTATATCTTAGGTGTCTTGCCGGATTTCCGACTACAACCTCGTTATCTTTAACATCATGAAGCACTACCGATCCCATACCAATTATGCTGTTTTTTCCTATATGTATTCGATCTCGTATGCATGCGCCGCTGCCTATATACACATTATCGTCTATTGATGTAAATCCACCGACTACAGCTCCGGGAGATAAGCTGCAATGATTTCCGATATAAACATCATGCCCAACATTTACCCCGTTATTTATTAAACAATTGCATCCGATTTTTGTATTGACTGTAATAATCGCATTTTCTGAAATAATTGTTCCCGGTCCTATTTGAGAAGTCTCCGATAATGTAAATTTCGGATAAGTGATCGTTTGTAATTTAAAATCATTCTTTTCGATTTTATCATATAACAATTTTCTTTTTTGGGGTTCTCCCACTGCTATAACTATCTTCAAATGCTCTTTATTAAAATATTTTATTTCATCAAATTTTACAACGCGATGATTATTGATCAATTTTTTGTCTGTATAATCGTCTATCAGTACTATTTCATCCCAACGCTTACTTATATTATTTATTCTTTCGGCTATCCACAGTACCTCCTGTCCCACGCCTTGACTACCATATATCATTAAGATAGCCATATGCACTCACCCCATTTCAATTACATCATTGTTTTAATTTTTTAATTGTATTTATAACATAATCCAAACATTCTATTTTAAGTATTTTTGCCATACCTAAGTATATTGCTACTCCAAGTAGTATTTGTATTATCATGGTAACCCAATTATTTAAATCAAGAAGCTGTATCGGCAAAGTCACAACCAGAATAAGGATTGAAAGTGCAAGAGAAGGAAATATATCTTTGAATTGCTCTGAATAACTGTATCCTAA
Source organism: uncultured Clostridia bacterium (assembly GCA_944392335.1). Classification (GTDB taxonomy): domain Bacteria; phylum Bacillota; class Clostridia; order UBA1381; family UBA1381; genus RGIG1988. The sequence continues at coordinate 74,786 of CALXWJ010000077.1, forward strand.
CAGCCTCTTGTTGGGGAATGCGTTGATAAACGAGCTGGTCAGCGTCGTCAGGCATTGTCCCCACACCATTGTATATAATCCGAACGGGATTGTAATAACAAGCACTGCAACACCTATTAACTTTTTTACGATTTCAAGTCTTAAAAATATGTCACTCCGGCCCAAGGCTTTAATCGCCTGTAGGTTTGCTGTATGGACAGGCCAAAACGCATATGTGAAGCAGCAGAACCATATAAAAGGCACTGCCGGCAGCCATTTCTCGGTAAGCAATATCACGGTAAGCGGTTTTGCAATAGCGGCCAAACCTGCCATTGCGGGAAATATAAAAAAAGTACTTGTAACAATCGATCTCCTGACCATACTCTTCAGCCTCTGCTTTTCATCCTGCGCCTCCGCCATAACAGGAAACAATACACTGTCTATCGCGGTATTTATATTCTGTATTATAAGCATCGGGAATTGCTTTCCGCGATTATAATATCCCAAATCCGCAGATGAGTAAAATTTCCCTATTATAAGCGAATATATATTATTATATATTGTGTCTATAAGACTCGAACAAAGCAGCTTCCATCCATATGAAAATAGCTGTTTTGCTTTTGATACAGAAAATATCAGCATTGGTCTCCATTTTACGGTAAACCAGAGTATCAGCGTATTCACAATTTGATTTGCCAGCTGATGTCCTACAAGCGCCCATACGCCAAAACCCATATAAGCCATATATATTCCAACGACTGCTGATACTAATGTACCTCCCAAAGTGGACCAAAAAAATCTTTTAAACTGCATCGTCTTTTGGACGTAAGCCTGCTGCACACTGTTCACGGCTCCGATAATTACAGTAATTCCAAGTACTCTTACAACACTTGTGAGAACAGGCTCGTCATAAAAACTTGATATGAGCGGCGCGCACATGAAAAGTATTATATATATTATAATTGAAAACACCATACTAAAATAGAATACAGTGGAAAATTCTTCTTTATCGATTTCTTTTCTTTGCACAAGCGCCTGTCCCAATCCACTCTGTGCAAACACAAGCGAAATAGATATAAAAACTGTTATTAATCCTATAATACCATAATCCGATGGCAGCAATAATCTTGCCAATATGATTTGTACGACAAATTGTATGATCTGTGCGCCGCATCGCTCGGCATACTTCCAGATAAAATTGCTTATTATATTACTCATCTTTTTACATCCTGTCAAAATTATTGAATACTTTATCCCATAAATTTTTAAAATATTCGGTATTTGATCTTTTTCTTATAAATTCAGAAGCGTTCTTCATATCAACGTCACATGTGAATTCATTATATGAAATGTTATCCAAATCTTTACTGTCACATACATTAATGCCATGTGATCTGTAATATTTATACATTACTCCTTCCGAGTTCAAATATAATTTTTTTTGCATATACAATAATGGATTTATATTGCCCAAACCAATCTGCCTTTTTGTATCAAAAACCGCTATATCTATACTATTTAGCATTTTCATATATTTGTCAAAAGCCATCATTTCGGTTATCACTGTAGCTTTTGAACCCAAACGCCTCTCAGCATAAGCTTTTACATATTCCCCATAACTGTTATTTCCATAGCTCAATGGGATATATATATGAATATTCTCATTTTTAAATCTCGATACACTGTCAATTATTTTCACATGATTTAATACCGGATTGCTTTGATGTCCGATCAAAATATTTATTGTTTTATTTTCAATCAACTTATTTTGAATACTTGATACTTCCGGATCCGATTTATACAGCTTATCCTCCGCGCTTATAACATAAGGGGCATAAAAGGTCTTAGCCTTGCTGCCATATTTATCTTTAAAATAATCTATATCCGGCTCAAAAATACCGACAAAATAACCTATTCTTTTTTTTAACGCTGTATCTATGTATTTTTTTACCTTACCGAATATCCCTCTGTTATAAATATCCTCATAAAGATCCATTCCCCAAGCAATCCAAACAATCTTTTTCATAAGCTTTTTATTCAGCAATAACTGTAGTTTAGTTATCGTACCAATGCACATTGAGTGAAAAAAGACTATATCATATTTTTTTATCATTTTCATTACCGCACTAAAATTGCGATTTTCCATATTACATATATTTGATTCTTGATATACAAATGGCTCCGGGCTTGGGTCATATATACAAAAATAATGATCATCTTTTTCATATTCTTTATTGATAAATTTTATATAACTGTATATAACCTTGTGATTTCCGCCGTTCATAACATGTAAAATAGTTCCCATTAAATCTTCTCCTCAATGATTTTTCATGTATTTTCTACTGCCAAAAAAACATATACGGTGTAATACCATTTTTAAATGTATTCAGCAGTAATATTAATAACACTACAAACGTCATCATCTTTCTTGTTTTTGGGTTGTCTTCCTCCATCGTTGCTAACGGAACCAATATTATATTAAAAATCGAAAAATACATACTTATTCTGAACATCTCCGCTATGAATGAAGAATACAGCTGGAATATAACCCCCATGAACGCCAGGTTATAAAGTATGATTGCATCCTTATTGTTTCGAATAACTTTTTTGTAATAAAACAAATTATATATAAAAATCGCAACCTGTATTATAAATCCCGTCATACTTAAAGTATTCGCTTCTCCCGATGTATACCCTTGATACCGCTCCGATTGAAGAGTATCTGCCAAAAAAGAAAGCAATTGTTCTCTAAACGCGTAAAAAACAACCAGCATTACTATTGCAGCCACAAAATGATACTTTCCTAATTTAACATTGGCTATAGGGTACATCAAAAGGAAAATTAACGCGCTTTGATGATACAGACTTGCCAATATTACCATCAATATAAACGGAATGGCTTTTCTTTCTTTTAAAAAATGAAATGAGAACACTATGATCGCTATAGCTATTATCTGTCTTAGACCGGTAAAACCGAACGAATAATAACCCAAAGAAACAAACATAACAATGCTCAGTAACGGTATTTTTGATTCTCTGTAAATTAACCATGTAATCGAACCAATATATAATGCCGATATTATCGCGACCCACCATTGCTCATTCTCAAAAACCTGACTTACTAACCATCCCGTAACATAGTATGTAGGGTCCTTAAAGTCCGGCGTTGTGTACAGCTTGATTATTTCATCAAAGCTGTAGTAGCTATATAATTCGTAGCTGTTCAAATAGCCGATCAAATCAGTTCCTATTAATCTATGCCTAAGCGCCGACTCCAAAAAAAGTATGAGCATGGAGCAAATAATAAACGATCTTCTTCCCCGATTGTCTGTTTTAAACAAAAAGCTAATGAATACAATAAACAAAACTGACAGTTCCATAATTCACCTTATATACCTTATCTTTTATCATCTATGATTTCTCTGTAAAGAATCTGAGTTTCTCTTATCAGCTTATTCTTATCAAAATTTTCTTCCGCGAAGGACCTGCATTTTTCTGAATAATAATTTTTCGTATTTGACTTTATAAGCTTTACAGCTTTAAATAAAGCTGATACATTACCGCACTCAACCGCATAGCCGCAGCCTTCTCCTATAAGCTCCGGCAAAGCCGTTGCGTCATACACCACCGCAGGCGTTCCGCATGCCATAGCTTCCGCAACCACCTTTCCGAACGTATCCTCCCTCGATAAATGCACATATACATCAGCCGATGAATATATATTTGCCAATTCATCCGTTCCGTCCACATAATCTATCCAAATCACATTTTCGGGCAGCAAGTCCTTATTTACCCCGCTTCCCACAATAACTATCTGCATTGTTTTGTCTGTAAGCTTTGATAATTTTACAGCATCCTTAAATTTATCGCTGTTTTCATTCCAGCCCGCGCTTACGGTTAATATTGTGAACTTATCTTCAGAGATGCCGTATTTCTTTCTTACATTTTCACGGCGCGGATAAAAAGTATTTAAATTGATCCAATTATATATTCTTTTTACAATATTCGCGTTTTTCAAAAAAGATTGCCTTGCCTGGTCGGTTATCCAGTCGGAAACTCCGACCACTGCCAGCCTTGGTATCGCGTTAAAAAGCTTATTTTTGTCCGACCACATTTTTGATGTACGGTCAAAAAACCAACTCGGTATATCCTTTTTTAATCTTATGCAATGGCTGCATCCCGTTTTCCATTTGTAACATCCATCCGCCGTATAGTGTGTGCACTTGCCGGTGAAAAACCAACAGTCATGAAGCGTTATTACCGTCGCTATATCTTTTTTTGCAAGATATTTTAAAAGCATCGGTAAATTTATATAGTTTGCATGAAGGTTTCTTAAATGCACAACATCCGGATTGATACTGTCTATATATTTTAATAACCGTTTTGTCGCATTGACAGAGTAATACCCCTGAAGACCAAATATTCTTGAACATAATGCATGGATTTTTGTATCGAAATCTGTTCCTATTTTATATGTATACTCGGCATTGGAATACCCTGCACTGTAAGCCGTATATACTTCATTCCCATGTTTCCGTAATTCATCCGATAATTCCATACAGGTACGCCCGGTGCTCGCCGTTTCGTATACAGCATTAATTTGAATTATTTTCATTTACTAACCTCTCAAGATCCTTCATTAACCCATTCTGTATTTCTTTGATATTATGATTGCGTTTACCGCACTCCCATGCTTTTTCTCCATACTGTGCTATCAAATCAGGATGCTCTATTAACATCATAAGCTTATCCTCAATTTCATTTTTACTTGTAGCAACAACGGCAGCATCATTTTTCATGAGATAATCGATAGATGCCACATCAGCCGGTCCTGCAGCCAAAATACATTTAGCCATAGCCAAATAATCAACTATTTTTGTCGAAAATGACTGTCTAACCAAACTTTTCTCTTTTTTCTCAAATGATTCTACATGTATAAGAACATCTGCTTCATTCTGAATACACGGAATCTTATCCGATGATACATTTCCCATAAAATCCGATATATTATCACATTCTAACGCTTGCCTTATCTTCTTTGTTATAGGTGTAGCTGAATAAATTTGCAGCTGAGCTTTGATCTCGTTTTTATTTATTTTCTTCAAAACATCAACTATAAGAGCTAACGTCTTCCATCTCCCATTTCCTATGTTTCCCGTATACCTAAGCTGAAGCACCGTATTAATGCTATGATTTATTTTTATTCCTTTTTCAAATACAGCTCCCTTAGTCAAAACGGTTAGCGCCTTTTTAAATTTCTTTTCATAATCCTGTTTCTGCAAATCTGATATTACATACATTTTGGATGACAATTTGAACACTTTTCTCATTTTTCTTCTGCTAAATATCTTTGAAATCCACAAAACGGGATTAGCGGAGAATTTGCACCATGAATAATTGTCATCCCACGCATAAAGCACCAACTTTGCATTACTATTCATTTTTGTATATAATATTAAGTCATTTACCTCCGTATCAGAGCAAAACAACGTAAATATAATCTCTGGGTCTACTTCTTTTATAAATTCTTTGATACCACATTTTCTCCACGATGTAAACTTCCAAACAACATTCTTCGCTATACGTAAAACATCTGATGAATGTTTCTTAGCAAAACCCTCAAGTCTTGAATTCTTTATTCTGTCATCTGACGAGTCAGTATCAGCTTTAGTTATTTTATTTGCTATGTAATCTCGACTAATAATGGATTTAATTAAACCAATCTCTGAAACAACCAAAGCCTCTCGTATATATTTGAAATCAGGAAAACCGCTCCTTGTATATATACTAAATAGTTCAACACCATCCAATCCTGCCAAAACATTAAGAAAAGTATTACCTATACTTGTTTGCATGTTTATAGGCGATGCAGAAATCAGCATGACTCTCATCATTTCACCTCAATATTATTTCTTATCATTTGGAATTTTCCGCTCTTTGCTCTCGGAATTTCGTCAACATGTTTTATTATCGCTCTTGTGTTTTTGCCAAATTTATGTTCAAACTCATTCAATAATAACATATCATATTCCTTTTTATATATTTTTTTATCTATTTCAAGCAAAATTGTGACCTCATCCATACGATCCTGAACAAGCTGCGCACGTATAATAGCATTTGGTATATTTTTAAACAAATTTGAAACATTACCGGAATTTATTTTTGCTCCTTCTGCATTATAGAGAAAATCAAGCTTTCTTCCCTCTATTTTCTTTACAATCGGCTGATTATTGCCGCAATTGCACACTTCTTCAGTATCTGCAAATATCATCGAATCACCAATTCTGTAACGTATCAAGGGTGTTCCATGTGTAGTAAAACTGGTTACAAGGACTTCATTACTATCTGCATTAAACTTTTCAAATACTCCGGTTGATAAATCTATATGCAATACTTGATTTTGACACTCTACCACAAACGGCGCACCCTCGCTGGACGCATATTGATCATACACTTTACAGTCAAAAACTCGTTCCAATCGTGCTCTGCCTTCAGCAGTCAACGTTTCCGATGTCGGAAATATAGCAACAGGTTTAAAAGATAATTTAATATTGTGTCGTTCTATATACCCCGCAATATCACACATGGATGTAAAAAATCCATCTAACGCTTGGGGTTTGAATTTATTCAACTCATCAACATAATATTTCATATTCTCCTCTGTAATATGAAAAGATGAAAATATCATCTGTTTACAGGCAGCATTATATCTCCAAAATATTTTGCATCTTTGGTTTTGCGGCACTATATGTTTTCCATTGAAAGTTGCACGCCGCATTTTTAAATTCTCAAATCCGACTTTGGATTTAAAATGATCCAGCGTTGCCATACGCTTCATCATATCTTCTCGTGTCATCAGCACAACCAAAGATTTTCCGGTTGTCCCTCCGGTATGACCTTCAAGAGCATCTTTTTTGTTTACTGTATAAACATCTTCTATTGACGATCTCAGCATCTCCTTATCAACAATCGGAAGTTTTTTTAAATCATCTATGTTTTCTATTGAATATATATCTATATCCTTGTAAAGTTCATGATAAAAACTACTGTTTTCATACGCATAGCGAACAAATTTAATTAGCTCTTTTCGCTGATACTCACATTTTCTTTCTAATGTCCAATTATCAAAATCTCTTAAGAACTCACGATGCTCATAATATATTCTCCCAAATCTATTTTTTGTATTTTGATAGCCCTTAACAGAAGTCATAATATGTTGAAAAAACACAGGTGAATTATCATAAATATTTTGTAAGACATTCATTTTACAAATTCTCCTTATACCAATCTACCGCCAATTCAATTCCTTTGGCAAAATCGTAATCCGGATCATAACCCAGCATATGTCTTGCCTTTGAAATATCAGCGTTACTATGCTTAATGTCACCTGCCCTATCCGGTCCGTAATTCGGTTCAATATCCTTATCCAGCAGTTCACAAAGCTTTTTGTATATATCTATCAGATATTCTCTTCCGCCGTACGCTACGTTGAACACCTCGCCCGTCACATCCGAACCGGACGCCATTGCTTTTAAATTAGCCTCTATAACATTTTCGATATATGTAAAATCACGCGACTGTTTCCCGTCTCCGTTTATCGTTGGCGCTTCATTATTTAAAAGCTGCTTTACAAATCTCGGTATCACAGCCGCATATGCGCCGTCCGGGTCCTGTCTTCTTCCGAATACATTAAAATACCTGAATCCTACAGTCTGCAATCCATACAGTGTTGAATACAGTCTGCCGTATTCCTCATCTGTCTTTTTTGTAAGCGCGTAAGGTGAAAGCACCCTTCCGATACGATCCTCGCGTTTGGGAAGGTTAGGCTCATCTCCATACACAGACGAACTCGATGCGTAAACAAATTTCTTTACACCGTTCTGTCTTGCGGCTTCCATCATATTTATTGTCCCTTTTATGTTTATTTCTTCATACAAAAGCGGCATTTCAATACTTCTCGGAACACTTCCCCATGCGGCCTGATGTGAAACATAATCTATACCTTCACACGCTTTCATACATGTGTCGAAATCCCGAATGTCTCCTTCTATCAATTCAAACAGATCGTTATCCATAAACGCGGAAATATTTTCTCTCTTTCCGGTAGAAAAATTGTCAAGGCATCTTACGCTGTGACCCATTTTCAAAAGCGCCTCACAGATATTCGAGCCTATGAATCCCGCACCGCCTGTTACAAGGAACCTTGTCCCTTCTTTAAATTTTACATCTTTATATCCCATTTTACAGTCTCCAATACAAATATCCCAGATTCTCCATCTCTTTTTTATCAAGCATGCCCTTAACGTCAATTAGGACTTTTTTGCTGTTATCTGCTGCCTTAAACATGCCGTCTATCATATCTATTCCGTATTTTTTGAACTCACTGTGCGCTACCGCAAATATCACAGCATCCATATCCTTTACAGACTCAACCTCTGCGAAATTCACGCCGTATAGTCTTTGTGCCTCCGCGCTGTCAGCCGTAGGATCGCAGATCACCGGATCAATGCCGTACTCATTGAGCTCATGCACTATATCAATTACCTTTGTGTTCCTTGTATCGGGGCAATCCTCTTTAAATGTAAAGCCCATTACCGCCACTTTTGCCGATTTTACCGGAGTATCTGCTTTTATAAGTTTTTTTACGACATTCTCGGCAACATATTTACCCATATCATCATTTATTCTTCTTCCCGCAAGGATGATCTGCGAATGATAACCAAGCATCTCCGCTTTATATGTAAGATAATACGGATCAACACCTATACAGTGGCCGCCAACAAGCCCCGGCGAAAACTTAAGGAAATTCCACTTTGTACCCGCTGCCTCAAGCACCGCCTTTGTATCTATTCCCATCATATTAAAAATGATCGACAGTTCATTCATGAACGCTATATTAATATCTCTCTGACTGTTCTCTATGACCTTTGCCGCTTCAGCAACCTTTATGGATTCTGCTCTGTGTACTCCGGCGTCAACTACCAGCTCATACACCTTTGCAACCGTATCAAGCGTTTCTTCATCCATACCCGAAACTATCTTCTTTATGGTTTCAAGCCTATGCACCTTATCTCCCGGATTGATCCTTTCGGGGGAATATCCCACTTTAAAATCCACTCCGCACTTCAAACCGCTTTCTCTTTCAAGTATCGGTACGCATACATCCTCAGTTACTCCGGGATACACCGTTGACTCATATACAACTATGGATCCTTTTGTCAGGTTTCTGCCTACTGTCTTACTCGCACCTTCAACAGGCGTAAGATCGGGAGTTTTATCGGCATTAACAGGCGTCGGCACAGCCACTATATGGAATTTTGCTTCTCTTAATCTCGTTTCATCTGAAGTAAAATCCACTTTGGTATCTTTTATTGCATCGTTCCCGACTTCATTTGTCGGATCAATACCGGATCTGTACAGCTTTATTTTTTCATTATTGATATCATACCCTATAACATTGACCTTTTTTGCGAACGCAACCGCTATGGGCATACCAACATAGCCTAATCCGACCAACGAAAGTTTTTCTTTCCCTTCCAGTATTTCTTGATACAAATTTTCCATGATTTTTTCTCCTTATACTTAATATTTAATATTTATATATTCATTATTTTACACATCTGGGAATTTACTTTATTGACTTCAAACCTGTCTTTGCATAATTTATAACTGTTATATCCCATTTCCGTGATTTTTTCGGGATGTTCAATAAAATACCCCATTTTATCGGCAAGTGCACCGGGATTTTTCACCGGCACAAGAAACCCGTTGTACCCGTCTGTTACCGTTTCCCGGCATCCCGGCGTATCTGCTGTGATGATCGGCTTTCCCATTGCCATTGCCTCAAGCACGGTACGCGGCGTCCCTTCACGGTATGAAGGCAGCACAAACACCGATGTCATATTATAATACGGTCTTACGTCATCTGTCTCTCCAAAATATTCAATTATTCCATTCTTGATATACGGTTCAAATTCTTCCTTCGGCAAAGAATCCTGCATTTGCTCAACAGCGCCTAAATACATAAGCCTGACCTTGTCCGCATACCTTTTCTTTATGATCGCGCATGCCTCAAGGTATTCCCTCACGCCTTTGCTTTTAAGCGCGCGTGACAACATGAAAAATGTGCATTTATCAGGATATACCCTATCGGAAAACCGGTCCATATTAACCCCTGAACCTGATACGACATTACACCTTTCGGGCCGCGTCAGCTTATATTTAATAAAATCTTCCAGATCATCCTTATTCTGAAATATAACATTGTCTGCACAGCTTAACCCTATCTTGTATAAAATGCGCATGATAACATTCACAGCCCTTGCTTTTGCTGTTTTTGCAGTAAATGCATATCCCGCTCCCGTTATCATAGCGTTGATATTTTTTATTCCGGCAAGCTTTGCTGCAATAGAGCCGTATATAACAGGCTTTGATGTGTAGCTGAGTATAACGTCCGGTCTTTCTTCTTTAAAAAATTTTCTCAGATCTGCTATATACTTTAGGTCTGCAAACGGATTTAAACCGTTTTTATTCATTTTTATCTCTTTAAAGCGGACTCCCAATGCCAATATCTTATCTAAATTATCAGTATTAGGCCCTATTACCGTTACAGCATACCCCTCAGCCTTTATTTTCTTCAGCAGATCACCGCGAAAATTATATACTGTACGATTTTTGGGTGACAGCATGATAAATTTTTTAGACTTTTCCATCGGAATTTAACCACACTTTCAAATTATTTATTATCACATCAAACATGCGCTTATGATTTGAGTCTCCGACAAATGAGTTGTGAGGAGTTACTATAACATTGTCCATTTCCCAAAGGGGACTTGATTTGGCAAGGGGTTCTTCCTCAAATACATCAAGTGCCGCGCCTCCGATTTTATTTCCTTTTAATGCAGCTGTAAGCTCTGCCTCATCTATAACCTTTCCCCTGGATATGTTTATCACCACAGCATCATTTTTCATAAGCTCAAAACATTGCGCGTCTATCAGATGATATGTTTCTTCTGTAAGCGGCAGGGTCAAAACAAGCACATCCGTCTTGTCCAAAGTCTCTTTCAAATGCGAAGCATGTATAAACTCGTCATAATAATTTTCTTTGGGTTTTAACAGATCAATACCTACAATATGCACGCCGAAGGCTTTGAAGCGCTTTGCCGCCTCTGTGCCTATGCTTCCGCAGCCTGCTATTGTTACGGTTTTCCCGTAAAGCTCCGAAATTCCTCGCTGCTTTACCCATTTCTTATCGGCTTGATTATTATAGAACACTTTGCTTTGTTTATACAATTCAAGCGTTTTAAGTACTGCCCATTCCGCCATCGGAATACTGTAAACACCGCGGGCGTTATGTATTTCTATTCCATGAATCTTTATGTATTCCATAGGGACTCTGTCATAGCCTGCGCTTGTCAGCTGTATGTACTTCAACCGGCTGAAGGCTTCTATATTATTATACAGAAACAACCCGTTGCAGACAACAGCATCATATTTTCCGGGATTTTCAACTTTTTCGGTTTCATATTGGATAAAATCTACATCAAAACCCATTGTACCAATCAATCGTATATTATCTTTACTATAATTCAGCGCTCCTGTCAGCAATATGTTATGAGACAATTTTCATCATCCCCTTGTCGATCACCTTATTGACTAATTTAACAATCAGATGCAATACAAATGATAACGCTAATATTACTGCGGTCAGAACGATCCAATTGATCGGGAATGCCAATCCCAATCCTTTCACCGGTATTAAAATCCCATATTGCACTAAGTATATTTCAAGCGTCGTTTTTGATAAATACCCCACCGCATTATTGATACTCTTAGGAGTCTTGCCTAAAGCTCCGTCTATACCGATAAAGCATCTGAAGATGAAATACAACAATGCCAATATTGCAAATTGGTTAACGATTTGATATGCACTTATTGTTTCCACTCTCGTAAATACTATCTTTGATATAAAATATATACCAAATACGACTATCATCAATATCCAATTGAACCACTTATTTTCATAACTGTGTTCCTTAGCTCTTATTCTAAAGTATGCTCCTATAAGCATTGCTTCAAAATAAAGAAAACGTATCATCGGTTCCCGCACGTTATCTATATGATAAGTTGACTTGTCATATAATAAAACATACACTGCGATCCATATAACTGCCACAGCCGCCATCGCGGGAGCAATGTGATTTTTTATATATTTGATTTTCATAAATATATAAAACGGTACATACAGAATCATTATTGACGCCACAAAATGATAATTTGTGGGGTATATAAACCATTTGATCACATTTGACACAGAAAATGCATCCATTTTATATAATCCTATGATAAGGTACACCGCAGTAATTATAATAACAGCCGGGTAAATCCTCACAATACGTTTTAAATACCATTTATCAAATCTCAGCTTTATATTACATAAACAAAAACCTGACACAGCAAAAAACAATACGTCTCCAATTAATCCTCCGTTTGCCAAAAGGTCTATGGGGTATATCCCGTCATAATGTGAGTTTGTTATAAGGACGGCAGCTAATGCTCTAAGCCAGTTAATAAATACTATCATGATAATGCTCCCACTATTTTATTTACATATTGATTCAATCTGCTGTTATTCTCCCTAAAGTAATCGCTGTGCAGCTTGATTTCATCTTCAAACGACCTCATACAGCTTATGCCGGTCTCAAAAATTTCTCTTATCCTGTCAAGCTCCTTTATCTTCCCGCAGTTGCAGAAGCTTCTCGACAATATCACGCTTGATGAACCGAGTCGGTAATGCTCCTTGAATATAATTTGCGCGGGAAGCGTTCCGGTACCTATGGCTGCTATACCGCCGAAGCCGTATGGTATTCCGTTTAGCTTAAATTTCAGACACATTTTTTCTACCGTACCGTCTGCCAAAAGCTCAAACATGAATTTCTTGCCGTAGCCGAGGCTGAGATCGTTAAGTCCTATAAAGACTTCATCAATACCGTCAAGCGTCAATATCTCGTCAATACGTTCCGCCGCCTCCGGCGTTTCAAACAGCAGGCATGTTTTCGCCCTGCCGTTTACGCACTTTAAAAACTTTGCAGCCTCATCGGCACTTTTAAAATACGGCAGCATTATTATATCTGCGCCGTTTTTAACAATTGTTTCTATCTCATTCTCCGTATTCTCATATATTGGATTGGAGCGAACCAATAGTTCCGCTTTTGTCAGGATTTTTCTGATCTTTGAAATATCTTCAAAGGTATGATGCGACTGTATGGTGTCCATTCCGCCTTGGCGCTCCTGTTTCCCCACTGTTTCAAGATCGATAAATATCCTGTCTACACCGGCCTTTTCAGCAATCCGCGCTACATCGGTATTGTTTGTTATATACATTAATTTCAATGCCATTGACGATCCCTCACTTTACAGCCGTCTCTCTTCCCAGCGGCGAAGCATTATGAACCGCTGTTTCACCTTTGTTTTCGTTGTCCGCGTTTGCGAGCACCTTAAATATTGTTACAAAAAATATCTTCAGATCCAGAATAAAAGAAACGTTATCTACATACCATACATTCAACTCTATTCTCTTGTTCCATTCAACATCTTTTCTCCCATGTACCTGAGCCCAGCCGGTTATCCCCGGTCTTACCTCAAACATTCTTTTCTGCTCCTGTGTATATTTATCATATGTCCACGGATGATATGTAAGAGGCGGCCTTGGTCCGATCAATGACATATCCCCTTTGATTATATTGATCAATTGAGGAAGCTCATCTATGCTCGCGGCACGGATGATCCTCCCGACTCTTGTTACTCTGCTGTCCTTATTATCACTGTATACTCCCTGCTTTTCCGCACCGACGCACATTGTACGGAATTTATATATCGTATATTCATGTCCGTTTAATCCCAGACGTTTCTGTTTAAAAATGACCGGTCCCTTGGAATCAGCTTTTACCGCGATCGCAGTTATTAGCAATATCGGTAAAGCAATAATCAAACCGACTACAGAAATGCAAATATCCAGCAACCTTTTAATATATCTTTTATACATAAACCAGGCCTCCACACATCTCTTTTTATTCTATTGCTGCCTTGACAATAGTAATTTGACATAAACCCTTTTGCAGTCCTGCCATATCTATCATCCACCGTATTAAATCTGTACCCATCCGAAATTAAGTTAATAGTACACATATTATATAATAACACAGGAGACAGAAAAATTCAAGTGATTTCATAAATATTTTGCTACTGCAATATTTAATTTGTTATAATATATAATTTCATTTGGGGTATTTTTATATATTTTTGTAAAATTATATTTTTACCAGTAATTTTTTGTTAAGAAACAATAAACAGAATGTAAGAAGGATACAAAAATGTCAATAAGATGAATGAATATATAAATGCAAGGGCAGACGACAGGAAAAATTTTCAGTTTTATTATTGTCCCCCGTTCAGTAAGGGCTTGTCCCGTCATTCAACGGGGACAAAAGCGTTAGTACAGCAACATGTAATCAGCGTAAGATCATAGATATGGAATCTGCCGCCGATTACAGCGGGTGACATCTTGCGCGCAAGTTTATAAGCATAGCTTTTAATGTACAAAAAAACAGCCGCGTAAGCGTAATATCAACGCCTGCGGCCGAAAATCATTAAACCGATTTTTTATTTTTGCTTCAAGCAAATGTCTGTCGGGATAAAGCTCCGATCATCCGTATTTTATAATCAAATATAATCTTAACCGAGAAGAGTTATCGGTACAAAAATAGGCAGAGCATGATTCTGAGATGATATAACAATATAAATGTTATTTCTTGCCGCGACATTTTCACCGGCTTTTATTTTCATTTTCCATATACATTGTCCCGATGTGTTTCCGGTTACATGAGAGCAATGCGCGGTTTTTCTGTATTCGGCGCTCCAGCCCTCGGGCAGGAATACCTCAAAATAAAATGCATGCGGATCCTGCTGATAATTTTTCAGCGTAAGCTTTACGTTAAATTCACAAAGAGGCGATATCTCGGGTTTGTCCTCATATTCCACGATAACGGCGGTATGATTGTTCTGTCTTATTTCAAAAGAGTACGGTGTACGCAGTATAAATTCATTCATTTCGTCTCTGATATCTTTATAGGTCTTTGTCTGCATGTACTCTTTTTCACTGCCTTCGTCCTCACCGTCCGTATATTCCATATAAACATTATTTGCCTTAAATACCGATGGGATAAGCTCTGTTACCCTGTCTGTGAGTTCTTTACAGGATGACGGCAGATCCCACATTGCACGGTCCACAGCCATTGTTATTATCCTGTCTCCGATATAATCACGCCAATCATCGGGTATACCCCTTGTGCCTTTCATTATTCCGAGCGTCGCGCCGCAGGTCGCACCGGTACAGTCGGTATCATCACCGCAGTCAATAGCGTATATAAGCGATTTTTTGAAATCTCCCTCTCCGTATATAAGTCCGAGCACTGTAAACGCGACATTTGCCGGAGCCTGGAACCAGCCCAGATCCTCACTGTCGCGGACTATCATTTCACGGACCTCTTTCCAATCGGTTTTTTTATCATATTCCCGGAGCACTATATTTATGCTTCTTGCAACACGGCAGTTTTTCGGAATATATTCGAGAGCCTCCCCTATAACCGTTCTGATATCGGTTTTTGTAAAAGCTATACTCTGCATTGCGGCAGTAAATATTTCGGCATATGTACCCTCCGATATCCCGTGATCCACCTGGGCGTCCATTGCCGCATATTTTGTTGCGATACTCGGAAATCCCGGCGCCATACATGCCCATATTTCGGAACGGATCCACGCGCCGTTTGAGTTTTTCCATCCTTCATTATACATTTCTCCCGATATAGGCGGAAGCAGTCCGGCTTTAACATTGCTCTTTCCGATACCGTATTCATTCCAATGCGGAGGAATGAAGCTCAGCCAGTATTCACTCAAAAGGGCAGGGCTTATTCTATGAGGCCCGGCCTGTTCCATCGCGGCAAGCCATACAAGCTGCAGATCAAGATCGTCATTTGGCAAAGGTTCTCCGACAGGCGAAGAAAATCCCTTTATATCCAGCAGGGATGTCTTTCCCTCATACGGCGTACCCATTGTTCCCCCGATATTCTTCCCGATCCAGCAGGCATATATTTTATCCCTTAATTTTTCTTTGTTAAGCTTTATTTTCATAAATCACATCTCCCTGTCCATACAAAAGTATCTTATTAAATTTTTATTTTGAATGACATTTTTATTTTAACATTTTAAATCAAAATAAACAAGCTGTGTTTATTGCCGAAAAAAGTATTCACTTTTTACTTTTTTTCATAACCTTATATTCATACGGGGAAAGCTCCTTTATTTGCCGAAAATGCTTATAAAACTTCGTTTTATCACTGTATCCGGCTTCTTCCGATATATCATTGATATTCATATCGGTCGTTTCCAGCAGCAGGCAGGCATGTTCAATCCTTGCTTCCTTTAAATACTGCGTAAAGCTTTTGCCCGTATATTGCTTAAACAGTCTGCTGAAATAGGAGGGATTGTAATAATTGGCAGACGCGATATCTTTAAGAGATATCCTGTCTTTACTGTGCTCTTTGATATATTTTAAAAGCTCGCTTGATATCTCTTTTTGCGTGCTCTTAAACGGAAATGACAGCTTTCTGAAAATCTGTACAAGCAAAAAATTAAGCCCCGACTGTATTGCAAAACGACACCCCGCCTCGTTTTCTTTAAATTCCTTCCATAAAAGATTGATTATTGCCTCCACATTTTTCACCTCACCTCCCGAAAAAGTTACCATACATTTATTCTGTTCCGAAATTCCGCAAAATTCTTCAAATGAAGATAACTCAAGAAGCGAAAAAGCATTTCTTGAATCGGTAAGGCTTTTATTGATAAATTCCGGTTTGACCAGTATATTAAAAAACTCACAGTTATTTTCCCCCATAACGCTGTGTGTCCGATTGTAATTTATTAAAAACAGATCCCCTCGGTTTGCCGGATATTCCGTATCATCTATTTTTTGTGTACAGCGTCCCTTGAGAATGTATACGATCTCTATAAATTCATGTGTATGCTCGGGTATCGGTGCAAGAAGCTGCTGTTTTTCTATAATGAGCGATCCATCCATGAAAAATTTCCCGTTTTCAAATTTTATTTTCATACCTCGCCTCCGCAAATACAGGTTACTCTTTTACTCCGTTATTTATTATAAACACCACTGATCCTTTTTTCAATAGTTTTATTGAATTTTCTTCTGATTTTTTTGGTTCTGCAATGACCTTTTTTATTAAAACATGTTGAAAAACAGAT
This sequence comes from uncultured Clostridia bacterium, assembly GCA_944392335.1. Lineage (GTDB taxonomy): Bacteria > Bacillota > Clostridia > UBA1381 > UBA1381 > RGIG1988. The sequence continues at coordinate 92,081 of CALXWJ010000077.1, forward strand.
AAAATTATGTTATTATATCGTTACAATAAAAACCGGGAGGGGATTTCATGCATACAGAAAAAATTTCACGTTCTTCTGAAATGTTTCCGTTTTATTCCCGCATATCGGCTACCTTCAATCAGCCCCTAAAACTTACCGATACGCATTTGCATAAAGAAATAGAAATCGTTCAGATCTTAAACGGAAAAATGTGTTTTACAATATATGATAAACCGCTCATATGCGATACGGGCGACATTATAATCATAAATTCAAATATTCCCCATTCGTCGGAAAGCATTGCTCCCAACACACAGCAAATGCTTTTTCAATCCGACATTTCTCTTGTCTACATAAATACGCAAACCGACATCACGCATCCGTATCTCTACGGATTTTTAAACACAAGCACAAGCATAAAACCATATTATTTGTTTCCGCGCTCAACAAAGCTCAACAGAGAGCTCGGCGGTTATATAAAAAACATTTTTAACGAGCTGCATTCCAAAAACGATGTGTTTGAAACCTATTTAAAAGGATATTTGAATCTGCTTTGCGCATGCCTTAACAGGAACAAGATACTTGTCCAAAGCCATGAACAGTCCAACAACAATAATCTTAACAAGATCCTTCCGGTAGTAGACTTTATAGATAAAAATTACAGTCATCCCATCACCCTCGGCAACATAAGCAAAGCTACCCATTTAAACGAATATTATCTATGCCGCTTATTTAAAAACGTGACCGGTCAGACAGTTTTTAATTATATAAATTACATACGTATATGCAAAGCGGAAAATCTGCTTGCCGAAACATCGCTCAGCGTAACGGACATTGCCGTTTCGGTCGGTTTTGCAAATACGGCGCGCTTTGATGAAGCCTTTAAAAGGACTACCGGGACCACGCCTTCAAAATTCCGCCGCCATGCATATACGGCAAAACTTTAAATATTCCCAAACCCTGTGTATACCCGGCGCACAAGCCAACAAGACCTATCCCGTATGTGTGGATTTCGTGTTATATCATAGAGTGAAGATCTATTTTTATTTATATCAAAAAAACTGTTTCTATTTTAATACGTTTTTGTTATAATGATGTAAATCAACGGTCCGTCGTTGTCAAACGCAGGGATCAAAACAAATTTTTTTATCAACGTCATTTATGAGAGGAGAGGTATAAATGATAAATACTTATAATCTTACCACATTGTATGTTTCGCAGAAATACGGAAGCGACCACGAAACCGGATTTTCAAAAAAATCGGACGAAAAAAGAAACGGCCCTTTGAAAACCATTGAAAAAGCATTGGATTATGTAAAGGAAATGCGCTTTTTCGGCGCCTTGCAGCCGGTTACGATCAAAATTCTCGATGAGGAATATTTTGTTGAAAAACCCATTATCATAGATAACGGCGTTTACAACGTTACAATAGAGCCATATACAAAAACGCTTATCTCGGGCGGAATAAGAATATCGGGCTTTAAAAACGATGTTTTCAACAACACGCCGTGCTTTTCGGCTTATATCCCCCAGGTAAAGGAAAACGGGCTGTGGTTCACCGATTTTTACGTTGACTCCGCTCATGCCGCCTTTACTCAATTTCCCAAAGATGGCCTTTTGACTCCCCTTTCGGTGGACAACAACGACAAAAATCTTCATACTCATTCAAAATGGTTCATCGCAAAAAAAGAAGACCTCGAACAAATAAAGCATTTTAAAAATTTCGGCGACTGCTTCATCAGCTATAATCACTATTGGGTAGATGAGCATACTCCTATAGAAAGCTATGATACTAAAACAGGTAAAATCGTATGCAAATATCTGTCGCGTTTCAGTGTGTCTTCCGATTATGCCGCAAGCGCCATGGCATACAAGATAGAAAATGTAGCGGAAATGTTTCAAAATCCCAACGAGTGGTATTTAGACAGGGAAACCGCCAAAGTATATTATATTCCCAAAAATAAAGAACAAACTCCCGAAAACATAACGGCATATGCACCCATTACCGATAAACTGCTTATCATATGCGGCACTGCCGACATACCATGCGAAAATATTACCATAAGAGGCTTTGAATTTGCATATACGACCGGTGATTATATGAGTAAATTAGATAAACGCGAAGGTGATTCGGAACGGGTTGAATATGAAGATGCGGCATTTGCATCAGACGGGCAGTCACTTGCAAACGGGCACGCCAGCATAGAATTTGAATTTGCACGGCACTGTGCAATCGAAAAATGTACACTTCACAGTCTGGGTGTACATGCAATCAGATTAAAAAACGGCTGCAATTATATACGAATAACCGATAACAATATATATGATATTGGCGGAGGCGGTGTTTCGATAAGCGGTGAAGGCTTTGACAGCGATCCATCTCTTCACACCGGAAATAATTTTATTGACTCCAACTTAATAAAAAGCATAGGCAGAAGATACCTTTCCTCATGCGGTATTCTGCTTCGTCATTCCTTCTCAAATACCGTATCTCATAATGATATAAGTGATTTGTATTATACAGGTATTTCAGTCGGCTGGGTATGGGGCTACAAAAACAGTATATCAAACAATAACATTATAGAATACAACCATATACATAATCTGGGTCAGGGTGTGCTGTCCGATATGGGCGGTATTTATCTTCTCGGTAAACAGCAGGGAACCATCGTGCGCGCAAATCTCATACACGATGTTAAAAGCAAACACTACGGCGGCTGGGGTATCTATACCGATGAGGGAAGCAGCTACATTACAATAGAGAATAATATATGCTACAATTTATCCTGTAACTGCTATCATCAGCATTATGGCTGCATGAATACCGCAAGAAACAATATATTTGTTATGTCAAAAGACGAGCCGGTAAAATTATCAAGAAATGAAATGCATACAGGCATGATTTTTGAACAGAATATTATTGTTTCAAATAATACCCCCTTATTCAGAACGGGTTATGAAGACGAGGATTCGGGAAGTATTCATACGCTTTCCACTCATTCCAATTTGATTTACGATATCAGCGGCAAAACTCCCGTATTCATAACAATAGGAAAAGAAAAATATTCTCTTGAAGATGCGCAGAAAATACTCGGGATCGACGATAATTCCGTTATCGCAGATCCAAAATTTGCCGGTTTCGAAAATTTTAATTTTACGCTTTCCGACGATTCGCCTGCATATGATATCGGTTTTAAACCCATAGATGTTAAAAATATCGGTATATTGAACAGATAGGAATATAGTTGTTTTTATGTCCCTGAATGTTTATTAAGACTGTCCGTTTGAAAAATAAAACGGCATATCTTATAAAACATTTGGGGACATATCTTATCAGGCTGTAAAAATTTTCCGGCATATGATCATCAAAAAAAGCCGCGGCAAACATTTTTCGTTATACCGCGGCTTTATTTTTATTATTCTGCCGGAGGATACTCATTTCCCAATAAGTGAAGAGGCGCTTCATCCTCATCAATTTCAGGGAATCTTCCAGTCTTTTCATAAAATCTGTTGTCTACTCTGTCATCATTTACCTTTGATACTTCACCGAGTAAGATCATGCCTGTTCCCTTTTCGCCCCAGAATTTATGGTACATTCCGGATGAAATGGATATGCTTTCTCCCGGTTTTATTCTTATTATCGATCCCGGCTCTGTTTGATATTCATATCCGTCTATATGTAAGGTAACCGGATTTTCCATATCAAACTGCTCATCTTCGGTACTGTTATATACCTGCACCATCAGATTTCCGCCGCCTCTGTTTATAATATCCTCCATCTTTGACCAGTGGAAATGATATGGTGTGATCTGTTCTTCCTGTACAATCAGAAGTTTTTCCGCATAAGGCTTTACATATTTTTTATCATTGAAATTTCCGTTTCTCAATGTAATCATCAGCAATCCTATTTTATCATAATCACCGTAGCCAAAGTCGGTAATATCCCATCCGAGCATATTGTCTCTGATCTCATTGTACTCTTTTCCCTTTGTTTTCCAATCCTCCGGGCTCCAGTATACAAACGGAGGAAGCTTGAAATTCATTTTTTCTATAAATTCAACCGCATCCTTCATTATTTTGTTGATTTCCGATCTCTTCATTTTTCTCATTTCCTTTCATATTTATATTCTTGAAAATATTTTAATTGCTTTCATTACATCATCTTTTACCGCATTTTGCGCACATACGGCAATATCATGAAAAAAGGTTTTATCTTCCATTGCGCAAACAGCTTCCGCTGCCGCTTTTGCCATATATGTATAATAATTAATCTTTCTTATTCCGCAGTCTATGACCTTTTTATAATCCTCTTCGCTGACTCCGCTTCCGCCGTGCATAACCATTGGCACATCGATCATTGAATTTATCTTTTTTACTCTCTCAAAATCAAGCTTCGGCTCTTTTAAATAAAGTCCGTGTGCCGTTCCGAAAGCACATGCCAATGCGTCTATTCCGGTTTCCTTTACAAATCTGTATGCTTCATCGGGATCGGTATATACACTTTCTCCGCCGGCTTCCCCGCTCTCACGCGCACCCATCGAGCCTACCTCAGCCTCAACCGATGCACCGTATCTTGCCGCCATTTCAACAGCTATACAGGTATTTGCATAATTTTCTTTCGGATCAAGAAGCGATCCGTCATACATTACAGAAGTAAATCCGATATCCAATCCGCGTTTTATATAATCCAGATCGGTACCATGATCAAGATGCACGCATACCGGTACTTTTGCCTTATCCGCCATGTAAAGCATGATCGTTCCGGTCTCCTCAAGCTCACACAATCCCATTTCCTCATGTACCTGCGCGTGCATGATTATTACAGGCTGATTCAGCTCTTCCGCCGCCGCGATAACTCCCTTCATGCTTTCCAGATTCGGCGTGTTAAAAGAACCTATCGCGCATTGTTTTGCTTGGGCTATTTTTAATATATCCTTTAATGTAACTAACATGACTTTCCTCCTTAATTGACCCTTTTGCCAAACTCGTATATCTGTTTGTATTTTTCGTAATATTTCATGTATTCTTCATGCTTTGCCTTATCGGGATAATAACGTTTCTTTTCCCTTACCATAATATCTCTTGCAGACTCCATGCTTTCAAAAGCTCCAACGGCTTTTCCCGCAAGCATGACCGTTCCCATGGCTCCCGCCTCCGGTGCATCCAGCGCGATTATTTCTTTATTTAAAATATCTGCCTTTATTTGAAGCCATACACTGCTGTTTGCGCCTCCTCCGGCTGCATACAGCTTATCGATCCTGATCCCGTTTTTATCAAGATTTTCAAGATTTAACAGCATCTCAAAGGTAACCCCTTCCATGATCGCCTTATAAATGTCATATTTGTCAGTGCCCAAAGTTATCCCCGAAAAAACAGCTTTTGAATTTTCATCCATATAGGGCGTTGCAGCGCCTGCAAAATGCGGCATTATCAAAATCCCCGTCGGTTTGTCCTTTGTCTTTTCGTCAAGCTCCTTATAGCTTTGCTGCGGCATAAAATTATCCCTATACCACTTTAACGCCGCGCCTCCCGTAAAAGAAAAGGCATAGCACACATATTTGTCCTTTAAGATATGCGGAACGATCGTATATCCCATTGAATAAAACTCGCTGTTTTGCGGGATCTTGTCAAGGACGGGGGTTATGCACTCCACTGTGCCCGTTCCGTCTATTGCCGTACAAACGCCGCTTACTCCCGCGCCGATCAATGCGGCAAGCTGATCATGACAGCCCGAAACTATCGTAACATCACCAATATCCAGCTCGGGCGATGATATCTTCCCCGCAATCGTACCTCCCGCAACCGGTTTTGACATTTTTTCAATATCGACCCCCGCGATGTCAAACATCTTTTGACTCCAGCATTTATTCTTTATGTCAAAGCCCATGGTACGGCAGGCAAGGGAATAATCGATCTGCGCATTTTTTGTGAGCTTATAAACAATAAAATCCTGAAACAGCAATATCCGTTTGGTTTTTTCATAAATTTCGGGCATATTCTTTTTTACCCACATGATTTTTGCAAGACTGTACATGCCATGAGGCTTAGCGCCGGTAATTTCTTCGGTTTTGAGTCCCTCAAAAACCTTATATTCCTCGCTTCCTCTTTTATCGGTATAAAGCATTGAAGGCATTAAAATATTATCATCTTCATCCAGCATAACAAAACTCTCTCCGAAAGAAGTTACTCCCATCGCGTCAAGCTTTACCTCGGACGCGGTCTTTGTTATGACCTTTTTTACCGCCTCCCATACCGAACCGGCGTCTATCTGCTGTACCGCATCGTTACGCTCCGATTCATATTCACAATATGTATTTTTAATAAATTTCCCGCAGGAATCGTAAACACTTAATTTACATCCCGTGGTCCCTATGTCCAATCCTCCGATATACATGCTCTCACCTCGATTTTTTTCTGTATTGATTATATTACATTTATGTGATATAATAAAGATATAAACGTATTAAAAACTGTAAATTCGTATGGAGAAATAACCATGAAAATAAAGTTTGAAATTGAAAAGCTAAAACAAATCCTTATTAATTTTTACAACCTGACCGGCATGCGTTTTGTTATCTTTGATGAAAATTTCAACAAAATCCTTGCTTATCCCGAAGAAAGCTGCGATTTCTGCAGGCTGATAAAAAACACATCGGCAAAATCAAAATGCAAGCTCAATGACAGAACCGGCTGCGAAATATGCAAAAAGGACAACAAGCTTTACATATACAAATGCCACGCCGGGCTGATTGAGGCGGCAGCGCCCATAAAGATGAATGACATGACCATCGCGTATATTATGTTCGGACAGATATGCGAAAAAGGACATGACAGGTCGCAAATTTTGGGCTATGCTTCTCAATACACTGATAAAACAGAGCTTTTAACCGATTATGTGAAGAAAATAAAATCCAAAACCGAAAAACAAATAACCGCCGCTGCAAATCTAATGGAGATATGCACATGTTATCTATGTCTTGCGGAGCTTATTAAAATAGACGCGGAAAATCTGATCTTTTATCTTTCAAATTACATAAATTCAAATATTTCAAGCAATCTGTCGGTCGAACATTTATGCTCGGTTTTCGGGATAAGCAGATGCAGGCTTTATGAGCTTTCTCACAAATACTACGGTATGAGCATCGCAAAATACATACGAAAAAAGAGAATAGAAAGAGCCTGCCAATGTATGAAAAACAAAGGATACAGCATCGGCGCCGCAGCTGACGCCACCGGTTTTTTTGATTATAACTATTTTTCAAAGGTATTTAAAGCCGAAACCGGCATGACTCCCGGCGCTTACAAAAAAACATTGAACCGGTAAACAGCAGTTTTTGTGTAATTTTTAAATCGGAGCAGGCGGTATCCGTACCGCCCAAGCTCCGGGCAAACCCTTGTTTTTCAATTCCATTAGAAACGTTTTTTCATGATCTTCCATATTTAGCCGGATACATTCTCCCGATTTATGGTTTCCCATCTTTCTTTTGTCAAACAAGTTACATGTTCTGTCCTTATGTCATTCATAAAAACACAGGGGACATTACGGTTCGTATGATGATACAAAAATCCGCATTTTTCCTGTACCCGCTTTGATTTTTCATTGCCATCATAATAACCGCACAATATCCTGTTTAATTTCAGCTCTGAAAAGCAGTATCTTATGAGTTCTTTTGCCGCCTCGGGGATCAAGCCTTGTCCCCAATAAGGCTTGCCGATCCAATATCCGATCTCGCATTCATCCTGTTGTGTGGGGATATTGGTATTAAACATATATCCGATACTGCCCACAGGCAATCCTGTTTCCTTTAATACAACGGCAAAAGTTCCGTCAGCGGATAACACATTCTTTATCACTTCTTTGCTTTGCCGCACATCTGTATGCACAGGCCATCCGGATATCGGGCCCACATCAGGGTCTTTTGCGTATTTATACAATTCTTCCGCGTCCGAGTCCTGCCACGGGCGCAGAATAAGCCGTTTTGTTTCAAGTATCATAATTTTTCCCCTTCTATACATTAAAAAATTTTACCGGGAAATCCGTCAAAGGCAGAACACAGCTCTTGTTATTCGGATACCGCTTTGGGTCTTCATTATTTTTTCAATAAAGTTCTCAATATTCTGCTTTGAATATCCGCTTTCCGATGCATTTACAATATAATCCGCTTCGACCAAGATCTGATAGTCCGCACCGTCAATATTTGAGAAGGTGTGATGATGTCCGACAAGGAACGCTACCCTGTCGATCTGCTCCGAAAACATACCTGTATCGCTCAAAAACTCCCTGACTATCACAGCTCCTTCTTCCTCCTGATGTTTTGCTTCGGTGTTTCCGAACTTTTCACGACAGATTGGACAGGCTATATCATGAGTGATCGCAGCGACCTCAAGGATAAACTGCGTTTGCTTGTCCAGTCCTTCCAGCTCGCCGATTGTCTTTGCATATGTCCATACATTGATCAAATGGTCAATGTCATGGATGTTCCCGTTTGAAAATATAATCATCTTTTCCATGATCTGTGCAATTGTCATATCTCACACCTCATTGAAATTTTAACATACTTTTTTTGTAAATTCAATATCTGCTTGTAATTTTCTACGATTTTTTATATAATTTCTCCTCTTTAAATAAATATTTATCATGCCTTTTTACGGTTTTACGAGCTTTATGATAAATACCGCCGCATTATGACCGAATATATCAGCGCCGAACCTGACCAAAGCCTCATGTCCTGACAGATTTGCCCCCCCCGCAAATACAATTTTCGCGCGGTTTTTGACCGCATACTAAGAATATAACGATACAAAGATTTTTTGATTTTTCACATACTCACAAAAGAATTGATTTTTACGCATCGTTATGCTATAATAAAAACATAATTCGGGTTTTTTTGCGGTTTGATCGCTATGATCCACGAAACCCGCCTATATACAACATAACATCTGTTACGCAGGGAGAATGAAAATACATATGAACGAAACAATTTTAGTGGTTGACGATGAAAAAGAGATAGCGGATTTGATTGAAATTTATCTTAAAAACGATGGATATACGGTATACAAATTTCATAACGGCAAAGACGCCTTAAAATGTATCGAATCGAATAAAATAGATCTTGCACTTTTAGACGTAATGCTTCCCGATATCGACGGCTTTCATATCTGCAGAAAAATAAGAGAACAATATTTCTTTCCGATCATAATGCTTACCGCAAAGGTTGAAGATACCGACAAAATCACGGGACTTACGATCGGGGCCGATGATTATATAACCAAACCCTTCAATCCTTTGGAAGTTACGGCAAGAGTTAAAACACAGCTTCGCAGATACGTCCGTTACAACAATGCCGTCAATTCGGGAAATGATAAAGAGACTGTTTCCGAATACGACATAAGGGGGCTTATTATAAACAAGGATACACATAAATGTAATTTATACGGGAAAGAAATCTCATTGACGCCTATAGAATTTTCCATACTTTGGTACTTATGTGAGCATCGCGGCAAGGTTGTTCCCTCCGAGGAATTGTTTGAAGCGGTATGGGGTGAAAAATATCTTGACAACAACAATACCGTCATGGCACATATCGGGAGACTGAGAGAAAAACTTCATGAACCCGCAAAGAAGCCTAAATTTATAAAAACCGTATGGGGGGTTGGCTACACCGTTGAATAATACTGAACAAATCAAAAAAAAGAATAAGCACCGAAGTGAAGTGTCACGCAGACTGTTAATTCAATATTGTCTTTGTGTTGCGGCATTCATTGTGGGAATGATAATTTTTATTATAATGGCTTGGCAGTTTTGTGCCGCTTTTACATGGTATCCGGATAATCCCATATATTTGGTTTTAAATTTTATCAAAGAATATATTTTATTATTTACAGGCATAGCTATTCTTGCCGGCTGGCTTTTTATTACTTTATATTTTATTTCAAAGCCTTTTCGCTACTTGGACGAAGTGGTGACGGCTGCCGAAAAATTGGTTTCTCCCACAAATGATCCGATTATTTTATCGGATGCAATGTCTTATACCGAAACCGAATTAAACAGGGTCCGTGAAAAAGCACTAAACAATGCAAGAGCCGCAAAAGAAGCCGAACAGCGAAAAAACGACCTTGTGGTTTATCTTGCCCACGACTTGAAAACACCGCTTACCTCAGTAATCGGATATTTGACTTTATTGCATGATGAAAAAGAAATTTCCGAAACACTGAGAGAAAAATATATCTCCATTTCTTTGGAAAAAGCAGAGCATCTTGAAGACCTCATTAATGAATTTTTTGAAATCACAAGATTTAATCTTTCAAGCATTACTCTTGAATACAGCAAAGTAAACCTTACTCGTATGCTTGAACAGCTGACATTTGAATTTATGATGATACTTTCCGAAAAAAATTTAAAATGTGATCTTGACGCCCCGGCTGATATAATGATTAAATGCGATGTAAATAAAATGCAGCGTGTTTTTGACAATCTCTTAAGAAATGCCGCAAACTACAGTTTTGAAAACAGCACTATCCATATTATAGCGTCACAAAATGAAAATAACATTTGTATTAAATTCATAAATTCAGGAAACACTCTCCCCAAAGATAAACTCAAACGAATTTTTGAACAATTTTACCGTCTGGATTCTTCCCGAAATTCAAAAAGCGGCGGGGCGGGATTAGGGCTTGCGATTGCAAAAGAAATAGTTGAACTCCACGGCGGAGCAATAACTGCCGAAAGTGAAAATGAAATCATTGAATTTAAAGTAATACTTCCTCTGTCTTAAGAAAATCGTAAGAAATTTCGCGGAAAAATGTCATGATTTTTTGTGAGAAAACAAATAAACAACACTCTTGTTAACGGTATAATTAAAGTACCGAAACAGGAGTGTTTTTGTTTTATGAAAAATTAATCCAATCACTTTGGTTTACCGGTTAAAATTTATCGATGAAAATCATATAAGAAAAAAATATAAATAAATCGATAAACTGTCTTACATCATAAAATTTTAAGAAAGAGGCGCATAAAATGCAGAAAAAAACAATAGCGGTAATCTTCGGAGGCAATTCAGCGGAATACAAGGTGTCGCTTGAATCAGCATTCTCGGTCTTTGAAAATATCAATACGAACAAATTCAACGTAATTGCCATCGGAATCACCCAAAACGGAAAATGGTATCGCTACACCGGAGATAAAAACAAGCTCTTAAACAATACCTGGTTTAAAGACGCCGATAATTTATATCCTGTTGTCATATCTCAGGATCGTGATATCAAAGGTTTTTTGGAACTATATTCCAACACTTACAGAATTGTCAGAATTGACCTGGTATTTCCGGTACTTCACGGCAAAAACGGCGAGGACGGTACACTGCAGGGATTGTTTGAACTGGCGGGGATTCCTGTTATCGGGTGCGATACACTTTCTTCGGCTCTTTGCATGGATAAGGACAGGGCGCATAAGCTCGTAAGCCTTGCGGGCATAAACGTTCCAAAATCGGTAACCTTCAAACGTTTTAACAAAGAATCGGCACTGCGCAATATCGATGAAACCCTAAAATATCCTATTTTTGTTAAACCGGTCCGCTCCGGCTCCTCATTTGGAATCACTAAAGTATGTGAAAAGCAAAAGCTTGATACCGCTATAGAAACGGCATTTAAATTTGATACTGAGGTTATCGCGGAAGAAATGATTGAAGGGTTTGAGGTAGGCTGTGCCATACTCGGAACAAATGAACCGATAACAGGCAGAGTTGACGAAATTGAATTATCCGGCGGTTTTTTTGATTATGATGAAAAATATACACTAAAATCCTCAAAGATCTACATGCCGGCACGGATCGATCCAATAACGGAAAAAAGAATACAAAATACTGCTATGACCATATATAATGTTCTCGGATGTTCGGGATTTGCAAGAGTGGACATGTTTTATACGCCCGACAAAAAAATTGTATTCAATGAAGTAAATACCATTCCGGGCCTTACATCTCACAGCCGTTATCCTAATATGATGAAAGGAATAGGTCTGTCCTTTGCCCAGATGTTAGACAAGCTGATAGATCTTTATATAAAACAATGATTACAATTGAACTTGAAAAGCAAAAAATTTACTCCGGGACTTTACTGCTCGTAAATTCAGATTATCCGCTCAAAAATAATAATATAAAAAAACTTGTTCCGGCAGATGAAGACTTTCCCGATATTCTTATAAGGCATGATGCCGCAAATGTTTTACAACTGATTTTTAAAAAAATATCGTCAAAAAACCTTATCATCCCGGTAAGCGGTTATCGTTCGCTAAGTGAGCAGACTGCCATATATAACAATTCCCTTAAAGATAACGGCGAGGATTTTACAAGAAGATATGTTGCACTGCCCAATCACAGCGAACATCAAACAGGTCTCGCGGTTGATTTAGGTTTAAATAAAAAAGATATAGATTTTATTCGTCCTGATTTTCCCTATTACGGTATCTGTGAAGAATTCAGAAAAACCGCTCCGGATTACGGCTTTATTGAACGTTATGCAAAAAACAAGGAAGCAATAACCAAAATTTCTCATGAGCCTTGGCACTTTAGATATGTAGGATATCCTCATTCAAAAATTATTCAAACAAATGGGTTATCACTTGAGGAATACATCGAATTTATCAAAAACTTTCGCAGCGGACAAGAGCTTATTTACAAAAACTCATACGGAGCCGAAACACAAATATATTATCTGCCCGCCAATAATGATAAAACAGTAATTTGCGTGCCAAAATCCTGTATTTGTCAAGTTTCCGGCAACAATATCGACGGTTTTATCGTAACTGTTTGGAGGAAAGAAAAATGACCGATAAAAAAAATTATTCCGGAATAGACTTTTTTAGGCTTATTGCTGCTTTGTTAATTATCGCCATCCATACCTCTCCGCTTTCTTCTTTTAACGAAACCGCCGACTTTATACTGACACGGATCATCGCCCGAGTTGCAGTCCCTTTCTTTTTGATGACATCCGGATTTTTTTTAATATCCGAATATACACAAAATACCAAAAAGCTAACTGCTTTTATAAAAAAGACGTTATTGATCTATGCGGCGGCAATATTGATATATATACCGATTAACATCTATAACGGTTATTTCAAAACCGATTATCTTCTGCCGAACATAATAAAGGATATCATCTTTGACGGTACTCTGTATCATTTATGGTATCTGCCCGCATCGGTTATAGGTGCGGTGATCGCATGGTATTTGGTAAAAACCTTTAAATATCCAAAAGCCTTTGCCGCATCTGCAATACTTTATACGATCGGTCTTTTCGGTGACAGTTATTACGGAATAAGCGATAAAATTTCTTGTTTGAATAATTTTTATCAGCTTATTTTCCAAGTAAGCGATTATACCAGAAACGGTATTTTCTATGCTCCAATATTTTTTATTATCGGTGGTTTTATTGCCGATAAACGACAAGAAACCGGGCTATTGAAAAGCATATGCGGATTTTTTGTCAGCTTCACTCTGATGTTTGCGGAAGCCTTGATCCTGCACCGCTTTAAATTACAGCGTCACGACAGCATGTATGTATTTTTACTGCCTTGCATGTATTTTTTATTTAATATTATCCTTTATTTTAAGGGGAAACGGCATACTGGATTTAAAAATATGTCACTGATCATCTACATCATACACCCAATGATGATTGTAATAATACGGCTGTTTGCCAAATTATTTCATATGCAGAAATGGCTTATTGAAAACAGTTTAATTCATTATTTTACGGTATGTTTAACCTCAGTAATATTTTCTCTGCTGCTTACAGTATTGTATAATAAATGCATGCCGAAAAAAACAAAACAAAATCCCGGCACTGACAGAGCATATTTGCAGATTGATTTAAACAGCTTAGAACATAACGTTAAGGTTTTAAAAGAAGCAATGTCCGCGGATTGTGAATTGATGGCGGTGGTTAAAGCTGAAGCCTACGGCCACGGAATGTATGAAATTGCCTCACATCTTGAGAAAATAGGAGTCAAAGCCTTTGCGGCAGCTACAATCGACGAGGGTATTATGCTTCGCCGATACGGGATCCGCGGTGAAATACTTGTTTTGGGATACACTCAAGTCTTCAGGGCAAAAGAGCTTTATAAATATGACCTGATCCAAACTTTGACGGATCATGAATATTCTGTTCTTTTGGATGAGCAGGGATATAACATAAAAACACACATAAAGATCGACACAGGTATGCACCGTCTCGGATTTGATACCGATGAAGCAAAAAACATCTTTTCCGTTTTCAGAATGAAGAATATAAAAGTTTACGGAATTTATACACATCTTTGTGTATCGGACAGCCTTTTGGATGAAGACGTAAATTTTACAAAGATGCAAATCAAAAGTTTTTATAAAGTACTTCACACACTTGAACAAATGCATATTACTTTACCTAAAATCCACATTCAAAGCAGCTACGGGCTGCTTAATTATCCGGAGCTTAAATGTGACTACGTAAGAACAGGCATTGCATTATATGGTGTTTTAAGCTCTCCCGATAATAAAACAAAACTGCATCTTGATCTAAAACCCGTATTATCATTAAAATCAAAGATAATTTTGATTAAAACCGTAAAAAAAGGTGAATACGTCGGCTACGGCAGAGCATTTAAAGCGCGCAAAGACACTAAAATTGCCATTATCCCCATCGGATATGCTGACGGCTATCCGAGGAACTTATCCTGCGGCAAAGGCTATGTACTGATCAACGGGCACTTTGCACCAATTGTCGGGAAAATATGTATGGATCAGCTTACTGTCGATATCACAGATATTCCCGATGTTAAAGCCGGTACAATTGTAACACTTATCGGGACTGACGGTGATAAAGAAATTTGTGCAGCTGCTTTAAGTGATATTTCAGGAAGTATCACCAATGAAATATTGAGCAGAATGGGACGGCGGTTAGATATTGTTACAAATAAAACTATTGATGATCCCAAATTTTGTATAAAGTCTTAACGTGTAGAAGGGACTGCCGCATCTAACGCAAAGACCGGAGTCTGTGAAAGTTTTTCTGTAAAAGTTGAAAATAAAGGTCTTCTGCGATAAAATAAAAATGGAAAATATTACAGCAAAATGGGCACCGAAATACCCAAATGCCATGAAACGATGGAAAGATAACCGGGATTCCATTTCACCAATTTTCAAAATTTCATCGAGTGTTAGAAAGGTAATATACAACGAATGCGATTGAAAGCCTAAATGCAACCTATCGTAAACTTAACCGCCAAAGAAGTGTATTTCCAAGAGATAAAGCTCTTTTAAAAGCCCTATGCCTGTCAACCTTTGAATCTATGAAAAAATTGACTGTAACAATCCGAAACCGGGGACAAGTCTATGGAGAATTAAGCATAATATATGAGGGCAGGCTGCCCGAATAAGTTAAAATTTACATCAAAAAAAGACGTGAATTTCACGTCTTTTTTTGACATGTATAAAATTTGCAGTATAACCAAATCGTAATCCAAAATCAAATTTGCGGCTTAATAATCAAGTAATTATCATAGAAAATCTGTATTTACAGACTTTCTTTCATACACTCATAATTTTTAATAATCATTCAGCGCCTTCGGTCACTTCTGGATTTTCAGATTCTTGAACAGTTTGAGTCTCTTCCGGATTTTCAATTTCCTCCGGCTTTTCATCTTCTTCCTGCTTTTTGTTTTCTTCCGGTTTTTCAGAAGCTTTTTCTTGTTCAGCTTCTTCTGCTATATACTTTTCAATATCTACCGGAACAACTTCATCAACAGGTTCCTCTTCAACAGGAGCTTCTTCCTTAGCCTCTTCAACTGTCGGAGCGATCAAAGCTCTTATACTCAAGCTTATTTTCTTTGCATCCCAATCGATATCTGTGATCTTAACATCAACTTCTTCACCTATAGTCAATACATCTTCCGGTTTTTCGATCCTTCTGTCGGCAATTTGGGAAATATGGATCAATCCGTCTACATTCGGTATTAACTGTGCAAAAGCGCCGAAGGGTAAAATCCTGACAATTTTTGCCTTGACTACATCACCCACATTGAACTTTGTCTTGGCAATGACCCAAGGATTGTCTTCTGCCTTTTTGTAACCCAATGATATCTTCTTTGTTTCGGGATTGATGTCCTTTACATATACCTGTATAACATCTCCCTCTTTTACTATTTCTGAAGGATGTGAAATTTTGTTCCAGCTCAGTTCCGAAATGTGAACCAGACCGTCAACGCCGCCGATATCGACAAACGCACCGAAAGATGTTAAAGATTTTACCGTTCCGGTATATTCTTTACCCACTTCACATTCTGCCCAGAATTTATCTTCCCTTTCCTTCTTTTCGGCAGCCAATATAACTCTTGCCGACCCTACAACACGTTTTCTTCTTTCATCAATATCAATAAGTTTAATTTTGATTTCCGTATTCAAGAGGCTTTCCAAGTCCTGAATGTATTTTAAAGAAATCTGCTTTGCAGGAATGAAAACCTGATAAGATTCGGCTAAAGCAACAACGCCTCCTTTAACTACCTTGATAATTTTTGCAGTCAAGATATCGCCGTTCTCATAAGCCGCTTTGATCTTATTCCAATTTTCAATAGCGACAAGCTTTTTCCTTGAAAGAACAACTTTGCCTTCAGCATCATTGACGCCGACAACATAAACAGTGATCTTGTCGCCCTCCTTAACAAGCTCCGATGCTTTCTTGTAGGGATCATCAGTTAAATTATCTACCGATAATTGACCGTTATACTTAAATCCTCCAAGATCAACAATAACTTCATTGCCGCGAACTTCAACAACTGTTCCCTCAATGATGTCCCCATTGTTCAGGGTTTTGCTTTCATATTGTTCAAATAATTCAGCAAAGTTTTCTTCATTTTTGATTTTTTCATCCATCGTTGTAAAAACCTCCTCGATAATACTCCCGGGTGTTGATGCTCCGGCAGTAATACCTATCTTTCTTTTTTTTAAATATATATTCTGAGGAATATCCTCAAAATTTTCAATAAAATAACTTTCGGGGCACACCGATTTTGCAATATCATATAATTTTTGTGAATTTGAACTGTGCGCTCCGCCTATAACAAACATAATATCGGAATTTTCGGCAATAATTTTCGCCTCATCCTGTCTTTGTTTGGTTGCACTACATATTGTATCAAAAAATATAGGTGTTTGGCAAGTGTTTTTTATATTTTGTACTATTTCACTAAAAATATTTTTATTTGTTGTTGTTTGTGCTACAATACATACCTTATTTTTTACAAATTCTTCCGGTATAGCTTCCTCCGCAGAATTTATTATCAGAGCCTCATTGTTGCACTGACCGTTTATACCTATGACCTCGGGATGTTTTTTATCGCCGACTATTATGATTTTATAACCTTTATTGTAATATTCATCAACAATTTTATGAATTTTTTTTACGAACGGGCAGGTAAGCTCCAAATATTTCAATTTCCTTGCCTCAATTTCTTCAATTGTGCTTTTGGCTACTCCGTGCGCTCTTATTACTACAAGCCGGTCATTTTCGATCTGTGAAACATTTTCACAGACAGTCACACCTTTTTTCTCAAGCTCCGAAATAACATGATTGTTATGAATAAGCGCACCCAGAGTTGTAATTTTTTCCCCTTTTTCAGCAAGAGCCAGAACCTCGTCTACCGCTCTTTTGACCCCATAACAAAATCCGGCTGTTTTAGCAACCGTTATTTGTGCGGATTGAAATTTATTCGATTTTGTATTCAAAATTTTCCTCCGTAATTATATTTTATTATAGTTTTCAGTGTTCATGGTCCTGATCTTATTCATAAGCTCGTCGCTCAGTTCCTGCAGCGTATCAATCATGACCTTTTCGTTATAATACTCCCTGTATTCCACCGGTTTTCCAAAATATATATTTACTTTTGAAAACCACTTATATCCTCCTTCGATCCTTACCGGTACAATTGGTATCTGTGCTCTTACGGCAAGCATAACGGCGCCCGGCTTCGGCACTATTTTTTCACCGTCTTTAACGCGTTTTCCCTCCGGGAACATGGCAACGGCATTCCCCGACCGAAGCATCGAAAGAGTTGCTTTGACCGCTCCCAAATCACCCTTTCCACGGTGAACCGGAAATGCTCCGAGAGCAGTTATCAATTTTGCAAAAAGTTTATTTTCAAACAATTCCGATTTTGCCATAAAATTTAATTTTCTTGTGGAATATGCACCTACGACCACTACATCCCAATAACTTCGATGGTTTATTGTAAACATTACCCCGCCCTCTGTGGGTATGTTTTCTTTACCGTATACTTTTATCCTGAAAACAAAAAACAAAAAGACACGGATTATTGCCTGTATAATTTTATATAAAGCCATTTTCGATCGGTTAACTCCCTTCATCAAAACACATATCCATTAATCATTTTACCCAAGCTGCAAAATCCCATTGATAAGCCCGCATATTTTATCGCATACTTCATCAAAAGTCATATCTGAAGTGTCGATCAAAACCGCATCTTCTGCCTGCCTCAGAGGCGCAAATTCACGCTCGGAGTCATTTTTATCCCTAAATTCAATATCTTCTATCACCTTACTTATTTCGCACTTTATCCCCTTTTCAAGCATTTCTATGTATCTTCTTTTGGCGCGTTCGGCAACCGAAGCGGTAAGATATATTTTCAAATCGGCGTCAGGCAATACATACGTTCCTATATCCCTGCCGTCCATGATTACAGATTTATTTGCTGCAATAGCTCTTTGCATATCCACCAATTTCAAACGTACCGAAGGGATAACCGCGATCGTTGATGATGCAACGGTAGCGTCCGGTTCCCGTATCCTCTTTGTTACATCCCTACCGTTAAGAATGATCCGCTG
This sequence comes from uncultured Clostridia bacterium, assembly GCA_944392335.1. GTDB lineage: Bacteria > Bacillota > Clostridia > UBA1381 > UBA1381 > RGIG1988. The sequence goes on from CALXWJ010000077.1 coordinate 110,935, forward strand.
ACCCTGCAAAGTATAATCTATATCGATTTTGATTTTATCAAGATACGGTGTTATTGCCTCATCCGTTATTTCGATTCCGTTTTCAATGGCATATACTGCACATGCGCGGTACATTGCACCTGTATCAACATAGATCATACCGAATTTTTGTGCCACACTTTTTGATATTGAACTTTTTCCGGCGCCGGCAGGTCCATCTATTGCTACATTAATCTTTTTCATCTTGCCCTCCATTGTGACCTTAAAAGCAGGTTTTTGTTATTTGACCAGATCCCGTCTCAGACTTACCGCCTCTCTCAGGTATACGTGCTTGATATCCTTTAATGATTTATCGGTGTTTGTATTTATAAGTATTCTGACGCATTTGGCAAGCGCCCCGTCAACAGGGATTTCGCACATGCACATCAGCGGCACATCATCGTACCCTATTTGCCTTGCCGCAGCAGCAGGAAAACACGCGTTCAGATCAGGGGTCAGCGTAAAAATCATACTCACAAGGTCATCATGTATTAGCCCGTTATCTTCTATCATCTTTTTGAGCAGGATTTTTGTCGCTTCAAAAATTTCATTTTTGTCATTATTTTCTACCGTAATTGCTCCTCTTATCGCTCTAACCATTTCATACATCCTTTCATTAAAAGAGTTTTTTGCTGTCCAGCATTAATGTTACAGGCCCGTCGTTTATAAGGCTCACCTTCATATCGGCGGCAAATTTACCGGTTTGGGTATAAATGCCGCTTTTTTCAAAGTAATTGCACATTTTTTCATATAACTCCTTAGCATTTTCGGGGTTCCCCGCACTGTCAAAGCTCGGCCGCCTGCCCTTTCGGCAGTCACCGTAAAGAGTAAATTGGGAAATGACCAAAAGCTGGCCTTCAACATCCCTCAATGATAAATTCATCTTTTCACTTTCATCCTCAAAAACTCTCAGCGCCATGATCTTATCCGCAATATATTTCATGTCGTTATCATCGTCCTCTTTACCCACGCCCAAAAGGACAACAAACCCTTTGCCGATTTTTCCTATAACTTCGTTATCGATACTTACCGATGCATTTATAACACGCTGCACGACTGCTCTCATATCTCAATACCTCGTTCCTTTTACCTTGCAATACTGCATAAATCATTCTGTTTGTTCTGTCTGAAGTACTTCCCACAGCTGATATTTTTCATCAAGCTCGTTAGTGAGTTTTCCGATTTTGTCGGATAATTCCATTGCTTTTTCATAATCGGACGAAATATTCGGATCTTCAAGTTCTTTTGTAAAAATTTTTATTTCTTCTTCTATTCTTGCAATATCGTCTTCACATCTTGAAATTTTTGTTTTCAGTTTTCTCTTTTCCGATTCGATCCTTTTTCTTGTATGATAATCAAGCGCCGCTGCCGACTGCTTCTTCTCCGGCTGCGAAACGGTATTTTCATTTGCCTTTTGCTTTTCACAATAATATGAGTATCCGCCGTTAAAGCATTTTGCACCGTTTTGATCTATCAGGTATATTTTATCCGCAAGCTTATTTATAAAATATCTGTCATGAGACACGATGAGCATTGTGCCGTCATATTCCGCAAGCGCTTTTTCCAGCGCTTCCTTTGATTCAATATCCATATGATTTGTCGGCTCGTCCATTATCAGAAAATTGACGCTTTTTAAGATCAATTTACATAATTCGACTCTCGCGCGTTCTCCTCCTGACAATTTATTGGTCAGCTTAAAAACATCCTCGCCTCTGAAAAGAAAAGCAGCCAATGCGTTTCTTATTTGTGTCTGTGTCATTTTGGGATACTCGTCCCATATTTCATCGATAACCGTTTTATCCATGTGCAGATTCTCACCCAGCTGATCGTAATATCCGACGTAGGTATTTGCACCAATTTTAAAACTTCCTCCGTCAGCTTCAAGACTTCCCGTAAAAATTTTAAGAAGGGTCGTTTTTCCGCTGCCGTTGGGTCCCAGCAAAAATACCTTTTCACCCTTTTTTATAAACATATCAACATCGGAAAAAAGTATTTTACCGTCAAAGCTCTTTGAAAGACCCTCTGCCACAAGAACATCTTCCCCGCCTCCGGGCAGAGCTTTAAAAGTGAACACCGTTTTGCTAAGGGTTTCTTCCGGCTTTTTGAGATTTTCTTTCAGTTTGTCAATTACCTTTAATTTGCTTTCCGCCGTTTTTATATTCTTTTCCCTGTTCCACCGTCTTTGCTGTTCCACAATCCCTTCAAGACGTTCGATCTCTTTTACGGTATTGTCGTATTCTCTTTGCTGTGTGAGTTTTTCTATTTCTCTTTGCTTTATATAAAAGCTGTAATTCCCGTTTTGTGAATATAATTTCCCCGAATCCATTTCAAAGGTTCTGTTTGTTACCCTGTCAAGAAAAAATCTGTCATGGGAAATTACCAATATCGCACCCTTATAGCTTATCAAAAAATCCTCAAGCCATTCCACAGCCTTGATATCAAGATGGTTTGTAGGCTCGTCCAGCAATAATAGGTTAGATTCCGACAACAGTATTTTCGCAAGTGATACTCTTGTTTTCTGTCCTCCCGACAGCGCAGAAACAGGCAGATCAAATTCTTCGCGGCCCAATCCAAGACCTAAAAGAGCGGCTTCCGCACGGCTTTTATAGTAAAAGCCTCCCATTCGTTCATATTTTTCATTTAAGAGGGACTGGCGATTCACAAGCACATTTATATCACCGTTTCCGATCTCAATATCCCCTCTTATCTCATCAAGCTCTTTTTCGGTCTTTATTATATCATCAAAAACAGTCAGGATCTCGTTATATACGGTTTCTTTCGACTCATTGCATGCATATTGATCAAGATAACCCATTTTTAAGTCTTTACTTTTAAAAATATCTCCGCTGTCATAAGACTGTTCTGATGTGAGAATTTTGAAAAGAGTTGATTTTCCGGCGCCGTTTATACCGATAAAACCTATTTTATCTCCGGAATCAATATTAAATGTAACATTGTCAAAAAGCACTTCATCGCCAAAGCTCTTTTTTAAATCCTTTGCACTTAACAAAATCAACTTTACCTTAATCCTCCATTCTGCCTGCATATATCCGTATCACAGATCACGGTTTAAAAATATAAAAGCACGATAATTTTTAATTTACCTTTGTTTCTATCATCGGATTCAAAAAGTCATTTACTATGCTTTTTCCGTAATCCGGATTAGGCGCCCATTTGCCGCCGAGTTCTTCAACAGTTTTAACCGTACCTGCCCAGGCAAGTGTTTTTACGGAATTATATCTTCCGTGCGGTGTTCCTATCGGATCCAGTCCTACATATGCGCACATATGATTAAAATGGCCTCTTACACCGTCCTCCGGAGTTGCAAAATCCTCATGGTCTTCAGGTTCATCTCCTGTCGCGCCATATTTTTTTATGCCTGCCCAGTTATTTTGTTCAGGCTTTACCTGTCCTGTATATTTACCGAAATTTGTCTCCTTTGCCGCCTGTGCATATAACACATCGGCACGCAATCCGGTCAATTCTCCGTATTTCCAATACAGATCGGCAATATCGATATATATTTGCGCCGCTCCCCTGTTTTTTGCCCATTGCTTTGCCTGCTCCAGGGTTGCGACCGACTCACCGACAAGAGGAGTGGAAGCTGTGTTTGTTTCATTTACTGCAGGTCTGTTTACACCGGTCTCATTTTTAGACGAATTCAAGGATTCCAAATAATAATTTGTCAATGCCTCGTTTTCCTGGGCATATATCAATTTGTAGATCAGCGAGCAAGCTTCTGCCCTTGTCAAATTATCCTTTGGATGTAAGTATCCCTGCGAACCGGTTATGCAATTCTTTTCAAATCCTACCGCAATGTAATTAATATATTTTTCATCAATTTGTTCCCAGTCCTTAAAAGCGGACTTCATGGCATCCATGTGTAAAGGAATTATACTTCCCAGCGAGGACATTTTTACAGCCATTGCCAAAAATTCTTCCCTTGATACAAATTCCGTGGGATTGAAATATTTTGTCTGTTCAATAACATATTCCTGATATTTGCATATATAAGGGTATGACCAGCGGTCACGGGAAATATCCTCATACTCCGTATCCGCAAGATTTGTCATATCTATCGATAATCCTTTTATTATGATTTTTACCATTTGTTCACGCGTCAGATATTCATCAGGCATCAAATTCCCGTTTTCATCTCCGGTAATGATCCCTCTCTGATTACAGAATACCATATATGTATCATACCAGTTATTTGCTTTTGCCGACAATGTACTCATTCCCAAAACAAGCGTCATTACCAAACCCAAACTTAAAATCATTTTTTTTAAATTACCGTTCATAACAATCTCCGTTCCGCCGTTTTGACCAAACGGCACATTCAACATGAAAATTAATAATGGATCTTTTTGTTACGGTATATCCTTTGCCGCAACAAATTATGAAACAATATTATATTTTCAAATTATATTTTTCATTGGTTTATTTCAAATATTTATTTTTAAATTTTATACATAATAAAAAATTCAGATATTATTTTATCATAAATTCCCTATTGTTGCAACATTTGTATCAAAGTTGTAACAAAAAAGTATTATTGTATAAATGCATAATTGCACGCCGGTATACTTTTATTTTGACAGATAATTTATTTCATGGCTTGTTAAATATCTCCATCTGCCCTGCGGAAGGTTTCCGAGCTCAACATTTCCGATGCTTATTCTTTTAAGTCTTGAAACTTTGCAGCCAACCGCCTCAAACATTTTTCTTACCTGTCTGTTTTTTCCTTCATGAATTGTTATTTTTATTGTTGTAATACCTTTTTCGCAAGACAGCATTTCAACCTCTGCGGGTGATGTTTTATAATCTTCTATAACCACACCCCTCCTGAGAGCATTAAGACCTTTTATCGTTATGCCTCCTCTGATATCAGCAATATAAGTTTTGTTCATATGAAATTTCGGGTGTGTCACCTTATAGGTAAAATCCCCGTCATTTGTCAAAAGAAGAAGCCCCTCGGTATCATAATCCAGTCTTCCCACCGGGAAAACCCTCGCTTTTATTTCTTTCTCCACCAGATCCATAACCGTAGGCCTGTCAAACTGATCGTTTACCGTTGTGACGAATCCGGCAGGTTTATTCAGCATTATATAATATTTTTTTAATTCAGGCTTTATTTCTTTTCCGTCCAAATAAACTTTATCCGCACCTATTTCAACCTTTATACCCATTTCACGCACAGTCTCTGCGTTGATCTTCACTCTGCCGTCCTTTATCATTTCTTCGGCAGCCCTTCTTGAAGCCGCCCCGCTCATGGCAATATATTTTTGTAATCTGACAATTTCTCCCATTGTTTTTTCTCCGAATCTATCCTTATTTTAGTAATTCAAATATTATTATACTATATTTTTACAATTTTAGCAATATCATTTTTATTATTTTACAAATGCTTTCAAAGAAATTATCGTCATCCGGGCTTGTTTCGATAATAACGTCACGGTCGCAAAGCAGATCACACTGTCCCATAAATTCACCGTTTAAATAAAATTCGGCATAACCGATTTTTTCATTCATCCGGATATTATATGTCGGCGCTTTTATGGCGTGTAACGTAACATCAATATTTTGCTTTTCATTTTTTGCTACGCCTGCCGTAATATCCCTGTCACATATTGCATTAAAGCTGTAGTTATTATTTTCATAGCTTTTTAAAATATCCCCTTTTTTTGCCAATGCCATACATTCTGTTTGTTCAAACCCGTAATCGAGCATCGCCGCGTGATCCTTCCAGTCATCCGGCGCTCCGAGAGTTACTGCTATCAATCTTACCCCATTGCGTTCGGCAGCGGATACAAGACATCTGCCGGTGCTTTTTGTATAGCCTGTTTTTACACCGATACAGCCGTCATAATTCCATAGCAATTTATTGTGGTTTTTAAGATATGTAATACCCGAGCTTGTTTCGATCTGCGCGGTTTTTGTTGAAACGATTTCACAGAACTGCGGGTTTTTCATTGCATATGCCGCGATTTTTGCCATATCGTATGCAGTTGAATAATGACCGTCCGCATCAAGTCCGTTTGCATTTTTAAATGAGGTATTTACCGCGCCTATTTCATGAGCTTTCTGAGTCATCAATTCGGCAAATGCTTCAACGCTGCCACAAATATGTTCCGCAATGGCGCATGCCGCATCATTTCCCGAATTCAACATCATTCCGTACATAAGGTCTCTTATCGATATTTCCTCCCCGCTTCGAAGATATATAGAAGACCCTTCCTGTATTGCCGCATTTTCGGATACCACCGTTCTCTCATCCATTATATTTTTTTCAAGAGCTACAAGCGCCGTCATTATTTTTGTCGTACTCGCCATTGGATGCCTCATATCCGCGTTTTTTGAATATATTATTTCCCCGCTGTCGGCAGAAATAACGCAGGCACATTCTGCCGAAGTATCAAGAGCATAAATATTTTTCGCAGGAATTGCAAAAAGAAATACCGTCAAATAAATAATGATTTTTAAAATGCTTGATCTTAAATAATATTTTTTCATGTTGACTCCTTTAAAAATATAGTTTATGTTATTAAATTTATGATGGTTTTGTTTTATTAATTCTGAAAATTAACAATCAAGTATTGAAATTAAAATTTGTTTGTGTTATTATTTTTATATACATTAAATTTTATGTTTATGCCCGTATTTAATAAGGCGGAACGGAGTTTTGTATGACAAAAAACATAAAAATATACTATAATGAGGATTTTTTTTCAAGATATGGAGTTTCAATATCTATCAATCAATTTAATCAGTATAATGACCACAGCCATAACTTTTATGAATTTGAATATGTGATTGAAGGATGCGCGGAATGTTTTATTGATAACAAGCAATATACAGCAGAACCTAATGATCTGATCTTTGTTTCTCCAATGAATATACATTCGTATAAAAAAATAAATGGTTATGTTAATACAATCACCATACATTTTACCGACGAGATACTGAAAAATACATTTAAACTGTCAGAACTCAGCGGCTGCATAATTAAAAATGTCCCGCAGTTTAAAGATATTTTTTATGATGCGCTTTCGGAATATAATATATTTGATGACTATTCCTTTTACGGGATTTCTAATATTCTTGAAAGGATAATAATACAATTTTTGAGAATACACAGCAAAAAAAATGAAAATAAACTGCATAACATACATCTTGCCGAAGGATATGTTTCCACACATTTCAGAGAAAACATTACCCTTGAAAGCATAAGCAAAAAATTCGGATATTCTCAGTCATATTTTTGCAAGCTTTTCAAAAAAACAGTTGGAACGGGATTTAACACTTATCTTAACAACTGCAGATTAAACTATGCTTATTCCCTTCTTACCCTATCGCAAATGAATATTACCGACATATGCTACACCTGCGGATTTAACAGTTTAAGAAATTTTACCCGCGCGTTTCGTCAAAAATACGGGACTACCCCTTCATCAATGAGAAAAAAACAAAATTTGTCCTGCAATTAACATTAATTGTCGGGCTTTTTTATTTTTGATAATATATAATGCAGTATGTAGATCATATCTTCCCAATTAAAGCAAGCGGTTTTTGCATTGTTATTCTTTAGGGCAAAAATTTCTTGCCAAATATATTAAAATTTTAACAATATATTCAACACATACAAAAATATGTGTTGTATCAGACAGGAGTGATATCTTATGTATATTAAAAACTGGAAAATGGACTTTATGCAGCATAAAAATCTTGAATGTACTGCTCCTTGTTCCATGTACAGTGTTCTTTACGAACATAAAATTATTGATGATCCGTTTTACGGATTAAACGAAAGGAATTACGCGCGTCTTTCGGACAATGACTGTATCTTTCACGCGGAATTTGAATTGAAAGACGATATTTTGTCAAAGGAATTTACCGATCTTGTATTTTACGGTCTTGACACTATCTGTGACATTTATTTTAACGACAGGTTGATATCAAGCGTTAAAAATATGCACAGAAGATACATATACGATGTTTCCAAACTTGTCAAAAAAGGGGTCAATACAATAAATCTTTATTTCAAGTCCCCTACAAAGTATTTTAAAAAGATGAATGCAAGACATTACACTTTTACAGATGTAAATTGTCTTCCCGGCGCCGCGCATTTAAGGAAAGCATATTGTATGTCGGGCTGGGACTGGGGGGGTCACTTAGATAAAGATACCACATCAATCCCACGCTGACTTTTGCTCAACCGATACAGCCGGAGGGCTGGATAACAAGAAAAGGCGGTATGCGCCCCGTGGAGGGGTAGCGTACCGCCTTTTCTTGTGGGGGGTTCCAAAGGGGGCAACGCCCCCCATTTGGCACACGACTTTGCGGAG
>CALXWJ010000078.1 GCA_944392335.1 uncultured Clostridia bacterium
ATAATTTTATCCATGAGATCTTGAGCTCCTTTCTCTGATTTTCAGGGAGGTATTCGGGTTTGTGATAAAACCATTATACCATAAGGAGTTCAAGGTCTCAACTTTCATTTAACTTAACAAAACGATATTTTTTATAAGGAGGAAAATCAATGAAAGAAAGAATTTTTAAAAATGATTTTATTACTTCGAAGCAAGCCATTGTATATCAACGAAAATCAGTAACCAATTTTTCAGTAAAGATAGAAGCAGATACTGCGTTAAATAAACGTGCTAACGCAATAGCCTTTGCAAACGAAGTTAACACAAGAAAGATAGCTGATTTTGAAAAGGACGGCATAGATCAAATGTGTCATGTTTCAACTTTTGTTTGCGTAAACAATATGGTATTTGTATCATATTATGCAAACACGCAAAACCCCGAAGAAAATCCGAATTTCCAGACAGCTCGTTTGGCATATGCCCCGATTGACAATCCAACAGACAAAACGATAATTGATATTCATGCAGCAGGCGACGAGATTGACGGTCATAAAGTATGCGGAGTATATGACACCATACTTATGCAAAAGGACGACGAACCAAACAACATCTATATTTTATGGACTGCTAATATAGAAGGTAAATATTACAGGCTGTATCGTATAATTAATATTAAGGAAAAAACTCTCGGAGAAATATATACGAACAAATTTAGAGTGGGTAATATTGTAAACGATTTCAGTTCAAGCGGTATGCAGAATGCTCTTACAGAAAACGGCATTGGATATAAGGAATTCTTTTCGGATATTGGAATTATGCAAAAGCTTTCAACTCGTAAGGAAAATGGTGAAACCTATTACTATACAGGTGCATACAGTGGTAATTTTACATGTATAATAAAAAGCCGGGACTTGGTAGAATGGGAATATGTCGCACAGCCTAACGAAGGTAAAAACAGAACCGGGTTTGAAAATGAAACAAAATGGGAAAATGCTGTATATGTTCTTGATAACAAAGTTTACTATTTCGTACGACAGTGGGATCCTGAATATGATGAAAACAAAAAACTTATATCCGGAAGTCCGTATGGTATACTTACCCAATTCAATCTTGATACAAAGGAATGGACTACCCCGGTGCTTATAGGAGATTGTCAGTCGCGTTCGGATTTTATAATCTATAAAGGAGAACTTTATTTGTTTTATGCTCCTACCGACAGAGAACATATCGGTATTATTAGAATCAACACAGATGATATTTCAAAAAGCAAAGTTATTCTTCAGGCAAATATGCGCGGAAGTTGTTTTTATCCTTTTGTACAATATTATGGCACAGGCGGCGAGCTTGCAATTTCGTATACAGTTTCGAGAAAACATATAAGATTAGCAGAATTTACATTAAGTAAATATATATAGAAAACAACTACCTTCACCGAATACAGTGATGGTAGTTGTTTTTCTCTGTAAAACTGTCTTGAAGACATTTGTCTAAACCAACGAAAAATTTGTTATTATTCCAATAATCCGTATTTAACTTTTACTCTCTCTATCTTTTCGCACATAGGTTCTGCCGCAAACCACAAAAAGAATGATGTGGAAAATGCGTGTATCAAGTCAAAAGGCAATCCCAGCGCATAGCTTGCAGTAATTGCTCCAGTATTTGGATTTGCCTGATACATCAGTACCGAAGCCAAATTCATAATACCCCCATATAATACGAGGGCTGTAAGAAATCCGAATATGCACAATTCTGTTTTATTTTTTCGTAATAGACCTTTTCTGAATAAAATTCCGGCAAAAAAACCTATTATTCCAAATGCAAACATCTGCCATGGAGTCCATGGGCCCTGACCAAAGAAAAAGTTTGATACAAAACCCGTAACCGCACCTACCAGAAAACCTGTTTCTCCTCCGAAACATATTCCGGATATTATTGTCATTGCCACCACAGGTTTAAACTGCGGAATGGCTGCAAATGCCGCACGTCCTGCTACGGATATTGCACACAGCACACTTATAATTACCAGTTCCCTTGCCTGGGGCCGACGTTTTTCAAATATAAATATAAAGGGAAACATTGTTTCAAGTATAATAAGCAGACTTATAAAATAATATTTCCTGTCGCCCAAATAATACACACCAACAAAAACCGTAACAGGAACAAGAATTAATGTTACCAAAGCCGCCGCAACAGTTCTTTTGGATAATTTTCTTTTATTTTGCTGTGTCTGTATTTGTCCCATATCAAAGGTTCTTTTTGGAATAAAATTCCATAAAGCCCCTCCCAGCAGAAAAATACTTGCCAATTGGGCAGCATATTTTCTATTTTCTTCTTCACCGAAAATCAAAAACTGAACAACTGCAAATAATATCAAAAATACCGAACCGAAAATAATATTCTTTATTTTTCTTTCGGATTTTTTATTTTGCTGTGTATATATCTTTTTTTTCATATATAACGGGCTGCTTGATTCTTCACGTCTTTTCTGTATCCTTCCCCCTATTGCTGAAATTATATCCTCATCAAGCACAGCATTATCAATAATATTTCTCGACATTCTGTTTGCAGCGGTTGTATAGAAGCTTTTTCCCGAAAAAAATCTTCTCGGAGTGTCCTCAGATACTATTTTCCCATCAAAGAACATTCCCAGTCTGTCAGCATATTTTGCACAAAATTCCACATCATGTGAAACCATTATAATTGTTACTCCGCTTTTCTTTAACTTTTTCAGCAAATCTGCAAATTTTTCTTTGAAATGAGCGTCAAGCCCCTTTGTAGGCTCGTCAAGAATAAGAATATCCGGTTCTTTTAACAGCACCTTTGCCAATGCCGCTCTTTGTTGTTCTCCTCCCGACAAATCAAAGGGATGACTCATAAGCAAATTCTGAAGTTCGCAAAAATCTATAACATTCCTGATTTTTTCTTCCTTTTCCTCTGTTGACATTTTAATGTCGGATAACATTTCATGTAAATCTTCCAATACTGTTTTTTTAACAAAAAGACTTTGAGGATTTTGTGTAAGTGCCGCCATAGTCTTATTTTCCATAATTTTTACTTTTCCTCTGTATGGCTTATTTATCCCCAAAATTACAGATAATGTGGTTGTTTTTCCCGCACCGTTTCCTCCGACTATTGCATAAATCTCATTTTCGGAAATTTTAAGAGACATATTTTTTAAGACATCAGGCGCGTTTTTTTCATATCTGAACCAAATTTCATCAAGCTCAATAACAAAATTATTGTCAGGCTTTTTTATTTCTTCAGGATATGGAACACTTTCTTTTACAGGCATATTCACAAGCCATGTTCTTGCGTCCCTGACCGTTACCGGGCATTCATAATTATTATCTTTTGAATAATATACCCTCATTGGAGTAGGTAAAGCAGAAAATATATCATTATTTGTATCATTCAGGCATTTTGCAATTTCACGGGGTGTACCGTCTGCAATTATTTCTCCGTTTTCCATTACAACAATTCTGTCTGAAATAGGGAAAGCTTCCTCAAGTCTATGTTCTGTAAGGATAATTGCCGTACCCAGGTCTTTGTTTATTTTAGCAAGAGTATCAAGGAAATCATGTGCGGCAATAGGGTCAAGCTGGCTTGTGGGTTCATCCAAAATCATAACAGACGGCTGCATCACCATTACAGAAGCAAGATTTAATAGCTGTTTCTGACCTCCGGATAGTTCTGACACATCTTTATAAAACCAATTATAAATACCGAAAAATGACGCCATTTCAGCAGCTCTTGCACGGATTTCTTCGTTTCTGAATCCCAGGCTTTCAAGTCCGAATGCAAGTTCATGCCATACCTTATCACACACAATCTGATTGTCGGGATTTTGTTGCACAAATCCAATTTTTTCTGATTCTTCTCTTTGCGACAATTCGGTTATGTCCCTGCCGTCAAAATATATTACACCCTCTTTGTTCCCATGAGGTGCAATAACCGGCTTTAACTGTCTTAACAGCGTAGATTTACCGCATCCCGATTTTCCGCATATTGTGATAAATTCACCGGGATTTACGGTAAAATTAATATTTTTTAGCGACGGAATTTCTCTTTGGGGATATGTAAATGTCAGATTTTTGACTGCGATTTTTTCCATCGCCATGCCTCCTTAATTTCTATTATTACAGGGCAGATAAAAAGCAGAAAATATGCTGCCATTACACTTACCCCGTAAGGCGTTATATTTACTGTTTTTATAGAGGGAAAATATCTGAAATAGAGATTCCCCGTACCTGCTCCGATAATTACATAAAGCGAAAAAAACACAATAGCTGCCAGTGCAAATGCGTCACGTTTATCAAATACAAAATTTGAATATGCCGTTCTTCCCGGCAGCCCATAGCCGCGGCTTTTCATACTGTCAGCCGTTTCTATGGAATTTTCAAGGCTCCATGTTATCATTATTGATAAAATTTTTATTCCGTTTTTAGCTCTTTTTATTATGTTTCCGTCAGATATGTCACACCCTATACATTTCTGTGCATTGCTTATTATCTTTATCTGTTCTTTAAATCTTGGAACAAACCTCAAAACCATGGATAGAATAAGTGACATTGAAGGTATTATTTTCCCAAACAAATATACAAATTTATCGCTTGTCATTATTATATTAAAACATGAAAAATGACAAATAATACAAGCAATCATACACGCCGCCGCAATTCCATAAATTATTGACTCTAAAGTTAACGGATTCCCACTTGGCAAATAAGTTAATATTGTAACACCTTCATGGTTAAATGCAGGATTAATAAATGCTGATATTATCATTAACGGAAGAAGATACACAAGATTGAACTTTAACGCTTTTTTCCCGTTTAACATTACTGAATATATAAATCCCGAAATAAAACTTATAAAAAGACATACAGGATTCATAAAAAACATGGAAAATGCAATTACAGCCAAAAAATACATAAAATTCACAAATGGGTGATATTTTTTAAATTCATTCATCCTTTTGTCCCCCGGCAATGCTTGCGTCAGCACCTACATCTTCACCAAAGTCACAGGTGAAAACAAATTCAACCTTATCTCCCTGCTTCAATGCATATCGCGAACAACCGTAATTAGGGAACCAGCCGTTTACTTTGTACAGCCATCCTGACAACTCACCGCAGTCAAATTCGTAAAGATTTGCAATTCCTTCAATATATGAACTGTTATATATGGGTGTATTTACAAATTCCATATGTATTTTATTTTTTTTCATTTCTCTTTGCAAAAGATTAAATACCGTTTCTCCTTCATAAAAGGTTACGGTTTTTTCATTGAAAATAATACCATCTTCAGGTATTATTTCAACCTTTTCCGAATCAAGATATGCAAGGTTGTCCAGTACAGTATCACATCTCACTGATAATGTACAAGTCAGTTCCTTATCTGTAATTGTAGTATTGTTTTTGTCAACAGGAACAGGTTTTCCCTCCGGAACAGGGTCTGTGCTGTATTTGTCCTTCCCTGTTTCCTCATCTATATCCATACCCTTTTCTTTTGAATATTCTATATCACCGCTTGAAGCAATATTTTCATCAGCCTTTTTTATTATCTCCGATTTTATCTGCTGTTGTTCACTTTCAGCGGAAGAATTTTGCGCAGTTGCCGTAGGTGGTTTTTCCGGCATCTGCCCTTTTTCGTTTTGTTTTTCTTCCTTTACATCTTCAGTCTGTACAGGAGATTGGTCATTTGTTGTTTCCCGGGGGTTGACTGTATTCTGTAAATCATCCTTTTCAGATTTCACATTTTCTGTTACCTGTGATGTTTTATTTGTTTCTTCCACACTCCATCCATGCAGAGAAGATGAATTTCCGCCCCACCAGAAAACAACGGCAAGAACTATTATAATTCCCAGCCCCACAAAAATCTTACTGTATTTTTTCATTTTAATCCTCCATTCCGCCGCAGATGCGGCGGCACAAATCCTAACGTGGAAAAGAAGCAAGCAGATTGCCGTTTTGAGGGACGACGGTGTATGTGTATACTCCGAGTCGCGAAAAACGGTGAGATGCGCAGCTTATTTTTCACGTTACACTCCATTCCGCCGCCATTCGGCGGCACAAATCCAACGTGGAAAAGAAGCAAGCAGATTGCTCTTTTGAGGAGCGCCGACGTATGTTGATACTTCAAGCTCCGATAAAGGGCAAGATGCGCCGCTTAT
>CALXWJ010000079.1 GCA_944392335.1 uncultured Clostridia bacterium
AGATTTTGACATAAAAAAACTTCCTTTCTAACAGACATACTGCTATGTCTATTATACAGGAAATTGTGTCAAACTTAAATCCATTATTGGTATATAAACTGGAATTTACTTTTACATTTAAGAAAAATAAAAAAGAATTATAAAAAATACTTGACAAGCTATTGCCTCTATGTTATAATACAATTAATTGAGGTGTAGCTTCTTTTTTTTTGCGTGTCTTTAAAGAGCTATTCACAAAAAACATATGGAATGTATACGGAGGTGTAAAAATGAGAGTTAAAATAACATTGGCATGTTCGGAATGTAAACAAAGAAATTACAATACCATGAAAAACAAAAAAAATGATCCGGACAGATTGGAAATGAACAAGTACTGCAGATTCTGCAGAAAGCATACTCTTCATAAGGAAACTAAATAAGATAGGAGTGTAAAAAAATGGCTGAAACAACTACAAACCAAAAGAAAACCAATAAACTGGTGAAATTTTTCAGAGAAACAAAATCTGAAATGAAAAAGGTTACGTGGCCCGGTAAGGAACAACTTATTCATAATACTCTTATCATTTTGGTTTTTATCATTATAACATGTATTATACTTTCGATTTGTGATATTGCATTTTCTAAGCTTTTGGATATATTTACACAAACTCTGAAGTAAAGGAGAGTTATTATGGCTGAAGAAGCAAAGTGGTATATAGTTCATACTTATTCGGGTTATGAAAATAAGGTTAAAGCGAATATTGAAAAATCCGTTGAAAATAGAGGTATAGAACATCTGATCTTAAATGTTGAAGTCCCTTTGGAGGATGTTATCGAGGAAAAGAACGGGGTAGAGAAGGTTGTCAAGCGGAAAATTTTCCCGGGTTATGTTATCATTAAAATGATAATGAACGATGAAAGCTGGTATGTGGTACGTAATACAAGAGGAGTAACGGGCTTTGTAGGGCCCGGATCAAAGCCTGTTCCGCTGCCTGAGAGTGAGGTTGAAAAACTCGGCTTTTCTCAAATTCGTATGGATGATATCGATATATCGAAAGGTGATCACGTAAGCATAAAACAAGGGCCTCTTGAAGGATTTTCGGGGACAGTTGAGTCTATCGATAAAGCCACAAGAAAGTTGACCGTCAACATTTCAATGTTTGGAAGAGAAACACCGGTTGAAGTTGAGTACAATCAAGTAACAAAACTTGACTAATTAAAATTATGTTTATAGATGCTATGCATTTATATATCCCTCTGGTAACAGTGGGAGGGCAAAATGCCCGCAATTACCACATTATGCGGCAAAGGCTGCAAGATTTTAGGAGGTGGCCATATTATGGCACAAAAAGTCGTAGGTTATATCAAATTACAAATTCCTGCCGGTAAGGCAACTCCGGCACCGCCCGTAGGACCGGCATTGGGTCAGCACGGGGTAAACATTATGCAGTTTACAAAAGAATTTAATGAAAAAACAGCAAAGGATGCAGGTTTAATCATTCCTGTAGTTATTACAGTGTATGCGGACCGTTCATTCTCATTTATTACAAAAACTCCGCCTGCTGCAGTTTTGTTAAAGAAAGCATGTAAGATCCAAAGCGGATCAGGCGTTCCCAATAAGACAAAGGTAGCAACAATTTCCAAAGCAGATTTACAGGCGATTGCAGAACAGAAAATGCCCGATTTGAATGCAGCATCTTTGGAAGCTGCAATGAGCATGATCGCCGGTACGGCAAGAAGTATGGGTATTGTTGTTGGTGACTGATTGTCCCTGCAGTAATTTTAAAATCAGTGGGAGAGGAAAAATTCCTTGATTGACCACATAAGGAGGAAATAATATGTTTAGAGGTAAAAAATATCAGGAAAGCATGAAGCTTATTGATAAATCAAAGCAATATGATCCGGCTGAAGCTATGGATCTGATAATTAAAACTTCAAAGGCAAAATTTGATGAAACCGTTGAAGCACACATTAAACTCGGTGTAGACTCAAGACACGCGGATCAACAAGTAAGAGGAGCTATAGTTCTTCCGAACGGAACGGGAAAAACCGTTAGAATCTTAGTATTTGCAAAGGGACCTAAAGCTGAAGAAGCAACAGCTGCAGGGGCTGATTACGTAGGCGAAATGGATCTTGTTACAAAGATACAGAGTGAAAATTGGTTTGACTTTGACGTTGTTGTTGCAACACCGGATATGATGGGAGTTGTAGGACGTTTGGGTAAGGTTTTGGGACCTAAAGGTTTAATGCCTTCACCAAAAGCAGGCACAGTTACAATGGATGTAGCTAAAGCTATTGCAGAAATTAAATCAGGTAAAATAGAATATAAGCTTGATAAAACAAATATTATTCACTGCCCAATAGGAAAAGTATCATTCGGACAGGAAAAACTTACAGAAAACTTTACAGCATTGGTAGGTGCGGTAATAAAGGCAAAACCGGCAGCTGCAAAAGGACAGTATCTGAGAAGTGTTGCAGTTGCATCGACAATGGGACCGGGAATAAAGGTTAACGCCGCAAGATTAGGATAACAAAAATTTCCTATTGACAAAGTATATTATTTGTGGTATAATACCGCAGGTAAATATAAATCCGTAGACAGCAGGCGCAAAGGTAAGACCTGCCGAGGTGTTATTTAGTATATATTATATGATTACTAATGGCTCTTTGCTTGTCTACGGCAAAGGGCCTTCATTTATATTGAAGGCAAAGCATTTTTACAGGAGGTGAAATGTTAAATGCCAAGTGAAAAAGTTTTGGAAGCAAAAAAAGAAAAGGTAGCTGAAATTACAGAAGCCTTAAAGAGCGCAACAACAGGTGTATTGGTTGACTACAGAGGTTTAACAGTTGAGGAAGATACAAAGCTCAGAAATGATTTGAGGGCAGCAGGCGTAAAATATTTTGTTGTAAAAAACACTTTACTTCGTTTAGCAGCAAAAGAAACAGGTCTTGATGAATTAGATGACATATTACATGGTCCGACAGCGTTGGCAGTATCTGAGGATGCGGTTGCACCGGCAAAGGTACTCGCGGATTTTGCAAAGGACAATGAAAAACTGGAAATCAAATCAGGATTTATGGACGGAAAAGTTTTATCCTTGGATGAAATCAGCAAACTTGCAAAAACTCCGAACATGGAAACTCTTATTGCAAAGATTATGGGCAGCTTGAATTCCCCAATTTCGGGATTGGCAAGATTGCTTAGCACAATTGCAGAAGGCGGCGTGGAAATACCCGACTTGATCGCAAAAAAAGCAGCTGAGGCAGAACCGGCAGCAGCTCCGGCAGAGCAGCCGGCAGCCACAGAAGAGACACCTGCGGAAGAAGCACCTGCACAAACTTCAGACGCTGAGTAATTACAAAGGGTTTTAATTAAAACCTGATAAAATTATTAAAAATTTCAGGAGGTCAATAAAATGGCAGACGTAAATAAGATTTTAGAAGATATCAAAGAATTAAAATTATTAGAGGTTGCAGAACTTGTTAAATTAATGGAAGAAGAATTCGGCGTAAGCGCAGCTGCTCCGGTTATGGTAGCAGGCGCTGCAGCAGAAGGCGGCGCCGCAGCCGCTGAACAATCAGAATTTGAAGTTGTTTTGGCAGAAGCCGGCGCTTCAAAGCTGGGCGTTATCAAAGTTGTAAGAGAACTTACAGGTTTGGGCTTAAAGGAAGCAAAAGAATTAGTTGACGGTGCTCCTAAGTCATTGAAGACAGGCGTAGCTAAAGAAGAAGCTGAAGCTATGAAAGCTAAACTTGAAGAAGCAGGAGCAAAAGTTGAATTGAAGTAATGCCTGCTTTAATTGAATATGCTTAGAAACGGAGAATTATTATGATTATCGACCTGTCCTCTGTACTTAAGGATTATGGCGGTGTGATGAGGCTGTGTGAAAAAGCCGATATTAAGGATATATCTTTTCAGGGTGAAAAATTTGTTTTTCCGGAAGGGTTATTAATTAAAGGTAAAATTACAAACAACACAAAATCGCTTTATTTATCCGCGGAAGTAACAGGTAAGGCAATTACTGCGTGCGCAAGATGTCTTAAACCTGTTGAGGTTGATATTTCCTTTGATATATCGGAAATACTTGTAAGAGAAGAAGAAAAAGAATCAGTCAGTGATGAAGATGTGATATTTTATTCGGGATATTCCGTTGATATGGATGAAATAATAATTGATAATTTTATTGTTAATGTTCCCGGGAAATATTTATGTAAAGAAGACTGTAAAGGATTGTGTCCGAATTGCGGCAAAGATCTTAATCTCGGCGAGTGTACCTGTGAAAAAGAGGAAATTGATCCGAGATGGGCAGCGTTGGCAGAAATCATGAAAAATTCTGAGACCGAATAGGAGGTGTGATTGAGATGGCAGTACCTAAGGGTAAAGTATCGAGATCAAGAAGAGATAAAAGACGTGCGAATTGGAAATTAACCGTTCCTGCAATGGTTGAATGTCCACAGTGTCACGAATATAAAATGCCTCATAGAGTTTGTAAGGCTTGTGGCTATTACAATGGCAAAGAGGTAATAAAGGTATCTAATGATTGACATAAAGACGGCTTGCTATAAGCCGTCTTTATTACTGTAACAATTTATTATATTGGAGATTTTTATGAAATACGGATTAGTTGATATTGGTACAAATACCATACGTGGTGTTATTTACAGTGTGACAGATAAAACAACGATTGCAGCGGATATCGTATTTGAATCTGAAATTATTACAGATACTGCGGATAACAAATTATCTGAACAGGGCATAGATAAATTGGCTCAAACTTTAAAGCAGATAACAATATTTTTTGAAAAAGAGGATACAGACCGAATACTGTGTTTTGCAACCTCTGCAATGAGAGATGTTGTTAATTTGGCTGAAGTTAAAATGAAAATAAAAAGAGAATGTAATATTGAAATTGAATTGTTAAGCGGAAAAGAGGAGGCGGAATGTGATTTTCTCGCCCTTAATTATAATATAAAAGAGAACACGGGAATAGGTGTTGACCTTGGCGGAGGGAGCTGTCAGATTTTTTATTTTGAACATGGAAAGCTAATACACAGTAAGTCTTTGCCTATAGGTGTTAAAAGACTTTATTTAAATTTCGGAAAATATTCCCAGAATAATTATGAAAGTATAAAGCGTTTTATATATGGTAACTTAAACAATTTCCCTAAAGTGACGTGTAACAACCTGTATATTATGGGCGGTACGGCAAAAGCATTAAAAAAATTGTGGGAAAAAGAAAAAGGAATTGAAAGTGGATATTTTGAAAGTAATATGCTTGATTTTCTTTCCGATTTGGAATATAATGATGTTAAATTGTTAAATATTATAGGAAAAAGAGTAAACACTATTGAATATGGGGTTGTTGTTATTAAACTGTTGTGCGAATATTTTAATGCAGCAAAATTTTCTGTAATGCAGTGCGGAGTCAGAGACGGGTATTTGATAAAAAAAGGTGTATTTAAAGACATTCATATATAACATTCAAATTTGTATTTTTATGAGAAAAAGGAATGTTAAACGAAAGAAAGGTTATATTTTATTATGGACAAGTTTAAAACAGTAGAGATAAGCGACAAAAAATGGATAGAGAATATATTGAAAAAAACGAAAAACCCAAGTCTTGAATATAATTTTACAACATTGTTTATATGGCAGGAAATTTATAATACAAAAGTAAGAGAATATAAAAATTGTCTGCTTGTAAGATTCGGAAAGGAAAGAAATGTATTTTTATTTCCGGCAGGTACGGAAAACATAAAGGATGCTGTGGATTTTATATTGAAAGAGAATAAAGATGGATATATCTGTATCGGGGGCATTGTAGAGGAACAAAAAGCATTTCTTGAAAAAAACTATCCCGGCATGTTTGAATATACTGAGGACAGGGATATGTCAGATTATATATATACTACTGAAAGTTTAACTACATTAAAAGGAAAAAAATTATCCTCTAAAAGGAACCATATTAATCGGTTTATTGAAAATTATCCCCAGTGGAGTTATGAAGAAATTTCGGAAAATAATATTGGCGAAGTTAAAGATATGCATGAGGAATGGTGCAGGCTGATGAAGGAATCGGGAAAAAACGGTCTTGAAGAAGAAGGTATGGCTGTAAGAAAAGCATTAAAATATTATAAGGAACTGGAACTTCACGGAGGCGCCATAAGGGCGGATGGTAATATTATTGCTTTTGAATTGGGGGATGAATTGAATGAGCAAACTTTCATTGTTCATATCGAAAAAGCCTTTGCGCATATTCAGGGAGCATATCCAATGATAAATAAGCAGTTTGTAATTCATAACTGCCAGAATTATAAGTATATTGACAGGGAAGAAGATGCCGGAGACGAGGGCTTGCGCAAGGCAAAACTTTCCTATAACCCGAGCATTATTTTGAAGAAATATAATGCTGTAAAAAAATATAATAAATTATAAAAACTGTTGATTTTAAAAATATGATGTGGTAAAATTAAAATATACAGAACAAAAGAGGAAACCCAAACATGAAAGGGAGGGTATATATGAAAACAAAAGCAAAACGACTGAGTGTCATGCTGATCATTTTATTGGTTATGGTTATTCCTGCGCTGGTATGTGCGGCTGAAGAGGAAGAGGATGCTTTGTGGAAGAACGGAGAATGCAGATATACTTATGTATTGAGCAATTTTTATTTTTGTGATGACATGAACAATATTATCGAAAGTCCCGTAAGTTCATGTTATGTTAATTTTGATGTGATGGAAATGAATCAAACCGATGAAAATGATACTTTTTTTGTTGCATCGTATGATAATGCAGGCAGATTGATTAAAATCACGTCGGTAAAGAAAAATTTTGAGACAAGAAAAACAGAGAGTATCAAAGTGATGATCGATATCAATGCATCCGTTATATTGGGAAATGTAAAGGTATTTGCATGGGATAATCTTTCGGGAATGAAGGCTTTATCAAACATTGTGAGCAGAGAAAGTCCCGAGGGAATAAGCGGAGAATATCTTTTAAATTTAGAAGAGAAATATGCATTGATTGATGAATTTGTAAGCTTGTCCGGACAGCAAAGCTACAGAGCAAAAATTTATACGTCTGACGGTGAAAGAAAAACATATTTTATTGATTCAGCTGCTTCGGTTACGGTTGACGAACAGATAATTACAGGAAATAAAGAAGCGGTAAATAAAGCGATATTTGAAGCGGTATACAACGATGCTTACACCGGAGAGGATACAGAAGGTGTGAAAAAGGAAGCAAATAAGAGAATTATAAAATATACCACATCCTGTGAAACGGATTATATTACGTCAATAGAATTTCTGCCGGAGCTGGCAAGGTCTTTTCAGATTATTGATGGTGAAACTCGGGTAGAAACATACAGCAAAAGAAGAAATGCAATAGGCTATGTGAAATTACACTACAAAACAAATATATATGATGCAATTAATTATACAGATAATGACTATGATTCAATCAGTGACCTTAATATTGTAAATTCAGATATTTTGGAAGATGGAACGCAATATATGGCATATGCATACGGTGACAGATATATTGACGGCACGTATCCAATAGCGCTTATAACCGATGTGGTCAATCTGTATGATGAAAACTCGCGGTTTGTAGTTGTAACAGGAAATGTATATCAGGATGTCAGTGAAAACGGTAAACCTATTTACAAAATTCCTGTATTTTATAAAGGTGAAGAAACGCAAATTATGGCTTTGGATGAAACGGCACAACAAGTTGCACTGTTGAAAAAAGGCGATGTATTCATGTTTCTGACCGATTCAAACGGACTTGCGGAACGGATAGATATAATATTTGATATTGAAAAAGCCGGTGCTTCGAATTATAATGATTTGGTTTTAAATTCCATTGTTGCGGATAATGAAACTGCATACTTAAATAGTTTTCTGTCCTATCCCGATGAAAAATATCTATCGGATAATTTTGAGTATCAGTGGGATTATGTAAAAGCAAACAGTGTTCAGATTGTATTCGGACCTGTTATGGCAAAAGGGGCAATGTATTATTCAGTGGGGAAAATAGCATACGGCAGCCCGTGTGACGGTTATACGGGATTGTATACAAGTATGATTAATGAAGCGTATAGAAATGACGGATTATATGATATATTATATAACCTGGATACGGATGTATATGAATATGATTATTCAAAAAGCAGCCACACAGCCCTGTCATTGGGTACAACATCAAGCATAATCAAATCTTCCTTTGCTATATCAAATACAATGGAATACGGAAGCATTATTCCTTGGTATTTAGAGAGTGACGGTACATATCCGAATTTAGAGAATACTTTTTTTGCATTGGCCTTGGTTGTGGACGGTGTTGCTGTTGACGTACTTACATTCATATCGGAGTGATTTGTGATAATTTATGATAAGATTTGCAGATATAAATGATAAAAATAAAATAATAACACTATGGCATAATATTTTCGGTGACGATAAAAAAAGTATTGAAGAATTTTTCGTATTATATTACGGCGATATAATTATATATGAAGAAAAAGCGGAAATTGCCGCAATGCTTACTATGCTCCCGGTATCATTGAATGATAAAAAGGGCAGGTACATCTATGCTGTGGCAACCGGCGAAAGATTTCGCCGCCGGGGTCTCAGCACAATGCTTTTAAATTATGCCAACAAATATATTAAAGAGAGCGGAGAATATTTTTCGGTGCTTGTACCCGCAGAAGAAAACCTGTTTTCCTTTTATGAAAAAAGAGGATATACAACGGTGAACTGTACAGAAAAATGCGGGTATGACACTCTTCCCCCAATAAAAACGGAAATTGCGGAAATAACCGCAGAGGAATACAAAAAGCGGAGAAAAGAAATATTGCATGATTATGCCGTTGTTGAATGGGATACAGAGGAGCTTGAAAATATCCGCAGAATGTATGATGGGAAATTCTGCCTTTTAAAGAAATACGGCGCAGTGATGTTTTGCCATAAGGATGAGGATACCCTTATTATAAAAGAGGTGTGCTGTGGAAAAGAGTATAAAGATAAAATTGCAGCTGCCGGTGCGCACCGGTTTGATTGCCGGAAAGTAAAAATGACCTGCAAAGGTACAAAGCCTTTTGCTATGGTATATCCTGCCGAGTACAGGGATATATATTTTAATATAGCAATAGATTAATATTATTGGGAAACGGCGTCAATATCGGAAGCCTTATCCACCTTGACTATAATTTTGTTGGGAAGGCAGATAATATCCCTGGAAGAATCGGAAATTTTACCCTGATTAATACAAAGCTTATCGGGACAAGTCGCGTTTTTCATGTACACGCAGCCATTTTCAATTACAACAGTATTGGTGTTGTTTATATTTATTTCACAATTTTTGTCCAGCGGAACGGTTTCATACAATTCGGAATTACAATAAATAAATACGGTATCACCCTTGTCAGACAATAAAGCATTGATACCGAGTAAGGATAAACTGATGAGAATAATGATTAAAATAAACAAAGTGTTTTTATTCTTCAAGATAAAGCCTCCTTTAAAATAATTTTAAAAATTATTAATAAAAATGTATATATTTATACACAAATTCGTCACATTATTATGTTACTATTATAATGTAAATTTTAATAATTTACAAAACAATATACCTTCCCCTAATATTTTACGGAAAAGTCGTGTTCGCACAGCACGGCTTTTCTATTTTTTTGCATTCTTTAAGAGCGGTATAAGCGTTTCAGCAAAATTTTAAGAGTATTTTCAAATGGATTGCTGAAAATTTAAAAGTTTATTATTATTATATATTGTTCGCATATGCTTTGCAATGTTTTTCAACAAAAAAGATTATATAATTTTGGTGAAAAATTAATTATATAAATTTGACTTTTTCTGTATAATATGTTATAATATAGGTATAATAAATGTGTGGAAGTATATTTGATTTTCATACATAAAATGTCATATTGATATGACAGGCAAGAAGGTGTAAAACGTGTATAACATAGGAGATAAGATAGTTTATCCTATGCATGGGGCAGGCGTTATTGAATCAATTGAGGAACGCGATGTTCTCGGAAAAAAACAGTCGTATTATGTTATGAAAATATCTTCATCCGGAGAAATGAAGGTTATGATACCGATGCAGAATTGTGATGAAATAGGTGTTAGGTTCGTAATCGACAAAGAAGAGGGCGCGAAGGTTTTAGAGGCTTTCAGAAAAGCTCCGGTTTGCGAAAATACAAATTGGAACAAGCGTCATCGTGAAAATATGCAGAAGATAAAAACAGGAGATATTTATCAAGTACTTGATGTTGTAAAAGAGCTCATGTACCGTGATAGATCGAAGGGATTGTCAACGAGTGAACGCAAAATGCTTAATAATGCAAAACAAATTATGGTGAGCGAATTAGTTATGTCAAAAGTCGCGGGTCAAAATGACATTGAAAGCATAATGTGTGACACGGTTGATGAATTATTTGAAGCATAGGATTATAATAGGATTGATTGCATCGATGATTAATGCTGTCGATCCTTTATTTTTTGGGGTGAAATCATATGAATAAAAAAATTGCCGCAATTATTGTGGCCGCCGGAAGCGGAACAAGAATGGGAGGCGCGGTCAACAAAGTTTTTTTGCCGTTAGGTGACCGTGCTGTTATAGACTATACACTCAATGCCGTATTGCAAAGCGAGAGGATCGATGAAATAATTCTTGTTACAAGAGATGATGATATAAACGAGACAAGAAAACATATAATAAATGCAAAAAAAAACATAAAAATAGTAAGAGGCGGAAAAACAAGGCAGGAATCAGTGTTAAACGGTCTCAGAGAAACAGATAAACCCGATATTGTTGTTATTCATGACGGAGCCAGAGCGTTGATTACGACAGAGATTATAAACAATTGTATTGATGACTGTATTAAAAACAAAGCGGCGGCTGCCGGCGTAATATGCAAAGACACGTTAAAACAGGTTGACAATAATGGGTTTATAGAAAAAACTCTTGACAGAAACAAAGTATATCAAATCCAGACGCCTCAAGTTTTTTATTATGAAGAAATATTATGGGCGCACCAGAAAGCAATTGAGGAAAATATCAGTGTTACCGATGATTGTGCGTTGTACGAAAAATATATTGGAAAGGTTAAAGTGACAAAAGGAAGTTACGGCAATATAAAGATCACAACACCGGAAGATCTGATTACAGCGAACAATATATTAGAAAAAAGAGGCTTATTGTAAGTCGGGTCAAAAAATTATAAATAACATTAGAAAGTACAGAGAGGGAAAACAATGAGAATAGGACATGGATATGATGTGCATAAATTAATTGAAAATAGGGAACTGTATTTATGCGGGGTAAAAATTGACTATGACAAGGGTTTATTGGGACATTCGGATGCGGATGTTGCATTGCATGCTCTTTGTGATGCCATGCTGGGAGCGGCCGCTTTGGGTGATATAGGCAAACATTTTCCCGATAATGATGAAAAATATAAGGGCATTTCGAGCCTTGTACTTTTAAAGGAAACAAAAAAATTATTGGGTGAACATGGATATGTGGTTGAAAATGCAGATATTACAATAGTATGCCAAAAACCCAGACTTGCGCCGTTTATAATGCAAATGAGAAAAAATATAGCAAGGACGCTTGATATCGATATAAGCGCGGTAAATGTTAAGGCGACGACCACTGAAGGATTGGGCTTTGAGGGAGAAGGACTGGGCATATCATCAACGGCTGTGGTATTGATCAAATAAATTAACGGTGTCCTGATCGGACAAATAAAACAGGTATTATAAAAAAGAGGATACTGAAAAAAGTTACTATTCAGGTAAAAAAATTGAAAAAAACACTTGACATTTACCGATTGGTGTGGTACAATATAAAAGTTGTCGCAAAAGAGCAGCGCAGCCGGAGGGAAAGAAGCAAAAAAAATAAAAAAAATGCTTGACAAACCCAAGGATATGTGATATACTCTATAAGCTACTAAATTTTAGGAGCGACACGAAAGTGAAAAGATTGTACATTGAAAAATAAACAGTG
>CALXWJ010000080.1 GCA_944392335.1 uncultured Clostridia bacterium
GTTATAATTACAAAAGATGATAAAATAATCATTATTGCTATTGATAAGAAGACTGCCATTGTAAACGATGAAACAATAACCCTTGATGCTCCCGCATTTATTGAAAATGACAGAACATATACCCCAACGAGATTTATTGCCGAGGAACTGGGCGCAAGCGTTGATTATGACCGGGAAGAACAAATTGTGACAATAACTAAAACAAATACCTAAAACGAAAGCACAATTTATCTGCACAGTAACGGATGATGAAATGGTTGGAAGAGAATATGAATATTATGATGTTGTCATAACAAGAGACTTTGGTATAAATCCAAAATATGAATTGCTTGTAATAGATACAATAAATTAAAGAAAATAGGGAGGTATTTACTGTGAAAAAGATAATTATTATATTGGTGTTTATGTTTTTGACAAATAATTACGGAACAGGAGTATTTGCTATGGACAAGAATCTTGAGGATATATTTGTAAAGAGCTTAGTTATGCAAATTGATAATCCTATGGCTTATACAAGATCGCTTGACGTATATATTGATTATAAGGATAAGACTGTAACCCCTATTTTAGAAAATGGTATTTGTTATGTTCCGTTACGTTTTCTCTTTGAGTATCAGAGTGGACGTGTCAAATGGGATGCCAACACTTGTTCTGTAATTATATATTATAATGATTCTAAATTTATATTGGATGATGAGAACTTATATCATGATGGTAAACAAATCAATCTTGAAAAAACACCTATTATGCGTCAAGAAAGGTGGTATGTTCCTATTTTAGAATGGAACGATAAAATCATAAATAAAGAATTGATTTTTCATGACAATTATATTCTTTTATCACCAAAAGGGACTGAAATACAAACTGAATTTTGGTTACTTATGGATAAGTATTTCAGGGATTTTTCAGGGAAGTACGGAGAGTTGCATGAAATATATGAATTCAGTGATGGAGGTCAAGAAAGACATGTTGGTCTTGCAGACAAAGATGGAAATGTAATTATTGCTCCTAAATATTATGACCTGATTTATACTCCAAATAAACCTATTATTACTAAGGGTTTTACAAGTGATAAATCAAATCGTATCTGCACAGTAATCTCTGAAGATGGAGAGGTTCTGTTTAGCTGTAATGAATGGCTATCCTGGGTTCAAGATGAACCGCTTTCACTGTCATATGGCGGCGGATTTGGCGGAGGAAGAACTATCGGAAAAACCTATGATATAACTGGCGAATGCATGGATTTACGAGTTGGTGAAAATTTAATGTGTCCTCAATTTGGAGAAATGCCGGCCGGCAATGCGTATACTAACGGTATGCAATCAAGAGTAGACCCTTCAGGCAGGTCTCAATTAGTAAATAAAAGTGGCAATATTTTATATGAAGCCATGTTGCCAGATGGTTTGTTTTTTCCAATGTACAGAGCAAGAACTGAAATTATAATTTGTAACGATTGTTTAGTAATCTACGATGAAAATAATCAAATTTGGGGTATGTTGGATTTGGAAGGAAACCTCATACCCAATTAAATATAGTAGTACAAAATCTGTAGTTTATGTTGAGAATTTATTATCTTTTAGACATTTTATAAAGGCTGATAATGTACTCGGAATATAAGAGATGATTTCCCAAAATCAAATTGTAATTATGATGAGTTAAACCAATTATAATTAGTTGAATTTGATTAATAAACCACAAGAATTATGATAAGCGGTGTTTTTGACGCAGCTTATTTAGTATATACAATAATATATTTTTGTGCATACCGCAGAATTAGTAATAAATTTTTCATTTAATCTTGAATTGTTGGAAAGTATATTATAAAATTATGTTATGAATAAATATTGGAGGATGATTGAAGTGATAAAGATAATAGTTTTACTGTTATATATGCTTACAAGCATCGTACATGCAAATGAAGCAGAAGTAAATATGGCTCAACAAATTATTATGAAAATCAATAATAGCAAGGCATTTGTCAATACTATTGAAACACATATTGATTATAATAATAATTTAGTAACTCCTATTATAAACAATGGTAATATTTTTGTACCTATACGATTTGTTGCACAGCATAGCGATTGCAAGGTTAAATGGATTCCTGAGAATACATTGATAATAACCAACAAGGAAAACAAAGAAATACGGATTGCGATTGATGGTAATATTGCTTTGATGACGAATCAAAAAATATTCTTAAAATATAGACCTGAACTTATCTATGACAGAACATATATTGAAATCAACGATTTAGCCCGTTTATTGGACTATTCGGTAACTATTGAGAACGATTTTATAGTATTGAATGAAAAAACAAATAATATTGTTGATATGAATGAATTAGAAAAAATGTATTATGAATATCCAACGACGTATGGTGATTTATATCCTATATATAAATTTGTTAGCAATACAGAACATGGCACTGTAGGAACTATTGGTTTTATGGATAAGAATGGCAGGGTAGTTATTGAACCTACTCATACAATAGTAGATGCTCACACAACAGTAAGACCTAACCATTTTTTTTCTCAAGGATTATACTGCACTTCCAATGAAATAATAAACGAGAATGGTACAGCTTTGTATAAAATCCCTAATTCTAATATTGCGAAAGCACTTCCGCCAAAGGATGGAATAATCAGCATAATAAAAGATTATCCGTTGGCAGTAACAGACACATCTTTGCCAATTTATCTCGATTTACAGTTTAGAGATATATCATCCTTAGTGAAAGGCAAGGATTTTAACAGCGGATTAAATATTTTTGAAAAAGACGGTTTTTTGTATGCTGAAAACAAAAGCGGAAATATTGTTATCGAATTTCCTGAAGGGGTGAAAAATGCTTCGGTAGTAACTGCTCCTGTAACTAATTATTCAAATATGAGGTCAGCACAAAGCTATATCTTATTTGTTAAAACGGGTAAAGTGGGAATTATGAATTTAGATGGAACTATTTTGTTTGAACCCAAATATAACCGCATAAAAATACTTGCGGATAATGTTTTTGCGGTTTATGAAAACGAGAACCCTATCCCGGCAGTTTTAGATTCCGCAGGAAATAGCGTATTTTCTTTTGATTATATGGAAGTGGTTGGCGTTTATAAGGATTTAGCAATCGTTTGCGCTAATACAAAACAGGGTGTGTTCCATAAGAATTATGCCGTTATATTA
This sequence comes from uncultured Clostridia bacterium, assembly GCA_944392335.1. Taxonomy (GTDB): domain Bacteria; phylum Bacillota; class Clostridia; order UBA1381; family UBA1381; genus RGIG1988. The sequence continues at coordinate 3,178 of CALXWJ010000080.1, forward strand.
GAGCCTGCTTATGAAGATATAAAAATTAATAATGGACTGATTTTAGCAAAAGAAGGAGATAAGTTTAAAGTTTTCAATAGTGAAGGTACTTTATTATTAAATACTGATTATGCTGATATGGATTTTGTTTATGACTTAATATATTTTAAGAATGATAAAAGTTGCGGATACATGGATTATCAGTTTAATATTATATATGAGTGGTAAAAAAATTATACATTTTTGTGTAAGAATGCGGTAAATTTGTTGAAAGTGTAAGTATACAGGCATTACTTAAAAGCTAATTATATTTCACATAATTTGAAGAGATAATTAGGTAAAATAAACACACCTCTTACAAAATGTGAACGAGTGTATATAAATAGGTTGAATGGTATTTGAAGCAATAATCCATATAAGATAAGTTTATGAGTTATTCCGATTGCAAAGACTTTTTTAGAGTAAAAATTGATTTGATATTTAAATAAATAAGGACCACAAAAGATGATATTAAAAGCGTGAAAAATGATAAAACTATTACATTAGCTTTTAATAGCAAATTAAATGAAGATACCGTTAATGATATGAATGTTTTTGTATCTGATAGCAACAATAATGACATTTGGATAGATTTGTCATTAAGCAATACTGAAGAATTGATATATTTGGTGCCGAAAAACAGATTATATAATAATGATTTTTATACGTTAAATATTTCTACTGACTTAAAAAGTAAAGGCGGTAATCATTTAAGTATGGCTAAAAATTTTCCGTTTTATGTGCCATTTCATTAATACGAGGGGGAAATGATAATGAAGAAAATTCTTAAAATTTGTTTTTGCATATGTATTTTTATGTGTTTTAATATTTTAGCGGATGCACGAACAGATATTAACGTATACGATTTGAATGGGAAACGTTCAGATGAGGTTACAGTTGATGTAAATGATTTGATTTTTAAAGAAGATATCGAGAACAATTTGATTATTGATACGGATAAAAAATTTTCAGATATACCCGACGGAATATTATCTTTGGCTGAAGAAGATGAAAATTTGATAATTTTGGATTTTAAAACTGATGATAATGATAATCCATATCCTGAGATTGAATCAATGGATGTTGATGTTGAGTGTATGGTGATAAGCGGTGGAATAAATTATCTTGGAAAAGATTACCGTATAATTTATTATGATAAAGAAAACCTGCATGATGTCAGTGAAAATATTATTGACAGCGACTTATTCGAAGTAAATTTCAGAATAAATAAGCTTGGTACATATATTATTTTATTTGATCCTGCTGTATATTCCGTAATTTTTTATTCAGATGAACCTGTTTTTGATGATGACGGGGAATTAATAAATAAAGGCTGTATTTATAAAGAAATATTCAATCTGAAAAGAAATGATGAGGTAATATTTCCTGAAATTCCTAAAAAAGATGGCTACATATTTACCGGATGGAAAGAACCTGCAAGCAGCGGAAAGCTTTATTTTTGTTCATCACAGCCTATATATGCCGCAGAAGAATTCCGATATTTTGCTTCATGGTGCCCGGAAGATGAATATGAACCGATTGTAATTGAAATTTCATCAGACGAGCCGATAACAAAAGGCGAAGAAGACGGCAAAAAAATAAGACTTACGACAAATTACGGTGTATTTATAAATGATGAGGAATTTCCGAAAGAATGGCGGTCAGCCTATGAGTCCGAAACAGACGAACAGATAAAAGCCGAAATATT
>CALXWJ010000081.1 GCA_944392335.1 uncultured Clostridia bacterium
ATAATTTTATCCATGAGATCTTGAGCTCCTTTCTCTGATTTTCAGGGAGGTATTCGGGTTTGTGATAAAACCATTATACCATAAGGAGTTCAAGGTCTCAACTTTCATTTAACTTAACAAAACGATAGTACCTATACAGAGTATACTATATCATGATATGCATGTCAAGGGGAATAAAAACGCATAAGGCCTTTATAAAAATAATCTACACAGACCTTTTTCAATTATCCAGGAGGTAAATTCATGAAAAAACTATTGCAATTTATGAAACCTCACAAAGGACTGCTGATCGCTGCTATCCTCTGTGTGGTTATCAACAACTTCACGGTTTTGTATCTACCAAACATCGTTTCAAAAATTATTGACGATGGTGCACTTTCCGGAGATACGAGCCAAATTTATCGATTGGGCATACTTATGCTGGCGGTGGCGGTAATTGGCGGTATTGCCTATTTCTTTTCTGTCACTCTGGCATCCAAAGCCGTCGCCCGGTTTGCGAGAGATGTCCGGCGTGCCGCATTCGTTAAGGTACAAGATTTTTCCTTGAACGATATGCAAAAGTTCGGCCCGGCATCTCTGGTCATTCGCTGTACAAATGACATTGCGGTTATTCAACGTTCTATACTAATGGTCATCCTGCAAATGCTTCCGGCTCCTATCATGGCAATTGTTGGAATTGTTATGGGTATACAAACAGAGCCGATGATGGGACTGTTGATGGCCGTTATCATTGTTGTTGTTCTCTTGATTGCCTATGGAATTGGAGGACGTGCGGTACCTCTGTTCCGACAGTTGCAAACCAAAATGGACAACATGACGCGCATTCTGAGGGAAGTGTTTACCGGCGTTCGAGTGATTCGTGCTTTCAACCGGCAGAAATATGAAAACGAACGCTTTGGAACAGCGGCGACGGAATATTGCGATATTTCCGTACGTACAGGCAAAATATTTGCTATTTTGCTTCCTACCCTGACTTTGCTCACAAATCTTGGCATTGTCATTATTCTTTGGTTTGGCGGCATGGAGACTTCCGGCGGCGCTATGGAAATCGGCCAGATATTTGCCTTGATTGAATACCTGACCATTATTCTGTTTACGGGTATAATGGCTATTCTGGTATATATTGAGCTCCCCCGTGCCTCGTCCTGCGCCGAACGCCTCGACAAAGTATTGAAGTACACACCGGAAATTTTGGATCAGGAAAAGAAAATTACCGCCCCAACAAAACTACGTGCGCATCTGGAATTTCGCAATGTGACATTCCGGTACCCCGGCGCTGAGGAAGCAGTTCTTAGTGATATTTCCTTTATTTCAAAACCCGGTGAAACAACGGCAATCATTGGCGGTACAGGTTCTGGTAAATCCACCATTGCAAATCTGATTCCAAGGTTCTTCGATATTCAGGAGGGCGAAATCCTGATAGATGGTGTCAATGTTTGTGACTACACACAAAAAGAGCTTCGGGATAAGATTGGTTTTATTCCGCAAAAGGCATTTTTGTTCCGGGGAACCATTGCAAGCAATATCCGCTACGGAAAGGAAAATGCTACTAACAATGAGGTTGAACATGCTGCGACAGTGGCACAGGCGCATTCGTTTATTTCCGAAAAGCCCGAAAAATATCAATCCTTCGTGGCACAGGCGGGAACGAACCTGTCCGGCGGTCAGAAACAGCGTGTGGCAATCGCTTGCGCTTTGGTTAGAAAACCGGAAATATATGTATTTGATGACAGCTTTTCAGCACTGGATTTCAAAACAGACGCCATGCTCAGGGCAGCGCTGCGCAAAGAAGTAAAGGACGCTACAGTAATTATTGTAGCACAGAGAGTCAGCACTATTATGGACGCAGACCGAATTATTGTATTGGACAACGGAAGAGCAGTCGGTATTGGTACTCATCAGGAATTGATGAAAACTTGTACGGTCTATCAGCAAATTGCCGCTTCGCAGCTTAGTGAGGCAGAATTAGCAGGAGGTGAAGCATAACATGAAAGGAACTACATTAAAACGGCTGACAGGGTATCTTTTTGACCGGCAACGTGGCAAAATGACGGTTGTTCTTGTATCGGTAATATTGAGCTCTCTTGCGGCTTTGGCCGCACCGATGGTTTTAGCAGAAGCTATCGACCATATTGCCGAGGGTATTCGGCTTGCCGTAACCGAAGGCGCCGGTTTTCAAGTAAATTTGGAAACTATGGGATGGTTTATCGGTATTTTGCTGGCATTGTACATTTTGAATTTTGCACTCAAATATTTGGAGCAATACCTGATGGCCTTTATCTCTGAGTCGGTATGCCTACATATGCGCAAAGATTTAAGCGACAAAATGAGCCGTATGCCCCTGCGCTTTTATGACTCCACAGAGAAAGGCGAAATTCTAAGCCGTGCTACCAACGATATTGAAAAAGTCGGTGAGGTATTACGTGAAGGATTGGGACAATTGGTTACCGCCCTAATTACCATGATCGGTTCCATTGTGATGATGCTTTATATCAGCCCGTTGTTTACGCTGGTTTCCATTATTACTATCGGTATCGCAACGGCTGTTACTATGTGGGTGACAAAGCGCTCCAGAAAGAATTTTTACGACAACCAAGCGGCATTGGGGCATGTAAACGCAAATATTGAAGAAGCCTTTACCGGGCAGCTTGTTATTAAAGCGTTCAGCCGTGAAAAAATGGCAATTAAAGAATTTGACCGTCTGAATGAAAATATGTGCGACGCAAGCCACAAGTCGCAGGTATCCATGTTTATCGTTTCCCCGGCGGTTCGCCTAATCAACAGCTTGGGCTATACCGTGATTGCAATATTAAGTGGTCTTTCTATTTTACAAGGGCGGCTTACTGTCGGTACGGTGCAGGCGTTTATTCAGTATCTGGATAAAGCCGGAGAACCTTTGATTGAATGCGCTTTTATCTGGAATATGATGCAACAAGTTTTGGCATCCGGTGAGCGTTTCTTTGAAATTATGGATATGGAGGAAGAACCGGCTGAAACAGGCGCACATAAAACAATTAAAAACCTAAAAGGCAACGTTGCGTTTGAACATGTTCGCTTTGGTTATTCGGATGATAATATCTTAATGCAGGATGTGAATATCCGTCTGAAATCTGGTGACAAGGTGGCGATTGTCGGTCCCACAGGAGCAGGAAAGACTACGCTGGTAAACCTGCTAATGCGCTTTTACGATATACAGGGCGGCAGAATTACTATTGACGGTGTGGATATTCACTCCATGCGGCGGGCAGATCTACGCAAAATGTTTGGTATGGTATTGCAGGACGCATAGTTATTTGGCGGTACTATCCGGGAGAACATCGCTTACAGCAAATTTGACGTAACAGAAGAAGAAATCATAGAAGCGTCCAAAGCTGCCAGAACGGATCACTTTATAAGAACCATGCCGGAGGGTTACGATACCATTCTGGAAGAAGAAGGCACGAATCTCTCTCAGGGACAACGCCAGCTCCTTACTATTGCAAGGGTTATTCTGGCCGACCCCTCTTTGTTGATTTTAGACGAGGCGACTTCCAGCGTTGATACCCGCACAGAGTTGGAAATCCAAAAAGCCATGGATAACCTGATGAAAGGGAGAACCAGCTTCATCATCGCCCACAGGCTTTCCACTATTCGGGACGCTGACCTGATTCTCGTGATGAACCATGGCACCATTATTGAACAGGGAACCCATCAGGAACTTCTGGCGAAAAAGGGCTTTTACGAGAACCTTTATAACAGCCAGTTCGCCCACGGGAATATTTAATTTTATTCTCGTGGCTTTACAATATAGATGGGGCGGCGAATTTAGCCGCCCCGTCACGAAAGACCAGCTATAAAAAGCCAAGGGTTTATTGAGAAAAAATCAAAAAAATTTTTCGACTAATAAAACGGCAACAAAAGAAAGCTTCGGAAAGAAAACCCAAGCCGATAAATTTGGTAAGCGAATTTACGAATTTGGCATAAGTATGTAAGGTTTGCTATCACGTAGTACAGCAAAAATGATATTGCATAGTTTTCTTGCAACGGCACCTACGACAGTTAAATGATGTTTCCCTCTTGCTCTTAAGGATTAATAATATTCAGAGAGAACCGGATCAGAAAAGGCGGCTACGGTTGCAGCCATCCAAATGGCATGCCTGAGATACGGAGAACCTTTTTTAGAAATCTTCATCTGAGTACCAACAAATTATCCCGACTGGCTTACACGGACATCAAGACCGGCATAGGCAACAAGCTTAGGGGCAGAGTCAAAGCGTGAAATATCACCGATTTCGGCGATAATAATAGCACCTAAAATATTTCCAATACCGGGAATAGTAGAAATCACCTGATTAGTTTGCATAAGAAGTGTTTTAATTTCAGTTTCAAGTTTTTTAAGCTGATTTTCGATAAAACAAATTTGTTCAATCATAGCTGAAAAAAATTAAGGACTGAAATCTCGAAAATAGTAGAGATTTCAGTCCTTTCTTTTTGGAGCCATGTTTTGTACAGCCCATATCAACAATTATTTTTTAAGATTTGCTTCGAGTTTATTAAGCTCATCCATTATCTCTTTGGGTAGTCTGTTTCCGAATTGTGCAAAATACTCTCTTGCATTTGCGACATCCTCGAGCCACAAGTCATTATCGATGCTCAATAATTCTTTCATAACTCCATCGTCAATGTCAAGATCGGTGGTATCGATCTCTTTTGGCAAATATCCTATCGGGCTTTCAACAGCGTCAGCTTTTCCGGCACATCTGTCGAGTATCCAAAGAAGGACTCTCATATTATCACCGAATCCGGGCCACATAAAGTCGCCGTTTTCATCCTGTCTGAACCAGTTTACATGGAATATCTTAGGAGCCTTTTCGGGATCCATCTTCTTACCCATTTCAAGCCAATGTCCGAAATAATCAGCCATATTGTATCCTGCAAACGGCTTCATTGCCATCGGGTCACGTCTTACAACTCCTACAGCGCCTGCTGCTGCCGCGGTGGTTTCGGAAGCCATTGTAGCTCCGATAAATACGCCGTGCTGCCAGTCTCTTGCCTGATATACCAACGGGGCGACTTTAGCGCGTCTGCCGCCGAATACTATTGCTGTTACCGGAACGCCTGCAGGATTTTCAAATTCCTTTGAAATGCACGGGCAATTTATTGCCGGAGCGGTAAATCTTGAATTCGGATGTGCAAGCTTGTTACCCTCTGCCGTATATTCCTTGCCGTTTACCCTTGCACCCTTCCATTCGGTTGCATCTTCGGGAGGATTCTTATCCAAGCCTTCCCACCATACGGTGTTATCGGCATTATTTATTGCAACATTTGTGAAGATAGTGTTTTTCTTTGTAGCTGCCAATGCGTTGAAGTTTGTTTTTTCGCTTGTTCCCGGTGCAACTCCGAAGAAGCCTGCCTCAGGATTGATTGCATATAATCTGCCGTCCGGACCGATCCTCAGCCATGAGATATCATCGCCGACTGTCCATACCTTATATCCCTTGTCACGTAAGTATTTCGGCGGTATCAGCATTGCAAGATTTGTTTTTCCGCATGCTGACGGGAATGCGGCACATATATACTTAACTTCGCCCTGTGGGTTTTCAAGTCCCAATATGAGCATGTGCTCTGCCATCCAGCCCTCTTTCATACCCAGGTAAGATGCAATTCTCAATGCAAAACATTTCTTACCCAAAAGTACGTTTCCGCCGTATCCCGAATTGATAGACCAGATTGTAGAATCCTGCGGGAACTGTACGATATATCTTTCTTCCGGATTTACATCCTTCTTTGAGTGCAGGCACTTTACAAAATCCGGGCTGTCTGCCAGCTGATCCATAACTGCCTGACCTACTCTTGTCATTATCGCCATATTTAATACAACATATATACTGTCGGTCAATTCAATACCGATCTTTGAAAAAGGTGAACCCACCGGTCCCATTGAATATGGAATCACATACATTGTCCTTCCATTCATTGAGCCTTTGTACAAAGCCTTTAATTTCGCATACATTTCATCGGGAGCCATCCAGTTGTTGGTAGGACCTGCTTCTTCCTTTGTGGGCGTACAGATAAAGGTTCTGTCCTCTACACGCGCCACGTCGTTTACGGCAGTTCTATGATAATAGCATCCGGGTAATTTTTCCTGATTCAGCTTGATCATCTCACCCGTTGATACGGCTTCGGCCCTGAGCGCTTCAAGCTGCTCTTCACTGCCGTCTATCCATACAATTTTTTCAGGCTGGCACATTGCAGCCATCTCATCGATCCATGTTTTAACCGCTGTGTTATTGGTCATGATAATCTCCTCCTGCTTATTCATTTGACGAATATTTTTATATTTTACGATAATCAAAGACTATTATGATCGTCATAAAAAACCTTTATGTATAAAAATCTCAATTCTTCGCCATTATATTTATTATAGCATAATTTAAATTACTTTTAAAGCCTTTTGTCTGTTAATTAACAATTATTTCACATTTTACTTGATTTTTGTTCTTCTTTTAATTTTTTTATAGACATTTTAAACAAATAAAAAATATTCACAAATAAATGTTTGTAATTAACTTGTTTTAAATAATATATTTTACCGGTTATTTATTCAAATACGCTTTGAGTGCGTTCATTATATTTTTTGCGTCGTTATATCCCATATAATATAATATGCCAAGTTTTTCCATGTCCTTTTCCAGCCTTTCAACATCTGTCTGACGTGACGGACATATCATAAATATTCTGCCTTCCTGTTTGAGCTTTACCATTTCATCGCAGTTTTTGTTGTAGCGCTGATGGCTCAGGTCTATTCCTTCAAGAAGTTTGGGATAGGAACGGTAAAATAAATGAGGCATAGTCTTCTTATTATTTTTTTCGGGGTATCTCCATAATTCGGGGCGTGTTCTGATTATAACTATTTTTTCAAATTTCTGATCAAGTGCCCATTTAAAGGGAACTTTTACACTGCATCCTCCGTCAAGATATGGAATGTTGTTTATTAATACTTCTTTTGATATAAATGGAAGGGAAGCAGATGCCCGGACTGCCTCTAAAATATCAGGACATTTACCTTTTTCAAAATACTCCGGTTCGGCGGTAAGGCAGTTTGTGGCAACTGCAATAAATCTTTGACAGGGACGGTAAAATCTTTCGTAATCAAAGGGATCATCGGTAATTTTTTCGAAAGCAAAATCAAAACCTATAATTCCTTTATTTTTCTTTAATGCTTTTAATCCCACATAACGGCTGTCATGACGGTATCTTAAATTTATTCTTGCGGATCTGCCGATTTGCCCTGAAACATAGTTCATGCCGTTCATTGCTCCTGCGGATACTCCTATGGTACATTCCATATTAATTCCCGCCTCCATAAGTGCGTCCAGTACGCCTTCTTCATATACTCCGCGGAACGCGCCGCCTTCCAGTACCAGACATCCTGATGTAACTTCATCCGTCGCTCTGCCATAGGGGAGTGAATCAATACCTGAAAATACTTTATTTCTCATGTTTATCCTCCGATTTTAGTATATAAAAATTTGTTGTTTAATCTATTTTATCGCTATATATTATTTTAACACAAATAATATTATTATTCAAGATTATTATTCTCATACCTTATATTTCTTTGTAAAAAAAGGCAGTAAAAAAGACGGCAAACATTTGCCGCCGAAAAAAGGTCAGAGTGTTACACCGTCTTTAAATATTGATATTTCTTTGTATCCGTTTATCTCATTAAGTGTTTTTTCTCCCGAAGCTACTTTTATTATATATTCAAAAAAGTTATTATCAACATTTTTGTTTTCAAGTATGGGGGAGGAATCAAAGTCTATCCAGTTTTTCTTTTTCTCTGACAGATATTTGTTTGATGATATTTTAACAGTTGGTACTGCACTCCCTGCCGGAGTGCCTCTGCCGGTTGTAAAAAGAATCATATGTGCGCCTGCTGCCGCAAGATTGGTCATTGCCACAAGATCGTTTCCCGGACCGTTTAAAAGGGATAGGCCCTTTTTTGTAATTTTGTCACCGTAGTCAAGTACGTCGGTAATTTCGCTCTTTCCGCCTTTTTGTATACATCCGAGAGATTTTTCTTCAAGAGTAGAAATTCCTCCTTCCTTGTTTCCCGGTGACGGATTTTCATAAATTTGCTGATGATGATTTATAAAATACTTTTTAAAATTATTGATAAGATTAACTGTTTTGTCAAACAGTTCTTTATTTTCACAGCGTTTCATAAGCAAATGTTCCGCACCGAACATTTCGGGAACCTCGGTTAACACACAGCTCGCACCGCAGGATACCATTCTGTCACAGAAGCGCCCAACCAAGGGATTTGCGGTTATGCCGCTTAAACCGTCGCTTCCTCCGCATTTTAAACCTATTTTAAGTTCGGAGATATTTACGGGAATTCTTTTAAAAGTCATTACATAGTTTTTCAGTTCATTAATTAAATTTACCCCTTCTTCGATTTCATCTTCACAGTCCTGGGTGTTAAGAAATTTTACACGGTTGGGATTATATGTCCCTAAAACTTTTTTAAATTCTTTTATATTGTTGTTTTCACAGCCTAATCCAAGAACAAGAACACCTCCGGCATTGGGATGGTTTACAAGACCTTTTAATATAAGCTGAGTTATTTTTTGATCGTCGCCTGTTTGGGAACAGCCGAATGGGTGTTCAAAGGATATTGCTCCGGTTAATCCAGATAGTTTTTTTGATGTTTTGTTTACACAGCCCACCGTATTTATTATCCATATTTCATTTCTTATTCCTATGTCGCCGTTTTCTCTTACATAACCCATAAAGGTTCTGTCACTTTTTTTATATACGGTTTTTTCAAAGTCGGGATTGTATTCATATGTAATTATATCGGATAGATTGGTTTTCATGTTGTGGGTGTGTACGTGTTCTCCGGCCTTTATGTCAGTAATTGCATGACCTATGGGATTTGCGTATTTTATAATATTTTCACCCTTTTTTATGTTACACACCGCATATTTGTGTCCGTTTTTCAGATTTACCTCAACATTATCAAGTTTATTTATCATCATCTTTTATTCTCCGTTTTATCTCAGTTTCAAGAAAGCTTAAATTCTCTCCCCAAAGTTCTTTGTTTGAAAGTATCTCTTTTATGCTTGCTTCCTTCATAAATTTCATGACCTTTTCATCGTCATTTGGCATGTCGGTTTTATAAAACTCGATCAGTTTTGCAAAGGAAGTCAAAAGTTTGTCAGGCATCTCGTTTTTTCGTCTGATATATTCAAGGATAGACGGCAACACCCTCACCTTGAATTTACTTACCGAATTTAGGGCAATGGACGAGCACATATGCTTTATATAGGGATTTTTGAAACGCTCAAAAACATTATCCGCATATCCCTTTAATTCCTTTTCGGGTAAATCAAGTGTAGGTATTATTTCATCATAGACACAGCCCTTTACAAATGCGCACATCTTTTCATTTTCCATACACTCGCCCACCGTTTTTATTCCCTCGAGCATGGCATAGGGGATCATTGAGGTGTGAGCGCCGTTTAGTATCCTTACTTTTCGCGTTCTGTAACGCTCCAGATCATTGGTTACAATAATATTCAGATTCGCCTTGTCAAAAGGGAATTCTTTGGAAATGTCGTATTCCGATTCAATGACCCACAAATGAAAAATTTCACTTGTATCGACCATATTATCCTCATATCCAAGATCAATATTTTCATCCTTCGGGTATCCTGTCACTATTCTGTCGACAAGAGTGTTGCAGAATATATTTTCCTTTTCTACCCATTCAATAAAGTCATCGCCAAAATCCCACAGCCTTGCATAATCGATTATACACTTTTTAAGCGTCGTACCGTTTTTACCGATCAGTTCGCAGGGAAGGAAGATAAAGCCATCCAAACCCAAAGTAAATCTTTTTTGCAAAAGAAGCGTTACCTTTGCCGGGAAGGTTACGTAAGGCGCTTTTTGGGGAGTATCGTCAGGACAAAATGCTATTCCCGATTCGGTTGTGTTTGATATAACGAATCTGAAATCGGGATTTTGTGCCAGTTCAAGATATTTGTTAAAATCCTTGTATGGCTCTACTGTCCTTGATATTACATCGATAACCTTTTTTTCAACCGAAGCAGCACCGTTTTTTATTCCTCTCATTATAAGAGTGTATGCACAATTTTGCTCCTCCAGTTTTTCGCACATACCTTTTTCTATTGGCTGCACTACGACCACGCCTGCGTTAAAATCACTTGCCTCGTTGGTCAGCTGAACGATCCAGTCGGCAAAGCCCCGTAAAAAATTTCCCTCTCCGAATTGTATTATCTTTTCACATCTTTTGACTTTTTCAAACATATTAACCTCCGTCTGTCCTTGATCATATCAGAACTCATACATTTTAAGATATTTTGCGGTATTTTTACACATTTCATCAAACAGTTTTTTTGCGTCCCCTATTGTGCATATGACAAGAGGGTCGTTGGCAAATGCGGCAAAAATTTTATTGACGTCTCTTTGCGCGATCCCCTCCGACACCGCCTCCTGTTCTGAACACACTCTTGAGATAAGCGGATATATCGTCTTTGGTATCGGGCCCGCAAATACGGGCGTCAGGCTGTTTGCGCAAAAATACGCGTTTGTTTCGACAACGGCTCCCAAAGGAAGATTCGGTATCTGACCGCGGTTTGGAATATTTACGTTTGTGACCAGTTCCGAAAGTCCCATCAACGCGCGTATCTGATTTATGCCCTCTTCTCCCGTTTTGTTTATCGCCGGCTCTTCCTCACCGCTTGCCAGTCTTTCACTTTTTGCAAGCCGAAGCTTCAGCTCTTCCTTTCTTGACTGCACCGATGTTAAAGCAAACTTCATTTCCTTTACCCGCTCCGGGCTTTCAAGATACCATTTTCCCTCACAAAATTCCGCCAGATGCCTGTCTCCGGCGGCGGCTATATATCCGAATCTGTTAAACAGGTCTATTTTGACCTTTTCAGACGTGGCAAACGCGCCGTTCATCCAATTTGTGTCGACCGGCTTACCATTCGTATAGCCATCCTTGTATTTTACGCAAAATTCCTTATAATAAGGAAACAAATCAACATTTCTGTATGCCGCCGACGTAAGCCATGTAAAATGATTTACTCCTACGGGATTGACTTTTATCTCATGTCTTTCAACATTTTCTTCCCTGAATACCTCCTTTACCATTTCGGCAAGGAATTTTTGTGTCCCGAATACCTCATGGCAGCAGCCAAAGGCTTTAATTTCGGGAAAGACCCTATACAATGACTTAACGCACAGAGCCATTGGATTGGTATAATTTATGACCCATGCGTCGGGGCAATATTTTTTGATGTTCAGCGCAAATTCCTCAAACATGGGAACTGTTCTCATTGCCCTTATTATCCCGCCCGGGCCCGTTGTGTCTCCAACCGATTGATATATCCCGTATTTTTCGGGTGTATGTACATCCGATTCCATTTCGTCGAATGTTCCCGGCAGGATCGATATTACAACAACATCGCACCCCGTCAATGCCTCGCCGATTTCTTTGACCGCCCTGTAGCTCCAGGCTGATTTTGCGCCTTTGGCAAAATTAAACTTATTTCCTATAATTTCATTCTTTCTTGCCGCGTCGGTATCAATATCATACAGCCATACCTCGCCGCTCATGTCATCGCATGCCGCCAGATCGCTCATCAGCCCCCATGCCCAGCCTCTCGAGCCTCCTCCGATATATGCGATTTTTATGCCCTCCGCTTTATTATCTGCATACCTCATGTGCCTCTTCTCCCTTTCTGTCAGTTGGTTTTATGTAAGAACTATGCCGTCAGCCGTACCAAAATATTTTTAATAATCCATACTTTTTGTCAAACCTTTTCGATTTTAAATTATATAACAATAAAATCATGTTTTCCTTGATTAATTTGCTGTTTTTATTATATAAATACAAAATTATTGCTTGATTATTTCACCCGTCCATGCTATAATTTTAACGAGGTGTTATTATGCAAATAGTAAAATATACCAATCCTGTGGTATCCTATGATAAGGTCATAAACAAACGAAAACGTTCCTTGATCCATTACCACAACGAACACGAGCTTTATTATCTTATATGCGGAAAAACAAAATATTTTGTCGGGGATGAAATTTTTCATCTTAAACAGGGGAACTTCATATTTATACCAAAAGGGACAATACATAAAACCGACAGCGAGGAATGTCTGCACAACGAACGGCTCCTGATCGGTTTTGACGATGATATTTTTGACAAGGACGCCCTGATCATATTAAAGGAATTTACCAAAAACAAGCTGATCATTATCCCAAAGAACGATCAGAGTCAGGCAGAAGAAATTTTACACAGGCTGCTTGATGAAAGCCGCGGCGATCAGGTATTGAAGGATTACCTGATAAAGCTTTATACGCTGGAGCTTGTGACCCTTTTATACCGCTGCAAATCCGATCAAAAACAAGAACCGAAGGTTTCTGATAAAATAATCTTTGAAATTTCCGAATACATTAACTTAAACTTTGAACAGGATATCTCTCTTGACAATTTATGCGAAAGGTTTTCAATAAGCAAAAGCCATCTTTCAAGAAAATTTAAAACGGTCGCAGGTATCGGGCTTAATGAATATATTACCTTTGTGAGAATTTCAAATGCGGAAAAGCTGTTAAAAAATTCAAATTATTCAATTACACAGATCGCCGCAATGTGCGGATTTAATGACAGTAACTATTTTTCGACGGTGTTTAAAAGACTAAAGGGAATAACGCCGCTAAAATATTCAAAATCATAAATCATGTCATACGGATAATTCACGCATTACACGTTTCAGATATCTTTTTTCGGTCAATTCGTGAATTGCCCTACGATATTTATTTATCATTATCGCACAACTAACATTTTTTTGATGTTGCCGTCGGTATTTTCATTATTTATAATGGTGGTGTTACGTTGTAGAGGCGATTCACGAATCAACCGTACGATATTTGTTTTTTATGCAATAAGGACTTGTCCCGTCATTCAACGAAGGCAAGCAGGCTGTGCTTTGCTGTAATCAGTGGGAGATTGAACTCTTGCTGAATACAACTATGGAACCCACCGCCGATTACGGCGGGAGACAACATGTGCGCAGTTATAGCACATTTAACCAAAATTCTCAATACCATTGCTACAATCCGTTGAAAATTTTCCGATATGAATAAGAGATGTTACGGAGCAAGGTCGGAACTTTGCCATAAAACCGCCAAATTATAGCTGCGGACAAGCCCTTATTTTAAAAAATATAACAAAAATTTGACGAATTTATCAAAATCTCAATTTTAGGCTATTTGCAGAAAAAATAAGATATAAATACCTAATAAAATCACAAAAAAAATTATTTTTACAAAAAAATATTAATAAAAAATTAAAAAATTATTAAAAAAAAGTTGCAAACGATAAAAAAATATGTTATAATTGAAAAGTATTTATTTTTCAAAATCTTAGAAAGTAGTATTAAAATTGAATCTGATGTTGAAATAAAATTTTCAGATCTCTCGGTCAGGAATACCCGGGGATGCAATGTTATATGCTCTAAAAAGACCGGTATGGTTATTATTTTCGTAGGGAGTGAAAAAAAAATATGGAGCAATTTAATAAAATTTTATCAAACATAAACGATTTTGTGTGGGGATTGCCCCTAATAATTTTTATTTTAGCGGTAGGCATTCTGTTAACAATAAGGATAGGGGTACTTCAGATACATAAATTACCGCTGGCGTTAAAATATATGCTATCGGACGAGGACGACGGCGAAGGTGAGGTTTCTGCTTTCGGAGCATTGTGTACGGCACTTTCGGCAACCATCGGAACGGGGAATATAGTGGGAGTTGCAACGGCGATCGCTGCCGGCGGACCCGGAGCACTGTTTTGGATGGAGGTCGCGGCATTTTTCGGAATGGCGACAAAGTACGCCGAAGGACTGCTGGCAGTAAAATACAGAGAGATAGACGAAAACGGAAAGGTTTTGGGAGGCCCGTTTTATTATATAGAAAAAGGAATGGGCAAAAAATGGATATGGCTTGCAAAGATATTTGCGGTTTTTGCAATGCTGGCAGGCATTTTGGGTATCGGGACAATAACTCAGGTCAACGGTATTACATCCGCGGTACAGAATTTTTTTGATCCGAATACCGAAGCGATCGCATTTACGTTGGGGTCAATGAAGTATTCTTGGGCTGTTGTTATATCGGGAATCGCGGTAACGTTCTGTGCGGCGCTGGTAATTATCGGAGGGCTGAAGAGGATATCAAAGGTTTCGCAGATCATAGTTCCGTTTATGGCTGTATTATATTTTATATGCTGTATAATACTCATAATAACCAATATCACAAGATTGCCGGGTGCGGTGGTTTTAATAGTAAAAAGTGCGTTTGCTCCTCAGGCGGTATTGGGAGGAGCGATAGGCATTACAATAAAGACTGCAATGCAAAAGGGAGTTGCAAGAGGGATATTTTCAAATGAAGCTGGACTTGGTTCGGCGCCGATTGCGGCAGCTGCAGCAAAAACGAAGGAACCGGTAAGACAGGGACTTGTATGTATGACGGGCACCTTTTTTGATACGATTATAATATGTACAATGACGGGGTTATCGATAGTTTTGACAGGTACGTATCAAACGGCTATGGATGGAAGCCTGCAAGGCGCTGCAGTAACTACAAAGGCTTTTGAGGCGGGATTGCCGTTTTCAAACAGCGTTTGTTCGTTCTTGTTAATGATATGCTTGATATTCTTTGCTTTTACAACGATATTGGGCTGGGACTATTATTCGGAAAAGTGTCTTCAATATCTTGTAAAAGACAAGAAAAAAATATTGATGTTATACAAGGTTTTATATATAACTGCCATATTGATAGGTCCTTATTTAACGATATCATTCGTATGGACATTGGCAGATATATTTAACGGGCTCATGGCAATACCAAACCTGATCGCATTGTTTGCGTTAAGCGGTGTTGTTTCTGCAGAGACAAAAAGTTTTTTTGAAAGATATAAATCTTTTCGGTACAAGCAATAATTTAAAGTATATACATAATTGATTTGAGAATTAAAATAATTCAAAAGGGACGGGGAAAGAATTAGTTATGTTAAAGTATCAATTAGCACATGTTTCAGGACCGATAATAAAGAAACTGAGAAAAGAAAAAAGAATGACACAAACAGAACTGGCAATATTGATGAATGTTTCAAGGTCAGTTGTTGCAAACTGGGAGTCGCAGATGAGAGCGCCGACAACAGATCAATTCTGTCGGTTGGCAGGTATATTTAATGTTACTGCGGACTATCTTGTCGGACGCGGCTGGGATAAAGATGCCGACGGCATGTCGGATGATATTGATATAGATATCAGCAAATTAAACAGGTCTGGAAAGCTGGTTATTCGTAAGGTATATGAAACACTGATAACGGATAAAACATTTACAAAAAATTCGGCAAATTAATGCTTGAACTAAATATGCACGCAAAGAGGATAAAAATAAAAGCTTTGCTAACGTGGCATATAACCTAAGCAAATTTGTCCCCTGCCGCTTGCGGTTAGGGGTTGCTTATAATGTAATCAGTGAGTGAGAGTACAATCTTCCGCTTCCACTGATTACAACTCAACACCGTAGAGGCGATTCACGAATCGCCTGTTTCGCTTTGCCCTCGTTGAATGACGGGACAAGCACTTATTGAATCTCCTGCCGAAAGACTGAGGAGCTAACGATCCTATTCCGGCCGCAACGTTTTTAGATCCTGTTTCAAATAGGCTTGATAGAGTTTGCTCCGATTTAAAAAAGGGTATAGGAACTTTAAAAGATTTAGAAATCGTATTTTACATATGTTTTCTCATCAAAAAGCAACAAATGAACAAGCAGCTGCCTGATGACAACTGCTTGCTGCAAAATTTCCTTTTAATTGTTCTACCCCAACTATTGACAAAGAGCCGAAAATAAACGGATACATTTTTCGCTGTATCCGTAATTTTTTCGATTAACTGCGCACGGCAAGACATCCCTATCGTCTTTACAGGCAGACGCCACATCTGTGACCGGTGTGATAGTATGACCTTTTGCTGATCACAACGCTCCTGTCCTCGTTGAATAACGGGACAAACCATTATTAAAAAAGACAAAACATAATCTTATCAATTTTTATCCATCGGGAATACACACCTTGCAGTGTGAATAATCCATTTGTTTCAACTCGCTTAACGTATATTGTTTAAGGTTGTTTTTCCCTTTTATGTATATACAGCTTTTGCGGTGATATTTTTCACCGCTTTCGGAAACGTAGTAAAGCGAATTATTGCCCGGTAAAAACACATTGACCGAGATCAGCACGGAACATATCAACACTGCCGAAGCGATTGCCGCAATCAAATATGCGGTTTTATTTTTCTTTATGGCGGTGCGTATTTTTCGGGGTAGATCATTGTTCAGTAAATAATGGGAAAACTCATTTGCTTCATATTCACTGATGATATCCTGCCCTAAAACGAGCTTGCTGCCTATATGCTTTAAATACACATGACCCGCTTCGTGCGATAATAAAATACAGCATTCCTCTTCCGACAGATCCTTGCTCAAAAACACAAATCTGTTATTCGCATCGATATATGTAAAAGCCTTTTCACCGCTTGCAAACTCAAGAATATCAAGCTTTTCCATTAGGTCGTGAACATTATCCTTGTTCACGTAGGGGCGGAATCTAATAACTTTATATCCGCATTTTTCAATGGCATTTATCAGCGATTCAGAAGTGATCTGGGTTATATTAAATTGGGAAATGAATTGGTTTGCTTTTTTTTTGTAAATATTCACTTGTCGTTAACCCGGATCAATCGATTTTGTTTAATAAACCATCTATTTCTTTTTGTTTTTTTGCCGCTTTTTTATTGGTTTTGTTTCTTCCCGAAAAAGCTGCAATCTGATAATCAGACAGATCGTAGGAACAGCGTTCACTTTCTATCTTTAAAACGGTGTGAACGACATGCTTGCCCTTTTCATCCAATTTATTGTATATATCGAGTAGTTTAAGGGCATTGTCATCAACATGTAAAGGGAATTGATAATTTATCAATTGGATATCCAATGCTTTACATATTTTAAGAATCGTTTCGTATGCTGTTCCGCCGACACCGTTTTTTAAGGTGCTTGCAAGTGTTGTTTGAGGGATATCGACCACCTGTGAAAATCTTCTTACACTTTTATATTGCTTTTTGATTTCCGCAGCGATCATAGATGTCAATGTATCCATAGTTTTATTCTCCTTTTCATTTTTTTTGACAAATTAAATTAAATGATGATAAACATCCTTTCAGTTTATTTATAACTGAGTACAAGCTGTCCCCTGATTTTGCCGGCGGATTTTTGCGTCTGTGATCGGCGGGAATACGGTCTCCCATCTATTACAGTGCAGCCCGACAGCGTTCTTGTCATCTTTGAATTACGGCACAAGCCCTTATCGAATTTAAAATAAACCGAAATTTTATTTAATTATATCATAAAAATAAGATTATGTCAACATTCCTTGTAATAAATAATTTTTTATATTTTTTTAAAATATTATGTTATGCTTTGTAACATATCCTGTAATTGCTTCGGCAATTATTTTGTGCCCTTCTTTGTTGGGATGTATGCCGTCGGGGCATAAAAAGAGGGAATAGTCAGGCTGTTCCAAAAATTTGGATGTAATATCAATTATTTTAACGTTGTTGTTTAGGGCGATATTAAATACCTCAAGATTGTATCGTTCATGCCAGTCGAAAATTCGCTGCACCTTTTTGCCGAGCCAGTTTAAAATATTATCTTTGTTTAGATTTTGAGATAATGTGTTAAAATAATTCTGCGAATCTATAGGCGGAAGCGAGAGTAAAACTGGAATTTTACCCGTACTTTTGAGTTTTTTTAAAATGTCGGTATAAATCCTTGAAAAGAGTTTGATATCTGTTTTCGGATTATGGCTTTCTTGAGGATTTTCGGAAATTTTTTCCCAGTTAAAGTCGCAGTCATTTCCGCCGAATTCCAATAAAATGTATTTTAGCGAGCTGCTGTTTTTTATTTTGTCAAGATTTTTTTCTATAGATTCAGCACCGCGGCTTACAGTATTTCCGAATTTTGCATTGTTTTCAATATTTATACCAAAAGACGCGGCACAAATATTTAAAAAGCAGTCGGGGCATATTTTGTATTTGTTGTTTTCTGATATGACTCCCTTCAAAACTGAGTCTCCGAAAGCCATTACACCGGTCATGATTATTCCTCCTGTTGTGGATCGTTATTTTGTTTTTTTATTTTTTCCAATTCGGCGTTTCTTTTTATTTTTGCGGTTGTTGTTTTTTCCATAGGCTCACAACTAAGGTCAATATGCTTTATCTGCTTGTAGCCGATAAGATTTTCATTTAAAATATCAATATTTTTTTCAATGCTTTTATATGCCTCATCGTAGGTTTTAAAAATATCCTTGTCATAAACGATTGCAGCACATATTTGTTCCCTGCCGCTTGAGAGGGTATTTGCATAAACAAGGCTTTCGCTTACGCCTGCGATATTGTTGATAAGCTGTTCAAGCTCTTCGGGATATACGTTTTTGCCGTTTGCAAGGACAATCACATTCTTTTTTCTGCCCGTTATAAATATATACCCGTCAGAGTCGATATATCCCATATCACCGGTATAAAACCAGCCGTCTTTTAAAACTTTTTTTGTTGCTTCTTCATTTTCGTAGTATCCGAGCATTATATTCGGACCTTTTGCGATAATCTCACCGATTCCGTTTTCGTTGGGTTCGTGGATCATTATTTCTACGCTATCGAGGGGTTTTCCGACAGATCCGCTTCTCATTATTTTTTTTCTTTCGGCACAGAGTACGGGTGAGGTTTCGGTAAGCCCGTAGCCCTGTATGAGCTTTATACCGATGGAATTGAAGAAAACCGAAATTTTTTCGTCAAGCGCGGAAGCGCCGCTGATTAAGAGCCGGATGTTTGAGCCAAGTGCGTCGTATATATCTTTAAAGAGCTTTTTTCGTATATCTATGCCGAACTTTAAAAGAAAGCTGCTAAGTTTGATCCCTTTTTCCAGTTTTTGAGTTTTGCCTTCATGCTCAACTCTTCTTATAATCTTTTTATATATTGCATTGTATATTGCAGGAACGCCTACCATAACGGTAACGGTGTGATCCTTTAAGCATTTTTCAAGTTTTAATCCTTCGGGAAAAACAATTCTTATGCCCGTTGCAGCGCAAAGGGTAAGTGAAGCACAGCCGAAAGCATGGTGCATCGGAATCATTGCGGCATATGTGTTATTATCTTCAAATTCATAAACAAGGCTTAAATCGTGTGTGTTTGAAAGAACGTTTTTTAATGATAACATAACGCCCTTTGATTCGTCTGTTGTACCTGAGGTAAACATCAATATTGACATTGCGTTTTCATCATATTGTAAATTGTCGATCATGTAGAAGTTTTTGTTTAAGAATTTTCTGCCCTCGTTAATTTTATCGTGAATATTGATAAAACCGTCGCTGTCCATACTTATTTTAATAATATCGTCGTATTCTTTCATTGTCCCGTTATGTCTTTTTGAAAAAATCACTGCAGAGGCTTTGCTTCTTTTTAAAAGCCTTGATATTTCATCGCCGAACAGGTGGTTGTCAAGGGGAACAACTACGGCGTCTGCCAATAATACCGCAAAATAAGCGACACACCATTCATAGCAGTTTGTACCGATCACGGCTATGCGTTTTTTACAGAGCCCCATATTTATCAAGGATGCGGCAAGAGCTTTTATGTCGGCATAATATTCAAAAAAACAAATATCAGAAAATCCCGTTTTAGTTTTCAGTGTAAAAGCGTTTTTAAGACTATGGTGTTTGAGAGTGTGCAAAAACATATCGCGTATATTTTTGTATGCTGCAGCCATATTTATCCTCCCTTCTGCGGCATATGCCGTAATATAAAATAGGCGTTTTAAGACGCATATTTCGGTTATAGCTGATTATAAATAATAATAAATACCCTTTTATCTTATATTAAATATTATGTTATCACATTTTTATTATATTGTCAAGCAATATTACTTGATTTTTATTCTCATATATGATAAAATGTATGAAAAGTTTGCTGCCTGAAATAACAAATGGTGATACTGTTTTAAAAGCGGATAAAATTTTGTTTTTATATAGGAAAAGGCAAGTAAAGAATAAATGATGGATATTTTTGCATATACCAATATTATTAAAGGAGGATGTCAAAAATATGTATAGTAAAGAGCTGTTTTCGGAATATTTCACACAATGGGAGCAATATCTGGCAAAACAGAGGATCCCGGGCTGGGAGGAGCTGCCGGATTTGGAGCTTTATATGGATCAGGTATTGGTTATAATAAACCGGTATAATAACATATTTAACGCAAAGGATCAAAATGCCGCCGTAACATCGCCCATGATAAACAACTATGTAAAACATAAAACGATCCCCGCCCCCATAAAAAAGAAATATTCCCGTATCCATATAGCGTATTTGATAATGGTATGTACCCTGAAGCAGGCATTGAGCATATCCACGATAGAAAAGATATTGCCGGCGGGGCTTAGTGAGGAGGAGGTACGAAAGAGGTACGAATCGTTTGTATCGAACCAGCAAAGGGCATTTTCCTATGTGTCAGAGCAGATGACCAAAATATCAGATACGGTATTAAAGGATGATGACGATCCCGGCAGGATCAGCGATCTGGTATGGCAGGCGGCAATTTCGGCAAACATATTCAAGACATTAACGGAGCAGATGACCGGTCTGATCGAAACAAATCGGAATGAAAAGACGCAAAAAGGCAGATAAAGTAATGTTCCCAAAGGCACATTCGGTAAAAATGGGATAGTGAAAAACATATCTTTACCGTTTTTTTGCCGGCATGATCCCGGCAAGAGCAAGATATGTGTTATCCGGTAGTAATGTTTGCCATCAATATCAAAAATTAACTTGACAAAAAGACGGATATAATATAATATAGTATGGTACGGCGTGATCGGTATGATTTTACCGAAGACAGAATTTTAATGCTGTTTGTTTTTATGAAAGGATGATGTTATTAAAAAAATATTTCTGTTTGCCGCGGTGGCAATTTCGGCGTTTGGCATATCGGCGTCGGCAAAAGTGCAGGTATTTATTGACGGAAAATCATTGAACAATCAATATGCCCCCGTGATCGAAAATGATACGACCCTTATTCCCATGAGAGATATTTTTTATGCTTTTGGTGCAGGGATCGAATCGAAAAAAGCGGTTACGGCATTTAACGGATCGATTTTGCCGGTATCAATGTATTTTCGGTTATGAAACGGTTATTATGACCGATACAGCGGGATTTCCTTTGCAAAGCAAACGGCGGTGCCGGAGCGGTGTATTTTGATACATATATACATATAGCTGTAATCCGGATAAAAACGGCGTTATCGGGTTATCCGACATATTAAACGTTACAAAGACCAATCCGGATATTTTGCCGATATACAGCTTTTATTTGTATGAGGGCATTCCGATATGCTGTTTGAATACCGACAATATTTAAAAATCATTTTATTTATGGCAAAAAAATATGATATTATTTGCGAAAAGGAGTTAGTGATAAAAAAATGGAATCCATAATACAAAATCTTTTGACAATATCACCGATGGAATTTACAAAGCTGATAATTATGTGGATAATAGGAGGCGTACTTATTTACCTTGCAATCAAAAAGGATATGGAGCCCACCCTGTTATTGCCCATAGGATTTGGCGCGATACTGGTAAACATACCGTTTTCGGGTGCGGTAGGAAGCGAGGGTGCGCTCACCACATTATATAATGCCGGAATTGCAAACGAACTGTTCCCGCTTATACTTTTTATAGGAATAGGCGCGATGATAGATTTCGGGCCGTTGCTTTCCAATCCTAAATTGATGATTTTCGGGGCGGCGGCGCAGTTTGGAATATTCTTTACTTTGTGTACCGCGTCAATGTTCTTTGATATAAAGGATGCGGCGTCCATTGCCATTATAGGGGCTGCGGACGGACCGACCTCTATCGTTGTTGCCCAGATGCTTGATTCAAAATATGTGGGGGCAATAATGGTTGCGGCATATTCGTATATGGCATTGGTGCCGATAATACAGCCGCCCGTTATAAAACTTCTGACAACCAAAAAAGAACGTTTAATCAAGATGGATTATAAGCCGAGCAATGTTTCAAAGACAACGAAAATTTTATTCCCAATAGTTATCACGGTAATTGCGGGACTTGTCGCACCGTCATCTGTATCACTTATCGGATTTTTGATGTTCGGAAACCTTATAAGGGAGTGCGGGGTTTTGGACAGCCTTTCACAGACGGCGCAAAACGTACTTGCAAATCTTGTGACAATACTTTTGGGAATTACAATAGCATCGCAAATGCAGGCAGAAAGCTTCTTGAGGTTCGAAACGCTTCTGATTTTAGGATTGGGGCTTGTCGCGTTTATTTTTGATACTGCGGGCGGTGTTTTGTTTGCAAAGGTCTTGAACCTGTTTTTGAAGAAAAAAATAAACCCGATGATAGGTGCTTCGGGAATATCGGCATTTCCGATGTCGGGACGTGTCGTTCATAAAATGGGGCTCAAGGAGGATCCGCAAAATTTCCTTTTGATGCATTCAATCGGCGTAAATGTTTCGGGACAAATTGCATCAGTTATTGCGGGCGGATTGATATTAAACTTTTTCCTTTAACAGGTGAATTTAAAATAATGAATTAATTTTAAAACAAAATCTTAAGATATCATGGAAAGGTGATGTAAGATGACATTTAATCCTATGAATTTCATAACAAATCTGAAATATATGGGCGAGGGTATGCTGGGTATTCTCGTTGTAATAGCAGTGATTGCATTATGTACGGTATTATTGAATAAAATATTCTCAAAAAAAACAGAGGAAAATAAATAATGCCGATACAGTATAGCGTATAAAAAAGGGTATAATGCGTTAAAAATTTCTGTCACAAATACTAAAATAATAAAAATTTATCAAAACTATTGACAATAATGGCTTTTTTTGTTATACTAATATAGTATCCGCATGGAATGGGTCATAAAATTGCGGAGGCAATACCCATGACAGCGCGACTTCATATTTATAAGGAGGTGTTTTTATGTACGCTGTGATCGAAACAGGAGGAAAGCAGTATAAGGTATCCGAAGGGGACGTTATATATGTTGAAAAGCTCGATACCGAAGCAGGTGAAACAATAACCTTTGATAAGGTATTGGCAGTTTCCGACGGAGAAAACCTGACCGTTGGCACTCCTTTGGTAGAGGGCGCTACGGTGAGTGCTAAAGTTGAAAAGCAGGGTAAATCAAAGAAAATTTACGTTTTCAAAATGAAGAGAAAGAAGAACGAGCGTAAAAAGAAAGGCCACAGACAACCTTATACAAAGGTAACGGTCGAAAAGATCAACGCTTAGTTTTGAAATGATTTTAATCGAAAGCAGAGGTGTTTTAAATGGCTCATAAAAAAGGTATGGGTAGTACAAAAAACGGTCGTGACAGCGAATCGAAAAGACTTGGTGTCAAGAGAGCGGACGGTCAAGCTGTTTTGGCAGGAAACATTCTTGTCAGACAACGCGGTACAAAGATCCACCCGGGAGTGAATGTCGGTAAAGGAAGCGACGACACTTTATTTGCTCTTATCGACGGTAAGGTTAAATTTGAAAGAAAGGGCAGAGATAAGACACAATGCAGTGTTTACTCAGCTTGATTATTTAATATGATCATATTGCTGCCGCAGATAATTCTGCGGCAGTTTTTTAGTGCGCTGAGCATGGCATTTATCCAAACGGTGAAAGTCTGTTATGTGGGTACGTATCAACCAACCATTAGTGAAGCACAAACTATCCATTGTGAGGCGGAAGTGGATGAAGTGTGTAACAAAATCTTGTGGTAAATACCCGCGGTTGGACTTTCACCAACTAAATATGCGCCATGCCCGACACACAAGATAAGCCTGCTGCCTGGCAGGACTGCTTTGCAGGCTTTCCTTTAAATCCATGCCGGTAATATGCCCTATAAAACCAGCAAGCCTCCGGATATTCCGGAGGGCTTATGATTGACTTCAATAAGAGCTTGTTCCGCCTTGGGCGAGGACAAAATGAAACAGGCGATTCGTGTATCGCTCCTACGGTGCTGCGCTGTAATCAGTGGGAGATCATACTCTCACACCTATCACAGATATGAAAACCCGCCGCCCGCAAAGGCGGCGGTACATCTTGTCCACAGTTTACAAAACCCACAGCAATTTTATTGTAGTTTCGTGTTTTTTATCAATTATTTCGCGCTTTCCCAAATATTTAATTGGCAGCATTTATCGCTTTTTCTTTTGAATTTGAATCAACTTTATATAATACCTTTAATAATATAGGTGTTAAGACTGAGGACGTGATTATCAGCAAAATAACAGGTGTAAAATATACCGATTCAAGCATTCCTATAGATAACCCCTTTTGCGCGACTATCAATGCAACTTCTCCCCTTGTCATCATTCCGACACCGACTATTGCACTGTCTAGCCATGAATGTTTTGTAAGCTTCATCACAAGTCCGCAGCCAATAACTTTCGTGATCATCGCAACGATCACAAAACAAACCGAAAAGACCAGTATCGTCGAAGATATTCCATGTATATCCGTTTTTAATCCTATTCCCGCAAAAAACACCGGACCGAAAAGCATATAAGAGCTTATATTCATTTTACGTTCAATATACGGGGCATCTTCAATACTGCACAAAATGATCCCGGCAACAAAGGCTCCCGTTATATCCGCAACACCGAAATATTGTTCCGCAGCATATGATAAAAACATGCATAACGCCAATCCCAAAATCGGTATCCTTCTCGAATGTTCGTATTTATAATCGAGAAATTTAAATATTTTATAGAAAATAAATCCGGCAACTCCGGAGCATACAAAAAACAAAATACTTCTTATAATAATCGATAATATACCAGTATCCTGTGTGCCGCTTCCAAGACCAACAACAATCGTCAGGGCAATAATCCCGATAACGTCATCTATAATGGCGGCGCTTACGATCGTGACTCCCAGTTCGGTTTTTAATTTTCCGAGCTCTTCAAGAGTTTTTACCGTTATGCTTACCGATGTAGCCGTCAAAATAACACCTATGAATACCGCCTTATAAAATTCAGGAGAGCCAAGCGGTGAAAATCCGTAAAAAAGCATATACAATACCGTTCCCAAAATCAGCGGCACCAAAACTCCGCAAAGAGCAACCATAAAAGCTGTCGGCCCCGTTCTTATAAGATCCTTTAAATTGGTTCCGAGACCTGCCGAAAACATAAGCAAAATAACCCCTATTTCAGCCATCATATTCAAAAAATCACTTTGCTCCACAATCCCCAACACACTCGGGCCTATCACAAGTCCCGCTATAATTTCGCCCACAACCTGTGGCACATTGATTTTTCTTGCAAGAATACCAAACAGCTTTGCTGCCACAATAATAATGGCAAGATCCCTAAATATTGTATATGTTTCCATACTACTCCTACCTTTCACCGATTTAAACCAAATATATAATTATCGAAAAATTCAATAAGGGCTTGTCCCGTCTTGGAAGAGGACAAGAGCGCAGACCGTGCTTTGTTGTAACCAGTGGGAGATTGTACTCTTGCTGATTACAAATATGTAACCCGCTGCCGATTACGGCGGGGGGACAACATGGATGCAGTTATATGGATTGATTTTATTTTAAATATAACATATCCCAACTTTATATTATAAAATTAAAAACTTTTTAAGTCAAGTTCAATTATAAACAAATTTAACAGCGCCCAACAATGTTTTTTGTGAATTTTATATTGCAGACGTTACATAATAAAACAACAAGCAAATTTCCCTTTTATAATTACTGCAAGGAAATTTGCTTGTTAGACCTTTACTTTTAATTATATTTTTTTCAATAATATCTTGTACGTCATTCAACGATGGCAAGACCTTAAGCAGAGCTTGCGCTGTAATCATCGAAAGATTGTATTCACACTGATCACAAATATGGAATGCGCCGCTGATTACATCAGGGACATTCTGTCACAGTTATACTACATTGTTACGGATATAAAAAATTTGCAGTGGATCAAAAATTCATAAGTCAATATCAGGATTATACTCATTCTCTATTAAAATATAATTACATCCGTATTTTTTACACATAAATAAATTATATTCATTTTCTTTTAATACCGTATCAATACTGCAGTATGTATCATCCAACCTATGTTCAATAACTGACGCATATTTTTTTATTTCTGTAAAATGTTTTTTTATATACTCCTTTGTCATAATAATAAAATAACAGCGAATATCCTTCAGATATTTATTATCAAAACTATCTTTCCAATCAAAAGGGATATAAACACCTTCCACAATAAGATTTTGATTATTTTCTATTGCCGTCTTAATAATTTCCCTTATAATAGGCCAAAGATACTGTTTAAGTTTTTCGTCATCTTCCGGCGTCAAATCAATATACTTACTTCTTATAAGCCCCATTTTTAAATGATCTATTGATAAATAAGTAAATTTGTACTTTTCAAGTAATTTCTGAGCAAGCGCCGTTTTCCCCGTATGCGAAGCTCCTCCGATTAATATAATCATCTTTTTACTTCTCCTACTGTCATATATTTATATACTCTTTTCCATAACATAATTTGTCAAAAGCAATCCCCCTCTTAAAACCTGCTGTTCTTTTATGACATTATATCCTCTTTTTTCAAAAAAAGGTTTTGCGGTTATCGAAGCATGAGTGACAATCTTTTCAAAAGCTCTTGCTTCCAGCTTGTCACAAAGAGCAGTCGCAACACCTTTTTTCTGATAATCCTTATGAACATAGAGTCTGTCAAGATAACCTGTTTCATCAATGTCGGCAAAACCTGTTATAATACCTTTTTCAACCGCAACAAGACTGTAATGCTCTGTTAAGGATTTATTCCACTTTTCCAAATCAGCATTAACCGGTGCCCAAACCTCCAATTGTTCTTTTGTATAATCTTTTTTATTGACTGTATGAACGGTATTGTAAAAAAGTTCGGTTATTTCTTTACAGTCTTTCGGCTGATATTTTCTTATAATCATTTTCCCGTACCTTATCTTTCGTTTTAAATATTATATCACTCTACAATAAACTGCTGTTTGGTATTTAATTCAAATAAAATTAAATCTGATTCCTGTTTTCTTTTTTCTGTCAATGTGATTTTGGTTATCTGATTGTTCCAATAAGTCTTATAATAATATATACCCTCTGATGCATTTATACAACAACTGTATCTTGTAATGTCTTCTTTTTCCTCAGAAGTTATCACTGTACCCTGTATCATTGCAACAGAATCCAAAATATGAAAAACCTGCGATACATACGACTCCTCATTATTTTCACATACACTGTTCATTTTACAGAATAATGTTTTTATAAATCTTGATGCGGATGAATAATCACCGGGAAGTCCAAAAGCTGCCGCACCCTGACAAAACGGAATCAATTCAAGAGAATCGGAGAATTTATTTTGTGCATAACCTGCCGAAAGATGAATATACTGCCGAACATTTTCACAGTGAAACTCAAACGGCGGATTATTTGTTAATACACCGTATGGATTATCATAAATATTCATTCCGGTTTTAGTATATTCCACCGTAATACTTCCCGATTTATCTGATACTATCCAATGCAGAGGCGCTAATGAAAGCGACGGTATAAACGGTATATTAACAATATCAATATCTTTTAAAAGATTTTTAGCTTCCGATAAATTTTTGCAGCTTCCCAATGTATATAAAATTAATTCATATGGTGTAAGCATTTTTTTTGATGACTTTTCCTCCGAAATATATTTGGCATTTTCCGGAAAGTTTAGTCCTGCCATACAAAGTCCATTTTCATTTACAGCTTCCGCATACAAAGGATAATTGTCCGTTACATTTGCCATTCCGATTATAGCATAATGTTCATTTAAATTCCCCATACATTTTGTTGATATAGCAAACTCGCGGGGAGTTATAACTACCCTTTCTTTAAAAGAATATTCTATATCCATGTTTCGTCCGAAATATAAAGACTCATTCTGTAATGTAAAAGCAGTACACATATTAAAATCCTCATTTCATTAAAATATTGCAGTTTATACTTAGCTTTACCTGATAGATTTTTTTTATAACAATTATCTGCACTTCTTTAATTATTATTTTTGAGAAGAAATCTTTGGTGTCAAAGGATTCATGTTTTCCAAGCTTCTCCAGAAATAAAACTCCGGTGTGCCTGTTTCTGCATCATAGCTGTATTCCAATATATTTGTCTTTTGCCCGTCAAGAACAGTAATATCAACAATTTTTCCCAAAACATCTTTTAACACTGCGATACACACATATTCTGAAATGTTGCTTTTTACTTCAAATTCAACATTTCCGTTGACATCTTTTACATTAGTTACATCAAATATTTTCGTACATTCAATTGTATATGTCTCTTTTTCAATCATTGTACTTCCGGTTTCTGAAACGATGCCGTCAACTACAAAAGTATAAGTATGTCCTTCGGTCATTGTATTTGAAAAATTAACCGAAATCTCCTTTTGATTTAAACACTCTGTAGTGTAAGCGTTAATTAAAACACCGTTATCATAAACTTTAATATTACTTCTGCTTACACTTTCCGTATCAATATTTTTGTTAAATATGATTTTTGCAGTATTTAAGTTGTCAGATGTAATGTCTGCTACCTTTGGAGTCAGAATTTCCGTAACAGTGACATTATCTATCCAGTATATACCGTTTCCCGTATCTTCCCCGGCATAATTGTCACGTATGTTGCTTACGGAAAACATAATTTCAGACGGCAGACCGTTATTGCTTGCATTTTCACTTTTTTCGGTTATCTTTTCACCGTTTCGATAAACACTGACGGTATACTCATTTACAGCTGCATTTAAAATCTGTTCGGTTGTTGTAACATTTTCATTTAACCCGCACAGATATCTTTTTGTATCTCCAATAGTTCTGTGCCAGTATCCGCCACCGAATACAACCATCTTTAAAAATGGGGAATTATTCTGATTTAAAGCCGTACCCCAGTCATGTATTCTGCGGCTTTGTCTTTCAAATCTCGTATCATATGATATTTTTATTAATTCATCCCCCGAAACCTCATAATCAAGATACGCTTTTAATAAAGACTCATCTGTTCCTTTAGTTAATTTCAATCCTTTATTACCGGTTTTGCTGTCTGTTTCAACACTTATACTGTCACCCTCGGATAATTCAAAAGTCCATCCATTATGATGATATACACCGGGCTGATTTAACGAAAATCCATCCCAGTCCTCAAAATCATAGGAGGCAACAACATTTTCATTGCTGTCATATAATGTTTTAAAATTAAAGGTATAGTCTTTACCCATTGAATTTACTGCATTACTGTTTTTGGGCAGTATTTCTTTGGTTACTTGTACAGTACAGTCTGCGCCGTTATCCACCGGACTGTTAAAATCAATTTTTAAAATATTGCCCGTTACAGTTACACTGTATTGATTTTCCGATAAAGGCAATGAATATTTATAAATTTTCAAAGTATTTGCATTTACTGTATCAGGATTAATATCACAATTAAAGTACATTTTTATGCTGTCAATACTTTCTGATTCAGAATTGTCCTCAGGGATTACCTTGTATACCCCCATATTCCCCGAATCAATACGGATATTATCAATCCAGTACACTGCATCTCCTGTATCTCCATATATTTTATATGGTTCCTGATAGGCTGTTTCAAATAATATGTATTCTGCATCAGCTGTATTACATTGTCTGTTTTGTGATGTGCTTATCAGAGTACCGTCTCTGTATACCCATATGCTGTATGTCCCGTTTACTGTGTCAATTTCACGTTTTATCGTAAGATAAACATTATTCGGCATTGTAGACAGATATGTGTTATACCCTGATGTTGAAACACCGTACATCCATGCGGAATGTGTAAACAAAGATGCAATAATCCCGTTTGACGCTCCCAAACTACCGAGATTTTTTATTCCTCCTCTGTAGTTTTCAATTCTCAAATCAAAACTTGCCGTTATGGGTTGTCTTTGAATTTCTTTATTTATATTAAGTTTTGCATAGGTTTGACTTTTTGATTCAAGATTTTCTGCCGCTCTTATTATTTTTAAAGCCTTGTTTCCGTATATATCTTCTTCAATACTCATGCTGTCACCCTGCGCGACACTAAAGGACCAGTCGGTATTCTGCGGCAATGTGCCGGTTTCGTATTCTTCAAAACATTCTGCAGTATATATGTAATTTTCCTGTTTTTTTGTATTAAATGAAAAACTGTAATCTACTGACATTTCACCATGAGTAAAAGAATCGGGAAGAATATTTTTTGACAATACAACTCTGTATTGTGAAGACTCTTTCATTCCCTCCAATATATTTATCACAATATCGTTGTTTTGTACATTTACACTGTATTCATCCGCCGAAAGCTGTCTTTCATTTTCATAAACCGATACTGTATTATAATTTACGCTTTGTGCATCAGCTTTTGTATTTAGTTTTATATTTATTTCGGAATCAACAGATACATCATCTTCTTTATTTTCGGGATATGTATATGCTACTGCAAGCTCACCCATGTCAACGGAAATATTATCAATCCTGTAAACAGCATTTCCCGTTCCTCCTGCCGGCTCAAACGGGTTTAAGTATGCAAGTCTGAACATAAGGCTTCCTGCCTCTGCGTCATTGCACTGATAACTTCCAGCATGACCAATTCTTACACCTTCTCTGTAAATATCCATGGAATATGTATCATTATCCAAATCTATAACTCTTTTTACAGTAAGATATTGATTATTCGGCTGATTTGACAATTGGAAATTGTATTTGCCGCTGTCTGTACCCATTGCATATAACCAAAGCATATGTGTAAACAATCTCATTACGTCCTGTCCGCTTCTTGACTGCACACTTCCCATGTCTCTGAATCCGGCTCTGAAATTTTCAAGCATTATATCATAGGTTACGGTTATTTTCCCTTGTGTTTTCGGTGTGAAATCCATTTTTGCATATGTTTC
Source organism: uncultured Clostridia bacterium (assembly GCA_944392335.1). Taxonomy (GTDB): domain Bacteria; phylum Bacillota; class Clostridia; order UBA1381; family UBA1381; genus RGIG1988. The sequence goes on from CALXWJ010000081.1 coordinate 31,136, forward strand.
GCTTCCCGACCACAAATTTGCTTCGTTTCTTATCATTTCAAGGTAGCTGTTTCCGTTTTCATCCTGTTTTACAGAAATACTGTCCCCGTCTGAAATTTTAAAACTCCATCCGAATTGTTCTCTCAATTGCTTCAAATCAACATTTTCAAAATCAGTTCCGCCAAAATAGCTTTGGGATATTTCAATATCCTTTAAAATTTCAAAAGAACCGTTAATAGATTTTTGCTCTTGTCCGCGGTAAGCGGTAACAGTCCAATTATACACTCCTTTTTTACCAATTGTGATATTATATCCATTTTTTAATGTAGTGTCTTTTAATATTTCCTCTCCTTTGGAGTCAGTTATTGTTACTTCATACTTCTCTGCCCCTCCGTTACGGCTCCAGACAAATTCGATCTCACCCGTATCATAAAGCCGGCCGCTTGCAGGAGAAAAAACCGTCCATTCACTGTTCCAAAGAGTATCCGATGCACCGCTTTGGGGAATATTCACCTGTCCATACTCTGTTGTATATGTATTATCTGCCACTGTACCATATTCATATACATAGGGAGAAATATAGTCATAATTACTGTTTTGTGTATTTTCTCCGTAATTTATATTTCCTGTTATGGTTACGTTTTTAGGGTAGCCTGTTTCATAGGACGGATCAGCCTGATATGCATAAATATCTTCAATCATCTGAGAAAAACCCGGATATTTGGACTTCCACAATTCAATATCTACATTCGGATCCGATAATAAATTCTTTATTCCCTCATATACCGATCCCCCTGATATAACATAATAATGCGCCCAGTTTCCGGTAACCGCTCTGTCATCATAATCAATTCCGTTATCGCAGTCTATCAGTATATTATCAGAAAATACATTTCCTTTTCCTCCGCCGAAAAGCGCTGCCTGTGTACAATTTTCAAATACATTATTTTTTACCGTAGTTCCGCAGAACATATCGTCAATGTAAACGGCTGAAACGGTAAAGCTTGTTAATTCTTCATCTTTTTTTATGTCATGCATATAGTTATATGATATTTCATTACCCCAGCTTGTCCAGTTTCTGCCCGTATAAATTGCGCCGCTGTCCGAACACTCAATAACTACATTGTATATTTCATTGTGTGATATAACATTATCATTTCCGCCGAATCTTATACCGCTGTGAGGGGCATCATGTATTGTATTATATGATGCGGTGTTACCCACACCCGATATATTTATAGCCGACTGATAGGTACGGAAAATTCTTCCGAAATTATAAATGTTATTGTTAATTATTTTACCGTTTCCCGGCGTAAGGGTACTTTGAGTTCCCGATGTCATATATATACCTGCTCCCCCAACATTATATATCTCACAATTTTTTACAGTGCTGTTAGAGGTATTTACGCTTATTGCCTGATTTCCTATATTTCTGATAACACATGAATCAATAACAATGTTGTCGCCGTTATCGCATGATATTGCATTTCCTCTTGTATATTCAAAGGTAAGTCCGGAAATTGTAACATTATCCGCACCGTTTGTCACAAACATTGTTGAAGTAAGAACGCTAAGTTCGGGATCATTTTCCAAAAAGCTCTCAGCAGGATAGTAATAGAGTTTTTTTGCATCGCTGTCTATATAATATTCGCCCGGTATGTCCATTTCCTCCGGCATATTCATGGCATAGTATCTTTGTGATTTTACAATTCCGTCACTGTATTGCAGCTGTTTTGATAATGTAACAGTAGAGTTGTCTACGTCAACATCACCGATATAGATGTGTTCAAACGCCCAGTTATGCGTCCAGTAACCTGCAACCATGGCATCTTTTGAATTTTTCCATTTTTCAAGCCTTTTTGAATCTGATTCAAAGGTCAATCCACCGCCTGACACATTGCCGGTCAATGCAAAATCATAATTTGGCCATCTTGCAATTGTCTGAGCTACACCTCCCACAAACAGTTCATAATATGCAGTTCCTCCATGAAGAGGATTATATTCCGGATGACGTATAATTGAATTAAGATAATCTGACAAGTCTATTTCATATATTTTATCAACTGCATTTTGAGGGACTTTTTGCAAAAAGTCCGTATCTGTTACCTTTCTGAAAGAGGACCTGGGAAGTTTAACAGAACCTTTTATTAAAACTTCTCCGTCACCGTATGCCTCAATAGTCATTCCCGTATCAGCCGAATTCAAGGTGAAACTCTCATCACGTCTGTAAATTCCTGCATGGACAAATATTTTTCCATTATAATTAACGTCACCTTCACGGTACTCTCTATATAATTCTCTTGCACGTTCAAAAGATTTTACCGGAGAGGATGGGTATCCGGAATTTGAATCATTTCCTCCAGCAGATATATATATACCAAATTGTTTTATAATATTTTCATCATTTTCACTGTTCATTTGAGAAATATTTCCCACAGCCAAAAAACCGTACCGCACGGACTCATAAACTTCAAATCCCATATTTCTTAAATCATCTGCATTAACGTCATTTCCGGTTGGTTGTGTAAATTCCGAAACAAGCTCTGCCGGAAGATATACGCCGTTATTAAAATACGGTTCATATTCCGTCTGTAATTTTTCACCGTCTTTTATAATAACACGGCTTTGTGCTGCAAAAATCATTATATCATAATTATTATTTCCAGCATATGTAACTGGCATAGAACCGGTAAGAATCGAAGTAATTATTATATAACAAAATAATTTGAATGTTTTTTTCATTACAGTTTTCCTTTCTTTTATTTGTATTTTTGCGTTTCTAAAGATATGCAAAAATTTTGTATACCTTTACAAATGCAAAATTTAAGGGGCAGGCAAGTTTCCCGCCCCTTATTTTTTAATTAATCTACCATAAAATATCCAAATTTAAAATCAAGATTATCTGCATTATTAACTGTAATTGTTATTGTGTGTTCACCATCAGCAAGGTCAGATTTAATCATTGATGCCATCGGCATTTCCGTTGTAACACCTGATGTTCCGCTTACATTTCCTGTATATGCACCATTGTCAATCGAATAAGCTGCACTTGTTGCCTTTGTTGATTTCGGCAAATATAATCCTATTGCTGTTCCGGTAAATTTATATGTAAGAGTTGCACCGGAGGATGTTGCCTGTGCCATACCTTTTTCAAATGCCCAATTCATTCCCGAGTTGACCGTCCAGTTTGTATCGTACTGTGCAGCACTCCAAGGTATCATTCTCGGATTGTTATACTCCACTCCCGAAACAGGATTTTCAACATAATTCATTGTTTTAAAGAACACTTCGGGACTTGATGTCAAAACTTCGTTTATATAATTAGCATATATTTTTCCGCCGTCAGCATTTGGATGTACTCCGTCACTGCCTGTTAATGCGGTAGCCTCAGGATATTGTGACAAATACTCGGTTTTCCAGACAAATCCGTCCGGATTACTTTGGGATGCTTCATTTGCTATTAAGTATTCTGCAACATTCACATAGCCTATTTCATATTCGCTCATCAAAGGCTGCCATGCTTCGATTGCTGCAAGACTTGAATGATTTTCTGTAGTAAGATCCAATAAAATTACCATCGGCTGATGTTCAAGCTTCATTAATTTTCTTATCATGCCCTCCATAGTTTGCTGTGCAACGCTTGAACCTGCATCATTTACGGCAAATTCTATAAATACAATATCCGGATTTGTGCTGATAATATCTTTTTCAAGTCTGTAAAGACCTAAATCTGAACCTGTTCCGCCGACACCTTCAACATTATACTTTATCTGTCTGTCAGGGTTATCCTGTCTTAAAAATGTGTTAAGACTTGTCATTAACGGAGTTGTATACTGTCCCTGCTGTGTTATTGAACCACCGATAAATCCAATGTTCAACGGTTTTTGAGGGTCAATATAGTTGTCGTATCCGTAAGTTCTTTGATTTACAGAATCCGTTGTTATCTTCTTTGTCAGCGGCTTCATTGAATCCAGACTGTCCCAAATGTATAATTCAAAAGATTCTGCAGCCGGATTTGTATCGGCTTCAACAATTATATCACACACATCGCCATCAGAAAGTATTCCGCTCGATCCTGTGGTAATAGATAAAATCTTTCCATCAGCGTCTTTTAAAACTCCTGCGGTCTGATAATTAACGTCACTGCCGCATGCATTGTGAAGTTCTGCGGTAATCTGTGATTTTGTGCCGTCCGCACTGATTGTTGAGTCAACATTTGAAGTATAAATATCTCCTCTTGTTGTAAACTGCATTGTGTAATCCTGTGTCATCGGAAGATTTGACTCTCCGCCGCTCTTTAAGCCTGTTACGGTAATTTTATATACACTGTCTTTCTTGAGTGCGTCAAATCCTACTTCAATCGCGAACAATCCGCTTGGAGTTACAGTATAATTGTCAATCAGGCTGTCATTTTCATAAACCTTTACATTCGATTTATTTATTGTGCTCTGATCAAGCAATACGTCCGTTCTTAAAATAATGCTCTGAGTTAAAGGATCTATATTTTCAGAACCGTCAGGAATTGTTGACCAAACAATATCCGGATTCACATTATCCTCATATTCTTCTGTTTTTATTGTATAACTCTTTTCGAGAACCATTTCTCCTATTCTTGTATCTTCTGCTTTAACTGCCTTTGTTACATTTATTGTGTATGTTGTTCCATACATAATTCCCTCTGCAACATCCACCAATATTGTTTTTCCATCCTCCAATATTCTTACCGAATATTCATATGATGTAACCAATTCACCGTTTTTATAAATCAATACAGTTTCCGGTGTTACAGTAGAAGAATCCAGTTTTTCATTAAATGTAATTGTAAATTGTCCTGACGGGTCGAAATTAAAGCTGCTGTTTTCAAATGATGTTGTTTCAACATCAAGTACTGCTTTTTCAACAGTTACACCGTAAATCCATGCAATAGCGTCATTGTTTGGATTGTTTTCTGTATCCTCATCAACCTGTGTTCCCGGTACCCAACCGTCCTGATATGGTGTTCCGCCTTCCTTTATTCTCATAAGAACTCCGCCGAGAGTTTCGGTTTCTGTTGCCGGCTCCAAGCTGTAATAATAATTATCATTTTGAAGGTTATGTAATCCGTATCTGTATCCCAGTCCTGTTGTCAGTTCTCCTATTACCTCTGTTCTTTCGTTTATAGGATAACCTGTTATGTATCTTGAAGTTTCATCTCCGCTCCAGTCAACACCCCAACGGTCTGTTCCGTTCCATCTTCCTGTCTGACCGAGCCAATAACCTCCGGCACCAACAATTCCTCTTTCAATTTCACCTGTATCTGCCTGTGACAGCATTGACGGCCAACGGTTAAAGCCTTTTGAATAATTTTGTATTCTCTCATCAACCTTAACGGTATATTTTCCGTTATTGTAGGTTTCAGGGAAGCTGTAAATAAACTCCAAAGATCCTTCTGTAGAACCCTTTCTGAGTTTAAATCCGTTTTGACCTGTTGCATCATCATACGCAAATTCCACACTGTCACCTTCGGTAAGATGTAATGTAATCTGATTTGAACTGCCTATTTGTAAGTTCAATGGTCCTTCCCATTTCTGACCGATTTCAAATTCGTCAAAATAATCATTAACAAGATACGGTGTGTATTTTCCCGTTACAAAGTTAATCATTGTTCCTTCAAAAGGAGTCATTGATTCCTGTGCGTTTATCGGACTAACCATTACGCTGTAACTTGTTTCGTACTTCCATCCATCAGGTGCAGAAATCGTAATAATCTTTTTATCATCCGAAAGATTAACAAAATAATTCACACCTTCTGTAAGGAATGTATCTCCCTCGGCAATCATTATTGAGTCCTTTGCGTTGTCTGCAACAGGCTCGTTAAATGTCAATGTCAGGTTTCTGTTATAAGGTACATTCGTTTCTCCGTCTTTTATACTTGTTCTCAATAAATTCAATGATACATATTCAATGCTTACATTATCTATCCAGTAAATACCTGTTCCCGAATCAGGTCCCATATGTGAGAAATAATCGCTGTTTGTACCGCCGTCTATGGCGTTTTCAATACTGAACGAAAGCACTCCGAAATCTTTTACTTGTGCCGTGTCCGATGAATTTTGCACCTCTCCGTTTGCTCTTGTTATCGTTGAAGTTACATTGTTTTCAAATATGGTCGGGTCATAGGTCAAGGTTATGTTTGTGTAATTATCTTTATCCTCGGCGCTAAGACTTCCTGCCATCGTATTACCGCCGCCTACATAATTCCACCATATTCCGTATTTGAAGAATCCCCAGCTTTTAACTCCTCCCAATGACGGGAAGTTTCTTACCAATTTGCTGTGATTTTCAAAACGGACGTCAAATGAGACTTTGATCTTCTTGCCCGAAACATCGCCGAAATCAAATGCTGCGTATAAAGCGGATGTATTGTCACCCTTTTCAAATTTCAAAGCGTTGCTGTTTGTTGTCGGATCTTTTTCAATGCTTACTTTGTCCCCTGCCGGTGCCGTAAGAGTAACATATCCCAAAGTGGTGCTGTTTCCGTCAGATACGCCTGTACCTTCGGTATATCCGTCGAAATCCTCAACAATTTTGCCGGCTTCATTTATATTCAGAATGTTTCCTACAGCAATATTATCTATACGATATATTCCTGCATTTGAAGCATCTTCATTTTTATCCGGGCCGTTATGTGACAGTACCGAATGATTTCTTATCGACCATCTGATACTTCCCACTGAATCGGCATTAACCGTTCTCGTTTTTGTTGATACCTTATTCTCATTTTCAGGGGTTGTGGAATTTGCAGTAAAAACATATTGTGAACCATCGCCATTTATTTCGACAGATTGTGTTATACTTGAATGTACCATATGTCCCAAAATATTTGAAACATACCATTCAGCAGTCAAATTACCGTCAACATATACATCTTTGTTATAAGTTATAATGTTCTGTATAACACCTTTATCTTCCTTTTCCAGCACTCCGAAACCCTGAAAATTTTTACTGCTTTCTTCCGGTATAAAATCATAAGAAACAGTAACCGTACCTTCTTTTTGTACTTCCGAGAAATTATATCTTATTGTTGTGTCTGAGCCTGATGTGCTTCCCCTTGTAATTTTAAGATATTTGTTTCCGTTTTCTTCAGCAATTTCAATTTTATCATTTGCATACAAGGTAAACTCAAAGTTTCCAAAAGTATGGTTTCCGGCACTTTCTGCGATTACTCCCACATCATAATCTTCAAAATCTTCAAAAGCAACACCGGCACTTGTTTTAAGATTAATATCTTCTGCAGAACTCATTATTGCCGGCATTATTCCCGAAAACATTGCCGCAGAAACCAAAACAGCTAAGATTTTGTTTGTTCTTTTCATTTTGTTACCGCCTTTCTTTTTATATAATTTTCATTGCTATTTTAAAAAGCATTTTATGCCTTTTTAAATACTTAACGAATTATAACAACATCCATTACATGGTTATAATATCTTCTCATAACAACCTCGTCTCCGGCTTGAATTTCACTCAAAGATCCGACTGTTACCTTCTTTGCTTTTGTGTCATAAATATTATAATAAACACTTCCGTACACACTGTGTCCTATTGTTACGGGATAAATATGTTTTGCATCGGTTCCCGATTTTGATGAATTGACCAATGCAACATTTGATTCTATGTCAACCACCTTTGCATAAATTAAGTCAAGTGATTCCATACCGCCTAATGCATCCTCTGAAGGTTCAATATATTCTTTACCTCCACTTGTAACCTTTCCGCTGTAACGATAAGCACCGTACGTATCCGGTCTATCCTGAATACTGAAGAAAACTCGTATGATATTTATTTTACCCAGAGAGTTTTTGTCAAATTGAATTATATCTCCCTTTTGAAGTTCTTCTACCGAATCAACATCGCAGAAAAGTCCCGCATCCACAAACACAACATCATCGGAAATTGCTGACGTCTGAAGATTTCCGTTTTCATAATAGCTTATCTGCACAATAGGCATATCATCTTCATCAAGAACATTTGAAATTTCATCAATACAATACATATGTACACGTCCCTCGCCCTGACTTAAATCCGTGCTTGAAACACCTTCCATTATGCAAAAGCCGGGTACATAAAATTCACTGCAATTATACAGTTTTATATTTTCACCATTGAAATAGTGTTCAACGCTCCAATAATTTCCCGTTCTCATTTCATATGCTTTTTCGTCACCTATGAGATTTTCGTCTGACGGACGTACCATTATGGATACTGTATTGTCCATTTTATATTTTTGATTAAATACATTTCTGTACATACGGGGATTCTGACCTGTACCGTCATAATCAAGAGTAAGAGGATAAGATATCGAGCCATGAGCATATGCCGTTCTGTTAATAGGTTTTACGATTGAAGTTACAAGCCCCTCTGAATTTAAAGTGTATGCTACTACATCATTTACGGAAGTTCCTTCATTCAAATATAAATTATATGCTTCCTTTTTATCGTATCTCTTACCTTCAAGATTATCTTCATTATACAATTTAACTTTATCGGCAAAATAGTATGCCTTTGCACTTCCTTCGGTAGTATATACCTTAAGTCTTACAAATTCTTCACTTTCATCATATATTAATGACATAATATATCCGTATGAAAAATCATCTTCTGTTTTTGATGCCACTATTTTTGAATCAGCGCCTATATACAGCTGTACATATGTGCCTGCCTTAGGCTTCTGCTGAGTTCCTGATTCCATATAACGTATATATTCATCCGACAGATAATACATTTCACCGTCTACTATGTAATATTCTCCAATGTCATTTTTAGCATAGCTTGTTATTGTTCCTTCTGCCATATCTCTTGTAACGGTTGCAATAAATACCTTGCTTTTATCAATTCGTTCTGCCTCAAGAACAGTCAGAATGTCATCTGCTTTCAACGACTCTATTGATTCCATCAATGTATTGTTATAGATAAATTCAACTGTTGACGAATCTATAATATCCAATGTTCCGCCGTCATTCTTAAATACAATGCTTTCTTTCATTACCGAAACATTTTTTATAAGATAATGTGTGTATTTTTCTCCTTTTACCACATCCCCGATTCCGTCTCCGTCATTATCTGTTACAACTATTCTGTCACATTCAGGAAGAATATTCTCCGCAACATCTTCGGTATAACTGCCGTAATATACATTATTATAAATAAATGGTACCTGCTCATTTATTCTGACTCTGCTTCTTCCTGATTCCTGATAGAACCTTATATCTGTAGCGGTTATTGTATCAAAATCAGCTCTGTTAATGGAATATGTGTTTGTTTCTTTGCTATCCTGCCACAATGTAACAACCTTGTTATCATTTTCACTATCCACATACGCATTTACATATGAACCCACATAATCCATTGAAACAGTATCATCTGTGTAGAATGTAGCTCTGTTTATCTGTATCTTATCACTTGTCAAATCCAAATCCCCGTAAATAGAAGAATATTTATAACCTGTGAGTATGCCCTCCTGAAGATAAATGCTGTAAACATTATTCATATAATTTTCATCTTCATTTATTTCAAACTGACAGTTACCGTTTTGATCTATCCCTACTATAGTAACGAAATCCGATTTTAAAACATTTTCAAGAACAATCAAAAACTGTCCCTTTGTTATCATATCCTGAGAATACGTAACATTTTTAAACAAATCAAGATCCATAGCTGCGGTCAGCAAAGATTTTTTATAAGCAAAATAGTCCTGTTTCAAAGCACGCACTGCCATTACGGCTATATCCTCAACAGAAGCATTCTTGTTAGGATAAAATTTATCACTGTCTGTATCAACAAGTCCGCGGTCAACAGCCTGCTGTATTCCTGATGCATAGGGATTTGTATCAGGAACATCTGTAAATGTTGTTTGTTTTCCGGGAGCAGGTCCGCCGGAAACCAAAGCCGCAAAAGCTGCCGCCGCATACCCTCTTGTTACCGGAGTATTTTCATCAAAATCCTCTTCATTTTCTGTCACTGTACCAATATATTTTAAAATATCAAACGCACGTTTCACATTAATATCTGAAAAGGTTCCTGCGGTACTTTCACCTGCTGTCATATCCTTTATAGGTACATCGTCAACATCGGAAGGGAAAGCAAAAACCGACTGTGCAAACATAGCCGCAATTGCCGCAATGGATATTAGCCTTACTATAACTCCTTTTCTGTTCATAATAAAATCAATCCTTTCATTCTGTCGGTTTATTGTTCAATTATACGCGATAATACTACGACCACCTGTGCTCTTGTTGCATTATCAAGAGGAGCAAAGTTTTTATCGTCTATTCCTTTTAAAAGTCCGAGAGAAGTTACATATTCCACCGAAGCTTTTGCCCAGTCCGCAATCTTATCACTGTCCTCAAATGCAGGAACATTCTCTACGGTTTCCATGCCTTTGTCCTTTGCTATATTTGAAAGTACAACAGCAATTTCCTGTCTTGTTATATATTCCGACGGTCTGAAATCTCCGTCCGATCCATTCATGTATCCTGCTTGTGCTGCAGCTGATACATCATTATAAAACCAGTCATTTTCATTTACATCAGCAAATTCAGAATTTCCTTTAGGCAAGTTAAATGCACGTGTTATTAAAGCTGCAAATTCAGCGCGGGTTATATTATCGTCGGGAGCAAACAATTCCTCTGTCTTACCCTTAATAATTCCCTTGTCAGCCATTGCCGTTATTTCATTTTTTGCCCAGTGATCAGAAATATCGGTAAATTTAATACTGTCCTGATTGTTTTCCTCTTTATTATTATCGTCTTCGTTTACGTTATCTTCCGTATCATCCTTATCATCTGTTACATCCGGTTTTACGGGGACAAATCCCGAACCGGTATTTCTTCCACCTGATGAAACGCTTGAACTGCTTGATGACTGTATTTTTTCTTTACTGCTGGAAACCGGTTCTCCTTCACAAGGTTCTACTGTAGAAACAGGTGTTACAACAACATATATTTCCTTTCCTTTATCTGAGGATTCTATTGTAATCGAGTCTTTAGTTGATTTCAAAGATCCGCCGATATACCATTCAAACTTTGTTGCTCCCTCAGGATCACCGTTATTGTCTACATATTTATAATCTACACCCACTGCAGATCCTGCTTTAAGAGTTCCGATTATCTTTACATCTTTAGCTATTGGAGCTGAAGCACCGGCAAATACCTCTGAGAAAAATTCCTTGTCCTGCTTTCCGCTTCCTCCATTTTTCGGTATTATACCTACTTTCAGCCAATGCTCATTTTCTTTTGATGTTAAGATATATTTTATTCCCGTAGCTATTTTTTCAAAAGTTCCGTCCTCTTTTTCTGATGAATACCAATTTATAACTGTGGCATTTTCACCTTCTTTTATTTCTTCGTCTGAATTTTCATCATAATATTCATATGTTACTTCAAGTTCATTACCTTCCGCAACAGTTCCGTTAACCGTAATATTTTTAACTATAGGATTCATAGGACCTGTAAACGGCCCGCTCATTACTTCTTCTCCTATATATGGTTCCTTCGTTGATGCAGGAGTTACGCCAAATTTGATATATGAATCTTCATCGGCCTCGGTAAGTACATATTCCTTTGAGTTTTCTCCCTGTATTTCAGTATATGTGCCGTCTGCAGAAGAAGCCCTATACCATTTACAAATACTCTCCCCCTCGGGGTCAGAATTTTCGTCATAATATTCATATGATCCGGTAAGCGTTGTCCCTATTACCGGCGTACCTGAAACAGTTACATTATCAGCCACCGGTACAACTGCTCCTATAACGGTAAAACTTATTGTTTCCTCTTGTGTTATTCCCTGTGCATCGTTACCGTAAAACTTTAATGTATAATTTCCTGTTTCATTTAATGCTTCTCCATTATACTGAGTATATTCACCGCCATTATATGAAATCTGCATCTCATAATCTGTCTGAGGTAAAATGTTTATCTCCGGTACAAATCCATTGGTATATCTTCCGCCTTCCACCAGATTTGTTTTAAAAAGAGAAATTGTTTTAAATGATACTACATAATCCTCTGCCATGCTTTCATTTGTTAGAGATGTAACTTCTTTTTTTACTGTTAATTTATAATCGGTATTATATTTAAGACTATTTTGCGGTGTAACAGTTACCGTTGTATCTGAAACTTTTAATACATTAACCGGTATTTTTTCTGTATTACTTTCCAGAATAAAATTGGAACTATTTACCGACGAATCATTTAAAGCTGAATCAAATTCCAATATTATCGGAACATCAGGATAAATATCCGCAGCCCCGTCACTTATACTTGAATTTGATACTCCAAGCTTGTTAATGGTAACCTTAATATCATCAATCCAATAGAATAAATCCTGTCCGCTGTCCTCGTTTGATTCGGTCCATGAAACATTTCTTTTACCTATTTCAAATCTGATTGAAGAAACATCTCCGGTTCCTGAATCCTTTGTGGAGGCTGATGAGGTTACTCCGTCCTTTATGGTATATATTGTATATTTGTTATTCTTTATATCCACTTCATAACTTATTGTTATCCAAGAATCTTGCTTATTAATATCCGTATACCAATACTGTCCGCCTGTTCCCATTCCCCAGACCCACGAAGAGTGTGTAAACAAAAAGACTTTATTTCCGCCTGATGATGTTAACGTACTTCCCAAATCCGACCATCTTGAACGGTATGCATTCTCTGATTTTATTCTGAAACTCACATTTACCTTTCCATCAGTTATTGTCTGCGGCAAATTGTACACAAATCCCAGCTTTGTCTCACTGTCCTTAACATTTTCATGTTTACGGAACAGCTTAAACGCCATATTCCCGGGGCTTTCTTCTTCAATCGACATTATATCTCCGTTTATTCCGCTGTCGATCGTCACATTACTCAATTGTGAAAATTCTTCATATGTCATATTTTCAAAATCCAAATTGACCAAATCAATTTCTTTTGCTTCTGTCGGTAATATACTGCCTCCAAAAATCAATGATGCACAGGTTAATACAGTTATTATTTTTTTACGCATGCAAAACTCAACCCCTTCTGTTACATTCTGTTATACAAATCGTAAATTCTATCTTCATTCATTTTGCTTTCCACGTCACTGCCACTTACTATAACCAGTCCGCAGTCATCCCAAAAAACATTTTTACCTAAAATTTCTCCCACTGCTCTTAAAGGAACAAATATTCTGTCATTCTTTATAAGCATTGGAGCGTCAAGTTCAACCTCACTTCCTGCAACATCAGCAGTCATGCTGTTTGGTGTAAATACCAAAGCATCACCGTTATAATCTATATATGCCTTGTTATCTTCCCATTCAACTGTTGCTCCAAGACTCTCGCACAGGAAACGTACAGGAACATATGTATAATCATTCTCAATAAAAGGTACAACATCTATATTATTTTCATCAATAAGTTTTCTCTCCCAATTTACATAAGATATCGGTTTCCCAATTGCCAACGCTATTGCATCATTGCTTAAAAGTCCTCTCAACTGACTTGTTACAAGTCCTATTCTATCAACATCAATCGGCTCAAAATCAGGCAAATCAGTGTATACTGATGAATCTTCATTTAATGCAAAATCATTTTCAGCCGCATTTCTAAAGCCTATATCCTTTACTGTTTCGATACCGTCAATAATTGTACTGTAATTATACATATCCTCAACTGTTACTCCGCTTCCTGTGCTTGCAAGAGGATCTATGTCAAATTCAGACCCAACTTTATAGCTTACGTTATTTTGAAGCACATTGTATTTTGGAAGGGATGGATCATCATCAAGAATATTTGTCATATGAGGATACTTTGCGTAAAGCTCGCTTGTATACGGAACAATGTTGTCTCCTTTTAATCCGTAAGTTCTTGTACCGTCCAGCCATGCTCCGTACCAACCCCAGCTTACTGCTCTTCCAGAAGCAGTCAGGTTAATTGAATTTTCCAAATTTGCAAAAATATTATTTTCGATTGTATTGTCTCTTCCACCGTTTATAAAGATGCCGTCTCCGCCTATATTATAAATTATATTTCCAAATGCGATACTGCCTGTCGATGAGTTATCAAAGTATATTGCCTGAACTTTATGAGATTGTGATGTATTTGAATAGCAATCATGTATAGAATTGTACCTGAATATATTTCCTCTTGACGTCATGCCCAGGTCGGTGTATATGGCTCCCATATCCGATGCTTCCTTCAAAACGCTGTGTATCTCATTATATTCAAATATATTATCGTTTCCTCCGGGATTTACCGCCAGGTGCGACCCGTTATATATAAGATTGTTTTTGACCAGTATTCCGACGCTGTTTATATATCTTATCCCGCCCTCATAGGTTTTAACAAGCCTTCCGAAATCGTGGATATGGTTGTTGAACACCACATTGTTTCCGGGAGTCAAGGTATTTCTGTCACCGCCGCTTATATCGATGCCTTTTTTACCCGTATCATATATATGACATCCTTCAATGGTTATGTCTGTACCCGTTGCGGTGATTCCTTCACCCGATAATTTATTTACCGACATATAGCTTATGGAAATATTTTTGCAGCCGCTTATCTGTATACCGCAGTTTCTTGTTCCGGTAACCTCAAAATCACGCATTTTTATGTTTTCGGCATTGTTAAACGATATAACGGGATTTGATGAAAAGCTCAATATCATACTGCTCTGAGGGTTGCTGTCCAATGGATATAAATACAATTTTTGGGTATTTTTATCATAAAACCACTCACCCGGAGCATCAAGCTCTTCTATCAAGTTAAATATGTAAAATCTTTGTCCAGCAGTTATAGTATAATAACTCTGATAATACGGTGTTATGGTTTTATTTTCTGTATCAATAGATGCAACCGGCATTGTCTGATCCGACCAGTCATGCTGCCAATATCCGAAAACCCATGCCTGATCAGCATTTGCCCAATTTTTTATACGATCATCATCAACTGTAAAAACACCGGGTTCTGGTGCATCAGGTTTATTTGGATCATCACTTTCATACCACTCTGTCATATTATCTCCGGTACTGATTACCTTTCCTATTGTCATGTACTCTCCCTGATTGGGATACTGCGCCAAAGGCATTGCTTCTCCGTTATAAAATATTTCCGGAACGGGGAGCTGTCTTTGCTTGGTTACGCCGTAAAGTCTTGTATAATATGTAGCATGTCCGGTACAGTCAAGCTCGTCATAGCCTTCTATTCCCATAGCTCCCAGGTCTATTTCATACACCTTTCCCGAAACCGAAGGATCCATTCTTGATAATACGGCGGTATCGGTAACAGGCGTACAGTCCCCCAGCGTTATCTCAGCGCCGCCTATTAGCTTTGCGCTCTCACCCGGATATACGCACCATGTAACCGGGGCGTCGGCAGTTCCGCTGTCCTCATTTGTAAAATTCAAGCCGTCGGTAAGAAAATAATTTCCCCCTCTTACCATAACTGTAACTCCGTTTTCCGGATATTCCCCGTTTTGCTTCAGTTCCCTTATGGCATTTTGCGCCGCCTCAAGGGTATTGAAGGGCGCCTCAAGACTTCCGTCTCCGTTTTGCCCGGCGCTGCCCGAAACATAAAATCTTACGGCGTCGGATTCAGCTCTTACCGCGGTAAACTGTCCCATCATGGACAATGCCAATAATGCAAGAATAAATTTTTTCATTAAAATATCCTCTCTTTCTGTCTATTGCTTATTTTTGTATAATAGATGATATGCGTTAATAATTTTGCTTCTTTAAATTCAGTAACAAAAAAGGCAATAAAGTTATTATTTACATGTATTCTGTATTTGTGTTAAACTGTTGACTTTAATAGGTTTTAATGATATAATTTAAATAAAAAATACAAGAGGTATAACTATGCAATATAAAAAGTTTTCTCTTTTTCAAAATTGCGGTTCACAATTTTTGATTGCGCACAATACCAATAATAAAGTACCGACCGTACCTCATCTTCATTCACAATTTGAAATTTACTATAATATATGCGGCGGTGAATATTATTTTATTGACGGGCATTTTATCAGTGTAAAACCCCATGATTTGGTTATTATTCCAAAACTTCAGATACATAAAGCACTTTTAAAAATAAATACCGAATATGAATCTTATGTTGTTAACTTTGATGAATACATAATAAATACTCTTTTGAATATGACTGTAATCGGTGAGGCATCACGGCGAAATTATCCTTTTATAGATTTATCCCAAATAGGTAAAACACTGCCGTATAAGATTCATCTTAATATGGCCCAACACGAAAAAGCAATAAAGCTTTTTGAAGAATGCCGTCTTGCCGAACAATCAAGCGAGCATTTGGTCACTATCATAAAGTTTATTGAAATTATGATGTTTTTTAATAACTGTTTTAAAAATGCATCTGCCGAAAAATTTGATAATTTCGTTCCCGAATCATGGGCTAATAAAGTTATGCAATTTGTTGAAGAACATCTTCCGGAATATGTATCAGTTGCCCAAATTGCAGACGGTCTGTTCGTAAACAGAACATATCTTACCGAAACATTCAAAGAAGAAACCGGAATGACCATACATCATTATATAACTTTGCGCCGGCTTGCGGAATCGCAAAAAATGCTGTATGAGGGATTAAGCATAAAAGAAACAGCTACTAAATGCGGATTTAAAAACACATCTCATTTTACAAAGACATTCCGTCAGAATCTGGGCTTTACTCCGAGTTATTTTCAAAAAAACCGTTCGGATTCTTATCCCAGTGAATTTCGCCAACCCTAATCTATTGTGCATATATAATAAAAAAATCATAAAAATTACTTTATATTTATACACAGTTATTATATCATATAAATACAATTGCGTAAATATTTTAATTTTACAAACCGACAAATAGAATTATTTTATTTAAAATATAAATATTATTGTCAAAAAAACAATTAATCACCTCTGATATTTCTTTAAAATACTGTGTAAAATGACTGTAAACTTGTATTGAATAAATAGATCATTCTTTGCTAAAACCAATTAAGCTTATATGCAAATTTTTAAATCGGAGCAACGCTCCTGCTTCGCTTTAAAGGAGCAGAAGATTGCGACCTGTGCAGAAAGCGTCTTCTCCTCAGGGTTTTAGTGGGAGATTATAACTCCCACTGAAATTCTGAAATTGAACCCGCCGCCGATAACGGAGGCGGACATCCGCACTTAGGCTATACCGATACCATATTTTTTAAAAACACATAAATGTCAAGCATATCTTAACATTTATGTGTCCTTTTGAATTAGCTGTTTTGTTTTAAATATTTCTTTTCAAATTCCCTGCATTCGCGTCTGCTTTTTATGACAATAACCTTTACATTGCCGGCTTTTTCCAATTTTTCATATACCTTTTTTCTTTGGTTGTTTTTAAACTCCCATGTATACTTTATGAAAGAAAGATCAAATTTTTCGGGGCAATTGCTTCCCATATCGGAACGGGTAATGCCATGGTTTTTAAAGACCCTCTTTATAACACGCCGTACACACAAAATTCTCGCAAGATCGAAAAATATTGCCGTATCCGCGTATGAAAGCCTCAAAGACAGCGTCCCTCCATAGTTTCCGTCAATGATCCATTTCTCCTTTTTAAGCTCGGACATAAGCTTATTATTAAACTCTTCGTTGCTGCTTTCTATCCAGCCGTCCTTCCAGAACAATTTATCAAGATGGATCAGCGGTAAATTCATTGCCTCAGACATTTTCTTCGATAATGTTGACTTTCCGCTCCCGGGACTGCCTATCACAATTATCCTTTCCATATTTCCCTCCAAAAAGCTATAATTAATATCAGTCCTGTAATTGCGCCAATATCTCGGCCGCATTTGTATCGGGCTTGACCTTGGGCATGATACTTTCAATATTCCCCTTCTCATCAATGATAAAGGTCGTGCGCACAACACCCATACTGACCTTGCCGTACAGCTTCTTTTCCTGCCATACGCCGTATGCTTTTATTGCGGTAAGCTCCGGATCGGAGAGCAATATAAACGGCAGATCATATTTTTGCGCAAATTTCAGATGAGATGCAACACTGTCTTTGCTTATGCCTATGACCTCTATGCCTTTTTTCTTGAACTCATTGTAAAGTCCGGCAAATGCACATGCCTGCCTTGTACAGCCCGGTGTATTATCCTTCGGGTAAAAATAAAGCACAACTTTCTTTCCGTGAAAATCAGACAATGAAACATTATTTCCGTCCTTATCCCGCAATGTAAAATCCGGCGCTTTTGTTCCTATCTCCGGCATATTTACCACCCTTTCTATGTCCTTTTTCTTTGGAATAAATCCCATTATTTGTTATTATTTATTCTTTTATTAAATCTATCCCTCTTTTTAAGTTTTCCGCACTCAACATTCCCACGGCATATGTTACAAGACCGCCGTCCTTATCAATGAAAAAGCTCATCGGTATCGAGGATGCGACATATGTCATTGCGGCTTCGCCCTTTGTGTCGTATAATACAGGGAAGCTATAGCCCTCTTCCTCTATATACTCCTTTGCGGCAGACAACGACTCTCTGTCACTCGTTGTCATATTGACCATTAAAAACTGTACCTCGGGATATTGTTTATATGCATCCTCGAAATACGGCATTTCTTCCTTGCACGGCGGACACCAGCTCGCCCAGAAATTAAGTACAATAGGTTTTCCGAAGTAATCGGAAAGCCTGACCTCATTGCCGTCGCTGTCTGTAACGGTAAAATCGGGCGCCGTACTGTATGCTTCCTCAGCTCCGTTATCATTTGTATTTTCGGTCTGATATTCGGGTGAATAATCTTCACTCAATTTATTGTATAAAGCGACCACACCCGCAAAAATTATCACTGTTAACGCTATACCCAAAATCCATAATATATTTTTTTTCATACCTGTCTCCATTCCGCCGTATTTTTCGGCAACTCAAAGATCATATGGATAATATATAAGAATCCTTCATAATATATTCACGGCCATATCAACTTTCTATGACAAAACGGCGAGCAGCCTTCCCAAAAGTCCTGTCATCATTGATATTCCGACCAGTATTAGAAGCAGTCCGCATACGGTATTGATCACATTATAATTGCGTTTTATAAAATTGAAAGTGCCCTTTAGTTTATCTATCAACACTGCACTCACGACAAATGGGATCCCCAATCCCAATGAATATACAAAAAGCATCAAAATACCGGAAAAAACATGCCCCTGCTGTGACGCGAGCATAAGGGCCGATCCCAAAAACGCACCGACACAGGGCGTCCATCCTACGGAAAACACGATCCCGAACAGCATTGAAGAAAAAAATCCAAGCTCCCGGATGTTTAACGATCTGTTGATGCCTTTAAAGATATTGAATTTCAGCACTCCCAAAAAATTAAGGCCGAAAACCGTTACGATCGCTCCGGTCACGATATTCAATGCTGTCTGATGTTCGTTTAAAAACCTGCCGAGAGTTCCGGCAAGCGCTCCCATCGCGATAAATACAATAGTGAAGCCTATCACAAATCCAAGCGCGTTTTTAAGGGTTTTTGCCGTCTTTTGTTCGCTTCCTCCGGCAAAATATGATATATACACCGGCAGCATCGGCAAAAGGCACGGCGATATAAATGTAATAATACCCTCCAAAAATGTAATAAAATATTCCATACATTTCTCCTTGTATCAGCTGTTTTTGCATAAGCACGCAGCAGGCGTAAACCGGCATTTGCAGTCTTTACCATATATTCAGTATATGCTGCATGGCAATGCTTGCTGCTATAATTCCTATCCAGCAGCAGAATCCCATAATGATCGGCTTTGTGCCGGATTTGACCAATTTAATAATATTCGTATTCAATCCGATAGCGCACATGGCAAGGACAATGAAAAACTTACTCAAGGTTTTCAGCGGTGTAAAAATATCTGCCGGAGCGCCTAAATTTACACTTACGGTAGTAATCACCGAAGCCAATATAAAATATAAGATAAAAAACGGAAATATCTTTTTTATATCCACCTTTTTCCCGTCTGTTTTCGCTCTTCTTGTTCTCACAAACGCGAGAACAAGAGTTATCGGAATAATGGCAAGCGTCCGTGTGAGCTTGACCGTGACTGCCTTATCAAGGGTCGCAGAGCCAAGACCGTACAATGAATCCCATGTTGACGCCGCGGCCGTCACCGATGAAGTATCATTTATCGCGGTTCCCGCGAATATACCGAAGGCTTCGCCGCTGTTTGTGGCAAATCCGAGCATTGCTCCGAACGCCGGGAATAATATCGCGGCAATGACGTTAAAAAAGAAAATAACAGAGATCGCCTGTGCAACCTCTTCATCATCCGCGTCAATGACAGGCGCTGTCGCCGCTATTGCAGAACCGCCGCAAATCGATGATCCGACCCCCACCAATGTGGATACTTTTCCAGGTATATTTAAAAGCCTATGTAATACAAACGCGATTATCAGCGAGACGGAAATCGTACATAAAATGATCGGCAGCGACTGTTTTCCAGTCTGCAATATAACCGACAGATCCATCCCGAAGCCCAAAAGTATCACCGCATATTGCAATATCTTTTTCGATGTGAATGTTATTCCGTCCTGAAAGGGCGATTTATTTTTGATCAACAGCGAAATGATCATTCCCATAATAATGGCAAATACCGGTCCGCCGATAACCGGGAACAGCTGCCCCAAAAACCAGCATGGCGCCGATATCACAAGACATAATAAAATGCCCTTCCAGCTTTTTTTCAAAAAATCCATCCGCAATATCCTTTCCGTAAAATATTTAGGGCAGTTTATAAATCAGCGCACCGCCCTTATGCTTATTTATTCTAACATGTCAAGATATTCATGTCAATAACTTCAGATAAAAATTCCACAAAAAAACACTTTTTTACCTCCAAGACCTTAGACCGCAAAAAATAAAGCGCAGGGGATCGGATAAATTCCCCTGCACTTATTTAATAATGGTTTTCCCCGTCATAAAATGATGACAAGAGCAAAGCTATGCTTTGATGTTATCAAATATACATCCATCTCATACGGCTTTTATCCCAGCTCTACATCCTCTGCATAGCCAAGGGGCATAAGGTTATCATCCCATACAAATACACGTACACTGTCGATATTTTCATATGCCGGGATCTCTGCCTGCGCGTTTTCCCCCTCACGAAGATATACTATCCTTGCCGCAAGAAGCCGTCCGGCGCTGTCATATGCGGCGATCACCGCATTATTGCCGTATGCTTTTTGCGTTGTTACGGTAAATACATAACCGTTTTCGGTTTTTGTGCAGAACGTCTTTGTAAGACATTCGGTTATACCGCCTGTGGCTCCCTGCGGCTTTGCATACAATACCGCGGCATAATTTTTTGCCTCAACGGTAAATCCCGCATCAAGATACAATTTATATTTTATACCGTTGACATTTATTTCGGGAGTAAAAGCCTTTGTCGGATCAAGATATGTCAGAGGCTCTTCATCCGCACCGGTTTTTACGGTGCACTGTCCGATTATGACAGTTGACGCTTGGCTTTTTACACTTTCGGCAAGAGCCGTGTTCATGCCGTCACTGTTTGTAACCACAACAAAGTATTCTCCGGACTCTGTGGGTGTGTATTCCGTTCCGACAGCATCGGCGATCATTTGTTCATCGTTGTCCTTCACCATGTACCACTGATATGACAGCGTACCCTTATCATTTGTATTGGCGCTGACCGAAAGGGGCAAAACGTCATCCTCTTCTTGGTATATTACAAGACTGACAGGCTGCGTGACAATATCCGGGACAGCGGGAACTACATTTACCTTAAAGGTATCGGACAGTCTTTCATAAAATGTTACGGTAATATTTTTTTCTCCCGTTCTGCCGCTGTCAAAACCCGATATCTCACATAAGGACGCTTCAACAGGAGTCAGTGTTTCGTTTATTTGGGCCCTGATCGCCATCCCGTTCGTATCAAGCGCTTCGCCTATATTGTACTCTGTCTTTTCCGGAGCAGTTACCGTTATAAACGACAAGTACTCAGCTACGGGATATGTTGTTATACCGAACTTATCAAGCTGCTGCGAAAGAGAAGCGGCAAGCTCGTCCGTCAATACATACGCCTTTTTGTTTATCTGTGCGTCATTATCGGGATCAAATGCCAGATCACTTATATACATATCCGAAAAATCGGTATGGTTTATAAAATAAAGCGCGTCAAGCTCACTGCATCCGTAAAAAGCATTATCGCCTATAGACTTGACCGTCGACGGGATAGACACTTCGGTTACCGATACAGCGTTTTCAAACGCTTTTGGAGCTATACCTATAACAGTAAATTCAACGCCGTCTACCGTTATCTTTGGCGGTATTTCCAAAACGCCCCCTGCCGGAAGCAGCGACTCTGTGTAACCGTTTACATAACACTCATTCCCGCCTGCGGCGATCTCAAAGGTCAAATATCCGTCTGTAAGAATGCCCTGCACCGCAACAGGATATGAAGTCCTTATATCGGGGCGGCCCGCAAGCACTATTTCTATATCCTTTGTCCCTGCCGTATCCGAAAATCCCTCCGAGATAACCAAATATTCCTCATCGGTAAGGATCCTTGAGGTTGAGTCGGCATATTTCAGTGTTACCTCAAGACCTGTTGTGTCGATTTTTTCACCGATAGAATAGACCGTTTTTGTGGGACAATTTGTTATTTCAAGCTTTTGTGTTTTCTTTTCAACCGTTACGGGGAATGTATCTTCAAAAGTCTTGCCGTTTTTCTCATATATCACCCTCACATTATCATTACGTATACTTTCGGTCTGACCGTCCGCTGCCTCAAAAACCTTGGGCGAAAGTGTCACCGTACCGCCGCCCAATATCTTACCATCCTTGAATACATAACCCTCGGAGGAATCCTCATAAACGGCTTTTATGCTCATACCTTCCGTATTGTCTACCGCTTCGCCCTCAAAATAATGGGTTTTGACGGGCGGCCGTTCAATATTGACAGACGCCGGCGTCCTTTCATTTTCGCTCACATTAACGTCAAACTCTATGTAAATATCCTCCGAATAGGATAAGCGCACCGTCTTTGTCCCCGTTTCATCAAATACATTTATGCTTGACGCGAAAATAGAATTATCCGCGATGGATGCCGAGCTGTCGGCATATTTTACTTTAATTGCAAGACCGGAAAGATCAATAATATCGCCCACCGCATATTCAGTCCTTTTTGGCGGTGAGATCATCTCAGCGCCGACAATTTCGCCTGTAGAGCATGTAGTGTCCTCAAACAGCTCGATCATTGCGGCAGAACCGAAACCGCCGTATGCTGTCTTTCCTACAATCCTGATGTACTGCGTATATGTGGGCTGGAAAAGCTCCACATCCTTTGCTTTACTATCCACTTTCATCGATACCGCTGCCGCAAGGTGCCATGTTTCATTATCCATACTTGTGTATATCTCACAATTGGTAAATATACCGTTGTAACCGATCTGACGCGGCGTATATCTGACTGCTGAAATATACTTTCTTTCATTAAGCTTCAATGTAACATATCTTTGATCGTCTGAGCCGTCCCAGGCAGTATGCCAGATAGTATCCGGCGTTCCGTCATTAACGTGCTGACTGCTTCCGCCTTGATTTACCTGCTCGGATGAACAGTCGACCACCGTTATATCGGAAATGTTTATATATTTTCTCTTTTCATCAGCAGTATCGGCCGTAAAGCTGTATTCTGCCGGATCACTTGCCATAATCGTACCCGATGCGGCGCTTCTTATATATACGGTAACATCGCCGTCAAATCTTGTGTCTTTGGTATACTCCTTCCAGTCTTCTTTGTTTTGTGACCATTCTAAATTAGCGGATGATCCGAATACTCTGTTTTCGTTGTCGTTTGCATACAATGAATCCGGTGCATCGCCTTTGGTTATATCAATAGTGTAATATACATTCGTTCCCTGAAGACGGACAAGGATATCTTTATCAGGATCAATGGATGCAAGCTCTTCCGGTGTCAATGTATATGATTTTGTAACTCCCGCGCTCCTCCAGTCATCCTCACCGTTTAAGCTGTACAACAGCTCATTTCCTCCGCCAAAGCGGTCCGCAAGGATAATTTTCCCCGCATTGCTGCCGTCAAACGAAAATGTTGCCATTGTATTATCCTCATTTCCAAGCAGGCTGTTTGCCATCGTAATACATGCGTCGGGCTGGAGAGTATCCCCGATCGTTGCAGTCTTTGCTCTGTTAAGCGCGTTTTTCTCATATATCATGAATTCCGAAAGCCCGATCTCGGAGCTTATATTCGGCTTTATAAGTTTTTCCAACACATCATACATCGCAAGCGGATAGTATGTCAGCGCATTTGAAACACGCTCTGCGAGTATGATAAATTCCTCCTCACTGCTTTTCTTTGACACATGAGCCGCTATGAGTCCCTCCCACGCGTCAAGATTTATATTCTGTACAGCCAGCGCCTGCTCATATACATCTATTTTTTCTTCAGGTGTTTTTTTCAATTCCGCCAGCTTTGCAAGCTCCGCGGCTGTGTTATATGCTTCGCCTTGATTAAGCGCCGCCTGTGCAAGTAGAACATAGCTTGCCTGATAGCGCGATCTCCAGCTCTTATTGCCCCAGCCGCACGGCAGTCTTTCTCCCTTTTCCGATTCTACCCAGCCGGATATATCATTCCATATATCCCACTGGCCGCCGCTTGACGGGACATCGTCCTGATTATAATGATAACGCAGGTATGCAGCGTGTCCGGGCTGACCGAACACTGCCGCCGGGATACCGTAAGAGGTAAGCAGATTTGTACCGGTTTTGGATATACCTCCGCATACCGCACCATCCTGCATTACCGTCCATATCTTTGCCCTTCCGTAGGGGACGCTAAGGTCTATGCCGTCAAACATTGCATAGATCTCAGGCGCCTGTCTTTCGGCTTGCTCATTTGTAAGCATATATTTTTCTGTCCAAAACGCTCTGTTCTGCTCGCTGTGATATTCTTCCTTCCAATGATCATAGCCCATTGTGTACTCAATATAATAATACGGTCCGCTTGACGCGTTGTTGCTCGTTTTATTCGGCACATTACCCTTCACTCTGTCATAAAAATTCAACCACGCGATCTGCTCGTCGTCAATATTATCCCCCAATACCCAGCGCATATCCTCCACCGGAATATATTCATAGACGGTATTTACAAGCAATCCGTTCTTATGGAGCTTTTTATATATATCATAGCGTTTTACCGGATCGGACTGCGCCTCCTCGTCATCCCAGAAAGCGATCCCTGCCGAATGTGTAAGAGATATCGTTATCATCATCTGTTTATAAAGATCGCTTAATTTTCTTTGGGTATTTGAGGTACAATAACCCTGTGCCGACAGATCGTCCTTGTATTCATTGTACAGCTTTGCAAGTACATTCATTGAATTCACATATGAACCGCTGGGTCTCCCTCCGTTTGAATACATCTTCATCGCTTCAAAATCATTCATGAACCAATTAAGAGCGTCTTTGTGGCTTTTGCTCGTATGCGCGATATTCTGCAGCATTTCATATCCTATATTGCCTACAAGATCACGTTTGTATAACATCATTTTGTATTCATCATTTTCTAATAGCTCCGTTTCGGTCATGCCCGGGTTTTCATTTTCGTAATTTTCCATCTGAGCGTCATATTCTTCGGGTGTTTTTATCCACTCATAATCGCCCACGTCATCTTTATAAGACGGCTTTGCCAAGCGCGCCGCCCCGAGCACCGAATGGTCATGATCATTATTGGCGTTCTTATCTATTACGATCTTGAGATATTTTTTTCCGGTAATATCAATATCCGCATAAAATGCCTCCGAATTTCTTTTGTATACACCCGTCATTGGAATGTCGTCGGTCCATACAGCCGAGCTATGATCCTCATCTGCGGTGGTAGATACAGAAAACCGTACACCGTCACCGTTTGCATTTTGCGCGGCGTCAATGCCCATATATGCCGTAAAACGTGTAAATCCGTAATTCTCCGCAAGCTCCGAAACGTCAAATATAAGCTCCGCGTCGGCATGGGCTCCGAATCCCTTTATAAAAGATTTTTCTTTCCCGTCGGCTATGAGACGTATTGTACCGCCGTTTACATTGGTATCATATTTGAGTGTGGACCATCCCACAGATTCTTTTACCAGCATTGACGGTGGGATATCCGATAAGTATAAAAGATCACCATCAAATTCCGTGTATGTGCCTGCCTCTTTTATCTGCCGTGCGCCCGAAATAAGCTGTATACTGTTATCATCGGATGTCAGTGCTGTGACCACTCTTATGTATTTTCCGATCATTGCAGTATCCGGAACATAGGTATCTGACGCCTGATCGGGTATTTTCGTATATGTGCCGTCCAAAGTATCGGCCCACTGCCATTCATATACAACGTTTACCTCCTTTGCCGCGCCCTCGATATCCGCCAAAAGGGGGCTTCCCGCTTGCGGCGCGCCGCTCATAAACAAGGATACGGTGCAGCTTGCTTCGGCAACATCGGTGGTTATACTGCGGATATCGGTGGATCCGTCCGAACGCTTTATCGTGTTTGTTACAACGGCATAGTAGTATTCTGTCGCCTGACCTGACGGTTTTACGGTAAATACTCCCGTATTGTTTTCTTCTATCAAAATATCATTTTCTGTATCGGCTGTTTTTGATGAAGCCTTATACCACTTATATGTAATACTGCCTCGTTCATCATTGACCGTTGCCTTTGCCGTAAGGGTCAAAGTGCCGCCGAAGCTGTATTGTGTATCTTCAGGATGCACAGTTATCTGCGGGATCTCCGCGGTGTTGGGATCTATTACAATAACAGCCGCTGTATCGGAAACTGCTTTTGTTGCCTTATCTGCAGAAACTATACAGTAATATCCGAAACTTCCCTTAACGGAGGTATCCACCGTAAGTGTTGATGATATAGCGTCCTTTACTATCATATCTTCGCCGTCTTCCACCCTGTACCATTGATATGTGAGCATAGCGCCGCTGTACGGACCTTGTGCCGATACCGATAATACAAGCTCGCTTCCTATATCGCCTTTTACATCGGTCGGCTGTTTTGTTATCCTGACCGGATAATATCTCAGATATACATCATTTGATAAAAGCGCCGTTTCATACTCTGCGGTATTTGACGCCTTGATCCTGTCGGCGTCTGTCTGCGTAACGGTATAATTTGAACCGGATGCTATTACAAAGGGTTCTGTGGGTATTGCCTCTGCCGATACGGTGAGCATCCCTGTCAGCGCGCCGTTTAAGTTTATTCTTCTGCCCGAGGAGACAAATACATCATCTGCTCTCACCGCACCTTTAAAAAAGATATACGGTGATGTGATATGTATATCTCCTCCGTTTAATGTGCTATTGTTTTCAAATATTCCTCCCGAAATGTATATCGAACGGGCTGAGCTTGTTGCATTATCATATAAAGCCGCGCCTTTTACGGCGGAATTGCCGGTAAATGTACCGCCGCTTATCGTTGTGTTTCCGTCTGCCCAGACAGCGCCTCCGTTTGCGCCTGACATATTATCCGAAAAACTTCCGCCCGATATGGTCATGACGCCGCCGCCGTGATTATATAAGGCTCCGCCGTCACCGGCTGATGTGTTCCCTGATATATCTGCCGTATCATAGATATATAGATAACCGTTGCTTTTTACTGCTCCTCCGTTGCCGGCAGTTGAATTGTTATAAAGCGTTCCGTTTATATATATTCTTGAGTTTCCTTTCGCGCTTGTATGGATCGCCCCGCCTTCGTCGGCGGATATGTTCTTATTGTTGCGGACCGTTACATCGGAATTTATATAAAGCCTTCCGTCTGTGACCTTCATTGCCGCGCCTTCCGCATAAATACCCTCTTCACCCCCTCCGTCGATCACTACCTCCGCACCGTTGTTACCAAATGTCAGCGTCGCGCCTGACGTTACATTAAACATTGTTCCCGTATAATTGTCACGGGTTATTCTGTATGGGAGCGTATCGTCCGCACCCGCAATGGTAATATCCTTTGAAATATCGATCTGTTCAAAAATGCTGCAGTCGCCCAGGAGTAAAATGGTCGATCCGCTGCTTGCCTGCTCAATTGCCGATGCCAGCGTTTCATATTTTATATCATCTATCACCGCTTCATATCCGTCAACCGTATGTACGTTTCCCTCAAACGCCGTATTTGTATATACCCCGGCGCCAAATGTCATCTGCGGTATGGCTGACATAAATATAGCTGTCGCAGCAGCGGCAGCTATTATACGATTTGTCTTATTCATATAATGTTCTCCCTTCATTTATGAAACTGTTTTGGACAGCCGCAAAAGAAAATTACAGTATTGAAAGACTTCATAATATCTTATTTCACAATTATCCAATACTGCTTTTTTATCTGTCCTTTAAACTCAATTCCATGCTATTATAACAAAAACCATTTAATAAATCAATGTTAATTACTTGTATTTTTTCAATATAATGTAAATAATGTGCACAATATACGATATAAATAATGGTTTTCGTTATTAAACGAGGACAAGAACGCTATCTGCGCCGCAATCAATAAAAGATCCTTCTTTCACACTGATCACAAATACAGTGCTTGACGCCGGCAAACAACAGCATAACATCTTTTAATGTGTCATATATGATAAAGATACAATTACCGCACAAGAAGCAATAAATAAACAAGCAGCTGCCTTATGACAACTGCTTGCTACAAAATTTCATTTAATTAGGGTTTGTCAAGTAATCTGTGTAAGTTTTTTTGCATAAGTTCATTTTTTTACAAAAGTAGCGTTTATGCCGCGAAAGTCACTTGACGGCGTGTCGATTTTGTATACAATGCCTTAGTGGATTGTATAACATATTTTTTCATACAATCCACAGGCGCTAAAAATTTCAAAATCGACACGCAGTCAAGTGAACCGTGGAATAAATGCGGGCCTCATTGTTCG
>CALXWJ010000082.1 GCA_944392335.1 uncultured Clostridia bacterium
ATAAGCGGCGCATCTTGCCCTTTATCGGAGCTTGAAGTATCAACATACGTCGGCGCTCCTCAAAAGAGCAATCTGCTTGCTTCTTTTCCACGTTGGATTTGTGCCGCCGAATGGCGGCGGAATGGAGATTAAAATGTATACATTACTTCTTGCAGTTATTTACTTAATATTTATAAGCCTCGGTCTTCCCGATTCTCTCCTGGGCTCGGCATGGCCGACAATGAGGCTTGAGTTTGATATGCCCGTATCCTATGCAGGCATTATTTCCATGATAATTGCAGGAGGAACTATTATATCAAGTCTTATGTCCGAACGATTGACAAAAAAATTCAGCACAGCCTCCGTCACAATTTTCAGTGTATTTCTTACGGCAATTGCCCTTTTCGGTTTTTCTGTATCATCACAATTCAGTATGCTGTGTTTATGGGCAATTCCCTACGGTCTTGGTGCCGGTGCAATAGATTCTGCAATAAATAATTATGTTGCACTTCATTACAATTCACGTCATATGAGCTGGCTGCATTGTTTTTGGGGTGTGGGGACTGTTATAAGCCCATATATTATGAGTATGGCAATTACCCACTCCATATGGAACGATGGTTATCGTGCCGTATCTTACATACAGTTTACAATTGTTATAATATTATTGCTTACGCTCCCTTTATGGAAAGTAAACAGAAAATCATATGATTCCGACAACAATTCAAATGAAATTCTCGGTATTAAAGGAGCATTGAAGATAAAAGGTGCGGCAACCTTATTTGTTGGATTCTTCTCCTATTGCGCCGCTGAGGCAACCGCAATGCTTTGGGCAAGCAGTTATCTTGCAGGCACAAAAAATATAACCGAAGAAAAAGCTGCCGCTTTCGGTTCTCTGTTTTTTATCGGTCTTACAGCAGGCAGATTTATTTCGGGTTTTTTCTCCGAAAAAGCAGGAGATCATAAAATGATACGCATAGGAGCATTTATTTCCATTCTGGGAATAATATGCATTTCCATTCCTGTTTCGTCAAATCTGCCGGTACTTATCGGTTTAATAATTTTCGGGTTTGGGTGTGCTCCGATTTATCCGAGTATAATACATTCAACACCTTCAAATTTCGGCGCGGCAAATTCACAGGCTATAATAGGTATACAAATGGCAAGTGCATATGTAGGTTCAACATTTATGCCTCCTTTGTTCGGACTTATAGCAAATCACATAAGTCTAAAGTTAATGCCTCTGTTTCTTGCCGTATTTGTTGTTTTAATGATTATAATGACCGAAACAACATTTGCTGTGGTTTCACACAAACATAAATAACTTATTATTCCTTAAACTCTTCTAATAATAATTGCAAAGGGGGATTTTACATGAATTCAAAAAAAATAACACTTATTGCACTGTTAGCGGCAATTGCATTAATTTTCGGATACATAGAATCCCTTTTCCCTATTCCACTACCCATTCCGGGAATAAAACTCGGTTTAGGTAATATTGTTATTTTGACTGCTTTGTACATATTTGATTTTCGAACATCAGTTCTCATTATGTTTATAAAGGTTCTGCTGTCTGCTCTGCTTTTTTCCACTCCTTCGGCTTTTATTTATTCTTTTGCCGGAGGGCTTGTCAGTCTTTTGGTTATGGCTATAATGAAAAAATTAAAATTCAATATAATCTGTACAAGTATGGGCGGAGGTATTTCACATAACATAGCACAGCTTACGTGTGCCGCCCTTATTCTTACAAATATTAATTTTTTCTATTATTTACCCATATTAATTATAGCAGGAAGTATTGTAGGCGCTGTTGTAGGAATTGTATCTAAAATAATAATCAATCGTGTTTCTGCTATGTTGTAATCAGCGAAATCAGAATTTATTATATAAAAATCCTTTTAATTCATTTACAGCAATTCTAATTCTGTCCTAAAACTTTCATCGGGATCAGGCTTTTCTGTAAATACTCTATTTTTATTTTCAATTTTTTTAAATTCATTATAATATCTGATTCCGAATTCTCTTAAAGATTCGGAATTAAAATGCAGATTATCGGGTTTCGATTTCAATCCTGATGCCGATACAAACCGTACCATATTACATTCTTTTGATATATTTTTTAACGCCTCATTAATATATGTGTAATTTCTATATGAACACTGATCTCCATTTATAAGAAAATCTCCCAGTCCTCCCACCATAAAAGGTACATCCTCTAAATCCTTTTCTTTTCTGAATGCATTAATTATCTTTTTTAATTTTTCTTCATAAAAAGGATATAAATCTTCCTTGCAATCGCTTTCTCCCTGATGCCACAGAATTCCCGCAACCGTCGAGGTTCTTGATGCTAACCTTGTTTGATAAATTGCATTATCAAACAGCAATCCTCCTTCCCTCCATTGATCAAGGGAGGTTCCTCCGTCAGCACAAGGAATTAAACCCACTTGCGTACTATGCTCCTTTGAATACACATCAGCAAAGCTTTCCGCAAGATTTACTCCCGAAAATACACGATCGGGATTTACCGGAATATACATATTCTGCCATCTTCCGTTTCTCAACACTTTAATATTTGGATTATCTATAGGTTTTACATCCGTTATTTCTCCTCTTCCAGCCATGTTGGATTGTCCGATTAATAAAAAAGAATGAATCATAATCATCAAAATCTCCTTTTTAGCTAAAAAGAAAGGAACAGATTAAATCTGTTCCTTTCAATTTTATTAAAATAGTTAATAACTAAGTCTAAATCTTTGTTATTATTTACCTAATAATGCTTGTTGAGCTTCTTCAAATCCTGTTTCAATAACTTCTGTTACATATTCATTGTTAGGTCCGAAATAGAATGATCCGCTACCCTGGAAAGCGTGTCCCGGATATACTACAGCAGGAACGCTCCAGTATGATACATTCTGACCATTTACAATAAACTTGTAGCCCTTAGCAATCAATGCATCGTGCAGGCAAGAATCCTGAATATTGTCACCTGATAAAGTAACCTTTAATACTCTGATACCATTACCAACCTGAGGATTAGCTTCTGTTACTGAAGGAATAGCTTCAGCTGATGTTTCAGTTGAACGATAGATTCCTGTCGGACGTCCGTCTAAGTACTTCTCTTCATAGATTGTGTAAGGATATTCAGCTTCAGGCCAAGCAACTTTCCACTCAACTGTAGGATGAGCAACACCGCCTGTATATCTGAATACATATGGCAAATTAGTTGTCTTGTCTTCCAATACATTCTGTGTCATTGTGATTGTATCTTCATAACCTTCTTGAACTGTTGATACGCCCTTGCTAGGTGTTCCAACAGCAAAGTTGTTATTTGTGAAGATATTGTATCTGTCATAATACAATGCATTTGTATAATCGGTATATGTTTCTGTTGTTAAATCGTAATCATTTTCCTGACGTCTTACATCATAATCAAATGATCCGCTTGTGTATACATTGTCAACACCGTCAAGAACATTCATATCATATGTAGCAACAACAGTTTCTCCAATTTTCTTTTGTCCTTCAGCTGGAGTTTTAATTGCTCTTCCATCCAATAGAACACCATTTACACACAATACCTGATAAATTCTGTAAGGATATTCTTTTTCATAACCTGCGGTTACCCATTTAACATCCTGTGAATTTCTTGTCTTTTTAGCAATTACATCATCATAATATTGAGGATTAAATCCTCCTACATTGCTCTTCTTTGACATTTCGTCAAGCTTATCACCTAAAATCTGCATAGGAACAACTGTTTGTGTTTCGCCTGTATAATAGTTAGGACCTTCTAATTCTTCCCAAGCATATTGAGGAATAGCATTCATAAATAAGTCATACTTCCAATCAGCTTCTTCACCATTCATAAATGCTTCTGTGAACTGACCGTTTGCATTTGTAACAGCATTATAATATTGATTAATCAAGCTGTCAAGTTCGGTATAACCTACCGGAGCACCTGTTACTTGATTCTGTAATGCATTATATACATTATAATAGTTCATAACTTCTCCGTTAACAACAACGAATCTGTCAAAACCAACTACAGGGAAAGAAACTTTAATATCTTCCTGTAATCCAGCATATCCAACAACAGTAGATGGCTTATAAGCACCGCCCTCTAAGCTTGAATATAATCTGTGATATACATCATATGGAGCTTTTGCTTCCCAGAAATCAGGTCTTAATTCTACAGCAGCATTTGCATAGTTTCCGGAATATCTTGTTAAGCCGGTATCTTTGCCATCAAGAACTAATGTCTGAACTTCCTTGTGAGGATATTCTGCTTCATAAAAAGCGTGAACCCATTCAACAGTTGAAGCATAGCCATTAATAATGTTTTTGCCAACTTCAGGGCAGTAATAGATTTTACCGTATCTTCCCTGAGCATCAGCAATGTCATAGCCTATAAAGCTATCATTGTCGCATGCCAATGCACTTGCTGAGGAAATAACCATTAATCCAGCCAATGCACTTGCTAAAATCTTCTTAGTCATTACTTCATCCTCCTAAATTATTTAGACTTAGATATTGTTTTATCAACTATGTTATATTTTAAACTGTTTTCCATTATTTGTCAATACTTTTTTCTTTTTTTTTTCAAAATATCCAATATTTTTATACGTTATATATATATTTTTTATATATGTTACAATATTGTAAATATAATGAAATTATTGTTAACATAGTGTTAAATTTCTTTGCCGGCAAACTGCGTAGTGTACAAATTATAATAACATCCTTTGTTTTTCATTAATTCATCATGATTTCCGGTTTCTGCTATAACTCCTTTATCGAGTACGACGATCAGGTCCGCATCTCTTATCGTTGATAATCTGTGAGCGATTATAATGCTTGTTCTGTTGCTCATAAGCTTTATCATCGCTTTTTGTATATGCAGCTCCGTTCTTGTATCCACATTCGATGTTGCCTCATCCAGGATCAGAATCTGAGGATTTTTCAAAACGGCTCTTGCAATTGATAATAACTGTCTTTCTCCCTGACTCAGATTACTGCCTCCTTCGGAAAGCTCCGTATCGTATCCGTCGGGCAGCCTTTCGATAAATATATCGGCATTTGCGGTATGCGCGGCATTTTTTATATCTACTATTTTTGCATTATCCTTCCCGTAGCTTATATTTTTTGAAATAGTATCATTAAATAACACAGTATCCTGTAAAACCATAGCAATATTTTCACGAAGCTTTTTCTTGGATATGTTTTTTATGTTTATGCCGTCGATCAATATTTCTCCGTCATCAATATCATAAAATCCCGTAAGCAAATTTACAATTGTTGTTTTTCCGGAGCCTGTTGCGCCGACCAGAGCTATTTTTTGGCCCGCCTGTACCTCCAAATTGAAATTTCTTATAACAGGTTCATCCTTATTATAGGAAAAGACTACATTTTTAAAGCTGATATTCCCGCGGATATTTACCCTGTCCCCTTCAATTTGCAATTCGCTTTCGGTATCCATTATTTCAAACACACGCTCCGCACCTGCAGCCGCAGTCTGAATTTGGGCAAATTGATTTGCTATTTCATTTATCGGTCTTGCAAATTGCTTTGTATAGATCAAAAATACCTGTATTGTTCCTATCGTTATTATACCGTTCCATGCCAAGCCGCCCCCTACGGCTGCAATCAAAAGATATCCGAAATTTGAGATAAAATTCATGATCGGTCCCATGGAGCCGCCCAATATCTGTGCCTTAATTGAATATTTTTTCAATTCATCGCTGATATCGTTAAATTTATCTTTTTCTTTTTCCTCCAGCATATACGCCGAAATTGTTTTGTTCCCCGTAATTGTTTCCTCTGCATGAGCATTAAGACTTCCCAGCAGCACCTGCTGTCGTATAAAGAATTTCCTCATGTATTTTGTCAAAACCTTTGTTACAAGCAGAGTCAATCCCATTGACACCAGACTTACACCGGTCAAGATCGGGCTGTAAAACAGCATTATAATAAATGTACCTATCAGTGTCAATATACTTGAAATAACCGAGCTGATCGATTGTGATACTGTGTTTGAAATATTCTCTACATCATTTGTCATTCGGCTCATTATGTCTCCGTGCCTGTGTGTATCAAAATATTTGATCGGAAGATACACAATTTTCGCAAACAGATCACTTCTCATTTTTTTAACCGTTAGCTGTGATAATTTTGCGGAAAAAATGCCTTGCAGATATGTAGAAACAGAATTTGCTATATGAAGAACGATCAAAAAGATCAATAATTTTAAAAATAAATCAAAATCAACTATCCCTCCGGTCACTGCCGGAGACAAACAGTCGATAGCGCTTCCCTGAATTGCCGGAATTGCCAGATTTAAAACGGTGATTATTAACATTACGATCATCAATGCAATAAACAGCCCTTTACTGTACCATATGTATTTTATCAGCCTTTTTAATGTTTTTCCGGCTTGTTTGGGTTTTTCATTTATCATAACAGGGCCCCGGCCCCTTCCTCTTCCGGGTCCCCCCATTAAATTGACCGGAGGTTTGTTTTGCATGTGTTTTGTTTCCATCACATTCGTCCTTTCAAAAAAAAAACAAAATATAATTTTATAATTGTTTTTTCAGAATTTGCAGCTGAGAATTATATATATCCATATAAATTTTGCTTGTTTTCAAAAGCTCCTCATGCGTTCCGTCCGCCGCGACAGTACCGTTGTCAATAACTACTATTCTGTCGCAATCCAATACGCTTGCTACCCGCTGTACTATCATGATCACTGTTGCACCCTTCAGCTCACTGTTTAATGCTTTATGAAGCTTCGCTTCGGTTGCCAGATCCAAAGCGGAAGTGGCGTCATCAAAAATCAGGATTTCGGGCTTCCTTATAAGAGCACGGGCAATTGAGATCCTTTGTTTTTGTCCTCCCGACAACGATGAACCCTTTTCCGTTACCATTGTCTCATAGCCGTTTTCAAAGGAAGTAATAAAATCATCTGCCTGAGCTATTTTTGCCGCCGCTATTACCTCCTCTTTTGCTGCGTCTTCTTTGCCCATTTTTATATTATCTGAAACGGAACCTGAATATAATTCGCTTTTTTGCATTATTACGGCTATTTTATCCCTTAACTCTTTAAGCTTATAATCTCTTACATCAATCCCTTCAACCTTAATGCTCCCGCTTGTGACATCATAAAACCTCGGCATCAAATTAACAAGCGATGTTTTCCCCGATCCGGTCGCTCCGAGAATTGCCACACGTTCTCCGTGTTTTATTTTCAAATTGAAATTGTCAATAATCGGCTTACCCTTAGAGTCCCGGTACGAAAAGCTTACATTTTCAAATTCAATACAATATTTTTTATTTTTTGCCTCGTCATCAAAGCCTTTTCCGTCTTTGATAACGGGTTCGGTATTCATGACCTGATTTATTCTTTCGGCAGAGGCTTTTGCTCTTGTTATTGAGCGAAAGATCATATTCACCATCATAATGGAATTTAAAATCATGGTAATATAATTTATCGCCGCCATAATTTCACCCACCTGGATATTTTGCGCCAGGACTTGAAGCCCGCCTATATATATGATAAATACAACGGCAACATTCATCAATATCATCATGATCGGCGATATGATCGCCATAGTCTTCATAACATGCAAATTTATATCGAGCAGCTCATCATTCGCGTTCTCAAATCTTTCCTTTTCGTATTCCTCCTTGACGTATGCTTTAACCACTCTCGCGCCCGTTACATTCTCAAGCATCACCGAATTCACCTTGTCGAGCTTGTTTTGTACGATCATAAATGCCGGTGCGATTTTTTTCATAAAAAAAATAATTACAAATAACTGCAACGGAAGTACTATTGCAGTTATTTTCCCATATTCAACATTAAGCGATAACAGCATTATAATACCGCCCACAAACATAAATCCCGAACGCGCAAATCCCCGCAACGCAAAATTAATAAAATCCTGCATTGCCGTAACATCGTTTGTCAGCCTTGTTATCAGTGAACCTGTTGTAAACTTATCGGTCTGTTCAAATGAAAGCGATATTATTTTATCATATAATTTTTTTCTCAGATCATTTCCGTAATTTTGTCCCGCAAGGTTTGTAAAAGCACCAGATAATACGCCGAATATTCCGCCCAGTGCGGTACATCCCAGCATTCTCAGTCCTGTATGTACTATTATGCTTATGTTTTGATCTAAAACACCCTCATCAACTATTTGCGCCATAAGCTTAGGTAAAACAAGATCCATAAATACCTCGCCGATCATGCACAGCGGCGCTAAAACGGCAAAAAACCAATATTTTTTTAAATATTTCAGTGTTCCCATTATTAATTCTCCCATTAACACTTATATATTGTCAAAAATATCTTATTCTCTTTTCACTTTTTTGTCAAGGAGTTTCACAAAAATTTCACATTGATGTCTTTGGGCTCCCCATTAATATTTTGCCCTTTAGCCATATATAAATATGAAGGATTATGCAATTTTTAAGGTTATTATTGTTTCTAAACTGTCAAATATTACCGAAATGTAAATATTTTATTACATTTTTATATATAAATTTTGAAAAAATACTTGACATTTAATTTTTTTTATGCTATTATATTTAAGTATCTTATTTAGGGGTGTAGCTCAGTTGGTAGAGCAACGGTCTCCAAAACCGTGTGCCCAAGGTTCGAGTCCTTGTACCCCTGCCATTAAAATTGTCCTTGAGCTCGGCAGCAGGCTTGGTTTAAGGGCTTTTTCTTTTTTTCGGAGTTCAATAAGGACTTGTCCCTTCATTCAACAAGGATAAAAGCGCAGGCAAAGCTTGCGCTGTAATCAGTGGGAGATTGTACTCTCACTGATTACAAATATGAAACCCGCCGCATATAACGGCCAGGGGACAACATGTTCGCAGTTATATATTTCTACAGATACTCATTCATAGCACATATATTTTTTTGTTCTGTTTCAATCAGCTTATAAGCAAGCTCTCTTGATTTTTCACACGCGCCGGTGCAGGAATTGATATATCCTACAATATCATAAATACCCTCCGTGCTTCCGTTGATCAATATTTTTGCCATACGATGCTGCGACGTATGATTCCCGCCGATAAGATTGATACTCAAATACAATGATACCTTATCGGTCAAATCCTGTTTATGGGGAAACGAACGCAATTCCTTCATCATGTTTTGTGCCGTATTGGCAATACTTCTGTATTCCGTCATTTTTGTAAAAAGACAGTCAAACATCTTTCCTTCATTTAATTTTATCAAGAGAAGAGATATTGCATTGATTGCTGTTATGGAATTATTATATATTTCATTTAGCAGCATTATATCCGAATTCATTTATTATCCACTCCAAAAATTTATTCTAAAATAATGTAAACAATACTTATTCTATATTCTTCACAAAATTCCGATGTTTTATGCGAGCAGAAAAATATTAAAAATGGATATTGATTTTAATAATAATTTGTATTATAATATATAATGTATTTTTATGTGTTATTTTAATTAACTAATCATAAAAAAATATAAATTACGGAAAGGAATAAAATTATGGCTTCAGACTCATATGAAAGTCCGTTAAATTCACGGTACGCGTCAAAAGAAATACAATACATATTTTCACCGGACAAAAAGTTTTCTACATGGCGAAAGCTTTGGATCGCATTGGCGGAAAGTGAAAAAGAACTCGGGCTTGATATCACCGATGAGCAAATAGAACAAATGAAGGAACACGTTACGGACATTAATTATGATGTTGCAAAGGAACGTGAAAAAGAAGTCAGACATGACGTAATGAGCCACGTATATGCATACGGAGTTCAGTGTCCCAAAGCAAAACCCATCATACACCTCGGAGCAACAAGCTGCTATGTCGGGGATAATACAGACATTATAATCATGCATGAGGCTTTGGAACTGATCTTAAAAAAATTGGTAAATGTTATTGCCGAGCTTTCAGGATTTGCGAACAAGTATAAAAATCTTCCCACCTTGGCGTTTACACACTTCCAGCCCGCACAGCCGACCACTGTCGGTAAAAGAGCCGCTCTTTGGCTGCAGGATCTGCTGATGGATCTTGAAGATGTTGAATATTTGCTGTCTAAAGCCAAACTACTGGGCTGTAAAGGTACAACCGGTACTCAGGCAAGTTTTCTTGAACTGTTTGACGGGAATCATGAAAAATGCAGGGAACTTGATAATAAAATCGCGCAAAAAATGGGTTACGGTTCATGTTTTGCAGTAAG
The DNA here is from genome assembly GCA_944392335.1 of uncultured Clostridia bacterium. GTDB lineage: Bacteria > Bacillota > Clostridia > UBA1381 > UBA1381 > RGIG1988. Next base: position 10,207 of record CALXWJ010000082.1, read on the forward strand.
CGGACAAACTTATCCAAGAAAGCTCGATTATCAAATTTTATCTGTACTTTCATCAATTGCCCAAAGTGCATATAAATTTTCTAACGACATCAGATTGCTCCAGCACCTAAAACAAATTGAAGAACCTTTTGAAAAAAATCAAATAGGCTCCTCCGCAATGGCATATAAGAGAAATCCAATGAGATGCGAAAGAATAGGCGCTCTTGCAAGATACGTGCTGGTAGATGCGGTCAATCCCGCGATTACCGCCGCTACACAATGGTTTGAAAGAACTCTTGATGACTCGGCAAATAAAAGGATAAGCATTCCCGAAGCATTTTTGGCTGTTGACGCCATATTGGATTTATATATAAATGTTGTAGACGGACTTGTGGTTTATCCAAATGTGATCCACCGCCAGTTTATGAGTGAAATACCATTTATGGCAACAGAAAACATTATGATGGATGCTGTCAAAAAAGGCGGAGACAGGCAGGAATTACATGAAAAAATAAGAAGATATTCCATGGAGGCCGCACGAAATGTTAAAGAGTTTGGCCTTGAAAACAATTTGTGTGAATTAATTTCAAAAGACAGCTCTTTCGGGTTGACAGAAGAAGAAATTAAAGCAATTCTTAAGCCCGAAAACTTTATTGGAAGAGCTCCGCAGCAGGTTGATGAATTTACAAATGAATGTATAAAGCCTGTTCTGGATAAGTACAAGGAATTATTGGGTATTTCTGTTGAAATAAACGTATAATAAATAAAATTTTAATAAAGGTTGTGTTATTATGGTAAAAGCAATTGTCGGGGCTAACTGGGGTGACGAAGGCAAAGGTAAAATTACCGATATGCTCGCCGCAGAGGCTGACATAGTTATAAGGTTTCAGGGCGGCGCAAATGCAGGGCATACCATTATAAATAATTACGGTAAATTTGCGCTTCACTTGCTTCCGTCGGGGTCTTTTAATTCAAATGTCGTAAATATGATTGGTAACGGTGTGGCTTTAAATATACCGGAATTATTTGCGGAAATCAAGGGGATCGTAGACAGAGGCGTTCCGATGCCTAATTTGGCAATATCGGAAAGAGCGCAAGTCTTGATGCCGTATCATATACTTTTTGATCAATATGAAGAAGAGAGATTATCGGACAGAAAATTCGGTTCGACAAAATCGGGTATCGCGCCTTTCTTTTCGGACAAGTATTCAAAAATCGGTTTTCAGGTATGGGAACTGCTGCAAGACGACGACGTCTTAATGGAAAAGATAAAAAATGTTTTGGAAGTTAAAAACATAATTTTAGAGCATGTATATCATAAACCGTTATTGTCGGCTGAGGAATTACTTGAAACCTTGAAAGGGTACAGAGAAATGGTAAAGCCTTATGTTATAAATTCAGTTGAATTTATACACAAAGCCATTAAGGAGGGAAAAAACATTCTTTTGGAAGGGCAGCTTGGTTCTTTAAAGGATCCTGATTTTGGCATTTACCCTTTCACAACATCTTCTCCTACAATAGCCGGTTTCGGAGCTGTCGGTGCGGGTATTCCCCCTTATGAGATCAAAGATATTATAACGGTCTGCAAAGCATATTCATCAGCTGTCGGTGCAGGCGCATTTGTTTCGGAAATATTTGGGGATGAAGCAGATGAACTCAGAAAAAGAGGAGGAGACGGCGGCGAATTCGGCGCTACAACAGGCAGACCGAGAAGAATGGGTTGGTTTGACTGTGTTGCTTCAAGATACGGATGTATGGTTCAGGGCACAACTCAGGTTGCTTTTACAGTTCTTGATGTTCTTGGTTATCTTGATGAAATTCCTGTTTGTGTCGCATACGAGATTGACGGACAACAAACAAAAGAATTTCCTACCACAGACAAACTGAACAGAGCAAAGCCTGTATTAAAAACACTTCCCGGTTGGAAAGAGGACATAAGAGGTATTAAAAATTACAGCGATCTTCCCGAAAATTGCAGAAAATATATTGAATTTGTTGAAAAAGAAATAGGATATCCAATTACTATTGTTTCAAACGGTCCCGGTCGGGAGGATATTATATACAGATAAATCATCAGTATTATATAAACGAATAAACATTCAATAAGGGCTTGTTCCCTTATCGGACGAGGACAATCGCTGCTGTACTGTAATCAGCGGGAGGTACTCTCTCACCTATTATAGATATACAGCCCATGTCGGCAGGAGGCGGGATATCCTGTCCGCAAGTTTAAAATGGCAGAGACAAAATTAATTGTCTCTGCCATTTTTATGTGTTTTAATTTTACAAATATCTATTTTGGGTAATACTGTGGCAATTGAAGCGGGCAATTCGTGAATTGTGTCCCTACGATATTTGTTTTATTGTCGCACAACAACCGTTTTTAATGTTGCCATCGATATTATATCATGATAATGGTTGAGATGATGCTGTTTTTGTAGGGGCGATTCACGAATCGCCCGTTTTTTATACCGGCCATTTGCAGATGACACATCAATACATAAAAAGAACTGACCTTTCGGTCAGTTCTTTCTTTTAAAATATATTAATTCAATATATTTGTTTTTATTATTCAGCAATAAATGTTAATACATCAACTGCGAAACCATCAACAACCAATGCTAATGCAAAGTTTACAGCATCTTTGTTAGGTGTTTCACCGTCTTTTGATAAATCCCAAGGAATTATGTCACCGCTGTTAATTGTATTTGAGCTTGAGAATGATGACTTAACAATACTTGAATTTGTTCCAAGTGACAATCTTGAGTTGCTGCCGTATGCATAGTTATATTCATAAACTGCAGTATCTCCGTTGAACATGATGTCATATACACCGTCAGTTGATCTTTCATCATTTAAAGTATTTGTATACAATCCAGTATATTCTTCGTCTTCTTCACCTACAGTGCCGTTTGCCACTCTACCAACTGAATAGTAAGAATTTGCTTTACTCATTATAGGTCCGTATACGATTTGAATTGCTTCAGATTTACTTGTATCCCAAGCTTTATCCCAATCTTCTGACAGGTCATCTTTATTAGGATATGATACAAATGAAGCAAGATAAGCGTCTTCATTACCTTCAACAATTGAGTTCTCTACCAAATCATCATAATTTGAAGCACCTGACTTGTTAAAGTTAAAGATAATGTCAATCTGATCTGCATATCCATTAGAATCTGTCAAGAACATGAATACGTCACCCTTATTTAATGCCAATGCTTGTGTATCAATATCTGCTGAAGCAACAATTGTTGTTTCTTCACCCATGTACATTACAGGAATTTCATAAATTTCATCACCTGTATTTTCATCTACACCTGATGATGTAGCACCTGTAACAACCGCAAATCTTGAAGTTGCGTTATAAGCGCCTTCACCTGCAAGGATAAGAACCACAGGATATGTTCCGTCTGACAATCTGTCGCCGTAAGCATAAGCTGCATATGGTGTATCATCTACTAGAACATCTACAGTTGCAATGCTTAAGTCAGAGATTTCATAATCGTTATTAAAATATTCAATACCATCAAATATCTTTGTAGCAGAACTTAATTTCACGGAACCGATTGCACTGTTCTTTTCCTTATAGCTGTCTGTTATTATAACGTCACCCTCTTCAATATCAACCGAATCAGCAGCAGCTGTCAAGAATTCAATTGAGGTAAGGTTACCTGATGAAGATGAAACCTTATACTTGATTACTCTATCGTTTGCCGGTTTCTTTACTGTACCTGCATTATTACCTGTATATTCGTTATCATATACTCTTTCAAATACAGCTTCTTTTGTAGCTTCCTTATTGTTCTTAGCTAATACGTCATCGTCAAGTTTTACTGTTTCACCATCTTGAAGTACTTCTGCTCTACCTGAATCAAATGTATAGGTCTTTGCAGTACCTTCTGATGTGAAGAGTGTTGCTCTATAGTTTTCTTCTGATGTTGAATAGATGAACTTATCAATTATAGCATATTTAGCATTAACTGTATCTATTTCATACTGATAAATTCTGCCAAAGTAATCAACATAAATTGTAAATTCATCTGAAAGCTTCATTTCATCTGAAGTAGGGAATTCAGTTACAAATTCGTACTCTGTTCCACCAATTGTTACGTATTCTTCAGCGTCACTTCTTCCTGTCAATTTGCCTGTCTGAACATCTCTTGAAACATAAATGTCATAAACATTTGAGTTCTGGAATGTACCTGTTACATCATAAGCAATTGAAAGAACATCATTCTGCTTTAATTCAGCAAGTGTAATTTCTTCACCATTGTAGTAGATGTGGTAAACTAAATCATCATTAGTTTCTGTATCTAATGTGAGAGATGATGAAGCTGTTGATTCTTTAAATGTGATTTTTCCGTTTGATGTGCTTACAGAATCAACCCAAGCTGTTTCATAATATGAAACATAGATTGAATCATAGTAACCATCTGTCTTATAAGTATCAACCAAATCAATTGTACCTACAGTGTTTGCAAGAACATATTTTGTAAAGTTATTAACGTTTGCTTCAACTTCATAACCGTTTACATACAATGTTATGTTAGCATCACCGTTTGAATCTTTTTGTAAGTTGTACTTTGTTGACTTTGAAGCAGCTTCTGTTGCATAGAAGTATAAGTATGTAGGAACTTCACTAATGACAATGTTTTCATCAGAGTCTTCGAAATCTTCAGTATCAATTAAGCTGAAATCAAATGATGCAGTCTTATTCTTGCCTGAAGGCTCAAAGCTGATCAATACATAATCATCATATTCGTCAACCATAATAATTGCTGTAGCGTAAACGCCCTGATAATTAGCAGCATCTGTATCACCAACATATACAGGAGACAATTCTCTTGAGCTGTTTATAAGTTCATTGTAATCTGCTACTGTATCTGTATAGCTGAAGTCATCATTGTCATACTTTTGTGACTTAGCAATACCGAATGCTACCTGATCTGCATTAAGACCTGTTCCTGACTTATTTGTTTTGGTTACATAACCTTCAACAAAGTAAGCGTCAAAGTTTTCTGTTAAGATTGTTTTGTAGTCGTTGTCGTTCTTACCGTCCATCTTAGAAAGAGTAGGAACTAATTGACCGTTTGGGCCATATTCCAAACCGGTATTTTCAACTAAAGGTGTTCTTAAGAAGTTATAAACCAACTGTGCAACCTGTGCTCTTGTAACAGTTTCGTCAGCACCTAATTTAACACCGTCTGTTATACCTTCTGAATTAGCAATTGAAAGATAACCGTTAGGATATCCGCCCATGAATTCTGCATATTCATTGTAGTTTAATGATGAAACAAGCATTTTAACAATTTGTGCATATGTAACATTAGCCTTAGGAGCAAATGTTCCGTCGCCCATACCGTTAATAAAGCCTACCTGTACACCGGCATTAACGTAACCGTTAGCCCATGCACTGCTTTCATCCATATCGGTAAACTGAGTTGATCCTGACATACCTTCAGCGGACTCAGTCATGTTAAGAGCTGCAATAACAACTTTTGTTACTTCTGCTCTTGTAATTAAGTTATCAGGTAAGAAGGTGCCATCTTCATAACCATTGATAACATTCAATGCAACCAAAGTATTTACCGCAGTTGCATATGATGCTGTATCCGGTACGTCTGACAAAACAACCTTAGCAGCAAAAGATGCCGGTACAAGGCTGCCTGCAATCGCCAATGAGATAACAGCAGAAATTACCTTTTTGAGATTCTTTTTCATAGTCTCAAATCCTCCTTATTTATTTGACTTGAAAGGGATACATCTGGAGAACGGTACACACCCCTTCTTTGCGAACCGCCTACTTTTATGTACGTCAAGAATATAACTCCTTGACTATGCATTGATTATAACACAAGAATTTGCCTTCGTCAATGCACTTTTTGCAGTTGTAACACAACTGTAAAATTGCTGACAAAGAACCTCGTACTTTGTAATATCAGCATAAAACTGTAACATTTGTACAATATTTCTGTATCAGCATTGCAACACTCAGGAAATCAATATGTCATTTTCGCATATTGACACCCGTTATCGCTTATTTTACACTTTTTATTTTTTCTTGTCAAGAGATTTGCATAAAAACTGTATATTTTCAACAGTTTTTTTAAAATTTTTATTGCTTTAAGTGTTATTTTAGGATTTATTTTGCTTTATATATTACAATATTTGCTTTTTTCTTCATTATTTACCGTTTTTTTAATGACCTATTTAACCCATATAAGTAGGAAATGAATAAAGTCTTTTTTTTGTTAATTTTGCGTAAAATTTTACCATTATGTTGACGTATCTGAAATAATATAGTATAATTAAACTGACGTATCTAAAATAATTTAATATACATAATAATAGGTACAAACTCAGACAAAAGGAATGATGTATTATGAGGAAAACCAAAATAGTATGCACTATAGGGCCATCCAGTAACGACGAAAACACATTCACCCAAATGTGCAAAGCAGGACTGAACGTCGCCCGTCTCAACTTTTCCCACAGCACACATGAAGAACATCAAAAAACAATTGACATGATAAAAAAAGTTCGTGAAGAGCTTGATCTTCCCATAGGAATAATGCTTGATACAAAAGGTCCCGAATATAGGATCAAAACATTTAAAAACGGTAAAGTAACTATTGCCGACGGGGCGGACTTTACCTTTACGACACGTGACATCGAGGGAGACGAAACAATTGTTTCGGTTAATTATAAAGGATTGGTAAACGACCTTTCGGTCGGCGACAGGGTTCTTGTAAATAACGGTCTTGTAATCTTTGAGGTTACGAATATAGACAAATGCGATGTTAAATGCAAGGTCATTACAGGCGGCGAGCTTTCAGACAGAAAAAGCATGAGCTTCCCGAATAAAGTTCTGAATCAAATATATTTAAGCGAACAGGATAAATCCGATTTGCTTTTCGGAATAAAAAACGACGTTGATTTTATTGCCGCCTCATTTGTTTCACGCAAACAGGATATTCTTGATCTAAAAGAATTCCTGCACGAAAACGGCGGAGACGATATCGATATCATAGCAAAAATAGAAAATCGTACCGGTATAGATAATATTGAAGAAATTTGTGAAGTATGTGAAGGTATAATGATAGGCAGAGGCGATCTGGGTGTTGAAGTTCCTTTTGCAGAGCTTCCCGCCATCCAAAAATTTCTTATTACAAAATGCCGTATGCTTGGAAAGCGTGTCATAACCGCCACAGAAATGCTTGAATCAATGATATATAACCCGCGACCCACAAGAGCGGAAATTTCCGATGTTGCAAATGCCGTATATGATGGTACAAGCGCCGTTATGCTGTCAGGCGAGTCGGCTGCGGGAAAATACCCTGTCGAAACCGTAAAAACAATGGAAGCGATCGTACACGAAACAGAAGAACACATACATTATGAAAAACGCTTTAAAACAAATGATTTTAAAATAAAGAATAAGGTAGACGCTATTTCCCATTCTACATGCGGCATGGCAATAGACATAGGCGCAAAAGTGATCGTTGTATCATCAATGTCAGGAATAACCGTTCGGATGGTATCGAGATTCCGTGCCCCTACCGATATAATAGGCATGGCAACAAATAAAAAGGTTTGGTATAAGCTGTCTCTTTCCTGGGGGGTTCTGCCCGTGTTATCCGAGAAATTCACCTCAACCGACGTACTTTTTTATCATGCACTTCGTGCCGCAAAGGACAATTTCAAGTTAGATAAAGGTGATTCTGTCGTTATGACAGGCGGCGTTGCAAACGGAGATGCCGGAAGTACAAACACAATAAAAGTTGAAACAATTTAAAAATCAATATTTTATCTTTTGTATTTATTAAATATGTATTATTACAAAGTCTGAAAATTTGCGGCAAGTAAATACCGCTTTTCAGACTTTGTGTTGTGAAGGGAGTTAAAGTTTACCGCTATGACAGATTTTCTAACAAAAAAATTTATTAAAGATCACGAAAACACACAAAATTCCATTGTCAGAGCAGCATACGGCAAGTTTGCCGGCACTGTCGGAATTATTTGTAACATTATTCTCTTTTTACTTAAAATTATTATAGGAACACTATCAAATTCGGTTTCCATCACAGCAGATGCCGTAAACAATCTTTCGGATGCGTCTTCAAGCATAATATCCCTTTTGGGATTTAAACTCGCGGAAAAGCCTGCCGATACTGAACATCCGTACGGACACGGAAGATATGAATACCTATCCGGGCTTACCGTAGCAGTACTTATTATTGTAATTGGCGTTGAATTATTAAAATCCAGTGTTGAAAAGATATTAAATCCTTCTGAAGTAGAATTTTCAGCAGTGCTTGTTTGTATTCTTGTTTTTTCGATACTTCTGAAATTGTGGATGATGGTATTTAACAAAAAGCTCGGAAAGAAAATTAATTCAACAACCCTTGAGGCAACATCAGCCGACAGCCGTAATGATGTTATATCTACTTCTGCGGTATTGATTGCCTCAATAATATCACATTTTACAAATTTTGAACTTGACGGTATTATCGGTCTTTTTGTTGCGGTATTTATTTTGTTAAGCGGAGTAGGTTTGATAAAGGACACTATAGACCCCATGCTGGGTTCCGCACCTTCGGAAGAATATGTAAAGGAAATACGCGATAAAATAATGTCCTATCCCGAAGTTCTCGGAATGCATGATTTAATGATTCATGATTACGGCCCTTGCAGAAAATTTGCAAGTGTTCACGTTGAAATGGCAGCAGAAGAAGACGTTATAAAAAGTCATGATGTTATCGATAACATTGAATATGACTTTTTACAAAATGACGGACTTCATATGATAGTGCATTATGACCCTATTCTTACAAAAGATTCAATTACAACGGATTTGCGCAAAGAGCTTTCCGATATTGTTAAATCAATTCATCCTGACCTTACTATCCACGATTTAAGGGTTGTTCCCGGAACAACACACACAAACCTTGTATTCGACTGTGTTAATCTGTATCATCTGAATATGTCGGACGCAGAACTTAAAAACAAGATTTCTGCACTGGTAAAGGAAAAGCACAGTGATTATAACTGTGTTATCACAATAGATAAAAGCTATGCTCCCGTTACAAAGAATTAAACCTATCGATTATTTTATATCAAAGCGCAAAACAGACGGCAGAGAAAAACTCTGCCGTCTGTTTTAATTTATAATTGTAACTGCTTCTGTTTCAACAGCCGCCCCCATACCATTATTGCTTAAATTGTCTTCATCAGGATAACGCTTTTCACATTCATCAAGTATAAGTTTTGGAGTTGATTCGTCGATGCTGTAATAATCTTCAGTCAATATGACATTTTCACCACTGTAAAACTCAATTTTGACATTTGCATAATAGCTTCTGTTACTTCTTTCCGGTATACAGTTATTATATGCACAATAGCTGTAAAGTTCTGCAATTTGTGTTCTGTCTGTAATTTCTGTGGGTTCTCCTCCGTCAATTCGGTATGCAACCTTAGTAATATCATCAACCGTTGGAGTATTATCAAATATTCCGTATTGATACAGAAGCTTTACGGTATTGGTAAATTCAGGTGAGATTGTTATTCTGTCGCTGAATTGTGATACACTTGTTATTACATTATTAAACGTTACAGGTTCATTTTTATCATTGACAATAGGACGCTTATAGTTAATGTCTATATATGTTGTACCTCTATTTTCATAAGTCAGCGTTTCGTAACTCAGATTCTTTATATCCTCTCTTATTGCATTAATCAGAGCAGTGGCTTCCGGTGAAGTTCCGGTAAATATTTTATTATTTGCCACACCGTTTATCATTCTGTCATCTGTTATTGATATATTTTCAAGTTCTGCATCATCATGGTCAAAATACGGATATTGTTTGTTTCTCATTATATCTGTTGTAAAGACAGGTTCAAGATATTCTTTATCCTGTGAATATGATATTTGGTAAACTCTTTTTATTGTATTTCCGTTTTTCAGTTTATACACAACAGGTAAACTGGTGCTTGTGCTTCTTTCACTGTATTGCGGTTTTAATTCTATCAGGTACTTGTGCAGATTCATAACATTCTGAATATCTTCTTTTTCGGTGAACGCATATTCACTCAGATACTTTGGATTTACGTAATAATATTCCTGTCCGTTAAACTCCTGATAGCTTTCCCTTCTATTATAATCATCCTCATTGAATTGCTCATATACCACATTAACACTTGCAACATCATCTATATCGGGTATACGTCTTTCAAATCCCGTAATATCATATTCCACCACTGCAAACAACACAAATACTGCCGCTATATATATCAGTGCGGGTTTCCAAACACCCTTAAAGGTAAATGCTTTTTTGGAAAGCATATAAGCTATTATTATACCTAAAATTCCAAAAGGCAGCATAAAGAATATATTATTTGTGAATATATTTGAAAGATAGAAATACCCCAAAAATCCCATGTATACCGAAACACCTGCTATAAATACCGGTTTCAGCCATTTAAACGCTATTATATCTCCGTTTGACTCTAATTTTCTGTATTTGTACAAAAGCCATGCAACAATATAGCATACTATACCGATACCCAGCATCACACCCATAAAGGTGTTGAATTTATCGGTCCGGAAATTTTGTATTGTAATATAATCATTTCCCCATATACCATATATATTCTGTTCAAGAAAAGACTTGAAAATCATTTCCGAATAATACGGAAACCCTGCAAATATCGCACCGAAAGCAATGGCTGCAACAGTATTTCCCGTAACCATAATGCCCAAGAGCGACGCTCCCGAAAAAATAATTACCATTACAAAGTTCATACAAAATATTTCGCACATTTCTAATCTTTCCCTGGTATAACCGTTATAGGATACTACCTGACCGATTAAAAATCCGATTATAACAGGTACAAACAAAATCACCGCAAGGGAAATAATATTGGTTATGTAATGTGCGCTTCTCTTTATAGGAAAAGCATGCATACAGGTAACCGAATTTGCGGAATTAAGGTAGGAAAACAGCAAAGGCGGAACAATTATCGAATATCCTATTGCCAATACGTTTATTGTATTAAAGCCGTCATTATATCCGTATTCTATTAACGGAAGCAGGGCAAATGTAAGCACTGCCACAAACAAACACGCGCTTATCCACCAGAACCGTTTCATGTTTGCTTTAAAAATCGAACTGCTAAAGAATGATATTTTCGAACTCATAGCCCATACCTCCCAACTCATATATAAATACCTCTTCAAGGGTAAGGGGGAGAATATCACAAATAAGCGGATTGTATTTTGCTATTTGCGCTTTTATATCCTCCGTAACACCCTTTACTATCATTGTTTTTACGCTTCCGAATTCCGAAATATGAAGCGGTTTTAACTTTCTGATTAATTCATCGGGAATGCCGTCTGCAAATGCAGTCTGTACCTTGTGTATATTTCCTTTAACGTCGTCAAGGGATTTTTCCAAAACAACCTTCCCGTTGAACATAATTCCCACATGATCGCATACATCTTCAAGTTCTCTTAAATTGTGACTTGATATTAAAACAGTTGTTTCATTTTCTGCCACATCAGACAAAACAAGACTCCATACATTTCTTCTCATAACCGGGTCAAGTCCGTCAACCGGTTCGTCAAGGATCATAATATCGGGGCAAGCACTTATTCCAAGCCAGAATGCGACCTGTTTCTGCATACCCTTTGAAAGACGTCTTATCTTTCTTTTATCATCCATTTTAAATACTTCTTTCATATTTTGGTATCTGTTCCAATCCCATTTGGGATATATTTTTGAATACATATCGGCAGCCGCTTTTATTGAGTATGTAGAATAGAAAAACAACTCGTCGCTTATATAAATCATTCTTTGCTTTATTGCGTTGTTTTCATACACCGGCTGATTATCTATTAATATATCACCTTCGTCAGGTCTGTATATTCCGCACAGATTTTTTATAATTGTTGTCTTTCCTGCGCCGTTAGGTCCGATTAAGCCGTATACCGAACCCTTGTCGACATTAAGATTCAATTGATTCAATGCCGTAAACCCGTCAAAGGTCTTTGTTACATTTGAAACCTTAATCATTGTCTTCCTCCTTATTTATAATATAAATCAATTATCTGATACAGCTTTTCTTTCGGATATCCCAAAAAATATAACTCTCTGACCAAATCGGATATATGCTCTATTAGCTCGGAAAATTTATCCTCTTTAGCTTCGGGCATTTTTACAAAGTACCCCTTTGCAGGTCTTGCGTATATATACCCCTCTGTTTCCAATTGCTTATACGCTTTTTGAATGGTATTGGGATTTATTGCAAGCTGTGCTGACAATTCCCTCACTGACGGCATTTTGTCATGCTCCTTTAAATAACCCCTGATTATCAAATCCTTCATCTTTTCCGTTATCTGTTCATATATAGGTCTTGGATCGGTAAGATTTAAATCAATCATATATTATTCCCTCCCTTCGTATTAACTGTACTAATACATATAATACAGTATAATAATTTATTTGTCAATAGGTTTTTTAAAAATTTTTAGAAAAATTTTTTGAATTGTTTAATTGTGTTTTTTTAATTGACATGACTATGGCTATATGATATAATTTGCACTGAAATAAGTTGGAAATTTGAGAAAGAAAGCAGAGAACAATTAAGTCTGCAAAAAAAATGTAAAGGAGAAGATTTATGTCAAGAGAAAAAATTTATTTAAACGGCGAATGGGATTTTATGCCCATGTACGACAACAAGTTTTCATGTGATCTACCTGAAAATATTGTGTATGAAAAAGAAAAATGCATTGTCCCTTCAAACTGGAGAGAACACGTAACAGGTTTTTATATCGAAAAATATGATTTTGATCCAATGAGCGTGTACGGATACCCTCAAAAATGGGCTGATGCCGAAGCAGGTGTATTACACAGAACATTCACCGTCCCCGATAATATGAAGGGACAGAGAATCTTTTTGGGATTTGACGCCATTGCACACAAAAGCGCAGTATACTTAAACGGCGAAAAACTAACCGAATGGCTTGAAACTTTTTTACCCCTTTATATTGATATAACAGACAAAGTGAAATTAAATGAAGAAAACGATTTATATGTTGTCTGCTGTGAATATGAAGAATGTACAATTCCAAGCGGCGCGCAAAAATCAACAGGGCTTGTGGGCTCATGGTTCGGAAAGCTTGCAAGAGGTATATGGCAGGACGCATATTTATATACCAAACCTCATATACATACATCTGATGTTGAAATAGTAACATCGGTACAGAATAAAAATTTATCGGTTTATACAACACTTACCAATACCACTGCAGATAATGAAAATCTTACAGTATCTGTAAAAATAAAAGACGGCGACAATATTGTAAAAACCTTTGATAAAAATGTTACCGCAGAAAAAAATACCGATACGGCCGTTGATTTTTGCGAAAAATGGGAAGATCCTATTTACTGGGATATAGAAAATCCCCATCTTTACAATATGGAGATTGATATTATAAAAGACGGCAAAGTTATTGATACACTTTTTGAACGTTTCGGTTTCAGAGAATTCTGGGCAGAGGGTCAGAACTTTATTTTAAACGGTGTAAGAATAAATTTAAAGGGTGATTCATGGCATTTCCAGGGTGCCGGTCAGCAGACAAAGGAATATGCGCTTAACTGGTGCAAACTTTGTAAAGAAAACGACGTCAACTCCATAAGATACCATGCAGAGCCTCATCCCCGGTATTATCTTGATGCCGCCGACGAAACAGGTATATTAATTGTTGATGAAACAGCTATCTATGGTTCGGGTAAAACAATGGACGCATCAAATCCCGTTTATCTTAAAAACTGTGCGGATCATATTAAGCATTTTGTACACAGGGATAAAAATCACCCCTCTGTTGTAATATGGAGTCTGCAAAATGAAATGAGATGGGTTGACGGCAGAGATGAATATAAAAAGCATGTTCCTGAACTTATGGATATATTCCACAAATGCGACCGCTCGGGAAGACTTATCTCCCTTGACGGTGACAACAGATTAATTGACAAGGAACACACAGAAATTGCAAGCCTTCACTACAATATTGACGGTATGGTAGATCAATGGGACAGAAAAACACCTCTTACAATAGGTGAACACGGCGGCTCATGGTATATCTGTCCTCAGAATGCGAGTATGTACCTCGGTCTTAAAACCTATACCGACAGTGAATACTGCGCAGAGGGCGTAACATTTAAAGAACAGCTATTCATGGAATATGCAAGAAAAGAACAGGTTTCGGGGATATCCTCCTTTAACTTTGCACACTATTTTGAAAAGAGTATGCCAAAGGAAGATATCGAGTTTAAATATGATGATTATTCAGGAGAAGGTGTAAAACCAAAAAGAATACCTAAATATTCACTTACAATCAACAACGGAAAGCTTCCAAAAGAATATCCCATGTATATGCCTAACCCGTCCTTTAAGTATGCGGCAGAAGGCATGAGAGCGGTTACAGTTTTTTGTGATGAATACAATCATTCTTTCTATGATGACAAAAATATTGTAAGACATCTGTATGTATTCAATGATACAATGAAAGAAAAAAATGTAACCCTTGTTATCAAAGCAATCAGCGATAATAAAACAATATTTGAAAAAACAGAAAAATTTGTTCAGCAGCCGGGTAATTATGAAATAAAGGAAGTTGAATTTACACCCTGTAAGGTAACGGAAAGAACACCTCTTGAGTTTATATGCGAGCTGTATCACGGCGATACTCTGATGTTTACCATGCATAAAAATTATTCAATTTATCCTGCTTCATTGAAATCAGACAAGGTTACCGACAAGAAGGTGGCGCTCTACGGCAGCGAAAAGGATTTTAATATTATTTCAAAATTTGCCCCTGACTGCACAAGGGTTGAGCTTAAATCGGACAGCAAAATTGATGCAGACATACTTGTACTGGGTGCATATTTAAAGGATTCCGAAAAGGATATTCAAAAGAATATTGAGAAATTTGTAAGTGACGGCGGTAATGTAATCATTCTTGAACAATTCGGTTACAGTCTTGGCACAATGCGTCTTAACAAAAAAGATTTCTTAAGAGCCCATGCAAGTGATTATTCACATCCTGTTTTAAAAGGTTTGTCGGATAACGATCTTATATTCTGGCACGAAAAGGCATATGAGTATGGTCCTGTCCCCTTTATTGAAGCGGCATTTGAAAAACCGGTTGAGGGAAATTATAACATGCTTTTGGAATGCAGCTTCGGCGATTTCGGTGATGACGGTGATTTATGGTCGCCATTACTGGAATACAAAAATAAAAATGGCATTGTTATTGCAAATCAGCTGCAAATCACCGATAATATTGAAAATGTTCCTCAAGCCGCAGTTTTACTGAAAAATATGCTTGAGTACGCTTCCGAAAAAAATGTTAATACAATAACAACATCGGCAATTGTAAATGATAATGACAAAAAATTATTGGACAATATAATGCTTGATTGCAATTATTGCAGTACAATTTCCGAAATAAAGGGGAAACTTTTGATAATATCCCCGGACAAACTTCAAGATATGGCTCAAGATATAAAAACACTTACACAAAACGGTCTTAAAGTCCTTGTTATGCCGTCTGAAAAATGCCACGAAAAAGGGTTATCCGTTCTTTTCGACGAGCCTGTTAATATTACACCTCAGTATTCATATATTCTGGAAGCCGATTATGATAACAACATCATAAAAGGTGTATCAATAGTTGATTTATACGGATTTGACAAGCCTCAGCTGTCACCGAGAGAAGTTACCAATGAAATACTTGCGCAAAACGCTGTTGATGCAAAAGATGCTAAAGTAATAATGTCAGGTGTAGAAGGTACGATTTGGGAGGATAAGTGTGTTTATGGGTACTCGGCAGAATATTCAATGCGTGCATTGGTGGAATGTAATCAACTGAATAAAAGACCGTCTCTTCCATATATGATTTCAAAAGAAATAGGAAAAGGCGAAGTTATTGCCATTCAATTCAAAAATGATCCGCAATATGCAAAATCAATACGTGTTTATACAAAAATTCTTGATAATCTCGGTGCTTCCTTCAATGATAATGCACTTAGCACAATAAAAAATAAGGCTGAAAATGCACTTGAGGTTATTATGGCGCTTCCGTATATGCCATATCAGGATTACAATAGGGCATACGAATATTACACCGATCCCGTATTTTCACTTAATAACTTAGGCGAAGGTCTTTACGGCTGGATGAAAAAGACTGAAAGAAACAGAAACGACGGATACTTATATATTGCAGACAGCAAAAACAATACGATGTTCTTAACAGCCTTTGTTCACTCTCTTAAAAATCCGTCCGATCCTGCCGGCACAAAGCTGAATGAGGATTATACGGTGGAGATTGACGCTTCAAGGCCATATGAACTGTATATAAACGGTGAAAAGATCACTTCTGAAAATATTAAACTCAAAGAAGGAATTAACAGACTGTTTATCCTGTCAAAAGCAACAGAAGATGAATTAAAAATAAGAGTTCTGTTTAAAAATCCCGACGGGACATATGCAAATAATTTAAAATACAGATTGACAACCGATGAGGTTGATCCCAAATAAAAATGGAGGAATTACAGATGATTAAAGTATTATCAATAGGAAACAGTTTTTCGGAAGATTCAACAAGATACCTGCATGGTATCGCAAAATCTGCAGGGGTTGATTTAAAATCGGTAAATCTTTATATAGGCGGCTGTCCGTTGTGCGAACACTATATAAATGCCATTGAAGACAGACCAAATTATGCCCTCACTTTTAACGGTGAGGGTACGGGATTTCATGTTTCAATTAAAGAGGCACTGTTAAGTGAATCATGGAACGGCTGGGATTATATCACCGTTCAGCAGGTAAGTCATAAAGCCCCCGATTATGATACATATCAGCCTTATCTTAATTCTCTTGTTGAATATGTAAAAAAATATGCACCAAAAGCAAAATTGCTTGTACATCAGACATGGGCTTATGAACAGGGCAGCGACAGACTTACAAAGGAATTGGGTTACAATGATTATCATGAAATGCTTAACGATGTGACAAGAGCCTATGACAAAGCCTGCAGGGATATTGACGCCTACGGTATTATACCATCAGGTACCGCCTTTGACAGACTTATAGAAAATGGTATAAAACAGGTACACAGAGATACCTTCCATGCTTCGCCGGGATTGGGCAGATATACCCTCGGCCTTGTTTGGTATGAAGTTCTCACCGGAAACTCTCTTGATAACATATCCTTTAATGATTTTGATGTTCCGGTAACCGATGAAGAAATAAAAATTGCAAAGAAATCAGCACATGAAGCTGTAATGAAATATTGGGATAAATAATAAAATATTAACATTAAAAATACAAGATATAAATTTGCCACTAACAATTAAAATGGGGGAGATAAATATGCCTGAGAATTTTCCGGAAGAAGCAAAAAAAATAATGAATGAGAGATTTGGACATGATACCTTGATTTCTCTTGCTACAATCGACGGTAATATTCCAAATGTTCGTACAGTTAATGCTTATTATGAAAACAGTTCATTTTATGTTATAACTTATGCATTATCAAATAAAATAAAACAAATAACAAACAATCCGAATGTGGGAATATGCGGAGAATGGTTCACAGCACACGGCAAAGGTATCAACCTCGGATGGTTTTGCAAAGAAGATAACACCATAATTGCTCAAAAACTGCGGACTGCATTCAGCGAATGGATAGATAACGGTCACAACAATTTTGATGATAAAAATACTTGTATCCTTTGTATTAAACTTACCGATGGCGTTCTTTTCTCAAACGGCAAAAGATATGATATAATTTTTTAAAAACAAAAGATCTTTCTACAAAAAAATTTTCAGGCTTTAGGATAATGAACTATGTTCTGCAAAGCTATTTTTAATAAATAATTTATTCAAATGTATAAAAAAAATTTCTAAGGCTATAATATAAATAACCTCACAAAAATACATTTATCCCCTAACCAACAAATTCCCTGCCCTAAAAAATTATTTGGGCAGGGAATATTTTTTTAATCAAGTGTTATAACTTCATCATCTTCAGAATCGGTTACAGCGTTATTTGTATTTTCAGGTTCTTCCGTATCTTCTTTTTCATCCGGTATATTTACAGTCGGTTTCGGTGTTGAAACAATGACATCGGTATTTTCTTTTTCACTGTCTGTGTCATTATCGGTAATAACGTCACTGTTATCATAGTCATAATCCGAACTTTCTCTTGCATCCTCCTCATCTGCAACAGGAGTCTTTTCAGGTTCTTCTGACTTTTTAGGTGTAGGAGTTGCAGTATTCTTTTCTGTATCAGAGGTTTTTTTAGGTTCATTCTCTTTCTCATCATCATCCTTATCATCATTACTATTATTATTTTTTGATGAGCTTTTCGGTGAAGAAGTTAAAACATTTTTTGTACCTTCTACATCCTCTATTGTAATACTTGTGGTAAGTCCCGTTGCCTCATAACCAAAACTTTCGGTTATCAGCTTTGCGGTTTCCTCCAAATCACAAATGAAATACCAGCCTGCACTTGTTCTTTTTGACTCTCCGGGCAAGCTGTACGAAGTTATTGCATCACCTGAAATACCATTCAGATATTTACCGAATTTTATTATATCTCCCGCTGAGAAATTTGTTTTTATATTCTTTTTCAGCTGTGAGAAAATTGACGGCAATTTTGCAATAAGGGTTATATTTACCTTTTGATCAATAACTGCCTTAATAAATTCCTGCTGTCTTTTAACTCTGCTTAAATCGCTTCCGTCTGATGAACCGTCATTTGACTTTCTGTAACGCAGGAATTGCTGTACCTGATTTCCTGTCAATTCCTGTAATCCGGGTTCTAAATGTATATGAAGATCCTGTGCCGGATCGTCATAATTCATACCTTTTCCGTTTCCTTCAATATCCGGAACATCAAACTCAATTGGGCCTAAAATATCTGCAAGCTCATCTATTGCCGTAAAGCTGAATTCAACATAATAATGTATGGGAACAGAGGTTAAAGCGGTAACCGCTTTAACGCTTCCCATAGGGCCAATTAAGTTATTATCTTTATCATGCATTGCATGAATTTCATTTATTTTTCTAATAACATTTCTGTCGGTAACCTTCATCTGTGTATCTCTCGGTATAGACATGACATTTGCTGTATTTTCCTTAAAATTATAAGAAACAAGCATCATGGCATCTGTTCTTAAACCGTCATTGTCAACACCCAGCAAAAGTACATTTACTTTTCCTGCTTCCATATCTACCGGGATAAGTGCTCCTGTTTCATCTCCGCTGCCCCATCCCATTCCCATTGCCACAAGAAAAATAACTATTACAGCCAAAATAAGAAGCAATATAATATTTCTGATTCTTTTTTTAGCGGATTTTTTTGTTGTCTTTTTCTTTCCCTTTGTATTTGTTTTTGTCCCTTTTTTTGACTTGGGAGTAACAATGGTTGCATTTATGTATTGCTTATCTTGGGAAGATCGCCTGACTATTTCAGGCACATCTATACTATCATATTTTGAACTTGTTTTTGTTTTTGCGGAATTTCTTCCTCTTGCTCTCTTCAATTTATCATACCTCGTTTAACTTATTGATTTGCCTGCGGTCTTCCGCTTCCATTGCTCGTATTATTCTCACTATTTGAGTTGTTTTCACCAGACGGTGTGTTTATGGGAGTAGGAGACGGCGTTGGAACAGGTGTTTTTACAATATTTTCATTTTCACTTGGATCCTTCACACCTGTATTAGAATTTCCGCCTGAAGAATCAATTATTGTTCCCGGTTTTGTACCAAAGGAAGGCGCTGTTGACTGAACCGGCACTGTTACTTCATGCGATGGCGTCGGTTGTTCCGTTTCAGCCGATTGCGTCGGCTTTACTGTGCTCTCAGGCTCTTCAGTCCTTTTTGGAGTTGATGTCGATGTCGGTTTTTTTGTTGAGTCGGTTGTTTCTTTTGCTGATGAAGTAGGCTTTGATGTGTTTTTATCCGATGATGAAGCCGTTGAAGATGTTGTCTCTTTATTTGTATTGGTTTCATCGGTATCGTCAAACGTCAAATATTCTCCCGGTTTTTTATATGTTATCTTCGACGCATCGTATCCAAAAACCGTTTCAATTAACTCTTTTACTTCATTCATATCCGCGATCCAATATGATGCAGAATATTCGCTTCCGCTGTAGTCTCCCGGCAAGCTGTAGGTTGTAACATTATCCATGGATAATTCAAGTAAACTCGGGCCATATTTTGTCATATCGGAAAGTGTAAAATTTGTTTTTATATTCTCTGATAAAGTTTTATAAAGATTGGGCAGCTTTGTTATAATGCTTGCATTCATCTTTTGCTCTGCCAAAGCCTTTATAAAGTTCTGCTGCACTTCAACCCTTTTTATGTCGCCCTGCGGATATTGTCTGAATCGCACAAGCTGTTCCGCTTTATCCCCGTCAAGCAATTGATATCCGCTTGTAAGATGAATATAAAGATCCTGAGAAGAATCCTCATAATTCATATTTTGAGGAACATTAAAATAAACACCACCCAAGGCATCTATCGTTTCTCTGAATGCTTCAAAGCTGAATTCAACATAATAGTTTATAGGTATTCCGGTAAGTCTTGTTACTGCTTCGATCGAACCCTGCGGGCCTGCAATTTTTCCGTTCTTTGTTATTGCATGAGCAGCATTTATTTTCTGGTATTTTGTTCCCACATACATTCTTGTATCCCTCGGTATGGACAGGATATTCATAATATGATCATCGGTATCATAAGAAGCAACCATAATTGTATCAGTTCTTAATCCTTCATTATCCACACCCAAAAGCAATACGTTTACTTTTCCCGTAACTTCATCAACAGGAGTCATGAAATCCTCATTCGAATCACCGTAAAGCGATGATTTGTCAAAAAAACCGCTTAACCCAAAGGCCAAAAGCGAAAAACAAATAAATACAGCAAGAGAAATAGAGAAAATTAAAACTGTTTTTTTCTTTCCATCTAATTTTTTAAATCTTCCGCCTTTCGATACTGTTTTTTTATTTATTATATCTGTGTTTTCGTCTGTATCCGTCCGTATTTCTTCTGTGATATCTCTATCGGCCGCTATATCATTGACATTTTCACTTTCCTCGCTGCTCATCGTTGAGTCATTTTCTTTGTGCGTTTCATGTGCTTCTTCGTCCGGCACATCACTGTTTTTACCTGTTTGAGCCTGAGCAGAAAGTATTTCCGGACCCTCCTGCAAATTTTCCTCATCCATTACTTTCCCATAATATTTCATTTGCAGGTCACGTTTTTCATCTTCATTTATATTATATTTATTATCATCTATAGTATTTTTTTCAGTTTCATCAGGCCTATTTTTACTCAATTGTCTTTTTGACACGGTGCTTCTAGAAAAATTCCCTTTTCTGGCTCTTTTCACTCTTTTATCCCTGCCTTTCTGTATTTTATCGTCTTATTATATCACTTTATGTTAGTTTATGTCAATACAATTTAAAAAGTTTACAATTAGTCCAATATATATTTTTCTCATTTATTTAAAAAAAATACGCAAAACATTACCGTTTTGCGTATTATATAAATTATGCTAATACAAATTCGTTATCTTTGGCGTCAATCGTTATTTTATCACCCGATTTAATGTCGCCATCGATAATTTTTTCAGCAAGCATATCCTCAATTTTACTTTGAATAGCCCGTCTTAAAGGTCTTGCTCCGTAAATTGGATCATATCCCTCTTTAGCTATCAAACTTATGGCGTCATCCGTAAAATCTGCGCTTATATCATTAGAGATAAGTCTGGTATTAAGATTATTCAACATAAGCTTTGCAATTAATTTTATATTATCCTCAGAAAGTCTCTTAAAGACGATAATCTCATCGATTCTGTTCAAGAATTCAGGCTTAAACGCATTTTTAACCTCTTCCATTACCTTTTCCTTGATTTTTGCATCATCATTTTCACTGTTTTCCTCGTTTTCTGATTTAAAGCCTAATTTTGACTTGGTATTCAGAATATTTTTCGCGCCCAGATTTGAGGTCATAATAATGATCGTATTTCTGAAATCCACCCTCTTGCCTTGTGCGTCAGTCAAAATACCATCCTCAAGGATTTGCAGCATAATATTGAATACATCCGGATGAGCTTTTTCTATTTCATCAAACAAAATAACCGAATACGGGTGTTTCCTGATCTTTTCGGTCAGCTGTCCGCCTTCATCATATCCTACATATCCCGGAGGTGATCCAATAAATTTTGATACCGAATGCTTTTCCATGTATTCCGACATATCAACCCTGATCATTTCGTCTTCAGAGCCAAACATTGCCTCTGCAAGAGCTTTTGAAAGTTCAGTTTTTCCAACTCCCGTAGGTCCTAAGAATAGGAATGAACCCATAGGACGTTTAGGATCCTTCAGTCCTGCTCTTCCACGCCTGATTGCTTTTGCAACAGCCGTAACAGCCTCATCCTGTCCAATAACTCTTTCATGAAGGATTGCCTCTAAGTTTTTGAGTTTTTCACTCTCTTCCTCTGCCACCTTTTTAACAGGTATTTTGGTCCAGCTTGAAATAATATCGGCAATATCTTCTTCCGTTACACACAAATTATGTGAAGTTGTTGTTTCTTCTTTCCATTCGCCCTTGGCCTTTTCTATTTCTTCTTTTATTTTCGTTTCCGAATCACGTAATTCTGCTGCTTTTTCAAAATCCTGAGCGGTTATTGCCTCCTGTTTGTCATGAGACAGTTTTTCAAGCTTTCCCTCAAGTTCTTTAACTCCGTCAGGTGCAACGAGAGTTGAAAGCTTTTTCTTTGAGGCTGCTTCATCAATCAAATCAATCGCTTTATCAGGCAAGAATCTGTCCGTAATATATCTTTCAGACAGCTTTGCGGCAGCCTTGATCGCCTCATCGGTAATTTTTACACCATGATGCGCTTCATATTTATCCCTTACTCCTTCAAGAATCTGTATTGTTTCTTCTACAGTGGGTTCTCCTACCATTACAGGCTGAAATCTTCTTTCCAGTGCGGCATCTTTTTCAATATACTTTCTGTATTCATTCAATGTCGTAGCACCTATTAACTGTAATTCACCACGCGCAAGCGAAGGCTTCAGGATGTTTGATGCGTCAATTGCACCCTCTGCCGAGCCTGCTCCTACAATTGTGTGGATTTCATCAATGAACAAAATTACATTGCCGGCGGAAATAACTTCTTCAACCGCTTTTTTCAAACGTTCCTCAAATTCCCCTCTGTATTTTGCCCCGGCAACCATTGAAGATAGATCAACCGCAACCAATCTTTTGTCTTTTAACGATTCAGGTACGTCACCCGAAGCTATCTTTTGTGCCAGTCCTTCAGCAACAGCCGTCTTGCCTACACCCGGCTCACCGATTAAACACGGGTTGTTTTTGGTACGTCTTGAAAGTATCTGCATTACCCTTGCTATTTCGTTATCACGGCCTATTACAGGGTCAAATTTGTTCTCATTTGCCATTTCGGTAAGATCTCTGCCAAACTTATCAAGTGTAGGAGTTTTTTTGCCTCCATTCTTTTTCTTGCTTCCCTGGGGCTGTGTATAGCTTTCATTGTCTATCGCGTTTAATGTGTTTGTATAAAAAGTATCCAGGTTTACTCCAAGACTCATAAGGATCTGTGCTGCAACACCGTCACCGTCACGCATGATAGCCATCAATATATGTTCTGTTCCTATATAGTTGTGTCCCAGCCTTTTTGCCTCCATCGCGCTGTATTCGAGGATCCTCTTACTTCTTGGTGTAAGTGAAAGTTCTGTTGAAAGGCTTATTGGCGGTTTTTTCCCAATAAGGGCTTTTAATTTTTCCGTTACGGCCTCCTCTGTAACGCCTTCATCTTCCAAGGCCTTTGCCGCAACACCGGTACCTTCTCTGATAAGTCCGAGCAGGAAATGCTCGCTTCCTATATAATAATGTCCCATTTCGCAAGCAACATCATGTGCGTTTGATATTGCGGCTCTTGCTTTTTCTGTAAAATTCGAAAACATCATAATAATCATCCTTTCGTTTATTCCTGTGCTTTAAATAAGAATTTTATCCAATAGTTATATATTATTTCTTATCATTTCAGCCCGCATTTTATCCCGTTCGTCGGGTGTAAGACGTTTGCCCGCTTTATTCTCTATCGAGGCAGGCTCTGCCAAGATCATCAGCTCTATTAAATTTGAATTAATATCTTTTAGTATTTCCATATTTTTACCCATAATAATATCGGATAAAAGTGTTTTTGCTTCTTGTGATGACAAGCTTCTTGCATATTTTAAAGTTCCGTAAGCGCGGTAAAACCTATCTTCAAGATAATCTTTGTTATTTTCACTCAATTTCTTACGTGCATCTCTTTCATGCTCTGCGATCTGATTTACAATATTCTTTACCTTTTCAATAATTTCCTTTTCGGAAAGGCCTAAAGTTATTTGATTTGATATCTGATACAAATTGCCGTATGCCTTTGAACCTTCACCGTATAAGCCTCTTACTGCAATACCAAAATTGCTTGCCGAAGAAATAATCCTTGAAATATTATTTGTCATTGTAAGCGCCGGCAAATGCATCATAACGGATGCTCTCAAGCCTGTACCGGTGTTAGTAGGACAGCTTGTCAAATAACCGAATTCCTTATCAAATGCATACTTCAAGCTTTCATCTATAACATCATCGACACGAGATGCGGTTTCATATGCTTCGTCAAGTTTATATCCACCGAGTATGATCTGCAGCCTAATATGATCCTCTTCCATAAGCATTATGCTCATACTGTCATCATCACTTATCATAACAGATGCTTCCTGTTTTTTAAGTAAATCAGGACTGATCAAATGTTTTTCCGTCAAGACCTGTTTATCAACATCACTTGTTTCTTTAATATAATAAGTCTTAAAGCTCTTTGAAAGAGTGGAATTGGAATTTAATATACTGTTTTCAATCTCCCTGGATGCCTGTCTCATTTGCTCACTGGTCATGGCGTTTGGAAAGGGATAATTTGCAAGGTTTCTGGCAAGACGTATTCTTGTACTTACTATTATATCATCATTATTTTTTTCTTTATACCAGATCATATCTATCACCTCCGTCATGATTCATCAATATTTCCCAATGATTTGAGCTGTTTGTGCAGCTGTGCGGCTTTTTCGTAGTTTTCTTCTTTTACCGCCTGCTGCAATGCTGCTTTCAATTCCTCATATTGTCTTTTCTTCTTTAATTCATACGCACTTCCTGCCGGGATCTTTCCCGTATGCTTTGAATTTTGCTGTATTTGACGCAATGTTGCCGATATAGGCGATCTAAATGTCTCATAACACTTAGGGCATCCAAATCTTCCGGTCTGTTGGAAGCTTTGATAAGTCCTGCCACAGCCCGGACAGCTTTTTACCTCCCTGTATGTAGGGAATACATCAAAATTATCAAAAAAGTCTGCAAATTCCGAAAATAAATCATACATAAAAATCAATCCTTTCTTAATTTATTCTTAATATCTGTTTTTCATACTATAACTTACTATATAATCCGCAGTAAATAATATTGCATTGAATAATATGAAACATTTGCCGTATATTCTTTCATCTTATGCCTGTGTAAGCAGCATATTTTTCAGTATATTTGCCCTTATATCATCTCGGCGGTCAATATTCTGCGGAATACTCTTATCAGAAATTGCCGCCGTAATAAGCTCTGCAGTTTTATTATCAATTATTTTGGATGAAGTCAAATAAACAATAATGGATTTTGCCGTAGAATAATCTATTGAAGTTCCAATTTTTTGAATTGCTTTGCAGATCAGGTCGTTTCCGTCATGTTTAATTTTCTTTATCCTCAAATATCCGCCTCCGCCTCGTCTTGATTCTACAATATAACCTCTGTCAGCATTAAATCTTGTTGATATAACATAATTGATTTGCGACGGAACACAGTTAAAAACCGATGCCAGCTCATTTCTGCCTATTTCAAGCCAATCACCATCATCATTTTTCAATAATTCCAATATAAAACTTTCTATTCTGTCGCTTGTACCCATATTCTCATCTCACTTCCGACTTTAACTTTGACTTTCTTTGACCTTTATGATATTATTATAACACATATTATCAGAATGTCAATTAACAAATATAATACATTTTATGAATTTATTGTTAACACTATAATTTTTTTTAAACATGCTTAATTATAAAAAAACCGTATTTCTTCTGCATAAATCGCATCAAAAATACGGATAATCGGTTGTATTACAGCTTCAACAGCTTTTATTGTATAATAAATTATATATTACTTTTTCTCCTCAAGCCCAGTTTTTCCGAAAGTTTATTTAAATTATCAACATCTCCGCCTACCAGTTTGCCTTTTGTGTTCACAGGCAGATTAATAACAAGGATATTGTCGGTATCAAATACTGTTTTAGCATTATTGTACATCACATCAATATCCATTAACGGCGCATCTTCATATACATTTGAATAAAACCAGTTAAACCCTTCTCTTGAACATAATGTTATTTCACACGGCAGATAATATTTATTATTCTGGAAGGTATAAATTTTCGGATCATCTTTTCGTATCATGCAGCCGTCCCATAATCTGAAATCGCTAGGGAACATTCTCATGGGATCATTAAGCTGATAATTTTCCGGCTGCCATCTTTTCTCAGGAATTTCTGCCAGATTATTATCATCGCCTATAGTATGATTAACTCCTATCTGACATCCCGGCTGCAATTTTTTCACTGTGTCATACAATACGTCAAGTTCCCATTCCCGTCTTGTCTTATCCCACGCCCCGTCAAGCCATAATTCACATATTTTGCCATATCTTCCGTCCATCAGCTCGGTAAGCTGATTACGCATATAAGGCAGATATCCATCCTTGAAATTGTTATAATAACACGGGATTTTTCTGTCCCATAACGAATAATACAGACCTAATTTCAATCCGTATTTTTTACAAGCTTCCGAAAGCGCCTTTACAACATCTGTTGTATTGGATGAATTTCGTACACAGTAATCGGTATATTTCGTATCCCAAAGGCAAAATCCATCATGATGCTTTGTAACAAGTACGATAAAGTTCATTCCTGCCTCATATGCAATTTTTGCCCAGCTGTCTGCATCTATCGTTTCCGGCTTATAAGATTTTGCCCTGATCATTCCGTCTGACCATTCGGTATTTCCAAAAGTGTTTACACCAAAATGAATAAACATACCGAATTTTCGTTTTATATGTTCCAATTGATATTTATTTGGTTTTGTTGAAGGTATTTGTTTAATAAAATTCTCTTCCATATTTCCACTCTTTTCTATTGATATTTTTCAATAAGGTCTTGTCCGCTGGATATTAATCATTAATCATTATTTTTTTCAAGAATATGTATCTTTTCAATTCTTGCGGCATGTCTGCCCCCTTCAAATTCCGCATTTAACCATGTATCAATGATCTTAAATGCCAATTCTCTTCCTATAACTCTGCCTCCGAGACAGATCACATTTGCGTTATTGTGTCTTTTTGTCATTTCAGCACTGTATACATCATGGCAATGGGCCGCCCTGATACCGTTGATCTTATTTGCAGCAATGCAAATACCTATGCCCGTTCCGCAAATCAGTATCCCATTTTCGCATTCTTTATTATTTATCGCTCTGCACACCCTTTCGGCTATGTCCGGATAATCAACACTGTTTTCATCATAACAGCCAAAATCCTCATATTCCAGACCATTTTCCTCAAGATGCTTCAAAATATGGTTTTTTAATTCAAAACCACCGTGGTCACTTCCTACAGCTATCATTTTTCCTCCGCTCCGTCGAAAAATTCACAAAAAAATTCATCGGCAATACTTTTAAAATTTATTTTTCAGTTTCTTTTCTTCAGCTTCTCTCTCTGCCTGAGATTTTCTAAGATATACAGGTACCAGCCCAAATCCGTCGGTTGCCTCGCCCCTGTCAAACATTTTTTTTGCAGCCGCCGCAACAGCTGAAGCCTTTTGGGCGTTTGCACAAGACGGAGCAAATAAAGCACTGTTTCCCAGTCCTTTCTCGATCATTTCCCGATAAACAGGTACCCCGTCGCCCAAAAATACGACTTTTTCCTTTAATTCTTTTAATCCGGAAAGTAATTCCTCAACGGATATTGCTCTTGGCGGATATATTTGATCCAATTCCCCGGCGTTCCACTTATATACCGCATTATAGACCTGAGAACGTCTCGCATCCATTATGGGAGCGATCACAAATCCGCAGTACGGCAAATTATACGCCATTGCGGCAAGTGTGCTTACTCCTACGACCGGTTTTTTTAAAGCATCCGCCAATCCTTTTGCGGCCGATACCCCGATCCTCAAGCCCGTAAATGAACCCGGTCCGTTTGCAACCGCTATCAAATCCACATCGGATAATTCAGTTTCGGATTCTTTTAACACACGGTCAATCATCGGCATAAGTGTCTGAGAATGAGTTAATTTATTATTCAGCACAAACTCACAAACCAATTTTTCATCTTCTGTCACCGCCGCCGAAGCAACCTGCGAAGAAGTATCTATAGATAATATTTTCATACATGTTTTACCTCTCTTGTAAACCTACCGCAATAAAATCACCTTATTGATCCCTTTTCTCAATTTCAATGTATCTGAAATTCTCATGTTTATTATAATCCTTTGAAATTGAAATATCATATCTTTTTTGAGGAAGTATCTCTTGTATCTTTTCCGACCATTCTATGATCGTTATCCCGTTGCCGTATACATATTCCTCAAATCCCACTTCGTACATTTCATCGCAGTCATCGATCCTGTACACATCAAAATGATATATAGGAAATTTTCCCCCTTCATAGCAGTTCACAATTGTAAAGGTAGGGCTGCTGATAGGCTCCGAAAATCCCAATGCTTTGACCAGTCCCTGCACAAACGCGGTTTTTCCGGCTCCCAAATCACCGTTTAAACACAAAACGTCACCGCTTTTTAATGTCTTAGCAAATGCTTTTGCAATATTTGCAGTTTCCAAAGGACTGTTTGACTTATAGATCATCAGAATAAACCTGTTATTTTCCCGTCCGCGTCAATGTCTATATTATTTGCGGCAGGCTTTTTCGGGAGTCCGGGCATGACCATAATATCACCCGTTTCAACAACGATAAAACCGGCGCCATTCGATACTCTCACTCTCGAAACAGTGACCTCAAACCCCTCCGGTCTGCCCAAAAGCGATGGATTATCCGACAACGAGTATTGAGTCTTTGCCATACATATCGGTTTCTTATCAAGACCGAATCGTTCCAGTTGTTCAATCTGTTTGTTTGCTTTTGCAGTATATACAGCGCCCTTGCCTCCGTATATTTTTTTTATTATTATATCAATTTTTTCTTTTATGGGAAGGTTTTCATCATATAACGGTGCATACCCCGATCGTTGATTGTCAATTGCACTGACAACTTTATTTGCCAGATCCACTCCGCCTTCTCCGCCTTTTGCAAATACTTCCGACAACGACACCTCAACATTGTATTCCGCACAAATATCAGTTACGGTTTTTAACTCTTCCTCCGAGTCGGTATCAAACCTGTTCAAGGCAACTACGACCGGCACATTATAGCCCTGCATGTTCTCAATATGCTTTTTAAGGTTTACAATACCTTTCTTTAAAGCTTCCACATTTTCCGTTTTTAATTCGGATTTTGATACACCGCCGTTATATTTAAGAGCACGTACCGTTGCAACAATAACCACGGCGTCAGGCTTCAATCCCGCAAAGCGGCATTTTATATCCATAAATTTTTCAGCGCCGAGATCTGCCCCGAAGCCCGCCTCCGTTATGACATAATCTCCCAACGACAAAGCAAGCTTTGTTGCAATGATACTGTTGCACCCATGTGCAATATTTGCAAAAGGCCCGCCATGTATAAAGCAAGGGGTATGGGCCAATGTCTGTACCAGATTCGGTTTTATTGCATCCTTGAGCAGCACTGTCATTGCACCCTGTGCGTTTAATTGTTTTGCATAAACAGGCTGTCCCGAGCGGTTATAGCCTATAATTATTTCACCTAATCTGTATTTAAGATCATCAAGATCGTTTGCCAGACATAAAATTGCCATAATTTCAGAGGCAACGGTTATCATAAACCCGTCTTCACGCGGAATCCCATTTATTTTACCTCCAAGAGCCACAACAACATTTCTCAACGCCCTGTCATTCATATCAAGAACACGTTTCCACACTATATTTGTAACATCGATATCAAGTTCATTGCCTTGATGGATATGGTTATCTATCATCGCCGACAATAAATTGTTTGCTGCGGTTATGGCATGCATATCTCCGGTAAAATGCAGATTAATATCTTCCATCGGGACAACCTGACTGTATCCTCCTCCGGCGGCGCCGCCTTTTACGCCCATAACAGGTCCTAAAGACGGCTCCCTTAATGCAAGAACACATTTTTTCCCGATAAGAGCCATAGCGTCTCCCAATCCGACGGTTGTAGTCGTTTTACCTTCTCCCGCAGGGGTAGGATTAATAGCCGTTACTAAAATTAATTTTCCCTTTTTGTTTTTTTCTGCATTTTTTATAAAACTGTCCGAAATTTTTGCTTTATATTTTCCGTAGAATTCCAAATCATCCTCCGGTATTCCGATAGTTTTGGCGACATCTTTAATATGATTCATCTTTGCAGCTTGTGCAATCTCAATATCCGTAAGCATACCGTCTCTCCCTTTGATTATTATAAAAACAATAAAGGCTATACCTTAAATACGACACAGAGCCCAAAACTCCCTAATCATACGGCACAGCCCAAACAGTTTATTATGTATTATTTATTGTTAAAATAATTCCTGTCATCCGAAACCTTTTTCAAAAGCATTTCCAAACGGCGTTCAACATCACCCAATACGTCATCTGCATACCGGTCGCTGTCAGTAATAAGCTTTGATGATTGTGCTTTGGCATCCTCAACGAGCTTTGTTGCATATTCCTGAGCCTGTTTTGTTATTTCATTTTCATCGACCATCTGAATCATTTTGGCTTCTGCCGTCTTGATCATAGAATCCGCTCTTGCCTCTGCTTCTGAAAGTATTCTTTGTCTTTCCTCTTTTACCCATTTTGCTTCTTTAACTTCATCAGGATATGATAAACGCATCTCCTGAATATAATCCAATATATCCTCTTTGTCCAAAAGAATTTTCCCGCTCAAAGGTACAGTAGGCGCCTTTTCAACATTTTCCTCCATCAAATTAATGATTTCCATTATATCCATGTTCAAAACTCCTCACATTTTTTATTAAAATTTCTTCATAATTTTATCGGCTATTCCGGCAGGAACCAGCCCCTCAAGCTGCCCATGATACTTTGCCACTTCCTTTACCATGCTTGAGCTGATATAAGAGAACTTACTGTCTGTCATCATGAATACGGTCTCATATTCCGGATTTAACGCCTTGTTTAAAAGTGCCATTTGAAATTCATACTCAAAATCCGCCACCGTTCTCAATCCCTTTATAATTACCGTCGCAAAATTTTGTTTTGCAAAGTCTACCAATAATCCGCTGAAAACATCGCAAGATACATTTTCAATGTCACGAGTTGTTTCATTGATCATTTCTCGTCTTTCCTCTGCGTCAAAAACAGGATTTTTACTTGCATTATTAAGGACTCCGACAATAACCTTGTCATACAGTCTCGATGCTCGTTTTATAATATCAAGATGTCCGTTGGTAATCGGATCAAAGCTCCCCGGATACACCGCTATTCTCATCAGTCTACACCTCTTTGGTAAATTGTAATGTAGCTTCTTCCGTATTTTCTCTGTTTTAATATTTTGATCCCGTCAAACTCGCCGTGCTCATCAATAAAATCACTTTCCAAAACAATTATTCCGTCTTTGCTCAGCTTGTCCGACGCAACGACCCCTTCAATAACAGGCCTTATAAATCCCTTGTTATATGGAGGATCCAAAAAAATTATGTCAAAGCTATCTCTATATTCCTTTAAAAAGTCCATTGCGGAAATTTTTTTAATTATGACCCTATCACAAAACCTCAATTTTTCCGCATTCTTTTTTATTAAGCTTATAGAATGTATATCTATATCACAGATAACAGCTTTTTTTGCACCCCTGCTCAGAGCTTCAAGGCTCAAAGCGCCGCTTCCGCCGAACAAATCCAAAACATTTGCATCATATACAAAATCCATAATAAGATTAAACATGGATTCTCTGACACGATCTGTTGTAGGCCGTATATCCATTCCGTTAAATTCAAATAATTTCTGTCCTTTCCGGGAACCGGATATAATTCTCAAAGCCGTCACCCTTCCTGAAAGAGAAAGACTATTCCTTCTACATTACATATTATATATTTTAACTTAAATAATTCAAATCGTCAACCATATTTACAAAAAAAATTTCAAAAATATCAAAAAAAATAATATTTTTTCACTTCACTAAACAAAATGTCGCAAATTGTACATATTAATTTTAAAGATACATTAATTCGTCAATTTGAGACAATGCCTTCACGAAACATTTCTCTGATTTTTTCATACAACTTCGTATCGATATTTCCCGGATACCCATTGCATTCAATAATTTTCTTTGCCGCCGACTGTGCTTTTTTTAAAATCTGCATATCTGAAAATAAATTAGCAATTTTCAATTCCGGTATCCCGTGCTGACGTGTGCCGAAAAAGTCTCCCGGCCCCCTTAATTTTAAATCTTCTTCGGATACATAAAATCCATCGTTGGACGTGCACATAATTTCCATCCTTTTTTTTATTATCTCATTGCTGCCATGAGCAAACATAATACAAAACGCCTGATTTTTCCCTCTGCCCACTCTTCCTCTCAGCTGATGCAATTGACTGAGTCCGAAACGTTCCGCATTTTCTATTATCATTATATTTGAATTGGGGACATTTACGCCGACCTCTATAACAGTGGTGGATACAAGTATTCTAATTTCTCCCCGTGCAAACCTCATCATTATCTCTTCTTTTTCTTTCGGGTTCATTTTTCCGTGTATGATCCCAACATTATAATCGGGAAATAATTTTTTCATTTTTTCATGTATCTCCACCGCATTTTTCAAATCACTTTTCTGTGTTTCCTCTATCAAAGGACAGACCACATAGCACTGCATTCCCTCTTTTAAATTTTTCTCTAAAAAAAGATATATCCTCTTTCGCATATCTTCTCCGACTGCATAAGTTTTCACAGGAATTCTTCCCGGAGGCAGCTCATTAATTACCGAAATGTCCAAATCACCGTAAAGTATCAACGCAAGAGTTCTCGGTATCGGTGTTGCCGTCATGACCAATGTATGTACGTCATTGCCTTTTCCCATAAGCTTTGCACGCTGCGTTACACCGAAACGATGCTGTTCGTCTGCTATAACAAGTCCGAGATTTGCATATTCCACACTGTCCGCAATAAGTGCATGCGTACCGATAATAATATCATATTTCTGCTGCTTGATTTCGTCATAAAGTTCTTTTTTCTTTTTTGTGCTTGAAGTCAGCAAGCATATTTTTATATCCGTTTCCTTAAAAAACTCACAAAATGATCCATAATGCTGTCCGGCAAGTATTTCTGTCGGAGCCATAATTGCCGCCTGATAACCGTTTTTCACCGCCACATACATAGCCGCGGCGGCAACAGCTGTTTTTCCCGAACCAACGTCACCCTGAACCAACCTGTTCATTGGCACATCTTTTTTGAGATCGGACAAAATATCCATGCATACATTTTTCTGTGATCTTGTCATTTCAAATGGGAGTAAAGCCAAAAACTCATCCATACATTCGGTATTGTAAAAAGGTTCTCTTTTAACGCCTTTTAATGTTTCTTTTTTGCACAACAATGCCAATTGCAGCATGAAAAGCTCTTCAAATACAAGTCTGTACCTTGCCGTTTCAAAATCCTTGAAGGTATCCGGAAAATGTATGTTTTTGATAGCATAATTTATATCGCATAGCTTGTATTCCTTGATTACTCCCTTTGGCAAATACTCTTCAAACTCCCCGCATACTTCAAGAGCCTCACTCATGACTGTTTGGATAAATTTTTGTGTAAGATTCCCCCAGAGCGGATATATCGGTATGATCTTCCCAGTAAATTGCTCTTTTCCAACTCTTTCATAAACCGGCGTCAGCATTTCTTTTTTTCTTGAATTAGGATTTATTTTCCCATAAAAATAATATTGATCGCCTTTTTTGAAAATTTTTTTCACAAATCTGTTATTATACCATGTTACCGTCATGATCCCGGTATCATCGCCCACCGTCATCGAATACAAGGTCATATTTTTTCTTATTCTTGTTTCCTTTACTTCAGACACTACAACAGCCTTAACCAACAATTCCTCTCCCGGGCGGCAGTGGGCAATATCTTTTGAAAATCCTCTGTCCTCGTAATTTCTCGGAAAAAAATACAAAAGCTCCTCCACCGTATTTATTCCTTTTTGTTCAAATAATTTTGCCCTTGTATCACCTATTCCACGTAAACTGCGAATATTATGCATATCTTCCTCCGTTCAATAAGGGCTTGTCCCGTCATCTAACAAGGACAAGAACGCAAACTGTGCTATCGCTTTAATCAGTGAGAGATTGCATTCTCACTGATTAAAAATTTGTAACCCGCCGCTGGCAACAGAGGCGGGGGACATATTGCCCGTAGTTATAATACAAGAGCTGTTTTCAACAGCTCTTATCCCTCATATATCAAATATGTAACAATTCCATCTTGATCAGGCAATGCTTTAATTACGATACCAATTATGTAAAATAAGACTGCAAAAAATAATGCAGCATTCAATAAAGACTTATCCTGTTATTCAACGAAAATGAGAACGCAGCATAACTGCACTGTAATCTGCAGAAAATTGTACTCTCACACTGATCACGGATATAAAACCCATCTTCGACAAAAGCGGGTGGGACATCTTGTCCGCAGTTATTTTTTGCAAAAGCCCGTATTGCTGTTATTTCCGTTAAGAAATCCGTAATACGGGCGATATATCCTCTGCTGAGAAAACATACAGGCATTTCTCTTTACCGGATAAGTTCTTTTTTGTTTTTTCCATACTTATCACATTATCTTAAATTATCTTTTTTATGAAGCTTAATAATTACGTAAAGGCAGTATATCTTTTTTATTCAACCGATAAAATATAATAATATAACGATTGCCCGCCGTATTTCACAGAGACGTCAAAATCATCATATTTCTCTTCAAGCTTGCCGGCAAGCTCCTCTGCCTTTTCACTACTTATATCTTCACCGTAATATATGTTAATAAATTCATCGTCATCCCTTACCATTTTATCTATCAGCTGTTCTAAAACCTCTGTTGCATCCGATCCCGTAACACTTATGCTGTTCTCTTCTATTCCGAGTATGTCTCCCTCTTTTATATCCAGATCATCGATTTTTGTATCTCTTACAGCATATGTTACCTGCCCGGTCTTGATCGACCCAATAGCTTTATTCATCGCGTCTTCATTCTTTTTTGCGTCCTTTGATTGGGAAAACGCAAGCATGGCGGAAATACACTGCGGAATACTCTTCGTCGGTATTACAACAATATTTTTCTTTGATATTTCCTTTGCCTGGTTTGCCGCCATAATTATATTTTTGTTATTTGGAAAAACAAATATTGTATCGGCATTTACATGCTTTACGGCATTAACAATATCGTCGGTGCTGGGATTCATTGTCTGGCCGCCTTCAATTATTCGGTCTATTCCTAAATTTTTAAATATATCCGCAATTCCGTCTCCGACACATATGCTCACAAATCCAAAAGGTTTTTTTTCTCCTTCATCAAAAGTCTCCTGTTCCTCTTCTTTGCGATCATTTTGATTTGCTGAAATAAGGCTTTGATGCTGATGCTTCATGTTATCTATCTTTATGTTTATCATATCTCCGAGAAGAACCGCACGTTCGAGTATATATCCCGGATTATTCGTATGGATGTGGACCTTCACTATCTCATCATCATCGATCACAAGCATGCAGTCTCCCTTTAATTCTATGGCAGAACGGAATCTTTGAATATCTGCTTTCGGGTTATTTTTTTCAACTATAAACTCAGTACAGTATTTATATTTTATATTATTGGAATCAATAGTCTCCTGTGCAGCTGTACGTTCAGTTTTTGATTCGTTTTTTGTTTGTATGCTTTCAACTACTGCCCCCGTTTTCAAATACTCCAAAACGCCGTCTAAAAAGAATATCCAGCCCTGTCCGCCGGCATCGACCACTCCTGCTTTCTTCAGCGCAGGCAGCATTTCAGGAGTCTTTGCAAGGGCTTTATTGCCTTTTTTGACAGCACCCGCCAAAACTGTTTTAAAATCATCATCACTCTCTGAAATTTTAACGGCGCGTTGTGCTATTTCCCTCGCTACAGTTAAAATCGTACCCTCTGTGGGCTTCATGACCGCATTATATGCTGCCTGAGACCCTACAAGCAATGCATTGGAGAATTGTTTTACATCACATTCGGCAATTCCCTTTAAACTTTTGGAAATACCTCTGAAAAATTGCGACAAAATAACACCCGAATTTCCCCTTGCTCCTCTTAGAGTTGCATAAGACATTGTATCTGCCACCTTTGTTACAGAAGGCGTAACTATGCCCTGCAAAGATTTTGTCATTGCCATAACCGTCATAGACATGTTCGTTCCCGTATCGCCGTCAGGTACAGGGAAAACATTTAATTCATCAACAATGTGTTTTTTATTATATAAATTGTTAGCACCCGAAATCATCATCTGAGCCAACAATTTTCCATCTATCCTGTTAATAGTAATCTCCTCCCAAACAGTCTTAATTGAAGACATTAATTACATATTATCCTGTACTCTTACAGATTCAACCAAAACATTCACCTTTGTGACTTTAATACCCGTCTTATTTTCAAGTTTGTACTTTACATTGTGTATGATACTGTCACAGATCACATTGATATTTACACCGTATTCAACCATAATATGAAGTTCAATAACAATACCCGATTCAACAACGTCGATCTTTATACCCTTCGTCATATTGTCATATTTTAAAAGATTTACGATTCCGTCCTTCTTGTTTCGTGATACCATACCTACAACACCGTAACATTTATTTGCAACCGCACCGGCAATCGAAGCTATAACACTATTGTCAACAAGAACATCTCCGTATTCGCTGTTAATTTTAATAGCCACTTCAATCATTCCTTTCTATTTTTGATAAGTGAACAATATCCCCATTATTTATTATTTTCGTTTCAATGCAAACAACAGATCCAACAATCCGTTTTTCTTTATGAAATCCTGTTTTGTCAAACAAAAGCGGTTATTGCGCATTGATATACCATCTCCATCATATTTTACTATACTTTAGTCATTTCGTCTATACTTATTTGAAATTTTTATCTAAAATATATCCAAATTAGTCTAAAAATATAATATATGATTTGATTTTTTGTTAAATTTATTATATAATAAAAACCGGAAAATATACCAAAAAGGGATGATCTTATGGCTTTAAACAAAAAGTATTCTTATCTCAAAGAGTACACGGTCCAAATGCCTGATTTTGTTACGGAATATATAATAGAATATTATAACGGCGAAAGTATCAATACCCAGATTGGGTATTCCATCGACATACGTGTTTTTCTAAACTACCTTAAAGCCGAAGTATTTGATCATATTGAAAACATAAAAGACATAACAATAGCTGATATAAACAGGATAAAAGTCACCGATTTGATAAAATTCAAATCCTATCTTAAAGAATATTCGCAGGAAAGTTATACTGTAACCGGCAAACCGATAATTCGCGTGTATCGAAATTCCCCCTATGGCATAAACAGAAAAATGTCCGCAGTAAGAGGATTGTTTATATACCTCTATAAAACAGATCAAATCAAAGAAAACATAACAGACAAGGTAGATTTTGCAAAGCTCCACCAAAAAATCAAAAAAAGGCTTACTTCACAAGAGACCTTTTCTTTGCTTGATGTTATATACAGCGGCGAAAAATATTACGAGGGACGCCTTTTGACCGAATATAATAACCGTAAACTCAGGGATATTGCGATCTTCACAACATATCTCGGCACCGGTATCCGTGTAAGCGAGCTTATAAATATAAATATTGAGGATATCGATCTTAACACAAATACCATCATCGTTACCCGAAAGGGCGGTGACCAACAGGAAATATTTATGCCGAATCAGGTCAAGGAAGCAATTATGATCTATATTAAAGACGAGCAAACACGAAAAAACCGTGATATATCCTCAGGGCCCTTGTTTATAAGCCGCAACAAATCAAGATTTACAGCGGCAGGGATCGAAAAATTATTAAAAAACTACTGTCTGACCGTAGGTATAACCAATCCCGACAAAACAAGGCCTCACGCTTTGAGAAGAACCTTTGCCTGCCAGCTTCTCGAAGACGGCGTCGATATCAAGATGGTTGCCGATCTTCTCGGTCATAAAAATATAGAAGTAACACATAAATATTATGCACAATATAACGCAAAAGCACGAAAAGACCTTATGCTTCAGCAAGAACCCATTCCGGAAAATATTTACAAAACTCTTGAAGATGAAAATACCGTCGACTCTGATAAACAGCACTGAATATTCAGCGCCGACAAAGGCACCAGACATCGCAAGTTAATTGCTTAAAATAAAACCGCCTGTATCACAATTTTGAAAAACAAACCATGATACAGGCGTAAATTTTCAATAAGGGCTTGTCCCGTCTTGGGCAAGGACAAGAACGAAACAGACGATTTGCGAACCGCCTCTACGTTGCTGCGCTGTAATCAGTGGGAAATTGTACTCTCACTGATTACAAATATAGAACCTGCCGCCCATTGCGGCGGGGAACATCTTGTCCGCAGTTATAAATAACGTCATTTGTATAAATCTCACCGTTCTTAATATTTGTTTTTATATGGATCCATGAGTCATATTTATCATTCAGTTGATTTCTTTAACAGATCACGTATTTCGGTAAGAAGCAGTTCTTCATTTGAAAGTTTCGGCTCCTCGTCAGGCTTTTCTTCTTTCTTCTTTTCATATCTTGCTTTTAATGTATTTATACTCTTTACCATAATAAATACAACCAGCGAGATAATTAAAAAATCAATGACCGACTGGATAAAACTGCCGTATCTTATCGATAATTTATCATTTATCACAATAGCGGCGTCCGCCATATTGATTTTACCAGTAATGCAGCTGATTACGGGAGTGATCACATCCGACACCAGTGAATTCACTATTTTTGTGAAAGCAGTACCCACAATAATGCCGACAGCCATATCTACTACATTTCCTCTTGATATGAAAGTTTTAAATTCATCTAATATCTTCATTATCAGTTCTCTTTTCAACTCTTATGAATAACTTTATATTTTACATATATTTAGAAAGCAAGCTTTTCCTCTATAAATTTATCAATCTCTGAAATTTTAACGCGGGTCTGTTCCATTGTATCTCTGTCTCTTATTGTAACTGTTCCATCTGTTTCAGAATCAAAATCATACGTAATACACCACGGTGTACCGATTTCATCCTGTCTTCTGTAACGTTTTCCTATCGAACCCGCCTCGTCATATTCAACATTATATTTCTTTGAAAGCTCTTCATATACCTTAGCTGCGCCCTCTGATAATTTTTTAGACAAAGGAAGTATGGCTGCTTTAACAGGCGCTAAAACAGGGTGAAGGTGCATAACAACCCTTGAATCCCCATCTCCCAGATCCTCTTCGTCATAGGCCTCGACCAAAAATGCCAGCGCAACTCTGTCAGCACCCAAAGAAGGTTCGATACAATAAGGCACATATCTTTCATTTGTAGCAGGATCGATATATTCCATACTTTCGCCCGAATGTTCTTGGTGCTGTTTTAAATCAAAGTCGGTCCTGTCAGCTATTCCCCATAATTCTCCCCATCCGAACGGGAATACAAATTCAATATCGGTAGTTGCATTTGAATAATGCGAAAGTTCTTCGGGTGAATGATCTCTGAAACGAACATTCTCCTCCTTAATTCCCAAAGATAACAAGAAGTTCATACAGTATTCTTTCCAATAATAGAACCATTCCATATCCTTACCCGGAGCACAGAAGAATTCAAGCTCCATCTGTTCAAATTCTCTTGTTCTGAAAGTGAAATTGCCAGGTGTGATCTCGTTCCTGAAAGACTTGCCTATCTGACCTATACCGAAAGGAACTTTCTTTCTTGTAGTTCTTTGAACATTTTTAAAATTAACGAATATTCCCTGAGCCGTTTCCGGGCGAAGATATACCACCGAAGACGAATCCTCCGTAACACCCTGAAAGGTCTTGAACATAAGGTTAAATTGACGAATATCGGTAAAATTATGTTTTCCGCATTCAGGGCAAACA
The DNA here is from genome assembly GCA_944392335.1 of uncultured Clostridia bacterium. Lineage (GTDB taxonomy): Bacteria > Bacillota > Clostridia > UBA1381 > UBA1381 > RGIG1988. The sequence goes on from CALXWJ010000082.1 coordinate 50,647, forward strand.
ATATTGTGATCATTGATATATTCGATCATTTTCTCGTTGCTCCAGCCGTCCACTGTAAGATTTTCACCCTTTGAAAACGCATAATCCTCAATGAGCTTATCCGCTCTGTGACGTGCTTTACATTCCTTGCAATCCATAAGCGGATCCGAAAATCCTCCCAGATGCCCCGATGCGACCCATGTCTGAGGATTCATGAGAATTGCACAGTCAACTCCCACATTATATTTTGATTCCTGTATAAATTTTTTCCACCAGGCCTTTTTTACGTTATTTTTAAATTCAACTCCCAAAGGTCCGTAATCCCAGGTATTGGCAAGTCCCCCGTAAATCTCGCTTCCCGCAAATATGTAACCTCTGCCCTTACACAGCGCAACTATTTTATCCATTGTTTTTTCAGTATTCTTCATTACTTTGACACCTTTCCAAAAAAATCTTATTTTATTTTATCAGATATCTGTTTAAAAATCAACATTTTTTCTTTATTTTCTGCTAAAAAAAACGTATCTTTAAAACAAAGGAACTGTTACATCGGCAATATTTGGGATTATACAATCAATTTCCGATCTCAAATATATGCCGAATGCGGCAGTCCCTTATTAATATCAATCATAACTGCGGACAAGCCCCTATTGAATAATGCCTGTACAAAACCATTTATTATGCGCCTATCCTCACAATGTAATAATTTATTTTACCTTTAATAAAATTATTTTATCGCTTTTAAATGCCATATTTTATCGTTATATTCCTTTATTGTTCTGTCGCTTGAAAAATACCCCGCGCAAGCTGTATTCATTACAGCTTTTTTGTACCACTCGTCTTTGTTCCGATACAGCTTTGACAGATTTTCCTGCATCTTACAGTAATCTTCAAAATCCCTCAGTACCATATAAACATCGGGAGTTCCGTAATCGCCGAACAATAATGTCTGATATAGATCTCTGAACATTTGAGAATTGCCGTTAGAAAATTCTCCGTTTATAAGCTGTTCCAAAACCTGTCTTAATGCTCCGTTGAAAGAATATATATCTTTTACTTCCTCCGAATTGTTATACTTAAATCTTGCATTTACTTCTTCTGTTTTCAGACCGAAAATAAATATGTTATCCTCACCCACCTGCTCAAGCATTTCGACGTTTGCTCCGTCCAAGGTACCTATGGTTAATGCGCCGTTAAGCATAAACTTCATATTACCGGTTCCCGACGCTTCCTTACCTGCCGTTGATATCTGCTCTGAAATATCAGCTGCTATTGTAAGCTTTTCAGCTGTTGACACACCGTAGTTTTCCAAAAACACTACCTTTATCCGTCCCTTTATTCTCTCGTCGTTGTTTATCTTTTCGGCAACATTATTGATCAGCTTTATAATAAGCTTCGCCCTTGCATATCCCGGAGCTGCTTTTGCTCCGAAAATATATGTTTTTGGATAATAATCCATATCCGGATTTTCGATCAGCTTATTATATTCTGCCATAATATGCAACACATTCATCAACTGCCGTTTATATTCATGAAGCCTTTTAGCCTGAACATCAAATATTGATTCGGGATCGATATCGATATTATTATGCTCCTTGATATATTCTGCAAGATGAATTTTATTTTTTTGCTTGATTTTACGAAATTCCTCACAAAATTCCTTGTCTTTTGCATACGGAACAAGTTTTTTCAGCTCATCGTAATTTTTCAGCCATTTATCTCCTATTTTAGAAGATATCAGCTCCGTAAGCTCCGGATTACAATTTGCGATCCATCGTCTGAAGGTTATCCCGTTCGTAATAGAATGAAATTTTTTCGGATTCAGTCTGTAATAATCGGCAAATATATCGGATGTCAAAATTTTTGTATGAAGTTTGGAAACGCCGTTTATCGCAAAACAGCTGTACAGACAAATATTTGCCATATTTACTTTATTGTCTGCGATGATCGCCATATACTTATGCTTTGCCGGGTCATTGGGATATACGCACTCAAGATAGTCCATCAGACGTCTGTTCATTTCCTTAACAAGCATTGCAATTCGAGGTAATATCTTTTCAAACATGTCGAGCGGCCATTTTTCCAAAGCCTCACTCATAATTGTATGATTTGTATATGCAAATACTCTTTGAGTAATATCCCATGCATCATCCCACGATAGACCTTTATCGTCAAGCAGTATCCTCATCAATTCCGGGATCGCGAGAGTAGGATGTGTATCATTGATATGAATACAAGCTTTTTCGGGCAGCTTTTTCCAATCATATCCGTATCTTTTTTCAAATTCCCGTAAAATCCATTGAATGGTAGCAGATACCAGGAAATATTGCTGTTTCAGTCTGAGTTCTTTCCCTTCAATATGATTATCCTCCGGATACAGTACCTTTGAAATCACTTCCGCAAGCTGTTTTTCTTCGACTGCACGTACATAATTACCGCTGTTGAATTCCGACATATTCATATTGTTAGGTGATTTTGCCGACCATAATCTCAATTTATTCACAATTTTTGAATTATAACCTACCAACGGTACGTCATAAGGCATAGCAAGAATTGTATGTGCGTTTTCGTATCTTACATAGAAACGTCCGTCATGCCAATCGGTATATACCTGCCCTCCAATCTTTACTTCAACGGTTTCTTCCGGACGCGGCACTTCCCACGCATTTCCGTCTTCAAGCCATGTATCAGGCAATTCCGTCTGATACCCGTCTACAATTTTCTGTCTGAACAATCCGTATTCGTACCTGATGGTACATCCGTACGCCGGCAAGTCAAGGGTCGTCAAAGAATCAATAAAGCACGCAGCAAGCCTGCCCAATCCGCCATTTCCCAAGCCTGCGTCATTTTCAAGTTCGGCAATATCCTCTAAATTGTATCCCAAAGAATTTAACACATTTTTGTATTCGTCGGTCATCATCAAATTTAATATATTTGTCGTAAATAATCTGCCCATCAAAAATTCAAAAGACAGATAGTAGAGCTTTTTAGAGCCCTCTTCCTTTACCTCTTTATGTGATACTGCCCATTTTGACATTATCCTGTCTCTTGCGGTAAGGGCGCAGGCAGTATAAACCATTTTCGGTGTGGCATCTTCCATCACCTTTCCGAAATGGCGCGAAACTTTTCCTATGATCTCAGCTCTTAACGCTTCTTCATTCGCTGTAAGTTTTAACTTTTTCTCCATACTTATATACCTTTCTGTATTAATTTAATTATTACTGCTTTTCTTTTAAATCGGAGCAACGCTCCATCAAGCTTGTTTGAAATGCGGCTTGAAAACGTTGCAACCGGCAATAGGAGCGTTAGCCCCTCAGCGTTTCATCGGGAGATTATAACTACCACAGAAATAATGAATGGAACCCGCCTCCGATAACGGCGAAGGACATCTTTTCTTAGGTTATTATCTTTTTCTCTGTCGTTTTTTCTTCCTGTATCAAGGCCGGTGTTTCTTTTTCCTTTTTTGCGGCGGTTTTCTTTGCCGTTGCCGAAGATGCCTTATTTGCCGCTGATTTTGCACCGTTCTTTTTTGCCGGCGTCTTTTTCTTTTCCTGTTCGGTCTGTGTTAAAGAAATTTGTTTTTTCTCCTTGGTTTTTGTATCGGTTTTAATATCTTCCTTTTGTGTCTTTCCAACTGCTTTCTTTTTTGGTCTTTCATCGATTTCTTCCAATACTTTTTCTTCCTCTTTTACTCTGGTCGAACGCTTTGCGGCAGGTTTCTTTATACTTTTTTCTTTTTTTCCCTCCGATATCTTATCTTCTGCTTCCGTTATGCTTTCCTCTTTGTTTTTTTCTTCAGGCTTTTTATATTCAATCCCTGTAATTTCAGAATACATTTTAATATACTTCTCCGCCGAAATGCTCCATGAATAATCGGCAGACATTGCCTGCTTAACAAGCTTTTGCCATACCGTTTTATTATCATAATAAACCTGCATCGCATATTTTATAACATGGAACATGTCATTTGAATTAAAGTTTGCAAAAGAAAATCCTGTTCCCTCGCCCGTATATTCGTTATAAGGAATAACAGTATCCTTTAATCCACCCGTTTCACGAACAATCGGGAGAGTTCCGTATCTCATTGATATTATCTGAGACAATCCGCACGGCTCAAACAATGAAGGCATCAAAAACGCATCACACCCTGCATATATTTTATGCGACATCTCATTAGAAAAATATATATTTGCAGAGACTTTATCCGGATATTTCCATGCATAGTGCCTGAAAAGATTCTCGTATTTTTCCTCTCCGGTCCCCAATACTATGATCTGCATACCGCCTTCACACATACGTTCAATTGCCGCTGCGATCAGATCAAATCCCTTTTGCTCGGTGAGACGTGAAACGATTCCTACCGTAAATATGTTTTCGTCTATAGGAAGATTAAGAATTTTTTGAAGTTCTGTTTTATTCTTCTTTTTCTTATCAACAAAATTTGAAATATTATAATTTTCAAATATATTATTATCTGTTTCGGGATCCCATTCTTTGTAAGAAATACCGTTCACAATACCTACAAGATCATTTTTCCTTGCACTTATTATTCCCGACAATCCTTCGCCGTACTGTTCTGTCTGAATTTCACTTGCATAGCTTTCCGATACGGTCGATATCTTTGTCGCATATACCAAGCCCCCTTTTAAAAGGTTTGCATCTTTATAATACTCAAGTTTGTCTTCTGTAAAATAATAGTCTCCTATGTTCATGAAATCCTTGATTTTGTCTAAATTCCATCTGCCCTGGAATTTCAAGTTATGAATAGTCATAACGGTTTTTATACCGCGGTAAAAAGGATTATCAAGAAAAGTGTCAAGGAATACAGGAATCGCGGCAGTCTGCCAATCGTTGCAGTTAATAACATCAGGTCTAAAATCCAAAGACGGAAGCAATGACAAAACAGCCTTTGAAAAGAAAATAAATTTCTCGCAGTCCAAATGAATATAATCATATGGTTTATCGCCGTTAAAATAAAATTCATTATCTACGAAATAAAATATACATCCGTCATGCTCAAGTTTTTTTACGCCGCAGTATTGTCTTCTCCAGCCTATATCAATATAAATATGTGTGATATATTCCATTTGATCCTTAAAATGCTGCGGAATTGATTTATAAAGCGGTATTATTACTCTTGCATCTATTCCCTTTTCCTTTAATGCGGGAGGAAGAGAACCTGCAACGTCACCCAATCCTCCTGTTTTTGCAAAAGGAGCCGCCTCAGAGCTTGCGTACAATATGTTCATAATATTACCAACCTTTCTGTGCCGTAATACCTTTGATTTTCCATACGGCTTATTTTTTTAAAGCATACGTTTAAATATTTAACTGAGGTTTCAGTGTTTAATCATGTATAGTGCCGCAGTAAAGGCATAAATAAAAATCCATCTCATGAAAAAACACAAGCATTAATACTTTATTGGGATTATTTTGAATATCATCATATCGTCATAATTATTTTATATTATTTTTTTTAATTTGTCAATTTTTCATCAACCCTAAAAAAATAAAGTGTGTAATTTAACTATCTGACACCGTTTATATCGTTTACATTTATATATTTTCAATAATGTATTTTTCCCATTATTATGTGAAAAAAGGCGAATTTTGGCTGAACCGGTATTAATTTTCCAAAAGAAAAATTACGGCCGGGGATACAGCCGTAATTTTTAAAAACCGTTTTTTCAATAAGGACTTGCCCCGTTATTCAACGAGGGCAAAAACGCTGTATAGCCGCGCTGTAATCAGCGGGAGATCATACACACACTGATTGCGGTTATGTCCCCCCGCCGCCGATTACGGCGAGGGGGGGGACAACATGTGCGCGGTTATAATTAAAACAGCTTTTATTTATCCGTTAATATAGTTGATGGCTGACGTTGCCGCAACGGCCCCGTCGGCAGCTGCGGTAACAATTTGTCTCAGCGGCGTATTTCTTACATCTCCCGCCGCGTATAATGCCGTTATGTTCGTTTCCATTTTTTCATTCGTTTTTATAAAACCATTCTCATCAAGCTCTACATATTTTCCGGCAAGCTCCGACTTTGGTATTATTCCTACGGCAATAAATATTGCACTCACCGGTATATTCGTTTTTTTACGTGTTTTTTTATTTATTATTTCTATATTGTTAACAGTAGTGTCCCCATCTATTTTTGTAACCTCCGAATCCAAAACAAAATTGATTTTTTTATTTTCCTTTGCTCTCTCAACAAGAGTTGGAACCGCACGAAATTTATCACGCCGATGTATCAAAGTTACACTCTTTGCAAACCTTGCAAGATACAACGCGTCTTCAAACGCCGTATTCCCTCCGCCCGCAACCGCAACGTCCTGACCTTTAAAAAACGCGCCGTCACAGGTCGCGCAATAAGAAACGCCTACACCGTAAAACCTATCCTCGCCTTCAACACCCAGCTTTTTCGCAGACGCTCCCGTCGCAAAAATAACAGTCTTTGTCAGATAACGGTTTTTTCTTGTTTCTACAGTCTTTATCCGGTCATTGAGCCCCAATATGTTCTTTGCCGTTTCAGTTGTAAATTCTACATCAAATTTTTCGGCATGCTTTTTCAATCTTTCGGAAAGCTCTGCACCGCTGGGATTATCATCTACCGCAGGATAGTTGTCAACCTCATAGGTATAATTCATTTGTCCGCCATAGCTCGTTCCCTCCATGACAAGTGTTTTCATTCCGCTTCTTCCCGCATAAATCGCAGCTGACAACCCAGCCGCTCCTCCGCCGATAATAATTATATCATACATTTTTATCCTCCGATCTGCCGCATTTATCCAACGGCTCATTTACTGTCAAAAAACAAAATTAATCATGTTTTTATTGTTTATTTGTAAAATTCTTATGATCAGTAACTATTATATACCAAATCTCTGTTTAAAACAAGTATAAAAAAAATTTATTTACAAATTGCCGCTTTTATGATAAAATAATGATATCAAATAAAATGTATGGAGAAAAGTTATGTTTGACAGAGCCGAATTAAAATCAAATGCGAAAGAAATTCTAAAAAAAGAAAATACATATTGGATAAGCTTTGCGGTATGTCTTCTGGTTTTTGCAATATCAAACGGCGTTTACGCATTTTATTCAAATATTAATGTCCGATTTTCAATAGAGGACATAATTAATGCAAGCAATGATCAGCTGTTGTCCTATATGCCGGTATTAGCACCCATCATTCTTGGATTTTTAATTCTTCAGTTTGCTGTAAATATATTTCTTTTTATGCCGCTGACAGTCGGTAAAAACCGGTTTTTCATAAAATCCGCAAAAGGTGACAATTCATTTTCCGGTATCTTTGAGATTTTTAAAAGCGAATGCTATATTAATGTTGTAAAAATCATATTTTTAAAACATTTGTATCTTTTCTTTTGGAGTTTGATTTTTATAATTCCATATATAGTATTATGCGCTGCTGTATATATTTTAAGAATAAATATATCATATATTTTTATTGCCTTTTTCGGGTATATTCCGTTAATCATGAAATATTATTCGTATTTTATGATTGAATATATCGTTGCGGAAAATCCGAAAATATCGAAAAAGGACGCTTTTGAACAAAGTAAAAGGATGATGCAGTCATACCGCTTTAAAACCTTCGGGCTTCAGCTTTCCTTTGTCGGATGGATGATCCTCGGTCTGCTTCTTTGCGGAATTGGTACATTGTTTGTCAGTCCATATATGGAAGCGACCATGACACAGCTGTATTTCTATCTAAAAAACAAAGAAAATAAATATGATATATGTTACGAATAATTTTATAAAAAACATATTGATTATTTATTGTTGATGTGATAGAATATTAAATTGTATGATTAAGCATTATTTTTATAAATATACAGAAAGGGAGATAATTATGGATAAAGAAAAGGTACTTACCAAGCTTACCGACGCAGGTCTGGTTGCGGTTGTTCGTGCAAATAACGCTGATGAGGCAATAAGGATTGCGGATGCATGCTTAGAAGGCGGATGTCCCTCCATTGAGCTGACATTTACTGTTCCTGGTGCACATAAGGTCATTGAAGCTCTTGCCGCAAAATATACCAACGGCGAAATGCTTTTGGGTGCAGGTACCGTTTTGGATGCAGAAACCGCAAGAACGGCGATCTTATCAGGTGCAAACTACATAGTAAGCCCCGGATTTAACCTTGAAGCGGCAAAGCTATGCAACCGTTACAGATTACCTTATTTACCCGGATGCATGACAATTACCGAGGTGTTGACAGCCATGGAAGCAGGAGCGGACATTGTTAAAATTTTCCCGGCCGATCTGTTCGGTCCCAAAATTATAAAAGACATCAGAGGTCCGCTGCCGCATGCCAAAATGATGCCTACCGGAGGAGTCGACATATCAAACGTTGATCAATGGATAAAAGCCGGCGCCGTTGCTGTTGGCGCTGGTTCATCTCTTACGGCAGGAGCTAAAACAGGCGACTATGCAAAAATCACCGAAACAGCCAAAGAATTTATAAGAAGGATCAAAGAGGCAAGAGCGTAACCTTTATTGGGTCATATTTTCTTTTTAGCAATCGGAAAATATATAAATTTGAAAGGAATGTTTTAAATGGCAAAAATCGTTACAATGGGAGAAATAATGCTTCGGCTGTCAACTCCCAACAATGAAAAGTTTATTCAGGCAGATGAATTTGATGTATGCTACGGCGGCGGTGAGGCTAATGTTGCCGTATCTTTGGCAAACTACGGTCATGATGCCGAATTTATTACAAAAGTCCCCAAAAATCCGATCGGCGACTGTGCGGTTGCCGCATTGAGAAAGCTTAATGTTGAAACAAAGCATATTGCAAGAGGCGGCGAAAGATTAGGTATATATTTCCTGGAAACAGGCGCCGCTATGAGAGCTTCAAATGTTATATACGACAGGGCTCATTCATCGATTTCAACGGCTGCTGCTTCGGATTTTGATTTTAATGAAATTTTTGAAGGCGCCGACTGGTTTCATTTTACCGGTATCACACCTGCCATATCCGATGCTGCCGCGGAATTAACACAAGCCGCTTTAAAAGCCGCAAAAGCAAAAGGGATCACAGTATCCGTGGATCTGAATTTCAGAAAGAAATTATGGTCAAGCGAAAAGGCTCAAAAGATTATGACAAACCTTATGCAGTATGTTGATATTTGTATTGGCAATGAAGAGGATGCGGAAAAGGTTTTGGGATTTAAACCGGGCAATACAGATGTTACAAGCGGCGAATTGGAGCTGGCGGGCTACAAGGATATATTTGAACAAATGGTTGAAAAATTTAATTTTAAATATGTCATCAGCTCACTTCGTGAAAGCCACTCAGCTTCCGATAACGGATGGTCCGCATGTATTTATTCGAGAGATACAAAAGAGTTCTATCATTCAAGAAAATACAGGATAACACCTATTGTTGACCGTGTCGGCGGAGGCGATTCTTTTGCCGGCGGCGTTATATGCGGTTTTGTTGACGGCAAAAACTTCAAAGACGCTTTGGAATTCGGCGTCGCAGCATCCGCATTAAAACATACTGTTCCCGGTGATTTTAACCTTGTTTCAAGAGAAGATGTCGAAAACCTTGCCGGGGGCGACGGTTCGGGCAGAGTTCAAAGATAAAATTTTGGTATATTTTACGAATACTTGGGATAGAATACATATGTATAACACAGATCATGTGTTGTCATATACCCTTTTATCATATATACCACCAAAAAAAGACTGCAGTAAATGAACATGTTATGTTCTTGCCGCAGTCTTGCTTTTTTGATCTGTTCTTTCAATAAGTTCTTGCCCCGCCATTCAGCAATGACAATAGCACGGCTGTTCGGCGCCGTGTTCGGTGAGAGATAATTGCTATCACACCGATAACGGATATGGGACTTTCCGCCTAAAGAAGCAAAAGATGTCTTATCCCCAGTTATACGGATAGATATTTACTTGTTTTTGTCTTTTTTATTTTCTTTTTCTTCTTTCTTTGCAAAATGTTTACTCTTTTCTTTTATATAATCGATACTGTTGTCTGACTCATATTGTTGATCAACACCAAAGAATTCGGGATTATTGTTATTTTTCATCTCAATACTTGACTCGCCGTCGGAATAGTCATAATAGCCGTAACCATAGCCATATCCGTAGCCGTAGCCGCCATACCCGTATGAATATTTAGAATGTCCGTAGCCATATCCGTAACGCTTATAGGAGCCATATCTGCTGGTGAGATTATCAACATCGTTAAGAATATATCCCAAAATTTTTGCTTCGGCAAAATTCAAGCTGCTGCGTGCTCTTTCCAAGGTTTCATGAATCGTATAATTTTGTCTTATAACCACTATAACACCATCGGTGTACTTTGACATTGCAGTGGCATCTGAAACCAAAGTCACCGGAGGAGTATCTATAAATATATAATCATAATCATTAGACAATTCCTCCAGTATTTCTCCCATTTTTGCAGATGAAAGCAATTCAACGGGATTCGGAGGTATCTGTCCGGCAGTGATACAATCAATTCCTATATCATCACAATGCTTGACAGCGTCTTTCAGCGTAATGAGTCCGCATAACAAATCGGACAAACCGTTTTTTCTTTCTAATTTTAAATATCTGTAAATCCTCGGTTTTCTTAAATCAGCGCCCACCAAAAGAACTCTAGAGCCTGTTTGATGAAATGCAATGGCTAAATTCAGGCAAGTTGTGGTTTTTCCCTCTCCCGGGCTTGCACTTGTAACAATTATTTTCTTACATTTGCTCGTTATGTTGCTCAGAGTGAAAATAATATTGGTACGTGCTGCTTTATAAGCCTCCGTCACCAAAAAATTCGAACTGTTACTGAGAACCGATTCCACTCTGGATTGGGCAGAAAGCTTTTCTTGTTCCGTGGCTTTTGTTTTTGCCTTTGTCTCATTTACTTTTCCGACAAATTTTTTAAAGAAACTCATTTATTCGCCCTCCTGCCTGATTGATTATTTGAATTAGGATCTATATCCTTCCTTACAAAGGACGGGATCTCACCGAGCAACGGCTCTTCATAACGCTGCCTTATTTCATTTCCGTTCTTGATCCTTGTATCGAATAATTCAAGTACTATTATAATAAATGCGCCGAGCAATATTCCTATAAATATACCTATAAAAGTATTCTGACGAATATTTGGAGAAATGGGTGTATTTGTTTCACTCGCATTATCAAGAACTTTCACCGAACCGGCTTCAACAACCCTTATTAATTCGTCCGGAGCATATTTTATGATGCTGCGCGTTATTTTATATACATCATCGGCATTGGTCCCTTTAACTGTAATTGAAAGGATCTCCGTTTCGTTTAATGCTTCCATCGTTATCATGCTTTTAATTTCATTGACCGTATATTTGTTATTCATATCTTGAGCAACCTTTTCAAGAAATGTTCTTGCCTGCAGGATCTCCGCATAAGTCATAACCAACTGACGCGAAGAATTCATGTTTGCGGTGGAAATTTCCGTCGACGTTACCTCTCGTGATGAATTAACATACAGTGATGCTTTTGAACTGTATACCGGCGAAATGAATACTTCGGAATATACAAAAGCAAATATACCTACCAGAACGGCTGAAACCACTATCACCATCCATTTTCTTAACAGCATATCAATTATGTCTAGTATACTTAATTGTTCATTCAAAAAAATCACTCCTATATTTTTTCTGGCTTTTAATAAATATATGCCAAATTGCAAAACATTTTATTTTCATAGTTTCATAAAGATCATTAATATTTATTCCGCAAAATCGCCAAAAAATGAATTGTACCATATATAACTGCGGACAAGACATTATTGAATACATATCCGCTTTACATGATATAAACCAAAATGGCATAAATTATCGAAAAAACAAATAAAATAATATGAATATAAATAAGCCTGTGTATACTTGAATATTTTTCTTGCTCATGCCATATCTTTATAGTTTTAAAAATGCATAAGGCGGCTCCGCACACTATTGTCGGAAAAAAGAAAAATCCAAGTAAATAATAATATTTTGTTTCCGATATAAGCGCCATAACAAGAAAAAAATATCCCAATCCGCTGAGTAAAGAAAAAATCAATGTCCCATATTTTGAATTTAATAATTTATTCACCTTGATCCTCCATTCTGTCTCAATGGGCTGCAATCTTTAGGACAGATTACTCTTTGCAGGAAAGGGCAGCGCCGACAATCCCCGCATCATTATATAATGTTGCGATGCTTAATTCTGTCTTTTTAAGATATTTATTATATTCATGCTTATCACAGTATTCTTTTATCGGATTTAGAAGATAGTCTCCCTCTCTGCTGATACCGCCTCCGATAACAATTTTTTCAGGCTGAAATATATTGATTATACTGACCAGACCCGAGGCAACATATTCTAAATATTGCTTTACAACCTCATTCCCCGCCTTATCTCCGGCTTTTGCGGCAATAAACGCGGTCCTTCCATTGATTTTTCCGTCAGCCTTAGCTATTTCATGCATTTTTGAATCCGGATTTCTTTCCATCGCTTCTTTTGTCTGTCTGATAAGCGCAGTAACAGAAGCATATGCTTCCCAACAGCCTATGTTCCCGCAATTGCAGGGTATTCCGTTATGTACCAATGTAATATGACCCAATTCTCCTCCTGCACCGTTAAATCCACTGTATACTTTTTTATTTATTATTATTCCTCCGCCTACTCCGGTTCCCAAAGTGATAAAGATAAAGGAATCAACATTGCTTCCATTTATCATGTATTCCCCGAAAGCCGCCGCATCAGCGTCATTTAAAATGTTTATCGGTTTGTCAAAATATTTTTTCATTTCCGCAACCAACGGCGCATGATCCATCTTTAAATTGTTGGAAAATGCAACAATACCGTTCTTGGAATCAACCGATCCCGGGCATCCTATTCCGATACCGTCAATATCATCCATTGTAAGTCCTGCTTTTGATACTATTTTTTCCGAAAGCTTTGCCATATCGGCAACAATTTCTTTATAATTTCTCGGAAGCAGGGTAGGAGTTGAATCGGTGTTGGTTATTTCCCCTTCTTCCGTTACAAGCCCTGCCGCAATATTTGTTCCGCCTAAATCTATACCTATATACATCAATATTTTCTCCTCTGATCTAATTAATACATTATGTTTATTCTATACCATATTTCCATAAATGTCAATTGTTTTTTATTTTTTTCAAGTATTTGTAACCTAAATAAAACATAAGCGACAAAATATGTGAACCGGCGGACCTTGTACAATCAAAGGATATATACTGTCAAACAGTTATGTTCAATAAGTGCTTGTCCCGTCATTCAATGAAGGCAAGAGCGCAGGCTGTGCTTTGCTGTAACCAGCGGGAGATTGTACTCTCACCGATTACAAATACACAACCCGCCGCCGATTACGGCGGGGGACATCTTGCCTACAGTTATATTGGATACCTATTATACTCATTTTTACATTTTTGTGTAAAAAATAAAGCAATATATTAAAAAGAAACTGCATTTTTTTGGCATTTATAATGTTTTTATTTAAAATCCCTTGACTTTAGCACATTAAAATGATAGAGTATTATCATAGTAAAATGTATTTTAATATTATGGTAATAATTAATTAACAATATACTTTATTTATTGTATTTTATACTGTCAAAGCAAGAACGGAACGGAGGAATATTATGGCAGACATGACATTTAATGAGATCGTCCGCAATTTATTTGAGGGATTCTATCAAAACGGTTTAATATTTATTTTTACACTTATTTTTGCAATACCTTTGGGGCTTATAATCACCTTTGGTTCCATGTCAAAATTTACACCCATAAAATCGCTGCCTAAATTTAAACCGATAAAATGGATAGCCAAAACTTTTGTATGGATAATAAGAGGAACACCGCTTATGCTTCAGCTTTTTGTGGTAATGTATGCACCGGGAATGTTATTCGACATACCTATGAAGTCACGAATGACAGCGGTCCTTATTGCTTTTGTCATTAACTATGCCGCATATTTTTCCGAAATATACAGAGGCGGGATAGAGAGTATCGCAAAGGGTCAATATGAAGCCGGTCAGGTTCTCGGAATGACAAAAAGGCAAATATTTTTTAAAGTCATTCTGTTTCAGGTCATAAAAAGAATAACTCCGCCCATGAGCAACGAAATCATAACGCTTGTAAAAGATACATCATTGGCAAGAATTGTAGGTATACCCGAAATTATAATGTGTGCCGAAAGATTTACAAAATCCGGTCTTATATGGCCTTTGTTTTCAACAGGACTTTATTTCTTGTTTTTTAACGGATTACTGACCATATTATTCGGATATTTTGAGAAAAAAATGAATTATTACAATTAACGATCCATCGGAGGAATATTAAATGTCTGTTTTAAAAATCGAAAATATACATAAACGCTTCGGCAAAACAGAAGTTCTCAAGGGAGTAACCTTTGAAATGAATAAAGGTGAAGTTGTTGCAATTCTCGGGAGTTCGGGAAGCGGTAAAACAACTCTTTTAAGATGCATAAACTTTTTGGAAAAGGCAGATGCGGGGAAAATATATGTTGAAGGCACTCCGGTTTTTGACGCTGAAAACAAAACAAAAATTTCCGCAAAAGAAATTAGAAAAAACCAATTGAATTTTGGATTGGTTTTCCAGTCTTTCAATCTTTTTCCGCAATATAACGTTCTTGACAATGTAATGCTTGCACCAAAGCTACTGGCAAAAGAGAGAGAAGATTATAAAGTAAATAAAGCTTTGATACAGTCCGAAATAAAAAAGGACGCATTGCAAATGCTTGAACAGGTCGGACTTGAACAAAAGCTAGAAAGCTATCCATGCGAGCTTTCGGGAGGCCAGCAGCAAAGGGTATCCATTGCAAGAGCTTTGGTTTTAAAACCCAAAGTGTTGTTTTTTGATGAACCCACCTCAGCGCTTGACCCCGAATTGACGGGAGAGATCCTTAAGGTTATCAGAAATCTTGCATTGAATAAAACAACAATGATAATAGTAACACACGAAATAGAATTTGCAAAAAATGTTGCCGACCGGATCATCTTTATGGATGACGGTGTGATCGCCGAGGACGGCACTCCGGAAGAGGTAATTGACAATCCGAAAAACAACAGAACAAGATCTTTTTTAAATAAATTTAACGAATTAAAATAAATATCCTATCATGCTCAATAAGGGCTTGTCCCGTCATTCATCGAGGACAATAGCGCAGCTATGCGGCGTTGTAATCAGTAAGAGACCGTACTCCCACTGATTACAGATGAAATCCGGCGCTGACAAAAGCGGGGCACATTTTGTCCGCAGTTATATAAACAAAATTGCCAAATAATTAACGTTTATTTTTGTAATTTTGTATATAAAATACCCAAGATTATGAAAATTTATTGACAAAAATCAAAAATTGATTCATAATATAGATATAATTTAATTATAATATTTTAAAGGCAATGATAAAGAGAAGTAGCATAAGAATTCGTTTATGAGTGAGTGCGGGACAGTGTGAACCGCATAACAGAGCTTATGTGAATAACACTTTGGAGCTGCAATCCGAACGTTTGTTGTAAATCAGTAGGTGCGTCGTCATGCCATGCGTAAACTGGCAGGATCTTGTTGGAGATCTATGAGTGATTGAAGCTTCGCTTCAATAATATAGGTGGTACCGCGGGTGCAGCAGCAACTCGTCCTATAATTTTTAGGATAAGTATGCTGTTTTTTTGTATGTAAAACAGCATACACACAATGATATTATTAAAGGAGACCAACTAAAATGAAAGAATTTCAAATTCCAAAAGACTACAAATGCACAATGTCATTAAGACAAACTCAAAAAGCCATTAAAACAATCAAGGATACGTTTCAAGAGGCTCTCGCGCAAGCCTTAAACCTTGACAGGATCACAGCGCCGATTATAGTAACTCACGAAAGCGGTATAAACGACGACTTAAACGGCGTGGAAAGAAAAGTGGATTTTACCGTAAAAGAAATGAATGAACAAAAATGTGAAGTTGTCCAGTCTCTTGCAAAATGGAAAAGAATGGCTTTGTATCGTTATGAATATGAACCTGGATACGGAATATATACCGATATGAACGCCATCAGGAGAGATGACGATATAGATAATCTCCATTCGATTTTTGTTGATCAATGGGATTGGGAAAAAATAATAACAAAAGAAGACAGGAATGTCGAATATTTAAAGGAAACAGTCAAAAAAATTGCCGAGACCGTTGCGTTTACCTGTGAAAAGATTAAATCGGCATATCCGCAGATAACGACCGAAATATCCCATGACGTATTCTTCATAACCACTCAGGAGCTTGAAGACATGTATCCCGATCTAACGCCAAAGGAAAGAGAAAACGAGATCGTAAAAAAACATAAAACGGTATTTCTTATGCAGATAGGCGGCATATTAAAAAGCGGTATAAAACACGACGGAAGAGCTGCCGATTATGATGACTGGTCGCTCAACGGAGACCTGCTCTTCTGGAATGATATATTAAAATGTGCGTTTGAAGTTTCCTCAATGGGTATACGAGTAGACGCAAAATCTTTGGATCAACAGCTAAAGATATGCGGTAATGAGGAAAGAAGAAAATTCCCATACCATAAAATGATACTAAACAACGAGCTTCCGCTTACGATCGGCGGTGGGATCGGACAGTCAAGAATTTGCATGCTTCTGTTGCAAAAAGCACATATAGGCGAGGTTCAGGTATCAGTCTGGCCGGAAGAGATGATAGAAGAATGTAAGAAAAATTCAATTATATTGCTATAAAATTTATCTTGATATACAAAAAACAATATTTGTCTAAACTGCATTTTCTCATCACTTGCTGCACTGTTTGTCGCAGCAAGTGATTTTTATGTAATATTTCTGTATTCGGTCGGTGTCATTCCGGTAATTTTTATAAAATTTCGATTAAAGCTTCTCAGAGCCGAAAATCCGCACGCGTCGCTTATTTTTATTATAGTATTATCGGTATTTTTCAGCATGTAACATGCTTTTGAAATACGCACACGATTTATGTATTCATTAAAAGACATCCCAACGTATTCCGAAAAAAACTTTGATAGATATGAATAGTCATATTTTAATTCTTCGGACACTCTTTTTAAGGTACATTCTTCGGTATAATTTTCATTTACAAAAGTAAAAATTTTGTCAAGCAGTTCCAAAAAAGAACTGCTTTTCTTCTTTTTTAAAATCAAAGGGGTACTTTTTGTAAGCTCTGAAAACATCAGATATAATATCCCTTTTATTCTCATAAGATCATCATCATTTGTACTTTTTGTAAACATTAAAAACACAGAAGGATCTTTCAGGTTAATAACGGGATTTTCAGGAACTTTGCCTTGTGAAATCCTATAAAATAAAGCTACAAGCTCACTTGAAAAAATACAAAGAGTATGAGTGCTTTTTGTTTTTGTTGTGGTTGAATGTATCTGATAAGGAAAAATAAATATTATATCGCCCCTGTGTAAAACATAATCTTTCGATTCTATCTGAACAATCATCTCTCCGTCCGTTACGGCTATTATTTCAAAGCAGCTGTGTATATGAAGCGGAAATGTCAAATTGTTTCCATATTCAAATGTAAAATAATCTGCAGACAAGCTGTGATTCAATTGATAAATCATTTACTGACCTTCTTACCTCTATAATATTTGATCGGTTATTGTATTGTAATTTTAACATAAAATATATCTGTTGTCCATTGTTTTTGATAATAAAAATAGCAAAAAAACAAAATTATGTCTATATTTTACCTTAAAATGGCGAGATTTATATTCTTATATATAATATAATAAAAGAAAAATAAACTGAGGTGGTAAACATGGAATTTTTTGAAAGCATAAAAAAAATACAATATGAAGGGGCGCAATCCAAGAACATGTATTCTTTCAGGCATTACAATCCCGATGAAATTATCGGCGGAAAAACGATGAAAGAACAGCTTAAATTCGCTATGAGCTGGTGGCATACTCTCGGCGCCGACGGTACCGACATGTTCGGAAGCGGCACAATGGATAAGACATTCGGCGGAAAAACTCCTATGGAGACCGCAAAAAACAAAGTTTATGCCGGCTTTGAATTTATGAATAAAATGGGTATCGAATACTTTTGTTTTCACGACAAGGATCTGGCTCCCGAAGGGGAAAGTCTTGCCGAATTCCAAAAAAATCTTGATGAGATCGTTCCGATAATAAAAGAGCAGATGCAAAAGTATAACATCAAGCTTTTATGGGGTACCGCAAATTGTTTTAATCATCCGCGATATGTTCACGGCGCGGCAACAAGTCCCTATGCCGATGTTTTCGCGTATGCGGCGGCCCAAATAAAAAAGGCGCTGGACATCACAATTGAGCTTGGCGCAAAAGGATATGTATTCTGGGGCGGACGTGAAGGTTACGAAACGCTTCTTAATACCGATATGAAATTTGAACTTGATAATATGGCGCGTCTTATGAAAATGGCAGTCGAATATGCACGTTCAAAAGGATATGACGGTGATTTTTACATTGAACCCAAGCCAAAAGAGCCTACAAAGCATCAATATGATTTTGATGCGGCTACCGTTATGAATTTCCTGAGAACATATGGTCTTGAAAAAGACTTTAAGTTAAACATAGAAGCAAATCATGCAACTCTGGCAAAGCATACCTTTGAGCATGAACTTCAAATTGCAAGAATAAACGGTGCATTCGGTTCAATTGACGCAAATCAAGGCGACGAACATCTCGGCTGGGATACAGATCAATTCCCCACAAACGTTTACAGCACAACATATTGCATGCTTGAGGTTTTGAGAGCCGGCGGATTTACAAACGGCGGACTTAACTTTGACGCGAAATCAAGAAGAGGATCCATGACTCCCGAAGATCTGTTCCTGTCATACATCGCAGGTATGGACTCTTTTGCTCTCGGGCTTAAAAACGCATATAAAATCATTGAAGACGGAAGAATCGATGATTTCGTAAAACAAAGATATTCTTCATATAAAGATGGGATCGGCGCGGATATAATAAACGGAAAAGCAGGATTAAAGGAGCTTTCCGACTATGCTTTATCCCTTGGAAAGGTTGATAACAAAGAAAGCGCAAGACAGGAATATCTCGAAAGCATTGTTAATGACATTTTGTTCGGAAAATAATAAAAAGGATTTTTGTATGGTGAATACAGGTATACCATGTTACTTTTAAATCAAATATTTTTATTTCAATGAAAAGAGTGATCAATATGGAATATTTAATTGGTATAGACATAGGCACTTCCGGAACAAAAACGGTTTTATTTGACACAGAAGGCAATGTTGTTTCTTCAAAAACCGTTGAATATCCCGTATATCAGCCGCAAAACGGCTGGGCAGAGCAGGATCCCAATGATTGGTGGAAAGCAACGGCCGAGACCTTAAAAAGTGTCAGCGCAAATGTAGACCCCGCTGATATCAAGGGTATAGGGCTTTCGGGTCAAATGCACGGGCTTGTCATGCTTGATGAAAACAATAATATCATAAGACCGTCAATTATATGGTGTGATCAAAGAACCGCTGCCGAATGTGAACAAATTGAAGAAATGGTAGGTCATGACAAATTAATTGAAATAACCGCAAATCCTGCCTTGACAGGCTTTACCGCGTCAAAAATCATGTGGGTCAAGAAAAACGAGCCTGAAAATTTCAAAAAATGCAGACATATTTTACTGCCGAAGGATTATATACGGTTTAAATTGACTGGCGAATATGCAACCGATGTTTCGGATGCAAGCGGTATGCAGCTTATTGACGTTAAAAACAGATGCTGGAGTGATGAGATTTTATCTATTCTCGGCATAGACAGATCAATGCTTGCAAAAATGTATGAAAGCTGTGAGATATCAGGAAGAATAACCGAAACAGCAGCGGAACAGACAGGTCTAAAAGCCGGTATCCCCGTTGCTGCCGGTGCGGGAGATAATGCTGCCGGTGCGGTCGGTATGGGAGTCGTAAATGAAAATAAGGCTTTCGTTACCATAGGAACGAGCGGTGTATTATTTGTTCACACCAACACCCCTGTTATCGACAAAAAAGGAAGAGTCCATACTTTT
The DNA here is from genome assembly GCA_944392335.1 of uncultured Clostridia bacterium. Lineage (GTDB taxonomy): Bacteria > Bacillota > Clostridia > UBA1381 > UBA1381 > RGIG1988. The sequence goes on from CALXWJ010000082.1 coordinate 70,720, forward strand.
TGCTGTGCCGTACCCGGAAAATGGCATGTTATGGGCGTAACGCAGGCAGCAGGGTTATCCTTAAACTGGTTCAGAAATAATTTTTGCAGGGATCTGTCATATAAACAGCTTGATGAATTGGCGGAGAAAATCCCTATAGGATCGGACAGACTTATTTACCTTCCATATCTTATGGGCGAGAGAACACCCCATCTTGATGCTGATGCAAGAGGCGTTTTTTTCGGGCTGTCGGCAATGCATACCGTTTCCAATATGGCAAGAGCTATAATGGAGGGTGTAACCTTCTCTCTTCGCGACTGTCTTGACGTCCTTAATGAAATGAATGTCCATGCCGACAATATTATGGCTTGCGGAGGCGGAGGGACAAGCAAATTGTGGCGTCAGATGCTTGCGGACAATTTTGAATGTAATGTTAAAACAATAACGTCACAAGAGGGAGCCGCGTTGGGAGCCGCAATACTCGGCGGCGTATGCGCGGGAGTATATGAAAATGTGGAAAAAGCCTGTGCCGAGATCATAAAGGAAAAAGAAACACAGACTCCAAACAAGGATAATTTCGTGACATACAGAAAATATTATGAGATCTATAAAAATCTGTATATTTGCCTGAAAGACAATTTCAAAAAGCTGGGAGGAATTGAAAATGACCTTTAAAGAAAGAGCCAAAGAGTTGGTTTCAAAAATGACTTTGGCAGAAAAAATGTCCCAAATGAGATATGATGCCCCTGCCATTGAAAGATTGTCCATTCCCGAATATAATTGGTGGAATGAATGTCTTCACGGTGTTGCAAGAGCGGGAAGCGCAACCGTCTTCCCTCAGGCAATAGGAATGGCGGCAAGCTTTAATGATGATCTTTTAAATGAAGTGGCAGTGGCTATATCGGATGAAGCACGTGCAAAATACAATCAATATAAAAAGAGGGGTAAGACCGAAATATACCAGGGGCTGACATATTGGTCCCCCAATATCAATATTTTCAGAGATCCTCGTTGGGGCAGAGGGCACGAAACATACGGCGAAGATCCGTATCTTACCGGAAGAATGGGCAGCGCTTTTATTAATGGCCTGCAGGGAAACGGGAAATACAGAAAGCTGGATGCTACAATAAAGCATTATGCGGTTCATTCAGGTCCTGAGAGTCTGCGTCACGGATTTAATGCGGAAGTTAACAACAAGGAGCTATATGAGACATATCTTTGGGCTTTCAAATATTGTATCGATCATGCAAAGCCTGCCGCCGTTATGGGCGCGTATAACAGGACTAACGGTGAGCCGTGCTGTGCTTCAAAAACATTATTGCAGGATATTTTAAGAGATGAATTTGGTTTTGAGGGTTATGTGGTATCTGACTGCGGGGCCATCTGCGACATCAATGAACATCATCGTGTTACAAAAACTCCTGCCGAAAGCGCTGCCATGGCGGTCAACAACGGCTGCGACCTGAACTGCGGTACCGCATATCAATGGTTAAAAAGCGCTGTTGCAATGGATTTGATATCCGAAGAAACCATAACAAAAGCCGTGGAAAGATTGTTTGAAGCCCGTTTCAGCCTGGGAATGTTTGACGACGACTGTGAATATGACAGCATTTCATATGATGTTGTTGAATGTGAAAAACATTTGAATTTATCAAGAAAAATGGCACAGGAAGGTATTGTTTTATTGAAAAACGACGGTATTCTTCCTTTACAGGACAACAAAACCATTGCGGTCATAGGCCCGAATGCCGACTCAAAGCTTGTACTGCTTGGAAATTATTACGGGACACCCACCGATTATACAACACTTTTAAAGGGTATAAAGGATCGTAATAACGGAAAAACATATTATTCCAAAGGATGTAACCTGGCTAAAGAACGTACCATTTATGAAGAACATTCACTCTCCGATGCTATTGCCATCGCCGGAATAGCTGACGTTATTATTATGTGTATGGGATTGGACTCCGACCTTGAAGGCGAAGAAGGCGATGCTTACAGCTTAACGGGTGAATTTAATTCCGGGGATAAAAATACGCTCGAACTCCCGAAAGTGCAAAGAGAGCTTTATGATGAAATCTTAAAGACTAAAAAACCCATCATTTTTGTTAATGTAAGCGGCAGCTGTATTAATCTCAGCAGGCAAGACAAAGAATGTAATGCCGTTATTCAATGTTTTTATCCCGGAGCGGAGGGCGGAAAAGCACTTGCCGATATTATATTCGGAGATGTCAGCCCAAGCGGAAGATTGCCCGTAACCTTTTATGAATCGGTTGATGATCTACCGCCTTTTGAAGATTACTCAATGAAAAACAGAACATATAAGTTTTTTGAAGGTAAACCGGTATATCCCTTTGGTTTCGGGCTCACCTATTCTGATATCACAGAAAATTGGATAGATGACAATACTGTCGAAATCATAAATTCCGGAGAATATGACACAATGTATTCGGTGCTTAAATATGAATATATCCCGCATAAAAATCTTTGCGGCTTCAAAAAAATATTTATAAAGAAAAAGGAAAGCGTCATTGTAAAATTTTAATTATCTTATTCTTTATATGACCGCTTATTCGGATGATTTTATTGCGAATTTAAAATATTCAATGAAAAATGAGGATTTTTGTCCTCATTTTTTATTACAGAAATAACGGTTAATTATTTCTTGACAAAATAAAGAAAAAGCAGTATGATATTATATAAGAAAAATTTTCAAAAGAGGTATTATGATGAATTATAGAGAATATATTGCTTCACGCCTTGAATCCGTAACAGGATTATCCCGCGAAGAAATTGAAAAAGTAATAGAGATCCCTCCCGAACCAAAAATGGGTGATATGGCATTCCCCTGCTTTACATTGGCAAAAACACTTAAGAAAGCCCCGCCATTGATCGCAAATGAATTGATGCCGGAATTTAGCAATGATGACAAATTCGAAAAAGTTCAGGCAGCAGGGCCTTATTTGAATTTCTTTTTTAACCGCGCAGAATTTGAAAAAGATGTTTTAACAAGGGTAAAAGAATCAAAAGGTTCTTTTGATAAATCGGAAGAAGGAAAAGGGAAAACCGTTTTGGTTGAGTATTCATCTCCAAATATTGCAAAACCTTTTCATATAGGTCATCTTTTTTCAACCGCAATAGGCAATTCATTGGCACGAATATATGAATATTTAGGATATGACGTAAAAAGACTTAATCATCTCGGAGATTGGGGCACTCAATTCGGAAAACTCATCTCCGCATATAAAAGATGGGGTGACAAAGAGGTAATTGAAAAAGATCCCATTAATGAATTATTGAAAATATATGTAAAATTTCATGAAGAAGCCGAAAAAAATCCCGAGCTTAATGATGAGGCAAGAGAATATTTTAAGCTTCTTGAAAATAACGATCCCGAAACAACAGGGTTATGGCAGTATTTCAGAGATGTAAGCCTTAAAGAATTTAAAAGGGTATATGATATGCTTGGTGTGAGCTTTGACTCGTATGCAGGTGAAAGTTTTTACGGTGACAAAATGCAGGAAATTGTAGACATTCTCAGCGAAAAACATTTGCTCACCGAAAGTGACGGTGCTAAGGTTGTTATGCTTAATAATCTTAATATGCCTCCATGCATCATTTTGAAATCGGACGGCGCAACAATTTATGCAACAAGGGATATTGCCGCCGCATTATACAGAAAACGCACATATGATTTTTACAAAAATATCTATGTTGTGGGAACCCCCCAGGCACTTCATTTCAGGCAGATATTTGAAGTTATGAAAAGAGCAGGCTGGGATTGGGCTGATAACTGTGTTCATGTAGGTTTTGGTCTTGTAAAATTCCCCGACAAGAAATTGTCTACCAGACACGGTGATGTTGTTTTCCTTGAAGACGTTTTAAATGAATCAATTCAGAAAACGCGTGAAAAAATTGAACAAAGCAATCCTGACATAGAGGATAAAGAAGAAGTGGCAAAGAAAATAGGAATAGGCGCTATTTTATACACCTTCCTGAAAAACAACCGTGAAAAAGATATTGTATTCTCATGGGACAGTATGCTTGATTTTGAAGGTGAATCCGCACCCTATGTTCAATACAGTTATGCAAGAGGAAGAAGTATTCTCAGAAGATGCAATACCGATTTTTCCAATCCGGATTTTTCAAAAACAACCTCTGATGAAGAATATGAGCTGATAAAACAAATAAATGCTTTCGGTAATGCTGTTTCTGATGCGGCTGACAAAAATGAGCCTTTCTATATAACACGATATGTTACCAATCTCGCCAAATGTTTTAACAAATTTTATAATACAAGGCCTATTTTAAAAGGTGATGTTGATTCGGAAACACAAAAAGCAAGACTTGCTATTGTTGATGCTGCAACACAGGTAATAAAATCCGCATTATACCTTCTTGGAATAGAAACAGTTGAAAGTATGTAATATCTTTCTTAAAATAAAACAAAACCGCAGAATTCGAAAATCTCGGATCTGCGGTTTATTTGTATTAATATATTTGCTATCAGCAAACACCCTGTGCCATCATAGCGTCTGCAACCTTCATGAAGCCTGCAATATTTGCACCTGATACAAGGTCTTTTTTACCGTTAAATGATTTGCCGTATTCATCGGCAGCAGCTGCCGCATTCTTATAGATAGTAACCATAATATCGTGAAGCTTTGCGTCAACTTCTTCAAAAGTCCATGACAGTCTTTGTGAGTTCTGGCTCATTTCAAGTGCTGATGTAGCAACACCACCGGCATTTGCAGCCTTACCCGGAGCAAAGTATACGCCATTATTTTGTAAGTATTCTGTAGCATCAAGAGTAGTAGGCATATTTGCACCTTCAGCAACCAAAATACATCCGTTAGCAACCAATGCTTTTGCATCATCAATCAACAATTCGTTTTGTGTAGCACATGGAAGAGCTATATCACATTTAATTGTCCAGATACCCTTACCTTCTGTATATTTAGCATTTGGTCTGTATTCCAGGTATTCTTTAATTCTGCCTCTCTTAACTTCTTTAATTTCCTTAACAGCATCCAAATCAATACCTGCTTCATCATATATGTAACCGTTTGAATCGGACAAAGCAACAACCTTACCGCCCAACTGCTGAACTTTTTCTGTTGCATATATAGCAACGTTACCTGAGCCGGAAATAACAACAGTTTTTCCTTCAAAGCTTGTTCCTAAATCTTTAAGCATTTCTGCTGCGAAGTAAACCAATCCGTAACCTGTTGCTTCTTTTCTTGTAAGCGATCCGCCCCATGTAAGTCCTTTACCTGTAAGAACGCCTTCAAATCTGTCTGTAATCTTTTTATATTGACCGAACATATAGCCGATTTCTCTTGCACCTGTTCCTATATCGCCTGCGGGAACATCAGTATCTGCGCCGATATGACGGTATAATTCATTAATAAAACTCTGACAGAATGCCATAACTTCTCTGTCTGATTTTCCTTTAGGATCGAAATCACTTCCGCCTTTTCCGCCGCCTATAGGCAATGTGGTAAGTGAATTTTTGAATATTTGTTCAAACCCGAGGAATTTAATAATACCAAGGTTAACTGACGGATGAAGTCTGATTCCGCCCTTATATGGTCCGATTGCACTGTTAAACTGTACTCTGAAACCTCTGTTTACCTGTACATTTCCGTTATCATCAACCCATGGAACTCTGAACATAATTTGTCTTTCAGGTTCAACAATTCTTTCAAGCAATGCAGCTTTTTCAAATTCCGGGTGCTTTTCAAAGACCGGAGCAAGACTGGTCAAAACTTCTGTAGCCGCTTGGATAAACTCAGGCTGAGCCGGATTCTTTCTCTTAAGCTCTTCTAAAACTTTTTCAACATATGACATAAAAACCCTCCTAAAAAAAATTATATATTTTATTTATATATTATACCATTTTCTTGCAACAAAATCAATACAAAATTTCAAAATAGGAATAATATGACAAAAAAATCATATGAATTTGACATTTTTTTTTATATTTCTTTCAATAAGTATATTAAATATAATAATTAGCAGAAAAAATTTCTTGACTTTTTACTTCAAATATTATATAGTAAGATGAGATGCTTTAGATTTCTTTATAATATGCCGTGTCTGTGTTTTTGACACATCGGACACCCATTCTATTATATTTAAAGCTTTTTTCTATTTATTAATCCGAAAGGAAGAAATGTAATGGCTTATAAAATAGTTAACAAAAAAATTCTGAATCCGCAGATATTCTTAATGGAGGTTGAAGCTCCTTTGGTTGCAAGACGTGCCGAACCCGGACAATTTATCATCCTCCGTATTGATGAATACGGCGAAAGAGTACCCTTTACAATTGCGGATTTCGACAGAGATAAAGGTACGGTTACCATAATTGTACAGATTGTAGGAAAAACCACACGTGACCTTGCACAATTAACCGAAAAGGACAGTTTATCGGACTTTGCAGGTCCTCTTGGGGTTCCCACATCCCTTGAAGGGAAGAAAAAAGTTGCTGTAATCGGCGGCGGATTAGGCACTGCCATAGCATATCCTCAAGCAAAAAAATTACATAACTTAGGTGCGGATGTTACTGTAATAACCGGATTCCGCAACAAGGATCTAATAATTTTGGAAGATGATTTAAAAAAAGTTTCCAACAAACTGATTATTACAACAGATGACGGTTCAAACGGTTTGCAGGGTTTCGTAACAGATCGCTTAAAGGAAGAAATTGAAAAAGGCGAAAAATTTGACGAGGTTATAGCAATAGGTCCCCTTGTAATGATGAGAGCCGTATGCAATCTTACAAAAGAATACAACATACCCACAACAGTTTCAATGAACCCGGTAATGATCGACGGCACAGGTATGTGCGGTGGCTGCCGTGTAATTGTGGACGGAGAAACAAAATTTGCCTGTGTTGACGGTCCTGATTTTGACGGTCACAAAATAGACTGGAACTCAGCGCTCAACAGACAGCAGATGTTTAAAAAATACGAGCAACAATCTTGCGAAGACGGTCATTGCAGAATAGGTCTTCATTAATTTGTTACAATATGATTGATTTTTAAATATTACTTATTCAAACAACTTTTGAAAGGAAATGTTAATATATGCCCAATATGTCATTAAAGAAAAATCCCATGCCGGAACAGGATCCTAATGTTAGAAACAAAAACTTCCTTGAAGTTACCACAGGTTATACCGTTGCAATGGCAGTTGATGAAGCTCAGAGATGTTTAAACTGTAAAAACAGTCCCTGTGTAAACGGATGTCCCGTATCGGTCAAAATCCCCGAATTTATAAGTCTTATTGCACAGGAAAAATTTGAAGACGCTTACAATAAAATTACCGAAACAAATTCTTTACCTGCCGTATGCGGAAGAGTTTGTCCTCAGGAAAAACAATGTGAATCAAAGTGCGTAAGAGGTATTAAGGGTGAACCTGTCGGTATAGGCAGACTTGAAAGATTTGCCGCCGACTACCATATGGAACATGGAGAAGATAAAACAGAAAAGCCACAGCCAAACGGTAAAAAAGTTGCTGTTGTAGGGTCAGGGCCTTCAGGTCTTACCGCCGCCGGCGATCTTGCAAAAATGGGCTATGAGGTTACAATTTATGAAGCTTTCCACACTGCAGGCGGCGTCTTAATGTATGGAATCCCCGAATTCAGACTTCCGAAAAACATTGTTCAAAAGGAAATTTCAAAACTGAAGGATTTAGGTGTCAATATTGAAACAAATGTTATTATAGGTAAATCAATTCTTTTAGATGAACTATTTGAAGAATTCGGTTATGATGCCGTATATATCGGTTCGGGTGCAGGTCTTCCCTCTTTTATGGGAATTGAAGGAGAAGCTTTGAACGGCGTATATTCCGCAAACGAATTTCTTACAAGAATAAACCTCATGAAGGGCTATAAATTCCCCGAATATGATACACCTGTCTTTATTGGCAAAAATGTTGCTGTATTCGGCGGCGGAAATGTTGCGATGGATGCGGCAAGGAGTGCTAAAAGACTGGGTGCCGAAAATGTTTATATTGTTTACAGACGAGGAAAAGAAGAGTTGCCTGCCCGTATTGAAGAAGTAATGCACGCCGAAGAAGAAGGAATAATATTTAAACTTCTTCAAAATCCCACAAGGTTTATCGGAGATGAAAAAGGCTGGTTAAAAGGCGTTGAAGTAATTAAAATGGAACTGGGAGAACCTGATGCAAGCGGCAGAAGACGTCCCGTTGCCATAGAAGGATCGGAAGAAATACTGGATATTGACACCGCTGTAATTTCAATAGGTCAATCACCCAATCCTCTTATAAAAAACACAACAAAAGGACTTGACACCAACAAAAAAGGCTGTATAATTGCCGATGAAAATGGTGCAACCTCAAAACCTTTTGTATATGCAGGCGGTGACGTTGTTACCGGCGCCGCAACCGTTATTCTTGCTATGGGCGCAGGAAAAACCGCGGCAAAGGCAATAGACGAAGAATTGTCAAAAAAATAAAATAACTTAAAAAAGTACCGTTTAAGCATTTGCTGACGGTACTTTTTTTACTAAAATTTAACAGGTATTTCTTTCCCCACTGTAACGGAATCTTTTTTCACATCACAGTCAAATGCATAAATTTTGACACCCTTTTTCTCCGCCTTTTTCAGTTCAGAATAAAATTCCGGATGTGTGGCTTTGTTGGGTGTAAAATACTTTGCACCTTTCATCTGAATTATAAACACTATATATGCTTCAAATCCCTCTTCCACCGCCTGACACAATTCTTTTATATGCTTAACACCTCTTTGTGTAGGTGCGTCGGGAAATTTTACAATTCCGTCCTCTTCAAGCGTAACCCCCTTTACCTCCGCATATATTTTTCTTTCGTGCTGTTCAATGTAAAAATCAAATCTGGAAGTATTAAAAGTCTTTTCGGGTTTAATCAGATTTGTTTTTCCAAAAAAAGACGGAATATATTCATAAAACACCTTATTGGGAAGCATACTGTCCATATTAACAAGTCTGTCGCCTTTATATACGGAAATAAGATCATAACCGGTTTTTCTTTGAGAATTGTCCGACTTTTCCAATATCACTTTTGCTCCGGGTATAAGTATTTCTCTGCACCTGCCTGTATTTTTCACGTGTACCGTTTCTTCTTTTCCGTCAATCAATACCTTTGCGGTAAATCTGTTTGGTCTTAACAAAAATATTCCTTCTGTTACATTTTTATATTTCACTGCAATCCACATCCCATTTCGTTTACTTTTTTTATTATACATTACATCAAAAATCAAATCAATAATAATATATTTCTCCTCTTTTTCAGTTTTTTTATTTGTAAACATTATACACATATTTAAAATTTTTTAAAATAATTTCCGTTTAATATGCAAAAATATTTTTAAAGTTTTAAAAAAAACTTGACAGAATAAAATTATTTATGTTATCATCTCTCCAATAGAATAAACCGATGAGCAGAAATAGTACTTCCTCTTTAGTTATTAAGAGAGAGCCGCCGACGGTGTGATGGCGGTAATATACGGAGGAACGAATGGGTCTGTGAGGGCAAACTGAACTGCTTAGGCATAGTAGGGGCGACGGAGGTCAACCGTAAAAAGTGACAGCATTGTGATGGCAATGCGATGAGTGCATCCTTTTTATAAAAGGGTGAAATTAGGTGGCACCACAGGTAAATTTATACCCTGTCCTAATACGGACAGGGTATTTTTGCTTTCTCGGGAAAACTATTTAAATTTTATGAAGGGTGGAAAAAAACATGACAAAAATTCCTTACAAAATTTATCTTGAAGAAAAAGAGATGCCGAAGCAATGGTATAATGTGCGTGCAGATATGAAGAATAAGCCTGCACCTATTTTGAATCCGGCGACATTAAAGCCCGTTACAAAAGAGGATCTTAAGCCTGTATTCTGTGATGAGCTTATTGATCAGGAGCTTGATGACACAACACCATACATAGACATCCCCGAGGAAATACATACGTTTTACAAAATGTACCGTCCCTCCCCGCTTGTTCGTGCATATTTTCTTGAAAAGGCACTGGATACACCGGCAAAAATTTATTACAAATTCGAGGGTAACAACACCTCCGGAAGTCACAAGCTAAATTCCGCAATTGCACAGGCATATTATGCAAAACAACAAGGTCTTAAAGGCGTTACAACAGAAACCGGTGCCGGACAATGGGGAACTGCTTTATCCATGGCGTGTTCTTTCTTTGGTCTTGACTGCAAAGTGTATATGGTTAAAGTTTCCTACGAACAAAAGCCTTTCCGCCGCGAGGTTATGAGAACATACGGTGCGGACGTTACTCCTTCCCCATCTGATACAACACAAGTAGGAATAAAAATACTGGAAGAATTTCCGGGTACAACAGGAAGTCTCGGCTGTGCAATTTCAGAGGCTGTTGAAGCTGCGGTTACTAATGAGGGTTACAGATATGTATTAGGTTCCGTTCTTTCTCAAGTTCTTTTACATCAATCCGTCATAGGCCTTGAAACAAAAACCGCATTGGATAAATACGGCATTGTTCCCGATATTATTATAGGCTGTGCCGGCGGCGGTTCTAATCTCGGAGGTCTTATCTCTCCGTTTATGGGCGAAAAGCTCAGGGGTGAAAGAGATTACAGATTTATTGCGGTAGAGCCTGCCTCCTGCCCCAGTCTTACAAGAGGAAAATACGCTTATGACTATTGTGATACGGGAAAGGTTTGTCCGCTTCAGAAAATGTACACTTTAGGCAGCGGCTTTATGCCATCGGCAAACCATGCCGGGGGGCTTCGATACCACGGTATGAGTTCTATATTATCGCAATTATATGCAGACGGTCTGATGGAGGCTGTTTCAGTTGAACAAACGGCAGTTTTCGAAGCGGCACAGAAGTTTGCAAGAGTTGAGGGAATACTCCCCGCACCGGAAAGCAGTCACGCTATAAGAGCCGCAATAGATGAAGCTTTGAAATGCAAGGAAACAGGCGAAGCAAAAACAATTGTATTCGGTTTGACCGGAACAGGATATTTTGATATGACGGCATATCAGAAATTTAATGACCATGAGATGACCGACTATATTCCATCTGACGCCGATATTGAAAAAAGCTTATCCAAATTGCCGAAAATAGACTGATATATTTTAAGAGGACTCTTTTGTGCAAGAATCACTTGCATATTTAATAAAGTAATTATTGTCCCCTAATAAAAACCGTATTTCTGTCAAGTCTGATTTTATTGTATTTCAGTCTTGCAGAGATACGGTTAATATTTTATTTGTTAATTTTAAAATCGCCAAAAATAGTTAAAAAAGACAAAACTGCTTAAAACGAAATGCCAATACCTTTTGCTATATCAGGGTCTATACTTATTGCAAGGTTCATAACCCTTTTCGATTGCTTCCTCACGAGTACAGTTCAAGTATTCTTTATTATTTTCTTTCATTTGAGATACACTGCTGCAATCAGGATAGTGGAATTTTTTTGTATTTTTATTTCCTATATAGTTTTCAGTGGTATCGGAAAAGTTTTCTTCATTCTGCGGCGTCGTAACGGCAACAAGGTTTTCTCCTTGATTTATACCTTCCTCCAACTCACTTACGCCTGTTGCGTAGTCGATTTTTATACCCGGCTGAACATTATAGCAAAACACGTTAAAGCAAATACCCGAACCCCTATCCTCCATTGACAAGGCTTCCATAAGTACGCCTGCCGCCAAAAGATTATTCCCTTCATATATTGGAGTTACACGATAAAGAACATGATTTTCTGTTTCTTTCACATAGTCCGCAACCATATTTTCAAAGGGCAGCATTCCTGTTACGTTCATATACCGAGTACCTGTTATAAGATTTCGTTCATTGGCATTTTCACCCGAAAGCTGATAACCGATTAAGTGACATCTGTTATACAGATACTTTCCGTCAACATTTTCATATTTAACCGTTTGCCAGCCCGTCGGTTTTATATTGCCTATGGAACCTCTTTCCCCTGTCGGCATAATATCTGTCCCTATATTTGCATATGCAGTACCGCACCTCCCAAGCGAATCGAGAGGACTGTAATTTTCAAAAGACGTTAAACTGTATTCTGATGATGTAAAATAAGGTTTGTTACCGTTTACGGCAATATATGGACTTCCGCTGTAAGCCGGGACAGAACTGATGTCAAAATCAGCAATGTCAAATTCTTGCTGTGGAAATGTGTCGGTTTCCGTAGATTCGCAAGCCGTTTCTGTGTTTTGAGGTTCATACTGTATTATTTGCTCTTTCTCTGAAAGAGTATAATTTGTCGTACCTTCATTAATTATTCCACAGCCTGCAAATATATTTAAGCACAACAGCAGTGTGATTATATATGATATATTCCGCCTCATTTTATATACACCTCCATTGTGATTTTCCCGTGGGAGTTGCCGACAAAATCTTCTGTATCGGAAAAATTCCAATTATCAAGATTTATGTCCAACTTCACATCGGAGGGATATTCCCTGTTCCATTTAAATATAATTATTTTCTCAATACGTTTTTCAAACGGCTTTAATTGACCGTTTTCCACAAAACAATATTCTCCGTCCATTGCCTTTGACAAACAATCATTATCAATATTCAGGTCGTTGGTCTTGCCGTAAAAAAGCTCCTTTGAATATTCGCCAATCCAAAGCCGATTGCCTTTTGTCAACTGTAGGATTTTTTCAATAAGAGTTTTGTCCCTGCTTTGCCGTCTGTTATTAAACATTGTTCCGTAGTTATCATCAACACAAATAATTACTATCATTTGTATTTCTCCAATCATTTTATATAAATAGTTATTTTGATTATCAAAATTTTATGTATGAATAATTATTATAAGTATATCATAAATAATATATGTTTTCAAGAGGTGTAATATACATTTCAGGTTACAGTCTACGAGACATTTCAAATTATTCGTATAATATATAATAAGAAAGACGGTGATGCTGTGGATATAAATAAACGACTTGATAGTATTTTAAAGAAATATGGTTGGACGCGGTACAAACTTTCCAAAGAAAGCAGTTTGCCCGAATCCACCCTCACTAATATATTTCACCGTGGAACAGTTCCCACAATCGCTACACTTGAAAGTATTTGCAAAACGCTAAATATAACGCTTGCTGATTTCTTTGCGGACGATGAACGAATTGAAATGACACCGGAACTTAAGGAGTTTTACGATGTGTGGGTTTATCTCACTCCCGAAAAAAGAGAACATATATTAAAAACAATGAATTATATGAAATAGGAAGCCGCAAAAGCAGCTTCTTATTTCTTTACCCTTGAAAAAGAATATTTTATCATGACGGCACCAAATAATTAATAGTAATGACGAGCTTCGGCTCGGTCTCAAAAAGAAAGGCCTGCTAAAAAAGTCAAGAGAAATTTTTAAAAATTTTCGATACAAATAATAGCATGACAAACAGACCGGCATGAAAGTGTCGGTCTAATTTTTTTGAAAATATATTTATGAATTTGAATAGATTTCTTTCACTCGTGAATAATAAATTCTTAAAAATTTGTTTAACGCGGTAATTTTGGCAATTTTTAATGGCTTTCCCTCGTTTTCTTTTTTGATTAAGTATTGATAAACAGCATTGTCGTTTTGTGGTTGTATAATTTTCAAGGCCCGCATAATTTCATATCCGGTTTTTCTAAGTGAAGCAACTCCTCGTTTAGTGATTTTTCGATTACTTGCCCTAAAATCTCCTGATTCATAAGGCGGTGTATCAATTCCAGCATAAGCAATTAATGCTGCTGCACAATGAAACTGTCTTACATCGCCAATTTCAGCAATAATTCTTGGGGCAAGTACATCTCCAACACCCGACATAGATCTAACTGTAGAAAATTCAGGTAAGGACTTGGCAAGCTCGGACATTTGTGATAGAATAGTACATTAATAGTTAATTTACTTACACTTTTATTGTACCAGGGGCTGTAAAAAACAGCCCCTCGCTACGTCAAAGCTCATTCCATTCGGTATAAGCTTTGGTGCTTTTTGTATTAATTTACTGTTCTAGGTAATAACGCTACATTTTAGGGTACACAAAAAACATCATCGGGAAATTTTTGTTCCAATTTTGTTCGTGTAATCTTTTTGCTTTTATGCAACAGCCTTTTTTGCAGAACGTTTCAAGTGATACTTATGTAGGTTAAATCCATATGAAATCAATCCAATCTCAAAATTTACTCCTTCAAGTCCTTTTCGACGGTTCCTTGTATATGCCCGGTTCCACTTTATCCCGCCATATGCACCTTCTGCTTGGATACTTCTGTTCATCCGCAGAGGCTCTCCATGTATGCTGTTTAAGTTATTTAAAACTTATTTGTGAAATTGTGTCAATTTTTCATTTACTCGTACTATTCTGTTGCCTTGAACCGGTTTGGAGTATTTGTAGTGAAACTTTTTATCCTTCGGACATACGATATCCTCATCTTCATCCGCTTTGAAATTTACCGCTCTATATGGATTGTCTCTGTATTCAGCCTCTTTGCTTTCCTTATCGAACATTGTAAATTTCATGTACTTTTCCATTCCATGTTCTTCACAAAACGAATATACCGAATCAGAAAACTCAATTATTGTTGAAATCTCCAATAGAATTTTCGATTGATATGGTGTATAATATACTTGTGATATGTTTTTCATGATAATTATATTATATCACAAAAGGGCTGAAATCCCTACTATTTTCGAGATTTCAGTCCTTCCTTTTTGAAGCTGTGTTTTTTTACAGCCTCATTCACATGCAAATTAATAATTAGTTTTGTCTAAGCTTTGGCACCACTTCATTTTCGCTTTCCATTTTTTTATTTTCCCCACCTTTTAATTGCATTTTCGCAAACGTTTTTAATGTTTTTCGCCATATTGTACTCGGCGCTCATCTTTGGTCGAACCGTAATGTGAGCAATATAGCTTTCATCCCAAAGACCGTCTTTAAACGCCTTTGCGATTTTACCTCTCAGATTTTCGTGTGCATCGCCAATTCTTATAAGCGCCACTGCTGTTTCCGAAAGCTGCTGCAAAAGCGCGTTATTAAAGCGCGATATCGTGTATCTCGTAGTCATTTTATCTACTGAGCTATATACGCTGTTTTTATACTCGTCCTTATTGGTAATAATGCTTATGAGAAGGTCGCATGATTCCTCGTCTGCAAGGCGTCCCGCAAAATAAGTAGCCATAAAGCTTCTTCTTTGATTGTGCTTGCGGCAGTCCTCGTACATAAATGGGTCGCGCTCTTCAATCATCTGTCTTATAAGAGGAAGCGAGATCTTTGAGCCGCATATTGCAAGCGCAAAAGCAGATGCACGTCTAAGGTTTTCGTCATCTGAATCATAGCACTCTAAAAGCGCCTTTTCAACTTTTTTAAGCCCCATTCTCTTCGCTGACCATATAGCAATACCGGGCTTCTCCGTCTTTAATAAATCGACTAGCTTTTCGGGATCCCCGATCCAATTGACGTCGACATGCGGAAGCTGTTTGCCGTTTTCGTCTCGTACTCCAGCAATCCTTACCTTGCATCCGTAATTTTCTCCTAGGCAACCAGTAGATTCAAGCTTTTCTCGAAGTTCGTCATAAGGGATATCGCGAAGAGCGCATCCGTATTTTTTAGCAATTGACGCAATATATGAAACTGTCTCGCCAATTTTTTTCATATCGGGAATCATTCTTACGCAGCTTGAAACATCGCAGTCAACGCCAAGTGCCCGACAAGCAATCAAAAGCCCGTCGACGCCTTTCGGAATAAGAGCTTTAAAGGATACAGGAATAGTTACATTATACGCTCCAAGGTTTGCCCCGACAGACCAGTCGCCAAGCGTTTCGCCGTCAAAAGCTATATCCCAGCCATGCTTGTCAAGGTCAGCATATGAGTAAAACGCGGGCGTATCGGTAAATTTTTCGCTGAATATGTCGGGAAGCCTTACCACCTCTTCTGTGATAATTCTTCTCCCTTCGCGAACTCCAATGATCGGCATGTGATACAAAAATTCGTTCTTTTCTCTCTCTTCCGGCATTTCATAGCTTCTCGAGAAAATAAGCGCATCTGTAATATCCTTGTCGTCTCTCTGATCTACGCGACCGAAGTCACAGTTTGTCGTACGAAAGCCATTTGCTTCGGTTTTCTGCGCGCTTACCATAGAATATGGCTGCGTCGCTCCGTCAAGTTCTCTTCCCCATTGGGAATCGCACCCTGCCATATTTGCAATAAATCCATCTCCTGTGCCATCCATTAAAACGAAACACGAATAGTTTTTAATGCCCTCTGGCGTGACCGCCTTAATACCACATACTTTACCTTCGTCTATATATACGCCGCATACGGAAGATTCATACTTTATCTCTACGCCCTTCTCAACCGCCATTCTTTCGTTTTTAATCTTTTTGCCTTCGATTTTATTATGGACAACATTGTCCGAATATTTGTTTATTTCACTGTCATATTTCTGGTAGAGCCCTCCTGGTATGCCGAAATAGTGCCCCATGATACCGCCGATTGTAGTAGTTCCACCAAGACATGTAAAACTCTCAATCCCCAACACCGACAATCCTTCGTCTGCACTGGCAAGAGCCGCCATTGCACCCGTAGTTCCGACTCCGACAATAATTACATCGTAATCAGCGTCAAAACTTACCGAAGATACAGGAGATACAGTAACCTTATTATCATAAACTTGCGATATAATCATTGTAGATATCCCCCTTCGCATATATGACTCCCGCGTCAAACGCATCTATTCCATTGTCGTACGCGCACGATGTAAGGTATATAATACCGCTGTTCTCCTCTAAGGCAGATCCTTTTGTTGTAATCTCAAACGAATCAGCAATAAATTCTAATCTATATCCCTTAAATTGATCCATAACGGTAATGTCATAAATCTTTTTGCGCGCTTCTATGTAGTCTGCATCTAAGCTTAAATCTACTTTACATATTCTGTCAAGCTTCATGCCGGACGGATACGCCCTCATGCCGCCGAAATCTGATATAGGCGGTGAGCCTTCCTCCAGGGGGACCGCTAAAAAGTTTATACTCTTCTTCGCTATCATACCGCCTCTAGGCGTAGTATCGATAACTTTCTCCGCCGTAAACTCTCTTATACCCGAAACGCCGCAGCATATAACCTTAAAACCCCCCTCAATCTTCTCTATGCTCACAATCTCCATATTCAAAAGAACATTTTTGCCTACGAGATATGAATAGAGAGTGCTTGCGGCGTCAAAAAAGTTTACTCCATACTCTGTAAACAGACCTTTGTTCTTAAGATTTTTTAAAAAATCTTTCCCCTCGCTGCTTTTTGGTTCTTTGTCAACCTTCCCGAATTTCATAGCGTTTAAAAACTCGTAACCAGCCTGAGGACGCCGGTCTAGTACAAGGCATTTGTCGCCGTATACCTGGAGCATTCCAACTGCATAAAACGTCGCGCCAATTATAATTACGTCATAATCCATATTGTTCCCTCCTAACAAAGCTAATCATTAATTTTAATTTTAACACACTTAAAATCTGTTTGCAACATTTTTAGGTAAATTTTTCAAGCTTTAAGACAAAAGCAAGGACGTAGACTTTTTATCAAAATTGGCGTCCTGATAAGTACACCTATATACGAATATACTCCATTTGCATACATTTTAATATAACTGTATTTACATTTCAAGATTTGGGATATAAAACCATTATATTTAATGATAAAATATTTACAAGAAGAAGGTGCGGTAATGGATATACATGAAAGACTTCGTCAAATACTAAAACAAAAAGGCTGGACAAGATATAGATTATCAAAAGAATCCGGCTTATCCGAATCAACAATAAGAAATATTTTTAATAGAGGTAGCAGTCCGACAATCGGGACTCTTGAAATAATTTGCAATGCTATGAATATCACACTGTCTCAATTTTTTTGCTGAAAATGAAATGATTGAACTGTCCCCGGAACAAAAAAAGTTTTATGATGTGTGGAAGCTTCTAACACCGGAGAAAAAAGAAGCAACCCTTCAGATGATGCGAGCCATGAAGAATAGTAATCAATGAGCAAAGCCCTTTTTTATCTTTGAAATATCCTAACAAGTGCAGATAAAAATAACAAATTAATAAAAGAAAAAAGCTATTGCAAAGATAAATTACTTCTGCAATAGCTTTTCAATAAGAGTTTGTCCCGTCATTCAATGCGGACAAGAGCACTGCACAGAAGTGCTGTAATCAGTGGGAGATTGTACTCTCACTGATTACAAATATGGAACCCGCCTCCAATTACGGCGGAGGACAACATGTGCGCAGTTATATTAAATTCAGATAATATCTTCTCCCGACATGCCTGTACAATATGGAATTTAAAGCGTTTCAAAAAAAGAACGATTATTCTTTTAAAAATAACCGTTCTTTTCTGGCAAATAACTATAATTATGATAAACTTGCCCCTCAACAAAAGCATTTGCCCCCTTTTGAACCTAACTGCCCCCATTAACTACAAGCAAATATAGCAAAGAAACCGTGAACCCCATACAAGTTCACGGTTTTAGTATATTTTTTATGCAATAACCTCCGTTCCGTTTCGGAATTTGAATACCATATTACCGTCCGGCTGGATTTCAACAATATCAATGACCAGCATCCATAACTGCTCGTCAAACTCGCTGACGGAGGTTTCGTGTTCTGAAACCTCAAACATAAATCCGCCAATTAAAATTCCTTTTTCCTTCCTCCGCTTTTTTTCAATTTCAAGTTTATCAATTTGTCCTTTCAGTTTCTCATAGCGATTAACATATGAGTTATATTGTCTGAGGTATTCCTCCTGATTTAGGCTTTCCTGCGAGTTGCGCTCCACCGCCTGCCGGGTAAGTTCTGTCACAACAGCCGCCTCCTCATACAGCTTTTCAAGCCTTGTCTGGATATCTGAGCAGTCACTGACAGCGTCCCGCATAAGCCTGCAATCTTCCAGCAATGCCTCACGGTTAAAAACTAATGTGTTGTAAGCATTCAGAAACCGCTGTTTGATTTCCTCTTCTGTAAAATGCGGTGTTGTGCAGAAGGTATCACCTTTGAATTTTCCGTTGCATTGCCATATTGTTTTCCGGTATTTTGTATTTGACTGCCATACCTTTGAGCCATAAAAGGAACCACATTCAGCACATACAAGCCGGCTTGAAAAAACGCTGTTGCCACTGTAGCGTTTTCCCAGTATTTTCCGGCGGGAAAATTCCGCTTGCACCCAGTCCCATTCAACAGGGTTAATAATCGCCTCATGGCTGTGTTCGATGTAATATTGCGGCACTTCACCCTCGTTCACCTTTGTTTTCTTTGTAAGAAAATCAACAGTAAACCTTTTTTGTAAGAGAGCTGCGCCTTTGTATTTCTCGTTTGAAAGGATACTCGCAACAGTACTGGCCTGCCATTTGGTCTTCCCGCCGGGTGTTGGTATCCCTTCTTTGGTAAGAATAGAAGCAATTCCGCCAGGTGTTTTTCCGCACATAAACATAGTATAGATTCGCCGTACTAAAACAGCTTCGTTTTCAACGATATGCGGCAGATTGTCTTGCCCTTTTTCATACCCAAGAAATTGTTTATACGCCAGGCTGAATTTTCCGTCAGCAAACCGTTTCCTTTGTCCCCAGGTCACATTTTCAGAAATTGACCGGCTTTCCTCCTGGGCAAGACTGGACATGATGGTGATCAGCAGTTCGCCCTTGCTGTCAAGCGTATAAATATTTTCCTTTTCAAAATAAACCTCTACACCATGTTCCTTCAGTTTGCGCACGGTAACCAGGCTGTCAACTGTGTTTCTCGCAAACCGGCTGACCGACTTGGTAATGATGAGATCTATTTTTCCGTCAAGTGCATCTCGTACCATTTCGTTAAACCCGTCCCGATTCTTTGTGTTTGTTCCAGATATCCCCTCGTCGGTATATACTTTGACAAACTCCCAGTCGGCTTTTGACTGTATATATCTTGTATAATAGTCAACCTGTGCCTCATAGCTGGTTTGCTGTTCTTCACTATCCGTCGACACACGGGCATAAGCCGCCACCCTCCGCCGGGTTGCCGCTAAAATCGCAGTCCCCGTCAAGGGGTGGATTGTCTGCGGGATTACGGTAACCGTTCTTGCCATTTACTGTCCACCTCTATTTCTCTTTAATGCCTGTTGGCGCGCCCTTTCTTTCATCTCCGGCGTCCAGCTTTCACGCCGGGAACGGTCGGCCCAGACGCGTTCTGCCACACTTCCGTCTTTCAGCCGAAAGACTAAATGATTGGGCTCTGGTACCATAATTTCCAGTATGTTTTCCTTAACCGCCTCCGGCTTGAATTCACGGAGATTTAATATATCCGCAGTCACTGCTTCAAGTGTGGATTCCGGGATTTTTTTACCATAGCACACGGCTTTTCCCAGCGTCATATAAGTGGAGCAGTTCCAGCCGCAGGAGCCGTTAGAGGTTACCCGCCGATAGTTTTTTCCGCATTTCGGGCATTTAATCAAACCGGAAAATACGGTGATAGTCGGTGGCTTTAAACCACTGTAATATTTTTCTTTCCGCTCTTTATAAATAATACCGGCTTTTTTGTATTTTTCCCGGTCAACAATCCCTTCATGTGTCCCTTCCGCATAGTACATGGGAAGCTGCCCGCAGTTTCTGACAGGCTTCTTTTCCAAATGGTTATTGATAAATGTCTTTTGCTGCAGCGCATCACCGATGTATCTTTCGCTGCAGATGATGCAGCTGACCCTGTGCGCCGTCCATTTTCCGCCCAACACACCGCAGATTCCTCGGCGTTCCAAATCACGGGCGATGGCGCCGTAACTTTCGCCAGCCAGTACCCTGTCAAATATTTCATTGACCACCGGCGCGGTTTCAGCGTTGGGGGTAATGCTGCCTTTTGAAATTCTGAATCCAAACTGGCGTCTGTAATTCATGAGTTCGCCCTGTTCAAACGCCTTTCGGATTCGCCATTTCTGGTTCTCACTGGCCGACCTGCTTTCCTCCTGCGCATAGGACGCAAGGATGGTAAGCATCAGTTCACCGTCTGCACTCATGGTATGGATGTTCTGTTCTTCAAAATATACATCCACCCCCAGGCTTTTCAATTCCCGCACTGTTTCGAGAAGTGTGACCGTGTTCCTTGCAAACCGTGAAACAGACTTGGTAATGACCATATCAATTTCGCCGGCTTTGCATTTTGCCAGCAACTGCTGAAAGCCGGAGCGCGAATCCTTTGTACCGGTTTTTGCTTCATCAGAGTATACACCGCAGTATTCCCAGCCGTTATGCGACTGGATATAGCTGCTGTAATAGCTAACCTGCGCCGACAGGGAATGGAGCATGGCGTCTTTCCCTCCGGAAACGCGGGCATAGGCAGCTACCCGTTTTGCTATTTTCATGGCAGGGATTTTAACCTCAATACGCTCAATAATCCGTTCCAAAAAACCAACTCCTTCCGTGTTACATATTACCTCTGAAACCCCGGTATATCAAGCGTTTTCCCGATATATACTGCACGAATCCAACCCGTATTTACCGGCAATTATTTTATCAATTTTGCAATACTCTTCCGCAGAAATAAGCCTTTGCTTAAGCATGGATTTTGCCATTGCCATCGCCCGTTTGTAGGCACATACATTTTTGTAATACTCATCTTTCATATCCGCCACCGCCTTTGGATTTGAAGTAACACGCCCTGGAACAGAACTTCCTGTTCTTTACAGGATAGCTGGGGAACTCCTTCCCGCAGAACTGACAGACAGCAGCAGTTTTCCCGGGGCTGTCCGCCGGATGGGCATTCCACCATGCGCTGCGGCACCGATCCGAGCAAAACCGTTTCTTTTTCCGGTGCGGCTTTTGTCCAACGTCTGCTCCGCACTGTAAACATAGCGACAGCTTTTCTGCTTTGGCGGGCGTCAGGGGATGCCTCTTGCAATGGGATTTGACCGTTTCTACCGGCAGGTTCAAGAGGTTTGCAATCCGTCTGTACCCGTACCCTTGAAACTGCAGCTGTGTAATCGCTTTTTCTGTTAAATAGTCCATGAGAAATCACCTCTTCAATGTACGGAGATTCAGACGCGTATTTGTTAACCCGTTTTTGCAAAAAAATAAGCCTGCAAGGAAAAACCCCTGCAGGCTATCGTAAATTTAACCGTTATTCACCGTACAACCCGGTGCGGTCATTGATGACGAGCATACGGAGCATATTATCGTCCAGGTTCAACTTGCCTTCCTCATCGCCTTTTAGGTAGCCCTTGCTCATCAGCTTTGTGATGGTGGGTTTCGCCCAGGCGGGCATATTATCATCTACCCACGCATAAATCATTCTATTTTTCAGTGCAGACACATCTGTTTTCAGCTGTGCCACGTCCTTTTCGATTGCATTTAGTTTTTCCATATCGATATCCTCCTCAGTCAGTCTCTTTTTAAATTCGCTCCACAGTGCCCAGCTATTTTTACTCATGGAAGCCGGACAGTTTTTGCGGCTGGCATCGTAGTGACGGACAACGCGATTTAGAGGAATATCAAGTTCCGTCATCAGTTTTTTTGCAAGCCATACCGCATTGTCAAAGGCTTTGCTGTAATCACCGTCGCTGTTGATACAGATCTCAATCCCCAGCGAGTTTGCGTTGGTTATCCCGTATCGCCCTTTACCATCACCGCAGTGCCAGGTGTAATAAGTCAAATAATCATTGACCTGCAGTATCTGCGTGTCGTCTACAAAGAAATCTGCGCTGGAGTTTCTGTTTCCGCCGTTGAAATAACGAAAGTGTGAGTCCGCGTTTGCGCCTTTTCCCTGATTCCCCGTATCGTGAATGACGATATACTGCGGCCTTTGCGCCCGTCTTGTCCGGTTGTATGTAATCTGTTTTTTATTGATTTTCATTCCTATCCTCCTTTTTCTGCCCGCGGTTGTGTAGCTGCTCCAGCACCTCTTTCATTTTCTGCGGCACCGGCAGTCCTAAATGCGCGGCGTTTTCCAAAATGGATACCCCCTCGTTGGAGAGGTAGAAAAAGATAACGGCTGTCCTTAAAATACTGCCGTTACCAATCACATTTGCATCTAAAATATTGCCGATACCGACCAAAAAGAAAATTAAAACCTTACGGCAGATCCCTTTAAACCCGACCTCGCTGGACAGCGTCTTGTCACCGACTGCACACATCAGCCCTGTGATATAGTCTAAAACAACAAATGCGATCAGCGCGTATAAAAGCCCGTCGCAGCCGCCGAGGAACCAGCCCAGCCAGCCCCCGACCAAGCTGAATATCACTTGGATCGTACTCCATAACCCTTTCATCAAAATCATCCCTCCTTGTAAATTTGCAGATAACTTTCGCTCTCCTCCTCTTCGTTATAGTAGTGCGTGACCGTAATATAATAAAGCGTCCCTGCGGTCATGGAGACGCTTTCGCTGTAGAAATACCCATCGGACAGGTCTTCAAAATCCTCATTGTATAAGCGGATTTCGTGGTCTCCGGACAGCTTTTTTTGGCAAATCCTATACGTCCCGCTTTCCGACGGCGTAAACCCGTACAGCGTCATTTTTTCAGATGTGGTTTTCAGGTATGCGCAGTGTACCGGAGGGACAGAGGTTAACGTTCCGCCTATGTTAACCAGTATATCTGTTGCAGGTTTCAGAACACCGTCAATATTAACAGATACTTCATTGACCTGTTGCTTTACTCCCGAATAGTTGGGAAACACCCCATACAGAAACATTCCCGTTGACAATTCCTCAAGCGGTAGGCTTTCCGTAATGGTCAGCTGTTCTATCGAAAACCAACTGTTCCACGTTCTGCCGGAGCCGGGATTGGACGAGGGCACACAGGCAATCTGCGTAATGCTGTAATTTGAAACATCGCAGTCTACGGTGTATATGCCGTCACTCGGCATGGTAAAGGTTTTTAAATCTGACCAGCCGCCGCTTGATTTTCGTATCATAAAATCCCAGCTTCGTCCGAGAACCGTACCAGAGCCGGTATTTTCAATTTCGATATTTACTTTAATATGCCTGCATCCGGGGACGGTCCTGTTAAAAACCATTGCATAGGTATTACTGCCGTTTAGCGTAATGGAACTATCCGACCACTGTGCTCCGAACCTGGCATTTTCACCATAGTTGCAGTAAGGGTAATCATATTGAAAGCTTACATTTGCCATAAGTCACCTCAGAATGTTTTGATTACAACATCTCCGTAGCTTGTAGCCGGCGGTGTTGTTCCGCTTGTCCAGAATACAATGTTTCGCACCTGCTTTGTGGTATATGACGTGTTGGACTGAGCGGTCAGCTTGGCGGTCATTGTTGTGTCAGAATTCTTTCTTGCAAAGTTTGTATCCACATAGGTTTTATTGGCAATATCATAGGAGGAAGAAGGACTCTGCACCTGCGCCCGGCCGTAGCTGTCCCGCAGTATAAGCCGGCTTGCCGTATAGGAACTGGTGGCGTTATCCAGTTTTTGTTTGTCCGCAGAACTCATAAATCCGCTTGCCGATGTTGTGGCGTTTTTATGTGTGCCGTTTTGAATATGTTCATTACATTCCTCTAACGTAACTGCCGGAGCTAACTGCCAGGAGGATTTCCCGGTAATAGCCTTGATGCGGTTTGCAAGCCAGCCGAGCACTGCTTCAAGTTTACCTTTGGAGGATGTACTTGCCGGAGCAGATGCCGATGACACATAAGGCGTCAATGCTTCGTCCAGCATATCAAGACCCTCATTAATTACGGCAATGTCGGCATTTTCGGAATATAACGGCTTTTTTAAACCATAATTTGTTGTTGTTTTAGGCATTTACAATCACCTCATTTCAGCCAGATTAAAACTTTATCATCTGCGACACGTTTAAGCACGGGATACCCATTTTTCAATGACTTAACCGCAATACCACCATTTCCGCATCGGCACAGTTCGCCACTTTGTAAGGTTCCATCGTCATATACCACCAGCTTACCCAATACACCGACGGCCGCCCATTCTTTTCTGTCCCTTCTCGGAATGTACTCGGCGGTATTATCCCATTCCGGGTTTAAAATAGGCTGACACTCTGTGTGTTCTTCTGCGATAATATTCCCATCTTCATCAAATTCTGCCGGAACTGTCACATCATGATATTGTATCCGTCCGAAATCATCCGTAACAAATTTGTTTTTCCAGTGCATTTCACCGCTGTCACCGATGATAGCCGGCTTTGCGGACACTATGCCGAGGGGTGTATCAAACGCGCCGC
>CALXWJ010000083.1 GCA_944392335.1 uncultured Clostridia bacterium
TGGTGACTCAATTATAACACAAAAGGGGGGTTATTGCTATATTTTTATGCAACGAAAAACGAATCGCTTAACTACGGCGATTTTGAACAATATTCACATAAAAACGGGGTGTCTACTTGACACTACCAGTATAATGTACGGAGGATTAATATGAATGTAGACCTGATTTTTCAAATTGCCGGGGTCGGCATAATAGTTGCTGTTTTAAACCAGCTTCTTATCCGTGCCGGACGAGAGGAACAAGCGTTATTAACAACCATAGCCGGTCTCGTGGTCGTCCTTTTTATAATTACAAATGAAATAGGGGAGCTGTTTGAAACCATTAAAATGATATTCAAATTCTGACTGCAAAACATTTAAAAATATGTATGATGAAAATTTACAAATTAAGACCTTATTTAAACTATTGAATAAACATTCGGAAACGGAGGATTAAATCATATAATATGAATATATTTGCACTTGCAGCTTTAGGGATTATAGGCGCTCTGCTTGCCATAATGTTAAAAAACACACGTCCGGAGCTTGCGCTCTTAGTATCGCTTGCAACATGTATTTTGATACTTTTATATGCAATAAAGGGGCTTGGAAATGTATTTGATCAATTGACATAT
Source organism: uncultured Clostridia bacterium (assembly GCA_944392335.1). GTDB lineage: Bacteria > Bacillota > Clostridia > UBA1381 > UBA1381 > RGIG1988. The sequence continues at coordinate 615 of CALXWJ010000083.1, forward strand.
ATAATAGAAAAAAGCGGGATCAATGAAAAATATTTTGAAATCGCCGTAAAAGCTTGCATAATAGCGTATATTACTCAGTTTGCAAGCGAATTGTGCAAGGATGCGGGAGAAGGAGCCATTGCCGTTAAATTGGAAATGGCAGGTAAAATATCAATTGTTATCCTTGCCATGCCCGTAATCTCCGGATTCATCAATATTATTTCAGAACTTTTAGACAAGGTGTAAAAGAGGTACCATAATGAAAAAAATAATAATTCCTGTCATACTGTTGCTCATCTTTTTTCAGGCATCAGTCTTTTCGCAGGAAGCAACCACACATATCGAAGGAGAGGAATTTTTTAATTCTGCGGTAGATGAGCTGAGCGACGGTAATTTCTCCCTGTCTCCGAAAAAAATTTTTACCTACATATATGAATCACTTCTGCAAGAATTTGAATCATCCAAAGAGCTTATTATATGCATATTTGTCATAGCGTTGATTTCAGGAATATTCAATGTGATAAAGCAGGGTGATAAAGGTACAAATGACGCCGCATTTTTTGTTTGTTACTGTTTGATAACAATAGCCTGTGCAAAGCTTGTTACAATAAGCATTGGATACGGGACCGACGTTATTGACGAAATGAGCGCTTTTATTACGAAAATTGCACCTCTGCTTTCACTTCTTCTTGCTGCCGGAGGTTATACATCCTCAGCGGCAGCATATTATCCCATATTCTCAACCTCGGTATATCTGGTCTCTATCATAATTGAAAAATGTATTGTCCCATTAATATATATAAGCTGTGTAATAGGTATTGTCAATAATTTAAGCGGCAAATCACAGCTTAACAATCTTAACAAAATAATCAAATCCTTTTCTAAATGGATTCTTGCCGCAATTCTTACAGTTTTTTCAGGTATTAATGCCATTTACGGCTTTTGTACTCCAACTGTAGACAATCTTATAATGAAAACCGCAAAATTTGCCGTCGGAAGCATTGTTCCCGTAGTCGGCGGATTTCTTTCCGAAAGCATTGAAACAGTTATCGGCAGTACAAGGCTTATGAAAAATGCGGTCGGTACCGCTGGAATTATTTCACTGATTGTGATCTGTTCGGTGCCTATTATAAAAATCACCGCAATTATGCTTATGTTAAAGATTTCAGCATCGCTTATCGAGCCAATAAGCGACAAACGCTTTTCCGACATGCTTATGGAGATTGCCGATACCGTCACAACAGTTTTTGCAATGCTTATAATTGTTACGATACTTTTTATAATTTCAATTGCAATCATTATAAGTTCAACAAATATTACAATGTAAACAGTACAAAATTTTAGACGGAGCTGATGATAAAAATATGAAAACATATTTTATGAGTATTATGTTTGCCGTACTTATTTCTGTTTTCGCAGGCATGATCCTTCCCGATAAATGGGATAAATACATTAAAATCATAACAGGTTTGATAATAATAAGCACAATTGTGACTCCCTTGAAAAAAACCTGGGATTTTAATTATGATGAATATCTTTTAAAATATGATGAAATAGAGACCGACGGTACCGAGTATCAACGGCAGCTGATAACAAAAGAGCTGGGCAATAAGATAAAAAACGATATTTCAGACCGGCTGTCCGAAGAATTTCAGGTTGATCCCGAAGTCAAAGTTACCATCGGCATAGATCAGGAAAATAAAATAACAGGCGTTAAAATAATAGAATTAAACGGAGATGATCTGTCAGACAAAATATATGATCGTTTGATGGAAATATACGCTCCCGAAGAGGTAATTATCAATGGAGTTAAAAAAAATAACTAAATTTATAAATATTGAGAATAATAAGTATCTTTTTTTAATAATATTAGTTGGGGTTGTGTTTATGTTATTTTCCGGCGGAGGTGATAATAAAGAAGAAGTAAATAACAATACAACATTTCAAATATCTACTAATGACGAGGAAAGGCTGAAAAAAATTTTGTCGGAAATAAACGGCGTTGACTCGGTTGATGTTATGGTTACATACTCCTCCTCGCCCAAAACCGATATAGCCTATGAAATAAATCAGTCAAAATCTCAAAGAGAGGATGGCGAAACGTCCAAAAGCAGTGATGAAAGCTATGACAAACAGGCAATTATGTCTTCCGGTGAACCGTTTGTAACACAATACACCTATCCGGAGGTAAAGGGAGTTGTTGTAGTGGCTCAGGGAGTGGGTCAGCCGGCCGTTAAGCAGCGTGTTATTGACGCCGTTACCTGTGCTATGGGTATTGCTCCTCATAAAGTATATGTTGCGGAAAAATAAAGGCTTGATTCCGGCATGGACGTTAAACTTAGATAATATATGAAAGGAAGGAAAAAAATGTTGGTTTTAAAAAAGAAAGAAATTATTGCCTGTGCTCTGGTAGTTCTTATCGGCGTTGCGGGATATTTGAATTGGTCATATCAGGATACCGTAAGAGTGACTGACGGTGATGAGTATATAGAAACAGGCAAAAAACTCGGCGAAGCCCAATACGTAAATTCCGAAACATCAAATGTAGAATATGAAACGGAAGAAAATACAAGCGAAACCGACGAAAGCGTCGAAACCGTAGCTTCTGCCGACTATTTTGCACAAGCAAAAATAGAAAAAGAAAATTCCCGTTCAAAAGCCCTTGAAATTTTAAATCAAACAGCCGAAAATGAAAGCTTTGATGAAGAAACACGGAAAAACGCACAGCAAAAAATATTGGATATGGCGTCAAATACCGAAAAGGAATCAATTATTGAAAATATTGCAAAAGCAAAAGGATATAACGATATATCCGTATACATAGATGGAGACGAAGCCGACATCATTGTAAAAAAAGAAGGGTTCAGCGATAATGACGTTACCATACTTAAAGAATTAGTTGCACAGCAAATTAACATTTCCCCCAATAATATAAAAATAGTTGAAAAAACTCAATAAAAATTTTTATTTTTTTAATTAATATTTTAAATTTTTAATATTGAAATTGATTTGTTTTTTTAATATAATATTAATAATCGAGCAGCGAGAGCGTAAGTCCGTAGGATTTACGCTCTTATTTTTTTGTAAATTTCAGGAGATTCAATAAGGGCTTGTCCCGTATTTCAACGAGGGCAAGAGCGCAAATTGTGCTTTGCTGCAATCAGTGGGAGATTGTACTCCCACTGATTGCAAATATGGAACCCGACGCCGATTACGGCGGTGACAACATGTGCGCAGTTATAACATGAATAATGAAGAAACAAAAAATATTTTGGGTATTGCCCCGGTAAATAAACTGATGTTATAAACGGGAATACCGATTATTGCATACCTTCTTATAAGAAGAATTTATTTGCGAGAAATTAAATTTATTGATAATTAGTAAAAAACATAATAACTGTTGCAAAATCGGAAAGTATATGTTATAATTAAACAAACAATAAAAACATATTGATATTTTTATTATTATGATATATAATAATATTGCTATGAAAAGCATATAACAATAAATATAGCTTTGAAATATATTTTTGAAAGGGTGTTTTAAATGAGTGAACAAAAAGAAATTTTTGAAGAAATTACGGAAATTCCCGAAACAGATGCAGCAGAGGTAAACAGTATTAAAATAGCTCCCGAGGTAGTTGCTACCATTGCCGGTATCTCCACAACCGAAATTGACGGTGTAGCCGGTATGTGTACATCATTTGCAGGAGGCATTGCAGAAATTCTGGGGGGCAAGAAAAATCCCGCAAAAGGTATTAAAGTGGATATCAAGGAAAACAGTACCGTCATTGATTTGTTTATTATTGTTGACTACGGTATCAGGATTCCGGAGCTTGCATGGGAAATACAGGAAAATGTCAAAAATAATGTTGAAACCATGACCGGCCTGACTGTTGAAAAGGTTAATATTCATGTTGACGGCGTAAGTTTTAAAAAGGCTGAAGAGGCTGAAAAGCAAGCCGAAAATATTTCAGATGATGATGAGGCTGCCGAAGATGAGATCATCGTTGAAGAAGCCGAACTTGAAGAAGTTCCGGACGATGAGGACATGCAGCTTTAATACACAATGTTTAAAATTCAGCTTTGAGTAATCTTTATTGCTCAAAGCCGTTTTTTTACTGTAGAAAAAGATTTTTCTGAAGGGAATTAAATTTACATGAAAATCGGAAATACAGAATTTAATAACAATATTTTTCTTGCACCGATGGCAGGAGTAACCGATCTTTCTTTTAGAATGTTATGCCGTGAATACGGATGCGGTCTTGTTTATACTGAAATGGTAAGTGCAAAGGGGCTTTATTACAATGACAAAAAAACCTCATCACTAATGAAGCTTGACAATGAAAACGGTCCTTCTGCAATTCAAATATTCGGAAGTGATCCCGATATTATGGCTCAAGTTATACCTATTCTATCGGAATACAAGCCCGCAATAATTGATATAAATATGGGCTGTCCGACTCCGAAAATAGTAAATAACGGTGACGGATCGGCACTGATGAAAAATATAAATCTTGCAGGCAGAATAATACGTGCGGTCAGTGATGTGTCACATGTCCCTGTAACGGTAAAGATCAGAAAGGGCTGGGATAATGCACACATAAATGCGGTAGAATTTGCAAAAATGGCAGAAGCAAACGGGGCTGCAGCGATTGCTGTTCACGGCAGAACAAGAGAACAATTTTATTCCGGCAAAGCCGATTTGGACATAATACGAGATGTTGTTAAAGCGGTTTCTGTCCCCGTTATAGGAAACGGCGATATTTTTACATGCCATGATGCAAAGAGAATGTTTGAAGAAACAGGCTGCGCCGGCATAATGATAGCACGAGGTGCGCAAGGGAACCCATTTATTTTCCGTCAGATAAATGAGCTTTTGACATACGGAAAAGCTGAGTTTATCCCATCCGAACGGGATAAAATTTTAACGGCGGTAAAATTACTTGACTCTCTTATTATTGAAAAAGGTGAAAGCCGCGGGGTTAAGGAATCAAGAAAACATATTGCATGGTTTATAAAGGGAATGAGAGGTTCGGCAGAAATTAAAAATAAAATTTTTAAACTCACTTCTTCTGCAGAAGTTATAAAAATTCTTCAGGACTATCTTGAAGAATAGGCTTCTGATTATATATAACGATGCGGTTCCGATATTAGCGTTCTGAGCCGTATTTTTTATAACTGCGCAACATGTGTTGTCCCCCCGCCGTAATCGGGCGGCGGGTTTCATGTTTGTAATCAACGAGAGTACAATCTCCCACTGATTGCAGCGCAGCGCCGTAGAGGCGATTCACGAATCGCCTGTTTCGCTTTTGTCCTCGCCCAAGACGGGACAAGCCATTATTGAATTTTTCCGGCTTGTATTGTAAATTTTAAAACATAGACAAAATTTTCTTGACAAACAGAAAAACTTTAATTATACTATTCTTGCAATATTTTTTAAAAATAATAAAGAGGTAAACAGCTATGGATTATAATAAATTTTTTGAAATAAGAGCAGAATACAAAAACCATCTTGGAAAATCCTGCAATTACAGTCTTGCCAAAACGCAGGATTCAACTTTTATTTTTGAAGCCTGCGACAATGACGGCAAAAAAATTTCTCAATGCACGGTAGAAATGCTTTTTAATAATCAAAGTATCTGTCTGAAAGCAGATGCATATATGTGTCAGGGTGCAAATTATGATATGCGCAAAACATTTTTTTCTTTTGACAGCATAAAAATTTTTATTTTGCCGAAGCAGAAAATAACAAAAGTGACCGGAAGCTATTATCCTCTTACCGAAAAAACCGATTGCTGGGCTTCCCGTTACATAACAGATGATATAGTAAACTCGCCTAAAAGAATCGCCTCTGTATTATGGAAGCAGGGAAATACATACTATACTGCTCTTCCGTTGTGTGACGGGGATTTTAAAAGTGAAATTCATGCAAACGGAAAAGAAATTGAAATAACCGTTGCCCCCTATACCGGAGGTTACGGAAAAATTTGCGCAAAAGCAGCTGTTATTTCATGGGGTGAGAGTCCTTTTGAGCTTATGGGAAAAAATGTTGAAGCAGGCTTTGAATTTTTGGGACTCAGACGTTCAATGCGAAAAGACAAAAAATTACCTGAAATGTTCGATTATCTTGGCTGGTGCAGCTGGGATTCCTGCCGGCTTGAAGTAAATGATGAAAAGATATATAAAAAAGCCAAAGAATTTGAAGATAAAAAAGTTCCTGTTAAATGGATTCTGATAGATGACGGCTGGTTCCCGGAAAAAGACGGACGTATGCTTTATGATTTTAAAGAGGATAAAATAAAATTCCCCAACGGTCTGAAAGCATTTATATCGGAATTAAAAAACAAGTATAAGATTGATTGGGTTGGTATATGGCAATGCTTCTGCGGCGACTGGCAGGGAATACATCCCGAAAACGTTATTGCAAAACAGTATCCCGAAATTTTATTCAGAACAAACAACAATGAGATTTTACCCGGTATTACCGAAGGCAAAAGCTTTGAGTTCTGGGAAAAATGGGACGGCTATCTTAAAAATGCAGGCATTGATTTTGTTAAAGTTGATGTTGAAACAAATGTTGAAGCCTGCACTTACAATAATACAGCCATAGGCAAGGCCGCAAGAGGTGCATATTATGGTATGGACGCGGCTTGTGCCATGTATTTTAACGGCGCGGTAATAAACTGTACCGGCATGGGGCATGAATGTCTGTGGAACAGGCCTCTGGGTATTTTAAACAGAAACAGCATGGACTTTATTGACAGTGATATAGAATCCATGAAGAGTTTTTCGGTGGATAATGTATACAATTCCTTGTATCATTCACAATTCTGTTATACCGACTGGGATATGATGCAGACTCACGGTGTTACAGTAAAGATAAATACGGTTCTTCATGCTGTATCGGGCGCCCCGGTATATCTCAGCGACCATATAGGAAAAACCCAAGCTGAAATAGCCAATTCTTTCTGTGACAGTACAGGAAAACTTTACAAATGCGATGATTTTGCATATCCCTGCGAAGATATTTTATTCTCCGATCCTATAGCCGGAGAATGTTTATTGAAATTCTGGAATATGTCAAAAGGCTCCGGCCTGCTGGGTGTGATAAATGTAAATGAAAAAAGTGAAAGAATAACAGATTATATTTCTCCTTGTGATATAAAAAACCTTTGCGGGGAAAAATTTGTTGTTTACGATTATTTCAATAAAAAGTTTTCTGTTATGAATTATGATGAAAAAGCAGAAATTGCCCTTGATAACTGTGACGCGGCAATATTTCAGTTTACACCCATTGCTTCGGGCTTTGCATTTGTGGGTAATACAGAAAAATATGTTTCTGCTGCCAGTGTTAACAGTGTTATTGACTTTAACAACAGAAAAATACTTTCTTTAAGAGAGGGCGGCAAATTTTTCTACTATTGCGAATATCAACACGAGCTTTTAATAAACGGAGAAAAAATAACTCCAGAAAAAACAGATAATTTATATTCATTCAGCTTCGAATCGGATGATCCAATAATTGTTGAAATTAAAAAATAAAAAAATTACTGCCGGATTAATTCATATTCCGGCAGTATTTATTTCAAAATTTTATTTTGCGTAGTATAAGTTAAGGAAGAATGCAATATCTGATGCGGGGATATATGCAGTATCGTTATCGAATATGCATTTTCCTATAAGATATGTTTCACCTTCAGAAGTGGTTGCATAATCTGAGTCAGGAAGTACTGAAATCATTTCTTCTCCGTTATATGAAATGATAGCGCCTTTTTCTGCTGTCCATGAAACTTCATATCCTACAGCTTCTGCAACTGCACGAAGAGGAGCATAAACTATTTCATCTGTAGTGTTGCTTTCAGCTGAAAGATCCATACCTGAAACATTTACTTTGTTACCATCAATGTCCAAATATCCGTTATATTTATAAGCAAATACTAAAACTTTATTTATATTACCTTCATCATCGCTCCAAGCAAGAATTTCAGAACCTGGCATTAATGAATCCCATGTAACAATATTTCTTGTCATAAACGGCATTAACTGTGTATCAGCAGAGATTTCTAATTCTGTTCCGCCCAATACCGGTAATGTAACTGTATTTTCTTCTGTTTTTGCAGTACCTGTAATTTCATAGTATGCAGGTGCTTTGGTTCCTTCAGCAACATTAGCAACAATTACCTTTGCTGTTGACTGAGGAGGAATGCTCATTGTCATTGCATTTCCAAGCCATGCATAAACTACGCTTCCGTCAGTAATATCTGCCGGATTCATAGCAAATCCAGTTTCAGCGTCTACAACAGCCGTTTCTTCGCTTATTTTTGCGATAACTTCACTGTGTATTGATTCTTCATTATCGCTCTTTATGTAAAGTCCTCCGTTTTCAAGTACGGTAACCGGTCCGCTGATCTGTACAGGCATTAAAACAGCCGGTTCAGCTGCAATATCCGCCGATATCGGCATAACAGCCTCTTCTGCCATTACAACACCTCCGCTCATAGATACACAAAGTGCCAAAGCCAATGCACAATGCAAAAATGTTTTTTTCATAATAATCTTCCTTTCTTTATTCTGAAATGTTTAGAGAAATATTAAACTTGTTTTATTCATTTTTCCTTTTTATGTTTATTAAAGCATAAATAATACAGTATACAAATCATGATTTAAAATATACTTACCTTTATCCGATCTTGCATTTCAGATAAATTTTTGGGAAAATGATCCCTCACCATGTATATAGTCATATGTCAAATATCGGTTCATTTTTATTAAAGAAAATTAATTTTATTTTTTATACATTAATTCAAGAAGGGCTTGTCCCGCCATTCAACGAGGACAAGAGCGAAACAGGCTATTCATGAATCGCTCTTACGGTGCTGCGATCGTACCATCACTGATTACAGATATGGGGTCCGCCGCCGATTACGGCGCAGGGCATCTTGTCCGCAGTTATATTAAGAGATTATAACAAATTACATTTTATATTTACATAAAATGTACGATATGATATAATGCTTTTATACTAATAAAAATATTATTTTCTATTCAATAAGTGTTGGGGGTGTATTAAATGAAAAAGACTTTTTTAACAACATTAATTTTAATCATATTACTAATATCAGCGCCCGTATTTGCCAAACCGGGTGATATTGCAGGAGAATATTATTGTACCGATATAAAAACATATTTAAACGGTGCACAGATTGATTCGATAAATATAGGCGGACAAACTCTTATAAATGCCGAGGCCATGTATTATTACAGTTTTAATGTGCAGTGGAATGAAGATGCACGGACTTTGTATATCTGGGAAACAAGAGATACTGGCAACGGTACACCGCCTGCAGTAGAAACATCTCAATTTTCTGTCGGCACTCCTCTTGGCTATTATTATGAAACAGATATTATTACATATCTTGATAATGTTCCCATTACAGCATATAATACCGGCGGCAAAACATATATTCTTGTCAGAGAAATGCAAAACCTTGGATATGTGGTAAATTGGTATGAAGCAGAAAGAAAAGTTGAAATTATAAGCCCTATACGTGCAGGATACGTATATGATATGGGACTTTCATATTATAATGAAAACAAATATCCCGATAATATGGATGATAAAAGTATATGCGCATTTTCGATCCGATATACAAGGTCAGGTCTGACAGGTACAGATGATGCCGATTTATTTGATTTAACCTTACATTCAAACGGCAAAGAGTATATGTTTACAGCTTCTTTTTATCAAAATGAAGGTCTTTATAATTCTACTGCTTTGATAGAAAAACTGACTTCTCTTTGCTATGATGGATTCTCTGTTCAAAACCCATGTGACAAAAGTGAAAAATATGATTTTGTCAATCAAAATGTTTCGATCTTTATAAACGGTCAGAAAGCAGAAAAAATAAACGTTACAAGCGGTGTAGGAAACGGACACAGAGATTTTTATTTTACAGCGGAAGATTTACCCGCTTTTACAAAGGATGAAATAAATGAAATTATCATTTCAGTAGGTCAGCCATCAGGTGAATCTTATGAAATAACCGTTCCGGATTACGTTGTAAACAGTCCTGATACAATTGCGGAAACATTAAAAAAATATCCGAACGATTATATGCAGACATATTATGAAGCCAATGATTATTATCTATTCTTTATGAAAGAATCAGAAAGTCTTGGTATTGTAAAAGACAGATTGTATATAGTTAACAAAACAACACATGAAGTTTCGGAGGATCTATTGGAGCAGGTGCGAATTATAGACGGCTTTAATTATGATTTAATAAATCCTTTTGCATTTAAGACAGATGAAACAGGAAGTAATTTCTTCTTCTCCTGCCATTCTCCCGAAAAAACCATGGATTTTTATGCAGAACTCGATACTGCAACGGTTCATGCGATATAATTTACAAGAACACATAAAAATATGCACCTCCAAAAGTATTTGATTTTGGGGGTGCATATTAATTATAATTGCGCACATGCTGTCCCCTGCCGTAATTGGCGGCGGATTCCATATTTGTAATCAGTAAGAGTACAATCTCCCACTGATCACAGCATAGCACCGTAGGGTGATTCACGAATCGCCTGTTTCGTTCTTGTCCTCGTTGAATTACGGGACAAGCCATTATTGAACATATATATGTTTGAAATAATTATCTATTAAATATATAAAAAGTATTTACATAGTTAATATAATATGATATTATATCCACAAAAAACAATCATCATAATAAACATCAAAAGTTTTACAAAAAAATACAGTCAGTTTGCCGATTTTATAAACTGTAAGGTTTATATAAAACGGTCACGACAGAACGGAGACAGAATATGGAAAAAATAAAATGGACAGTAGTAAACTCTTCAAAGGATTTTTTGGACATAATTGAACTAAACAGTGTTGGTCTTGAAAAGGTAAAAAATTTATATGGTCAAGGTGAATATGACAAAGGAGTATATGAATATTTTGAATTTTGCAAAGAAAAATTCAAAAACAGCACAAATACAATTGAATCATCTGATGATAAAGAAATATTAAAAAATGCAGATATGCTTATGGAAAATAAAATAAAGCTGCTTGGGTATGATTATATGGATGTAGGAAACCCAATCAACTGGGACTTTTGTCCGGAAAATGACAAGCAATGGCAAAATCATCTGGGATATATGTATTTTCCAAAGGATTTATTGATAGCATACTTAAAAACCAATGATCGTAAATATCTTCACAAATGGAACGAAATACATATGGATTTTTTACAAAACCATCAATTCGGTGTTAACAGTCTGTTTTACAGCAAACGGCTGCCGATGTATAAAAATGAATATTTGCCCGTATGCGGAGGCGAAGGTTTTTGCATAGACTATATCGGCGGATCATGGATTTCTCTTGCTACATGCAGAGTTGAACAGTGGATAAAGGGATTGACCTTTCTTTCACAGCATGATGCGTTGGATATCTCCGTTTTGTGTAATATGACTGCAAGCGCCATATTGCAGCATTTGCCGGTACTGCTTAATAATCCGAGAAAAGGAACACCGAATCAATTTATTCACACATCTAATATTTTAATTAATATAAGTGTCGCTTTTTGGGAGGCAAAAATGGCGCCGGCTGCTTATTTGGTAGGTATGCAAAGACTGGAACAGGCAATTGAAGAGTTTTCTCTTTTGCCGGACGGGACAGACCTGGAACAATGCATCGGATATAACTGCGGGCTTGTTAATACCTTTTACGATATTTATAATAACAAGGAATTAAAAGGCAACAAGAGATTAGAAAAATTATATGAAAAAATCATGAAAAGATGTGAATATCTGTGCTTGGTCAAAGACCCGTTGGGATATGCGCCCGCAATGTCAAAAAGACAAAATAATGATTTGGACAATACCTGTGAAGATATTGCAAAATATATGAAAATATATCCGCAGTCTGAAATAATCAAAAACATTTATAATGCTTTGGTCGAGCATAAAATAAGCAATGACATAAAATTATCGGTAGATTTTCCGTATGGTGGTTACAGCATACTCAGAGACGGATGGGATAAAAAAGACAGATATTTATTTATGAAATACAGCCGCCATTCACAAGGTCATAAACACGAAGATACGAATTCCGTTGTGCTTACCGCTTTGGGGAGAAGGCTGCTGATCGATTCCGGAAATTACAACTATTCAAACGATGAGGCTTCCGCAAAAATAAATAGGTATATGCAGTCATCTTTGTCCCATAATACTATGGATGTTGACGGATTGTCACAATCAAGGATAAAAATGGATAAGGGCACCAAAGTCGATGAGCGGTATCCGGACTCCACGACCAACGAAATTGAATACAATAAATATTTAGATAGGAAATATATTCATACAAACAAATGCAGCGGCAGGAGAATACACAAAGATAATTTTGAAATGGTGGAAGGTATTTATGAGGACGGATATTCCGACTTTGGACGCTATAATGAATTTCTGGAAGGAAAACATATAAGGCGTGTGATATTTATAAAACACTTCGGATATATCGTTGATGACAATTTATGGATCAGCGATACAAAAGAACATGATTTTCACCTTCGCTGGAATTTATCAAAGGATTTTGTGCCTGATGATGTTGTATTTGAAAAGAATGGCTTTAAAACCGTCAAAGACTGCGGAGCAAATATTTATGTGCTGAATTTTTCCGATAAAAAGCTATCATACCGGATGCATTATGGGGAAGAAGCTCCTATACGCGGATGGTGCTCTACGGGATACGGAAAGATGGCAAAAAGCCCCGATATTGATGTGATTGCAAAATGCATCTCTCCGATCAGGATAGTATCGTTTTTATATCCGTTTGAAAAAGAAAATATAACAATTGAAAATGACCGATTGGATTTTAAAGTAACAACATCTTTGGGCACGGTATCATATAAAAGTACCTCAGAAGGCGGCACGGTATACTTTAAAAACGACAAATTTGAATACTGATTTAAATTGGAGCAACGCTCCTGCTTTGCTTGCAAGGAGCAGAGATTGCGACGGATTGCAACCTGTGCAGGGAGCGTTAGCTCCTCAGGGTTTCAGTGGGAGATTATAACTTTCACTGAAATTCTGAAATGGACCCGCCGCCGATAACGGCGGGGGACATCTGCACTTAGGTTATATAGTTACTTTAGCTTGTCATGCAGCATTATCCGCTTATACAGCCTTCATATAAAATTCTTGTTTATCAAGTCATGATTTCCTGCTTCCCCGGTTTTTACCTTATAAGGGATAACTCGTGCTTCACTAATAGCAGATCGATATATACCTGCATAGCGGACTCAACATAGAGCATTAAATGCCAAATGCCAGTCATACCAAAAAAAGCAGTGATAAAACACTGCTTTTTTTGAGTTTATGAACATTAAATATTATGGATTTACATTAATTATCTTACATAAAACAAATTCAAGAAATATGCCAGATCCAATGCGGGTACGTATGTGATATCATTATCGAGAACACATTTAGCGCTGAGCATTGTCTCACCTTCAGGAGTTTGTATGGATTCGGTATCAGGTAAAATACCGGATATGATTTCATCCTCACCATGTAATATGCCGGCACCGTTTTCTCTGCTCCATGTTACTTCAAATCCTGCTGCCTCTGCAACTGCACGAAGCGGTACATAAATCATTTCATCTATTGCTTTACCGTTCACGGAAAGCTCTGAACCGGATACACTGATAACTTCTTCATCTATATTCATATATCCGCTGTATTCATATCCGAATACCATGATTTTTTCAATGTTTTCATCTGCATCATTCCAAACAAGAATTCTTGTTCCCGGGATCAATGAATCCATTGTAACTATATTTTTAGTCATATAAGGAACCAATACTGCGTCTTTGGACACTTCCAATTCGCTTCCGTCAGAGAATTTTAAAGCGGCAGCGGTTATTGATGAATCTGTTGCATCATAAGTATAATCCGCTTCTATAATTTGATAGAATTGAGGAGCTTCACTTCCCTCAGGAATATTTGCAACTACCAATATTGCATTTGCCTGCGGAGGCAGACTTAATGTCATGGCATTGCCAAGCCATGTATATATCGTACTTCCGTCCTGCAGATCAGAAGCATACATTGATTCTCCCGTTGAAGCATCAACGATCGGAGTATCTTCACTTATTCTTACAATAATTTCGTTATGTATAACATCAGGATTATCGTTTGTTATAAACAAGCTTCCATCTTCCTGAATATCAACCGTACCCCATGCAAGTACGGGTGCGAGGATCGAAGGCTGTGCTTCTGTTTCTTCATTAGGGTCAGACGTTGTGTTATCTTCTGTGTCTGTAACAGTTTCGTCACCGTCGGTATCCACATCAGTATTATATTCATTTGCGAATACCATTACTTTTTCAATGTTTTCATCCGCATCGTTCCAAACAAGGATTTTTGTTTCAGGGATCAAAGAATCCAGTCCAACTATGTTTTTAGTCTTATAAGGAACTAATACTGTGTCGTTGGATACTTCCAATTCGCTTCCGTCAGAGAATTTTAAAGCGGCAGCAGTTATTGATGAATCTGTATCATCGTATGTATAATCTGCCTCTGTGATTTGATAGAATTGCGGTACTTCACTTCCTTCCGGAACATTTGCAACAATCAGCATTGCAATTGCCTGCGGAGGCAAACTCATTGTCATAGCGTTACCAAGCCATACATGAAGCACGCTTCCGTCTTCTAATTCCGAAGAATTCATCGGATTACCGGTTTCGGCATCTACGATTGCGGTTTCTTCACTTATTCTGACAATAACCTCATTGTATATATTTTCAGTATCATCATTTGTTAAATAAAGGCTTCCGTCTTCCTGTATCTCTACAGTACCCCATGTATATACCGGCGGAAGAATAGACTGGGTTTCAGCTTCTACAGTTGTTTGAGTTGTTGTTTGCACTGCTGTATCACTTTCTTCAGCATAAGCTGCTCCTCCGATTACGCTCATGCATAAAGCCAGGGACAATAAACAGCTAAGTAATGTTTTTTTCATAATAATCTTCCTTTCTTATTTTATTTTTCATGCATATTATTGTTTGATTTGCATCTAACGGCAAATCAAACGGAAAACTTTTCTTTCATTATGTATATAGTCATATGATCAATATCGGTTCATTTTTATTTTAAAATTAATTTATAATATCCTTGCCATTTTTATTTTGTGTAATAACGTTTTTGCCGTCAAATAATATTACGCCCTGTCCTTCCCCGAAAGTTCCGCCGTTTTTTATATGTTCCCTCATTTCTCTTTGAAGTTTTGTTTCCCCCGATAATTTGTCCGTATCCCCGTCATAGTCTGTATAAAAAATACGCCATGCATCTTCAAATTTTTCCTGTTTATTTAAATTGTATATTTCAAAATCAGAAATAAATTTGAATATATTCTTACATGCCTTTTGAAATACCTTTATATATTCAGGATAAAGCAGCCATGAATGGCATTTTATCGGCAAGATCCCATCCTTTAATCTGTCTTTAAACAAATTATATGCCATGGCATACGACTCCATACACAATTCATGTTTAAGCGGCCCTGCAGACGGTATATGACATCCTAAAACAAAATCACCGGCATTTATTGTATATTTTGAAAGTTTGATTTCTTCCGTTTCAGGACAAATATCATACTGTAATCTGCCCAATCCCAAACGGTCGAGTTTAAAAAACCCATCAAACCATCCGACAACAAAAGTTCCAAATATGCCTTTAAATTTCATGCACTCATTGACCTTATACAGAATGTCTTTCATCGTGTTAATAAATATTCCCTCCGAAATTCCCTTTTTCCTATACTCATCATACAGAAAACCGGTGGAATTAAGTAGAAACACTAAATCAATCGTATACTCGGATATATTTTCGCTTTTAAATTTATGGATATTCTCCAGAGCTTCAGACATAGGCATATTCTCACACATATACTTTTTTGAATAGACCTCTATCTTATCTCCTATCATATCCTGATATTTAAAGTATTCTCTTTTTTTCTCATTGTCAAATCCTATCTTGTCCAATAAATTTTCAAATAACATTTTTCCTTCCCTCCGTAACCTTATATACCCAAGTTAAATATTCAACATTCTTACACAAAAATTTTTCTGCCGTTACTGTGTAATAAATTTTGTGTAGAAAGCCATAAGAACAATTCCGTTTTTCTGTTCTCCGGCTTCTGTATAAAAATCTTCCGGATCGCTGCAATAACCGTACATTGTCACTACATCTCCGATATTTATGTCTATAATATTTCCCATGTATTTAACACATATATCATCATTTCCCACACTGTTTTGAGGCGATAAAACATATTGTACCGTTGCATCGTCCAATACTGACACATCAGTTATAACTCCTGTTAATGAAATGTTTGTTCCCACATACGACGCCGTATCATTATATAGCTGAGCGGCTGATACATCGGTACATTCTTCCCTATAGTTATTTTCACTCGGAATACCTCTCATAAAATCTCCTCTGTACATTATAAATCCATTGGGAGTATACATAGTACCAAAGCCCGTAAGATAATCATTTACAAAGGTTCCTTCATATATCAACTCACCGTTTTCATTGAAGTACTGCCCTTCTCCATTCAATTTCCCATTTACAAAAGTCCCCGAGTAAACCTCACCGTTTCCTTTTGTTAATGTTCCGTTTCCATTAAAGGCATTGTCTGAAAACTCTCCCTCATATACACATTCATAACCTTCCTCATTTACAAAGACAAAGGTCCCGTATCCGACAGGCTGATTATCCAAAGAGCTTCCTGTATATATTCCTTTCTGGCTTCCGCTTTCAAAATACAACGTTATTTCCTCTCCGTTTATATACTCTGCTTGTGAATAATCGTTAATATTTTCCTTGATATAATCTATTTCTGAACCATGTACAAAATATTTTTGCAGCCTATTGAGATCATCATATTTTTTTTCAAGTTTTTCTATTTCTTGAATATCATTGTATCCTTCCTCAAGATAATTTCTTATTTGAGCATTTATCATTATAATTTCTGCTACATTATAAAGTATATATAACAAAATAATTACTAAAAAAATATATTTTATATAATTCATTCTGAAATATTCAAACTTAGTATAGACATGATTGCAAACCGGGCAGGATTTACTGCGTGCCGGGACATAAAATTTGCAAAACGGACAAATTTTAAATTTCATTATTTTACCTCTTTTTTTCAAATGGTTTAACACAATATCCCCACTAATATATTCTTTATTATTTTAACATAAAAAATTGCTTTTAGCAATAGTTCTTTATTTCCTTTTATATATGTTTACAAAAATATAATAAAATTTTAATTTTTAAGAAATATAACCTAAGCAAGGATGTTCCCTCACCTTTTTGGTCAGGGGCTGCATATCTGTAATCAGTGAGAGTACAATCTCCCACTGATTACATCCCGCGGTTATATTTTCTTTTGTCTTCTTGCTTCATACATAAGCAATGCCCCCGCGACTGCCGCATTAAGAGACTCCGCTTTCCCGTCAATTGGTATTTTCACAAAAATATCAGACATTTCCAATACCTCTTCGGATATTCCGTTGGCTTCATTTCCTATGACGATAATGACCGGCTTTGAAAGATCTGCTTTCGTATACTCGATCGCATTGTCCGACAAAACTCCGCATACAATTGAGTAGCCTTGCTTTTTACATTCCGGCAAATTTTGATTGATCAATTTTTGAATATGAAAAAAAGATCCCATACTTGATCTTACCGTTTTCGGATTATACAAATCGACACAATCATCAGAAAGTATCACTCCTCCAAACCCTGCCGCATCTGCCGTCCTTATTATTGTTCCGAGATTACCCGGATCCTGAATTCTGTCACAGTAAATATAATCATCTATCCCGTTTGGTGTTATCTCATTGTTGTTCTGCTGTAAAACCGCAATTATTCCCTGAGGGCTTTGAGTTGAGGACAGATTAATAAAAATATCATCGGATATAACATATATATCTGAATTTTGCGGATACTCAAAATCCTCATTATCATAAAAAGAACCGGATACCACAACAGCAGTTATTTTCTCCGATGCATCTATTGCGTCACTTACCGATTTTTTACCCTCTACCGTATAATACCCGGATAGAGTTCTTGCTTTTTTTGTTTTAAGTGACTTAAAAAATTTATATTTTTCATTTCTGCTGCTTAAAATATTGTAAAGCATTTTTTTCTCCATTCCAATAAAGTTATAAAATTTACTATATATTATCACGTATTTATCTTTTTGTCAAATAAATAACTTTTTTTCTGAAATAAAACCCAAAGAAAAAATCAATTTATTCCTCAATATTTATAATAGAAAAATATTTTGTTTTATCTATTGCATATTGAAAGTTTTTATGTTATCATTTGCTTAACAAAAAATAAAATAAGAAAAGGTGATTCTATGTCTTATGATAACGGATGGTCCGCCATCAATTTAGAAATGACCGATAAAGTACCGCGTACGGAATATTCCGCTGCCGAACATTGGAAACTTGTAAAGGAGGTTACGGGAATCGAAATAAAAGAATCAGACGATTATGAAACAAAAAGAAAAGCAGGCTCGGCATTTATGAAAGCCTGGGATTTTTGTATGATTTGGTCTGTACTTGTCGGCAGCTCCTATATCCCCGGAAAAAAGACAAGTATGGGGCATGCTGTATACGCAGAGGGAGGAACAGACTTTACCGATAATATCTATTGTCCTTTTAACGAACCCGAGGATGTATTGAATTTTGATCCGTATGAAGAATACGGAAAAATCAATATAAGCAAAATGACCGAAGAGTTTAATCAAAGCTATAAAAACAATTGTATGAATAATCCTGACACGGTAAATATGACCGGTATATATATTACCTGTGTTTCCGGACTTATTGAGATGTTTGGATGGGATGAGCTGCTTATGGCTGCCGGTATTGACAGCGAAAAATTCGGTTACGTGACCGACAGATACTGTAAATGGATTATGCAGCATTTTGAAGCTTTGGCAAATTGCGATGCCCCCGTTGTGATGGTCCATGATGATATTGTATGGACTTCCGGTGCGTTTATAAATCCGCAGTGGTACAGAAAATTTGTTTTCCCTAACTATAAAAAATTATTCGCTCCGTTGATTGAAAGCGGAAAAAAGATTTTATACACATCGGACGGAAATTTCACTCAATTCATTGATGATATTGCGCAGTGCGGAGTTAACGGTTTTGTTTTGGAACCGATGACCGATATGTCATACATAGCCGAGAAATACGGATCAACCCATGTATTCGTCGGCAATGCAGATACTCGTATTTTATATTCGGGAACAAAAGACGATATATATAATGAAGTAAAAAGATGTATGGATATAGGTAAAAAATGTCCCGGATTTTTTATGGCGGTCGGAAACCACATACCGGCAAACACACCTGTTGAAAATTGTTTGTTTTATAACGAAGTTTTTGAAGAATTAAGAAAAAGATAATGTTTAAATATCACCGAAAAAAATAAAATTGAATATTTAAAAATCTCCATTCCGATGATCATGAAATGGAGATTTTTAAATTATGTCCTATTTACAAACCACTTTCATTGCCATTTGTTCAAATTCCCACAGCCGCTCGGGATGTCCGTGCACCGAGCTGTTGTCCTTCAGGATCATTTCCAAAGTGCGGTCGTATTTTTGAGCCGCATCAATAGTTCGGATCAATTCATCACGTGCTGCGTCCATATTACCGCTTGCAGCCAATGCGGGATTCGGCTTATTGGACATTATTATCCCTTTGGAAAGATTCCGCGCAAAACAATAAGGATCGCTCCATGGGCTGCATGATATTTTACGTACATTCGGCAGCTCCGATAAAATATCCAGACGATCATCCAGCTTTTCACAGCATCCGTAGTAAACGTTTCCGAACTTTTCAAAAATACGTTTCATATACGGCACCTCAAACTCTTTTGTAACCTCGGGAGATACTGATGAAAATACCTGTGCCATTCCAAATGCCCAACTGTTTTGAGACATACCGTTATCATTTGCATCCTCAATGTCCAAAGCTGCCTTTATGGTATTTGAACAATGACATGTTTTTTCCGGCGTCACGAACAGCCCTTCGGCATTTCCCTGATCGATCCATTCCAATACTATCTGCGTCATGCGCTCCATCATTGCGTGCAGCAGTTCCGGATGATCCATTAACATAAAATAAATCTCCTCAACACCCTGCCACATACTGATAGCATCCCACAAGCCGCAATGCAAAGTAACGCCTTGAAACCGGACAGATGAAATTCCATCAAAAATTTTATTTGCATAATCCATGATCTCCGCTTCAGCGTCCTTATCCGCCCCCAGTATTGTATGCTTGATTTTTTTTATATCATCCATTTCGTTAAACTGTTTCTCATAAGCATGGGATACGACCGAATCAGACGGATTTCTTTGTATGATTTTTTCATGTATGTTGACTCCGAAAGACCGAAAATCAGGATCTTTTAGCTTTCGAGGTATGACAATGTACCCAGGCAAAAACATATCGGCACGCATGTGTTTATATTGATATAGTTTCCGCCTGAGATACTGTTCGACACTTTGCCAATAAGGATCCTGTATTTTGCATTGTAAACTTCCGTCAACATCCATTTCTTCCCACGGTATCTGATCGATCAATACCATAGGACGCTGTCCGCATCCGTTATTATGCGCAATCCATAGCTTTTGCACTTCTTCCTGCTGCGGACTGACGGCACACTGCATATACTTTTGTGCAAGCTCCCTTAATATTTCAATATCCTTCTGTGAAAGCATATTAAACCCCTCCTTACTCTTTATTAAAATTATACATCAAAAATTCAAAAATTTAAATGACATTTTCCTGATATTATGGTATAATAATTGATATAAGAAAAAAATAAGACATATTTACATAAACCGATGTGACATTTACATTATTTTAAATAAAAAATTATTTAATGCTTTTATACAAGGGGGAATAAAAATGATGTTGCTACAAAAAGGCCATGGCTTGCAGCATCCAAATTGGCATGTTGATGAACCGGCTGCGGCAGGCTTTTCACGCGTATACTTTATCGAAGACGGCGAGACTTTTTACAAAGACGAAAAATCATGCCGTTTGTTAGCCTGCAATACACTATATATTTTCCCGGCAACCGTTCCTTACCGAATGTATTGCAATCCCGACAAGCCTTTACGCTGTCTATGGTTCCATATAGACTTTTTCCCTGTTCAAATATCCTCCCTGACCGCTATTTCACTTGATGACGATCTGATAGTAAAAGACTGTATCTCTCTTTTACAAAAAATGTTTTTATCCGATCTTTCGCAAAATGAAAGCTGCCATAAAGTCATTGAGGGCTTTGGCGTCTATTTAACGGAAAATTATTTTCCTCATCAACAGGCAATGAGCGCGGTTATTACATATATGAGAAAGCACTATAAAAATAAAGATTTAAATATCAATTCTCTGAGTGAGCGTTTTGGATATACTCCCGAACATTTTATCCGAACATTTTCAAAAACCTTGGGGATATCTCCGTATCAGTATCTGCTGAGTATGCGAATGTATGAAGCACGGCGTCTTTTGGTGACCCACAGCGTAAAGGACACGGCAGCTTCTGTCGGATATGACGATCCCAAATCTTTTTCGCATGCCTTTCAAAAAAAATACTGTATTTCTCCAAGTGTGTACAGAAGATCTATGTTGCCTGTTAACTGAATATTGTATATATTAACTTTAAAATTTTTATTAATTATGCGGGAGGTATTCTTTTGAAAAAGCATAACAAACGTTTTTACTTAATTGACGGGATCCGCGGCTTTGCGATCATAAATATGATATTATACCATTTTCTTTACGACGTCTTTGTCCTGTATATAGATCGATCGGATCAATTCTTTCAGCCGATCACTTTTGTATGGCAGCAGTTTATATGCTGGAGCTTTATTTTGATCTCGGGAATGTCTTGGCATTTCGGCAAAAAAGACAATTTAAAAAGAGGTTTATTATTAAATTTTTGGGGGCTCGTAATTTCTTTTGTTACTTATTTTGTGTCCCCTCAAACAGTGATTTGGTTTGGAATTTTGAATTTTATCGGAAGTGCGGTTTTATTAATGATCGTATTGGACAAGCTTTTCGCCAAAATCCCACCGGTTATCGGGATCACGATCTCTTTTATATTATTTTTATTGTTTAGAAATATACAGCAAGGGATATTGGGTATGACAGAATATCCCCTATTGACCTTACCCGGATGGCTTTATGATTGTAAGATTCTTACTCCTCTTGGATTTCCTTTTCCGGGATTTCATTCAAGCGATTATTTCCCGTTACTGCCATGGTTCTTTTTGTTTTGTACCGGTTATTTTTTCTGGAATATTATCAAAGGCAAAGAAATACCGCAAAAAATATTGTCCTTTAAAATTCCTGTACTGTCGCAAATCGGAGTATACAGCTTTTGGATCTATTTGCTTCATCAGCCGGTAATTATTCTTATTTGTACTTTGCTGTTCGGCCGGCTGTAAAAATGAGCGGCTGTTTAGTCAAATGTGAATTTGAAGGGTGATGAGGCTGCTTTATTGGATTCACCGATAAGATATATGATTTTTATAGGGGTATAAAAAGCTGCAGCTGTCACCTTTATTACAGCAGGAAAATATTCTTTTTAAAAAACATCATACATCATCGGCTTTTACATAATTAAAGTTTTATAATTTTTTCTAAACTCTTGAAAATAAAATTATAATTGTATATAATGAAAGTATTAGATAAGGTAAATGCGAAATAATACGGCGTTTGTCAAAAAAATTCGGGATCAATTATCGTTACGAATTTAAAATATATAAGCTCATCGATCATAGACAAAAGGAGTGGTAAAAAATGAGAAATGAAAAGGTAAAAAAAGCCGCGGCGGCGGCAAGCGAATACTTCTTATACTTTTTTGCGTATTCAGTCGTAGGCTGGTGCTACGAGGTCTTTTTAGAGACTGTCGTATACCGCTGGGGATTTTCAAACCGAGGGGTTTTGTTCGGGCCTTACTGCCCTGTATATGGGTTCGGCATGCTGCTGTTCATCTTTACAATATACAGGCTTATAAAGAACAAGCCTATGAAAATACGGCTTTTGATGATCCCTGCGGTAATAATCGGCTGCGCTCTTATTGCGACTGCAGTGGAGCTTTTAACTTCGTACATATGCGAGTTTTTCATAGGTTCATGGCCTTGGCAGACATATGCGGACTACAAGATAAATTTTCAGGCAAGGATCGCGCTTTCTCCCTCGATACGCTTCGGGCTTGGCGGCGCTCTGTTTCTCTATATTGTTCAGCCGCTGTTTGAGCGCGGCGTCAGGCTCTTGGGAAAACGCGGGCTGCCTGCAGCAGCCGCGCTTGCCGCATTGATGGCAATAGATTTTGTGTTAACGGTGCTGACTTAGTGATATATGAGTTAAATTTAGAAAGTCAAATCGAAATTTGCGGAGGTGCAGAATGTGGAAATAAAGAAGATTGAATATGATTTAACGGTATGCAAAGTCAAAACGGAAAAAGATATTGACTTATCAAAGAAGTTTTACTTTATTGGAAAGACGGATGAAGAAATTTCTCTCGTATGCCCTACAAAGGATACACCTGCTGATACAATTGAGCGTGAGGATGGATGGAAAGCATTTAGAATACAGGGAATTATGGATTTTTATTTGATTGGAATATTGTCAAAGCTCTCAGCCATTCTTGCCGAAAATCAAATCGGTATCTTTGCAGTATCAACATATAACACGGATTATATTCTGGTAAAGGAAGAAAATTTCAGCAAAGCATTAAATGTGCTGCAGGCTGAAAAATTATAATTATATAACAATATACTCTGCCACACTTATAGGTACAGACAAGGATTGAGAAAACCTGTTTATAAAACCGTAAAATCGGCAATTATGGAGATGAAGTATTTGAAAAATGTAATAATCAGTGCAGATGGAGACAGAAAGGTTTATTCTGTCCCGGATGCCGTTGCGGATAACTTGGAAAGGTATTGTTTGGAATTTTGCACCATATGGCTAAAAACAAGTCCTTATGCAAGAAAATATAGAGTTAATGGAGTATTATGCTATAACGAAGATGATTTTATTGAATATTTAAACAAATGGATATTCCCAAAAGAAAAATCCTCACTTGTTGAAAATCTCGGACGTATCGATTTTGATTCCCCGTTGCCGGAAAAATACACCGATTATCCTGAATTTAACTTTTAAATTACGATTTCTGCAAAGATATGAACAATCAGCGAGTCGAAATGTCCATTTTACAGCGGAGGTGCACAATGAAAAAAATAAAGGTTGTGTTTATCTGCGTTCACAATTCATGCCGAAGCCAAATAGCGGAGGCATTGGGGAAAAAGTATCTTTCCGATATATGTGACTGTTATTCGGCAGGTACAAAAATAACGCCGCAGATCAACCAGGACGCAGTTCGTTTAATGAAACAGATTTATGGGATTAATATGGACTCCGACCAATATCCAAAGTTATTTTCGGATATTCCCGAAGCAGATATTGTGGTATCGATGGGCTGTAATGTGACCTGCCCGTATGTTCCCGGCAAATTGAATCTTGATTGGGGGCTGGAGGATCCCACAGGTCAGAGTGATGAAAAATTTTTAGAGATCATTGATGCGATTGATATCAATATTCATAAGCTCAGAGATACAATTCAATAAGGTTTGTCCCATTATTCAATGAGGACAAGAAAGCAGCTATGCAGCGCTGTAATCAGCGGAGGATTATATCCTCACACTGATTGCAAAAATAGAACCCGCCGCCGACAAATGCCGTGGACATCCTATGTGCTGTTATACAGCTGCCTTCTTTTTGGCAAGATAATCTGTAATTGACTGCAAAACCTTGTCAGAATCCAGTCCGTGTACTTCACAGGCCTGCTCCAATGATTCTCCTATTGAGGATGGGCAGCCGACACAGTGCATTCCCGACTGTATGAGAATATATGCTATACCGCTGTCATATGCAAGCATTTGTCCCATTGTCGTTTGTTTTGTGATCTCCATTGTCATACCTCCTATCGTACTTCCGCCAATTCGTTTAATGGCCGGAAAGTATTGTGCCATTTTGTATAGGGAACAGAAGTCTCACTCGGATAACCTATCGGCAGCAGACAGATCGGTTTGATATTTTCCGGCAAATCAAAAGCCTTTGCAACTTGTCTTGTGTCAAATCCCCGTACCCATACAGAGCCGATTCCCAATTCCCACGCTTCTAACATCATATAAGTACAGACGATACTTACGTCCATTTCGCCGGTATCATACCCCTGTTCCACAGGGCTTTTCCATACCCTTGAAATATCCGCGCACAAAAGCAGAACTACCGGCGCGTCATAAGCAAATCGAGTAAGAGAACGAATTTTTTTGATTGCATTTTTACTTTTTAAGATATAAATTTTCTGCGGCTGAAAATTGACCGCCGTAGGGGCAAGCTGTCCGGCTTTTAAAATCTTCTCCATTTTCTCCGGTTCGATAGGATGGTCTGAAAAGGAACGAACAGAATAACGGTCTGCCGCAAGCTGTAAAAAGTCCATGTTATCAGCTCCTTACATATTATTGAATGGATTTTCCAAGCTCATAGGCTTGCTGAATTTCGGGTTTTCCTTTGATATCACCTACACTCATGTTTCCTCCGGCCAGCACATGACCAAGGCTTTTCCACCGCAGATGTTCCATCAGGTGGTCATAGTAGAGTACAGCGTCATCAAAACCGTATCCTTCTGCCGCCATCAGCAGAGCGGAAGCTTTCCCATTTCCTCTTAGGATGTTGCCGTCGCCCTCTTCCAAGGCAAACAGACGGTCAAGGGCTGTTTTTATCTGTCCGCTCATGGTCCAGTAGTAAAGCGGGCTTGCCAGCACTACCACATCACATTCTTTTACTGCAGGATAAATCTTAGCCATATCATCTTTCTGGACACAGGGACATTCCTTGCTGCTGTGTCCGCCAAAGCATCCCTTGCAGCCATGGATGTCCATACTGTCCAGGAAAAACTCGGTTACGGTATTGCCGGCGCTTTGCGCACCCTCGGTAAATGATTTAACTATGGCTGAAGTATTCCCGTTTTTACGTGGGCTTCCGTTTAGTATTACAATTTTCTTACTCATAAAAACACTCCTGTTTTTTTAGATTTTATCCGCTAATGCAGCCGCCTTCCGGCAGCCGTCGGTCTTGTCGATGTCACCCACGTTCAAAACACCGGGGATCAACACTTCACCAACCATTTTCCACTTATTCAAAGCTGCTGTACGCTCTATGGGGATACGTACCCCGTCCAGTACAGTCATATCTTCCTCCTCACAGCAAGCAATCAGGGCACATTCCTTGCCTGCAATGTCCTTGCCTCCTACAACCAGAGAATAAATACGGTCAATCACTCCCTTAATCTGTGAAGGGATCGAATACCAGTAAACCGGCATAGTGAAGACAATAGCGTCTGCCTCCAGAATTACCGGGGCGATAATATTGAAATCATCGTCAAAAGAACAAGCCTTTCCCGTCTTAAAACAAGTTTCGCAGGCATGGCAGCCGCCAATCTTCATCATAGCAGCGTCAAATCTTGTTACTGTATGACCCTTTGCCTCAGCTGCTTTGATAAATGCGTCTGTCATGGCAAAGCTGTTTCCTCCCTTTCTATGGCTTCCTGTAATCACAGCAATTTTCTTATTCATAAAATTCCTCCTTTTATTGTGGGATTGACTTTTTTCCATACTTATATTATAATTATAGCAAGAATTTTAAAAAAAACAAGTACGCACATTAAAGTGCGATACTTACAATCAGGTTAAATACTTAGCCAAAGGAGAGTGTAAGAATGAATGAAAGATGCATATCCAACGAATGTCTCAGTTCTACCGGATTTAGCTATACCTTATCTTTAATTAACGGAAAATATAAAATGACGATTCTTTATACTTTAATGAATTTCGGTATAGTACGATTTAACGAAATGAAAAAATATATTGGAGAAATCTCATATAAGACCCTGAGTTCTACATTAAAAGAACTGGAAGCTGACCGGCTGATCCATCGAAAGGAATATCCTCAGATACCGCCAAAAGTAGAGTATAGTCTGACAGAAAGAGGTAAGTCGCTTATTCCCATCCTTGACAGTATGTGCGATTGGGGAGAAAAAAACAGGATTTAATTGACTGTATAAGCATATGTGACGCGGCTTTTAATAGGTTTTATTTTGCCTGATAGCAGAAAATGTATAGGCATATTCAAAAATAAGGTGAACTGTAAAATTGTAATATGGTAAATTTAAATAGCAAAGAGGCAAGTTGTACATTCCCCATGCTGCCTTGCAAATTATTGAGGATTGCAGCAAAAGACCGCTGCAATCTTTTTTACATCAAAAAAAGGTGCGATCGTTTTTTTGAACGCACCTGTCTGTTTTGCCGTTGAAGGTGAAGGATTTAAGCTTCTGTTTCAAACTGGCTGTTATAGAGCTTTGAATAGAAGCCGTTTTCAGCTAAAAGTTCTTCGTGAGTCCCCTGTTCAATTATATGTCCCTGATTCATTACAAGAATTTTATCAGCATTCTGAATAGTGGAAAGCCTATGCGCTACAATAAAGCTGGTCCGCCCTTGCATAAGCGTTTCAAACGCCCGCTGAATACGTATCTCGGTAATAGCATCTATAGAAGAAGTGGCTTCGTCCAGAATCAGCATCGGAGGCAGGCACAGCATGATACGGGCGATACACAGCAGCTGCTTTTGTCCCTGAGACAGATTGCCGCTCCCTTCTGCAATCACAGTGTCATACCCTTCCGGCATACGCATAATAAAGCTGTGTGCATGGGCCTTCTTTGCGGCGGCAATGATCTCCTCATCGGTGGCGTCGGGACGCCCGTAGGCAATATTGTCGCGTATAGAAGCAGCCCTGAGCCATGTCTCCTGTAGTACCATTCCGTAGCTTGTACGCAGGGATTGGCGGGTGATCTGCCGGATATCATGACCGTCTACCTTTATGGAACCGTTTTTTACATCATAAAAACGCATAAGCAGATTGATCAGCGTGGTCTTTCCGCAGCCGGTAGGACCCACGATAGCAATGCGCTGACCGGGAGCAACGGAAAGGTTCAGATCCTGTATGAGAGGGACCTCAGGATTGTAGGAAAAGTCCACATGCTCTAAAAGCACATGTCCTTTCGGGTCTTTAAGCACAACAGCGTCTGCAGGTTCTGCCGGGGCAGAAGGCTCATCAAGAAGCTCAAAGACCCTGGCAGCCGATGCGATAGAATTTTGGAATTCCGTCAGCACGCCGGTAATGTCATTAAAAGGTTTAGTATATTGATTTGTGTAGCTTAAAAAGCTTGAAAGCTGCCCTACGCTGATATTTCCCGCTATGGCCGAAAGTCCTCCGGCAATAGCAACTCCGGCATAAATTGCAGAGTACATAAACCTTGTAGCAGGATTGGTAATGGATGAATAGAAAGTAGCCTTCAGCGAATACTCCGACAAACGTCGGTTGATTTCATTAAACTCTGTATCAGCTTCGCCCTGATAGTTAAATGCCTGAACGACTTTTATCCCTCCCAGCATTTCATTTGTAAATCCGGTCAGCTCTCCCCGTGTTTCAGACTGCATTTGAAACATTGTAAAGGATTTCCTGGAAATGAAACGTGCCATCACAAAAGACAAAGGACTTAATATCACTACAATAAGGGTGATCCATGTATTGATGCTGAGCATAAATATAATCGTTCCGACAATGGTGGCGATACCTGTGAAAAGCTGAGTAAACCCAAGCAGGAGTCCATCAGAAAACTGGTCGATATCCGTGATGATACGGCTGATCAAATCTCCCGAGGAATGCCGGTCAACATAGGACAAAGGCAATTCCTGCAAATGGTTAAAAGCCTGAACGCGCAGATCCCGTACGATACGATAGGTGATTTTGTTGTTGATATGGTTCATTATCCACTGTGCGGCTAATGTAATAAAAATAGAGATCAGTATCCCAGCTATCACGGTCAAAAGCCCGGCAAAGTCCACCTGACCTTTTCCCACAATCTTATCCACGCCATGACCTGTCAAAATTGGCACATAAAGAGTCAGACCTACTGTCAGAACAGACAGAAGGAGGGAGAGAGCCACAAGACCGATGTGCGGACGTATATAGCGGAGGATCCGTTTTAATGTCTGCATATTTTTATCATGCATTATTGTTGTCTCATCATGCATTTGCGTCAATCTCCTTTCCGACATTCTGGGATGAACATATTTCCTGATATATGTGGTTCGAACTAAGCAGCTCCCGGTGAGTACCGTAACCGACAGGATATCCGTCGTCCATAACAAGGATATGATCTGCATTGCGGATGGCGGATACCCGTTGGGATATGATAAAAACAGTCATATTTTCGGTGCTTTCTTTTATTGCTTTACGAAGCTTCGCGTCGGTGGCAAAATCAAGAGCCGAAGCACTGTCGTCAAGTATTAGGATGTCCGGCTGTCCGACTAAGGCTCTGGCAATGGTAAGACGCTGTTTCTGTCCGCCGGATAAATTGCTGCCGCCCTGATTGATAAAAAGATCCAAACCTTTCTTCTTGCTGTCCACAAATTCCCTTGCTTGAGCAATATCCAAAGCATGATAAATTTCTTCATCGGTGGCGTCGCGTTTACCCCACTGCATATTTTTCTTCAAAGTACCGGAGAAAACTGCGGCTTTTTGCGGAACGATACTCACGTGTTTTCTTATGGAGGACGGCTTTAAAGTCTTCATATCCTTGCCAAACAGTCGAATCGTGCCGGAGGTGCAGTCATAAAATCTGGGAATCAGATTTGCCAGGGTAGATTTTCCGGAGCCTGTACCGCCTATAATTCCAATGGTTTCCCCGGGCATAACAGTGAAACTGATTTTGTGCAGGGTCTCCTCTTTGGAATCGGCATACGTAAAGCCTACATCCTCAAAAGCTACCGCAGGCGAATTTTTTTCATATACAGCCTCTTCTCCCGTATCCGTGATTGATGGTTTTACGTCAAAAACGGTATTAACTCTTGCAAGGCTTGCAAGCGCTCTTGACATAAGGATGATGAGATTGGCAAGCTTTACAAGCTCGATTAATATTTGAGACATATAGTTGATTAAAGCGATAACTTGTCCTTGTGTCAAATACCCGCCGTCTACCTGGCGTCCGCCGAAATAAAGGACAGCAATGATACCCATATTGATGATCACATAGGTAAGTGGGTTTAACAGGGCGGAGATTTTTCCTACAAAAATCTGTTTTTTATACAAATCGTTCGTCTCCTGCCTAAAACGTTCCTTTTCTTCTTTTTGTCTTGCAAAAGCCCGCACTACCCGGATACCAAGAAGATTTTCTCTGGTACTTAGAAGT
Source organism: uncultured Clostridia bacterium (assembly GCA_944392335.1). Classification (GTDB taxonomy): domain Bacteria; phylum Bacillota; class Clostridia; order UBA1381; family UBA1381; genus RGIG1988. Next base: position 31,029 of record CALXWJ010000083.1, read on the forward strand.
ACTTTATCAAGCTGCTTTTGCACGTTTTTATAAAGAGGCATACTGACAAGCATAATAGCAAAGACTACAATCAGAAGTACAGGAATAGTAACGGCAAAGGGAAGCGCCGCTTTGACATTCACAGTAAAAGCCATGATCATAGCCCCGAAAACAACAAACGGAGAGCGCAGGAACAAACGAAGAAACATATTTAATCCGTTTTGAACCTGGTTTATATCGTTGGTCATACGGTTGATCATGGTGGAAGTTCCTATAGTGTCGATCTCCCGGTATGAAAAAGTATTTATATGGGCGAACAGGTCACTGCGCATAGCCATTCCCACGCTGATGGCGGACTTGGCCGCGAAATACTGGGCAGTCAGTGCAAAGCCAAAGCCCACGATGCCCAAAAGTATGAGGAGAGCGCCCATTTTCCAAAGATAAGGGCCGTCATTCTGTGCAATACCCACATCGATCATCTTTGCCACAACTAACGGGACAAAAAGTTCAAAAGTTGCTTCTAACATTTTGAATAACGGAGCCATGACAGTAATGAACAAGTGGGTTTTTACGTAGCTTAGTAAACGGTTCATTTTCTCATCCTTTCTGACGCTTGTACTGTTTTTGGTTTTAGAATACGCCGCCTGTTTGCATATGAGCCGCAAATATCAACTGCAGCTTGAGGATTTATCCTAACGGTCACATTGAGATTGCCAGCCGGGAATCTATCCCGGCTGGCAACTCTTTCGGCAGTGAACATCCGACGTGCCGTTCATTGAAACATGGGTTGTATTCTTTTTTTTGCCGTTTGCCCGACTGTCAGTCCAATCACCTATCAATGCATTCTTATTCCGGCTAAAGCAAACGGTCATAAACGGTGCGAAAGCTTGGCTGCTTCATCTTTTATGGGTATTTCCCCAATATACAATAATTTCCTGATATATTATAGCACATCCTTTAATGTTAGTCAAGACTGTCAGCCGAACATATTGCAGCATTCTTAAATGTAAAAGTAAATTCCAGTTTATATACCAATAATGGATTTAAGTTTGACACAATTTCCTGTATAATAGACATAGCAGTATGTCTGTTAGAAAGGAAGTTTTTTTATGTCAAAATCTAT
>CALXWJ010000084.1 GCA_944392335.1 uncultured Clostridia bacterium
ACGCAAAACGACAAGTTATGCAAAAAGGGTAGACATTAATAATTTATATGATATAATAAAACTGCAAAAATTGTAAAAGTGTGTAAAGTGTCACGCTATTTGCGTAAAGTGTCACAGGGATATTGCAGAAATATTTATTGATGTTATAATTAAGTTAATACAGGAGCAGGGACCAAATATTAATATTAAAAAGAAAGGGTGATATTTATGAAAAAAATAATTTTAATGTTACTTGTAAGCATATTTTTTATTAATACAATGCCTGTGTATGCTTTAAACGATATTGATGATTCGCCTGTGAAAGAAGAAATTCTCGAATTGGAGAGTCTTGGTATCATACACGGATATGACGACGGGAATTTTTACCCTGATAAAATGATAACAAGAGCAGAGTTTATCGCTCTTGCGGCTACCATTGCCGGGTTAAAAGACCCACAGCCGTCCTTATCCTCCTATGCGGATATTCCGCAGGAGCATTGGGCAAATCCATACATAAACTATTGTGATGACAAAGGCTGGCTGAGGGAAGATGAAGGAAATGTTTATTTTGTTGAAGTGGATGAAAACGGTAATGAAATTTCAAGGACACCGATGGAATATATTGAAGAATTTGCACGGCATTACAGATTAAACCGTAATCCCGATAACATAACACAACTATTTGAACCTGATAAGAATATTTCTTATGAGGATGCAGTAAAACTTGTCGTTGATATTTTAGGATATGCTATGTATGCGGAATTTGCCGGATATATGAATACAGCTCAAATTATGGGCTTGGTTGAACATTCGGGAATAAAAGAAGGACTTACAAGAGAAGAAGCGGCAGATCTTATATATAAAGCACTGAACAGACCCATGATGTTTTTAAAAGATCCTGATCCTAATGTGGAACACAGTGGATATGATGCCTATGTAGCTGACGGAACATACGGTTATGAGTATATAACATTATATACTACTTTCTTTGAGAAAACAGACGAGTAACAAAAATAATATTTTTCGGGATCGAATTGTAAAAATAAAAATATAATGAAAGGAAGATGAACTATGTATAAAAAAATTATTGCAATATTAATGGGATGTATAATAGTTTTGCAGGGAATAACATCATTTGCGTATGATTTTTCCAAAGGCTGGGAAGACAATGATGAATTGACACCATCAAAATATTTTGTAGAGATGAACAAAAAGCATCATGAATTTGCATCTCAATATGATTACCATGAAGGAGATATTGAAAGAAGTTTCAATGAATATCCGGATGTTTTATATACATCGGGAATTGAATACAGAGAAGACGGTACAGAATATGAATGTCCTGCAATTTATGTTGATTTTCATGCTCAAATAGTTGATGATTATGATTTAAAAAAGAGTAATGTTAAATTTATTATAAACGGAGAAGAAAACGAATATCTCCATCAATGTGTTATTTACAATGACAGGACATTAGTTCCGGTTGACGCTTTTAAAGAAGTAGGATGTACTGTTGAATATAATAATAATACGGTGGTTGCGACTCTCTCAGACGGCGAAACGGTACTTGAAATAATGCCATATCTTATAGGAATGCGTAAAAATCAGGAAAACGGTTATTACGTTCCGTTAGAAACGTGTGCAAGATTTGTTAACGGTACTCTGTTTGTCCCGGCACGTGCAGTTGCAAATGAGTTTAATATTGAAATATCTTGGGATGAGCAAACAAGAACGGTTGAATTAAAAAATTAAATAACTAAAAAACATATTTAGGGCATCGAATTTTAGATGCCCTTTATATGGGATTAAGGAATTAATTTATAATTTTTGCAAATAACAGGTAACTTGGTGTGTATAAAGAGCTTGAAAATGATTTTCAGGCTCTTTATTTTACCAATTATGCACGCAAAACGACAAGTTATGCAGAAAAGGTAGAAATTTATAATTTATATGATATAATGAAATAAAGAATAGAAAAAGGAGTAAAGGATATAGTAAGTCACTATGTCTTTTGATATATAGGGAAGGTGGGATTACGTGTTATGTGGAGAGTTGATTAAGTTGGAAAACAAAAAAATAGAAAAGGAGGGAATTTAGTGAAGAAGTTAAAAAAAATAATGCTCATACTCTTTTCTGTTTTTCTTGTTTTTTCAATAATTTTTTATCCAAAGAGAATTTGCAGCGAAAAAGATAATATACGAATTGACAGAATTGTATATAACAGCAAATTTAACACCGAAGGGGACGAATATAACAGAATAGAGGTCACAGATTATGATTTTGATGAAGTTGTAAATTGTATCAGTAAATATAAATCATACCTGACTTTATCAAGAGCTACCGGATATCAGCTGAAAAATTCGGAAATAGAGATTTTTTTGTTTGTGAACGGAAAAAGTAGAAACATAGTGTTGGGAAATATAAATTACGTAACCGGCAATTACGGGAAATTAAAAAGAACTATAGTTAACGCTGATGAACTAAAAAGGGAATTAACAGTATTATTAGAACTAGATAAATTGAAAGGGGATAAAGAATATGAAAAAAATTATTAGTTGGGTTTTTGGTTCAACGTTGATATAGGCTATGATATTGCAGGTGTTTGCAGAAAGTCCTAAATTCAGTATTATTGATGTGACATATGCAGAATATGTTGGACACGGAGAATTTGTAATTCATTTTATATGAAAGCCTTTCATAATTAAAATTTTTATGGCATCAAAATATGGATTTTTTTGTATAGAATGAATCAAACTGTAGTATACCGAACGGTATGTACGGTGGAGTGAGAGGAGAAAATGACTCTTGACATTTTTATGCAATGGATAGTATATGTGTAAAATAGCAAATTCGACAAATGAAATTATGGATTGTATATTCAAAATATTAATTAATTACTTACAAAATAAAATTGTAAACTTGAGATAATCCAAACGTATACGGAATTTATACTTGGATTTGTTATCTTTACAAAAAATTAATAATTTGTTTTGTATAAAAGGTCTGAATTCAGTTTTAGACTCTTTATTTTTACCAATTATGCACGCAAAACGACAAGTTATGCAAAAAGGGTAGACATTAATAATTTATATGATATAATAAAACTGTAAAAATTGTAAAAATGTGTAAAGTATCACGCTATTTGCGTAAAGTGTCACAGGGATATTGCAAAAACATTTATTAATGTTATAATTAAATTAATACAGGAGCAGGGAACAAATATTAATATAAAAAAGAAAGGGTGAACTTTGTATGAAGAAAATATTATCAACAATTCTTGCCACCGTACTTGTTACAAGTGTTATAGCGTTTGCATACGCAGAAGAAATTCAGGGAGTGTATTATGATAACGAAACTGGAAAGATTATATCTGTTTCGGGAGAAGTTTTGTTAGGTCAA
>CALXWJ010000085.1 GCA_944392335.1 uncultured Clostridia bacterium
CAGCTATATCGAGTGGTATAATACGAAACGAATCAAGCAATCGTTGGGGTATATGAGCCCTGTAGAGTACAGGCATAGTCTTGGATTAATAGCATAAAACAGTCCAAGAATATGTCCGCACCCCCAATATTGCAGATTTCTATGTAAGCTATGCCGACGAAGAAGCTGAAGAAACACTTACAGACATAACTAGCGACACCGATTTCGAGCCGCTACGGGTGTTGTTAGCAACAGAACGATTTAACTATGTAAAAGAAGCCTTTGAGAAACTTGATTACAGAGAAAGGTTGGTCATTTCGGAATACTTGTCATTTTGCCCCGATTGCTTTAAACTGAAGCCTAAAAAGGTAAAACTTTCAGAAATGGCAGTAAAGCTATGCCTTACTCCTGATGCGATAGAAAATGTATATAAAAAAGCAATAAATAAAATGAGAAAATATTTAGGATATGAATTAAAATGAAAGATGAACATATAAAAGTATGGGATAAAAAGTACAGCCTAATTGAAAACAAGCCCTTAGGTGGAGGTGGAAATGCTAAGGTATATAAGGTTAGAAATCAAGATAATAATATATATGCATTAAAAGTTTTAACCAACTTCTACAAAGAGCCTAAACAACGCTTTGTTGATGAAATAAAAATAATGCTTCAGTGCAAAGAAATAAGTGGTATTTTACCTATTTTAGATTATTCGAAGTGGAAATATCAATATGTAATGCCTATTGCACAACCTATTACTGATGTCTTACATAAAAATGATAGTAATACAAAAGAGTTTATAAAAACGGTTGTATCAGCTTTTATTCAACTATCCCAAACTCTTTCGGAGCTCCATCAAAAAAACATAGCTCACAGAGATATAAAACCTGCTAACTTGTATTATTATAATAATTGTTTTTGCTTTGGAGATTTTGGTTTAGTAGAATTTCCCGAAAGTAATAATGACCTTACTCGCTCTAACAGAGCTTTAGGTGCAATTTTCACTATGGCACCAGAAATGAAGAGGAATCCAAAACATTCAGATGGAAAAAAAGCTGATGTATATTCTTTAGCTAAGACACTATGGATTATATTGTCAGGCGAAGCAAAAGGATTTGAAGGAGTTTATAATTTTAACGATAAACAGCATGGATTAAGATTTTTTGATAAGTTTGAAAAGGTGCATTTGGTAGAATTAGAAAATCTATTGAAAAAATCTACAAGTAATATTCCTGATGAGAGACCAACTATACAACAATTCAAAAGTGTTTTGGAAAATTATCTATCCATATTAGATGATGATGAACTTTCACAAAAAAGTGATTGGGAATTCTTAAATAAATACTTGTTTCCGTTTGGACAAGAAAGTGCAGTATGGCGAAATGTTGACAGAATAATCGAGATTTTAAATATAGTTGGAACTTCTCGTGCGTACAATCATATGCTATTGTCAAGTAATGGTGGGTTAGATTTTAAAAAAGCAGAACGGGCATATGAAGAAAATTGCATTTATATATATGATGATATGGGACTATGTTATTTAGTAAGACCAAAGTGTTTGATATATGAGTCCTTCGGTAACAATTATACATGGAATTATTTTTTACTTGAGCTAGATGAGCTACCACCTATTATTAGTGATATGGATGACAGAGAACTACTAATTGAGGACTATCCGGGAAATTATGTTTCAACTTCTGATAGTCAATATGGTGTGTATGACTATGATGATGGAACACCTCTACCCAAAGAGGCTAAAGAAGTGGTTAGATATTTAAGGGGCAAGTTTTTGTTCGTATTAAAATATGGTCAGTATAATGGAATTTCAGCAACATATGATGGCAGGCACGATATGTGTACAAGTGAACAATTTAGAAAATATATAATCAATCTAATTCACACTGTAGAAAGCCTTAAAGCAAAAGGATACGAAGAAGATGCGATTCTTAATTGCCAAGAATTGAATAAAAATCCATTTGCTGTTAAAAAAACTAAAAATGATAATATGCTTTTATTCAACCCTCCACAAGATTACATAACTAGTAATTATGAGAAATGGTGTTTTTATGACTGTTTTGTCGAAGCAACTTGTAATAGTGAATACTGTAAGTTTGCATTTGAATTTAATTTGCCAAGCGATAAAAATATTTTCGATTTTTTGATTACAGATAATAAGCTGTATCTGTGTACTGATGGATATATAAAACCTGTTAATAAATCTGACGATAGTGAGATTTTCTGTGTGTTTAACAGAGAAATTGCAATATCAATAGCATCAGCGATAGTCAATAAAATCAAAAAGATATGTACTGATTCAGGATATGAAGAACCTATGGAAAACTTACTTTCAATTAAAATAATCAAACTTGTATCTCGCCCTAAGCACATATTTACAAAAGATGAGATTAAAGAGGCAATGATAAAAGCTGATGATAGAGTTGATAATCAACTTGTCGTAGATGAAAATGGATATGTACATATTATACAAGAACTTAGGTATAGGAATACTTATCCAGTTGCACTTGAATCATGGGATGCAAGAAATTGCTATGTCGGAAAATATTCGAAACTATCAACATTGGATGATAATTATATAATGTGCTTGCAAGGATGGTTATCATATCTAAAAGGAGGAAGTCATATAAGAGTCGAATATTTGCAAGATATTACAGATGAAGAAATGTTATTAGAAGAAATTAAAAAATATTATTAAAACAGAAAAAGCCCGAATATACAAGCAAAATTCAGCTTGCATATTCGGGCTTAATTTGTATCTGTAAATCCGCACATTTGTCAAATTACTGCTTATTAAATAGACTTTTAGTGGAGATTTGTGTAAATACTAAAATTCATTGATGACTTCTAAATAGTTTGTTTATGTAAGTGGTAGAATACATAAAGGAAAGGAAGTTGATTTGAATGAGAAAAATCACAAATGAGCTAATTCATAGCTTTAAAAATTATTTGATTGAGGAGGAAAAGAGCGAAAATACCATAGAAAAATATATCCGTGATATAACCTTTTTTATGGCTTGGCTATGCGGTCAAAAAGTAACAAAGATATTGGCATTGGAATACAAAAAAGAGCTTTGTGTAAAATATGCTCCTGCGAGTGTCAATGCAGCAATATCTTCCCTTAATAATTTCTTTGCATTTATGGAATGGCATGATATACGGATAAAGGCATTAAAAATCCAAAAGCAAATATTTTCAAGCAAGGATAAAGAACTGACAAAAGCGGAATATGAAAGGTTGCTGAATGCAGCAAAAAGCAAAAATAACGAAAGACTTTATTACCTTATGCAGACAATTTGTTCAACGGGCATTCGGGTAAGTGAACTTCGTTATATTACCACATCAGCCGTACATTCGGGACAAGCGGTAATAAACTGCAAAGGCAAAATGCGCATTGTAATTCTTCCAAAAGAGCTTTGTAAAATGTTAAAGGGGTATATTAGGGATAATAATATAAAAAACGGCTCCGTGTTTGTGAGCCGTACCGGAAAGCCTCTTAACAGGAGCTATATATGGAAAATGTTAAAAGCATTATGCAAAAACGCCGGAGTTTCAAAAGATAAGGTTTTTCCACATAACTTTCGACATCTCTTTGCGAGAACTTATTATAGTTTACAGAAAGACATCGTGAGACTTGCTGATATTTTAGGACACTCATCTGTAAACACAACTAGAATATACACTATTGAAACGGGCGAAGTACATCGCAGGCAGATGCAGAAACTTGGTTTACTGAGATGTTAAAATAAAAACCACATAATTGTGATTATGTGGAACACTTATACAAACAAACTTGTTACATACAGATTTAATTATAACATATCCGACTAAAAAAATCAATATTTTTAGTAAAATTTACAAAAAATCTCCGATATGCACAAAAAACGACAGCAAAAGTTGACCGATGAAAATTTATTAAATAACATCGGTCTTATTTTCGTGTCTAAAATCACAAATTACAGACATTTTATATTCTGTTTGTTCCACATAATCACAATTATGTGGAACAAGCGATAAAAGTATGGAGGAAATGACAATGAAAACAGCTATCGGTATAGATTTAGGTACAACATATTCAGCGGTTGCCATTATGCAGGATGGTAATCCAACAATCCTTCCTAATGTTGAAGGGCAAAATATCACACCTTCTGTTGTCTTATTCCCCTCAACAGATGCAGGAGAAGAGCCTCTTGTTGGTGAAATGGCCAAGCATTCTGCTTCTACGGCTCCATTAGATGTTGTTCAATTTGTTAAGCGCCAAGTGGGTGATCCGAACTGGAGATTTGAATCTGCCAATGGACATTCTTATAGTGCTGAAGAAATTTCGGCTGTAATTTTGAAAAAACTAAAAAATGATGCCGAAATAGCATTTGGACAAACGGTTACCGATGTTGTAATTACAGTTCCTGCATATTTTGATGATGCAAGAAGAACCGCAACCCGACAAGCAGGACAAATTGCGGGAATGAATGTTTTGCGTGTTCTTAATGAACCTACAGCAGCTGCAATGTCTTACGGACTCAGTCAGGATAAAAATGGTACTGTTTTGGTATATGACTTGGGCGGCGGAACTTTTGATGTTACCATAATGGATATAAATAATGGCAATTTTGACGTTCTTGCAACAGACGGCAATAGAAATCTTGGTGGTTTCGATTTTGATAATAGAATCGCAGAATATGTCTTTGAACAAATTAAAGAGCAAGGCATAACAAGAGATGTAAGGACCGACGATCTTCTTGTTGCTGAAATTCGAGAAAAGGCAGAGATTGCTAAGAAAAGTCTTACGACAGTAGCACAAACATCAATAATGCTTACTGTTGATGGAAAGCATATTCGCATTAAAATGACTCGTGATGAATTTGAGAGTAGAACTGAGGATTTATTAAATACGACTAGAGAACTAGTTGAAGATGCAATGGAGAGCGCCGGAAAAAGCTGGAGTGATATAGATCACCTGTTATTGATTGGTGGTTCTACTCGTATGCCAATGGTTAAGAAAATGATGACTAGTTTATCAGGAAAAGATCCCGAGTTAAATGTTAATCCTGATGAAGCGGTTGCTTTAGGTGCAGCTATCCAAGCATATGTTAGTGTAAGTGAAACAGATGATAGCGAACCTGGCACTGGCGTACCAGCAGTGATAGGTGGAGAACTAATCACTATCAATGTTTCTGACGTTACTTCTCAGGCATTAGGCGTAATTTTACTAAATGACCGGGATCAAGATGAAAATTTTGTGGTAATTCCTAAAAATGCAAAGATTCCTACTAAAGGTGAACAACATGCAAGAACTGTAGTGGATCAGCAAACTTCCATTCTTGTTAGAGTAACACAAGGTGAAGACAAAGAGGTACGTTATGTGACAGAAATTGGTTCAAAAGAAATACCCGTACCTCCATATCCAAAGGGAGCGCCCTTTACAGTTTCATATGCTTATGATATTGATCAGACTGTATATGTAGAATTGTTTGACGATACTAAAGGTGTTGTTGTCGGTAAATTCGAGATAGACCGCCTTATGAACATGAACGAAGAAGAAGTAAATAATGCTGTACAGCGAATAAATCAAATGGATATTCAGTAATCGGAGGCGGCAAGATGAGTGAAGAAATGATTAGTAAAACATATGAAGAAGTTATACAGCTGAAAGATCTTTTTCTGCGCAGATTAATGGATGACAAAGTAAAAGTTGCATCAATTGCACAACTTAAGGAACAGAACGAATTGCTACAACAAAGGCTGGATGAAAAAAATTTATCTGCGTTTGTCAAAGAACTACTACTGATTTGTGATAGGATTGATAATCAAGAAACTGTTGATGATATGACTGCATCTGTAGAAGAAGAAATATTAGAATTACTTGCACGCCGAGAGATTTATCAAATGGAGCGACCTGAAATATTTGATCCTAGATATCATAATGCCGTTGGCACAGCCGATGTAACAGACGAGCATCCTGAAAAAAGTGTTGTAAAGGTAGTTCGTAATGGCTATTTTCTACGCGATCAAGTGTTTAGACCGGCAGATGTGATCGTTGCAGTTCGCTCTGTCAACGAAAAAAACTAGAATAAAAATAAGCTTACTTAAAGGAGGATATGCATATGGACAGTATTAGCCAGCTATTTGATAAATTTGCTGTTGCATATCAGCATAGCCTTTACGCAATAGAGCAAGAAGAAATAAAAGCTAATAAAAAGCGGATAGATGCTCGTGCAATCATAAAAAAACAATATGAAAGAGAACGAAGCAAGTCCGCAACGTCATCTATAAATAATTTGATGGCAACACTACATAAGATTGACGAAGTGTGTTCACAGATGAATCAGGAAGACGATTCGGTAATTCGAGTCGCTGAATATTTAACATATGGAGAGATATTCTCAGAAGAATTAAAAAAACTTATTTTTTCTGATACATCAATCCCTTGTATTGTGCCCTTTATTGGTCACGGGAATATTTTTCTTGAGAGTAGTGGTGACGAGTGTCATACGATAGGACTTCAGTTAGCTTTACAGGCATTAATACAGACTGCTCCGGGACAATTGTCGATTACAGCTATCAATCCAGAACTTAGACCTGAGTTTTCGGCATTTACACGTTTAACTGATTTCCAAATGTTAACTAAATTTGAAGAAATAAACGATTTTCTGACAAAAATAACGGAAGAATTAGTTGAAGTGGATTCTTTATTGCAAGGACGATACAATTCGTTGGTTGAGCTTAGAAAAGCTGCTCAGCAGCCAGTTGGAAAGCTTCGTTTAATAGTAGTACAAGATATTCCACAGTCTTCAAAAGAAGATTTCAGAAATCAGTTGATTAGAATTTTGAAAGGTGCTCCAAGAGCCGGAATTGCTGTTTTATATTTATCAAGTAAGAATTCATCGAATGACAATGTGATTATAAAGGCAATTGCAACTCTTCCTAATTTTAGTTCTTTCAAGTTTACAGGGAACAAATGGATTTCGTCTAGTGCCGAATACGAAAAATTATCGTATAACTTTCCTGTTAAAAAGCCTTCTGACATTTCAGAAGATATATCAAGAATAAATGAAGAAGCAAAAAATTCTTCGGTTATAACGATTCCGTTTAAACAGATTGAGTGTTCTGAACAAATGTGGACGAAAAACTCCACTGAAAATATTGTTTTCAATCTTGGAAAGAGCGGTCTTGACACAATTTCGGTATGTATAGGTGACAAAGTAACGCAACATCACAACATACTTATTTCAGGCGCAGTAGGAAAAGGTAAATCAAACTTACTTGAGGTAATGGTTCATAGCCTCTGTTGGAGATATAGCCCCAAGGAATTAGAATTATATCTCTTGGATTTTAAGGATGGATTAACATTTAAGCCGTATTCAGATAAAGATGAAATGTCGTGGCTTCCACATGCGAAAATGTTAGGTCTTGAAAGTGACAGAGACGTTGGATTGGCAGTTCTAAAAGATTTGGAAAACGAGAGACTTCACCGAGCTGAATTGTTCAGAAGTGCTCCGGATGGTGGTGCGAAAGACTACGAAGACTACCGCAAGAAGTATCCGGAAGAGGTAATTCCTAGAATAGTTTTGGTAATTGATGAATGTCAAAAACTTTTTGAAACTAACGATGATATTTCAGAAGAAGCAGCCGCATTGTTGGAAAATATTGTTCGGCAAGGGCGCGCATGTGCAATACATGTTATTCTTGCATCTCAGTCAATAAATGGTGCAGCGGGCTTGTTAGGCAAAGATGAAAGAATATATGCACAGTTTCCAGTAAGAATTGCACTTCAAAATACTGTGTCAGAGTCCTATGCTTTGTTTGGAATAGGAAATGATGCAGCAGCACAGTTAAGGGTTAGAGGCGAAGCTGTAATTAATGAGAATTATGGTGCGGTGGACTCAAATAAAAAATTTACTGTTGCATATGCTGAACCAAAAGAAACAATAAAAATAAGACAAACTTTCTGCAAAGAGTGCAGAAATAAGTACCCTGTTATTTTTACTCGACAAGATTATATGGACTTTTCCATGATTGTGTCGGAAGTAAAAAAATGGAGAAATGCAGTTGAAGATTCAGGTGTTATTCACATTCCGATAGGAATTAGACTTTCAGTAGAACGAGATATTATTTCGATACCGTTTATGAATGATATAGGTAAAAACATCGCTATTCTTGGATCGGCTGAGAATCTACACAAAGATGGTATTTTGCCTGGTCAGAATAATATGGCTGTAGGAATGATACAAAGTCTATGTATAGCTCTTGCGTTGCAACATCCCGAGGGAAATGCTCGATTTGTCTTAATAGATGGATTAGGTCAAGATGTGTATAGAAACAGCTATATGCCCCGTTGGACACAACTGATGGAACGGTTCGGTTTTCCGATAGAACTCGTTAGTGCAAATGAAGCAGTAGATTGGCTTTCAAGTTTTCAAAATGAAATAAATGACTTCGGCTTAGAAGAAGATGTTTATATAATGTGTCTTGGTATGGATCGTTATTCAAACTTTTCTGAAATGAATTTGAGTGGAGAATCCGGGGCTGACACGTTTCAGAGACTATTGAAATGCGGAACTACGGGTGTGCATTTCATTTGTTGGTGGTCAAGTGTTAGTACATACAAAAATCACATAGGATTTGGAAACGATGGTTATTTTGAAACTAAAATATTACTTAGAATGGACAGTGATACATCGAGAGATGTATTGGGACCATTTATCACATGGAGCGTGCGAGAAAATCGAGCATATGTTCATGATAATTCTGAATTACCATCAGATGAAGTTGTCATTCCGTTGATGCCTGTAAATAATCGCATTTGCGGAATTATTGAATCGGAGGGATGGTAATTAAGTATGGAGCAATTATTTAATAGTTATCAAAAGAATATTTTAACTCTAATATCTTTAATTTCTTCCGAAGATAATTCGCAAGGGGATATTTCACAAGAGGAACGAAATAAGGTCGCAGAAATAGAGAACGAGTATACAAAAACTGCTTTAGAATTACAGCGAATAAAACAAACAATTAAGAGCCAGTACAGAAGTGTTCGGGAAAGTTGTGTGTCAAATACAGCGATGCGAATACCGGAAGATCAGCGTCCTGTTTTTACTAATTTAAGCATACGCGAATGTATTAAAATTCAAGAGCAGATAGCAAAAGAAATTCAGGAATGGTTTGCAAGAAAGACTCAGCAAGCAGTTGCCGAACGACAGAGAAAGTTACAGCAAGAGGCTGCAAGAAAACAAGCTAGTGCCTTGTCTGCAGCTGAAGCCGAACGAAAACGCAAGGAAGAAGCTGCTGCATTGGCAGAAAGAGAAGGCGCTGCCCTTCTAGAAGAAATGAAACGTAAATATAAAAATAAATTTTAATAATCAGGAGGAAATATTATGGCATCATCAATTTCTCAAATCAAGCAAATGGTTAATCAGATTGGACAGCAGGCTACTTCGACCGCTGGACAGTTGTCGCAACTATCTACAAATCTCGAAAAAAATATTGCTGCGGTAAATAGTGCAATTGGTGGAACATCGTCAGGCGAAGATAAGACAATGATTGCTGCTTTTCAACAAGCAAGTAAGGCTGTGAAAGATGCTTCCGCTTCGCTTCAGGCGGCAGCAAATGCTGCAAAAGATTGGGTAAGCAAGGCATGAGTAAAGAAGAGGAAGTTAAACAGTTCATTAGGGGTGTTGCTGATGATACAGTAGCAAAAGGCTACTACCTTAATCAGTGCGTTGAGACGGTACATCGTTATACGGAAAGTTTTTTATCCATTGCAAACGGAACAAATGATTCTTCGGCGAAAGCTGTATATGCAGCTTTTTTCTCAGCACAAAAAGAATTACTTTATGCTGCTAAAGTTACTGCAGAAGCTGCCAAAGCGGGTTACGATTGGTGCGAAGGCACTCAAAAAACACTTGTGAAGAAAAAAGTCAGATAATAAACAATGAACTAGGAGGTGGCGTTTTTGAGCGATTTGCTTATTATCGCACAACAGATAATTAATTTAGTAACATATGCAGAAAATGCCACTGCACAAGTAAGAACATACTCTAAACAAGCAAGTGAAATATTGGCATTGATAAGTAATGTATTACGAGAAACTAACCAACGAGAATATCAAGAATTAATCAATCAGTTGACTATTTCAAAAACAAAATTGAATTATGCAGCTGATTGTCTTGTGGGTGTATCAAAATCTGGAAACGATTGGTTAAGAGAACATATTTCAAACAATAGCAACGGAACAACCGTTCCTAATGGTTATGTCAATGCGGATGAACAATCTGAAACTAATACTCTGGAAGAACTATTTAAGCCAACAAGAAAGACTCCGAGGGATTTATCTGTGTCTCAATATGGTTTTACTAAAGATGCATCTGGTATGGAAACCTATGATTCGCCGCTTGAAGTGGATCAGTATCTTTATGCGGAACAAGGTAGTGCTTACGATAACTTCAAAGGAACTTGCGGGCTTTGTTCATGTGCAAATGTCTTAAGGCTAGCAGGCGTTAATTATGGTGAAAAAGAAATGATTGATTATGCGGCAAATCAGCAAGGTGGTTTTTTTGCTACGAGATTGTGCACCGTTAATCCTTTTAACCCGTCTGCAAGTGGTGGAACAACACCAAAACAAAGACAACAAATATTAGATAACTTCGGAGTAAGCAGCAGTATTTTTGATGTGAAAACCGATGCGGATGGTAAAACAAGCATCGACACAATCAACGATTTAGCCAAGTGGGTATCTGAAGGTCGTGGTGTAATAATCGATGTTGATGCAGGATTGTTTTATAACAGCCCTCAAAACTACGGCAAAGGACATGCAGTCACGTTGACGAGCGTAGAAAAAAACAAATACGGAGATGTTACCGCCTTTTATATCCTTGATTCAAATCAAGGAACTGTAAAATGTAATGCGTGGGAACTTCAAGATATGTTGCGTAATTTTGTAGGAATTAATGTTACAAGTCAGATTATCAGGTGAGGTGGAAAATGAATATAAATCAAGTTAAAAATGTTATAGCGAAAACAAATTGTGTGGATTATATCTTTTCTGCTTCATATTGTTCTGAACCTATTATGAGCAAAGATTCCAATGAAAGTTTAATCGATAATTATGTTATTTTTTCTCGGAATGAAGATTGCACACAAATAAGTTCGCCACAATGTATATTTGGAATATATAGCGAAAAAGAAGAAGTGGCGTACATTGATGATACGATATCAAAAAAATATACTGAACAACTTTATCAAGAAAATTTCTGTGATGAAAAACTGATGGTTGATGCACGTAAACAATATATAGATTTATTCCCTATAGTAAGGCGTATGTATCAATTTAATTGTGACATAGATTTTAATATAGTATCAAAATATGTCGAATCACTGAAATGTATTTCAGGAGACACATTATTTGCTTTTTACAATCAATTATTTCCTTCGTTTTTCGAGTGGATAAAAGAATTGGAAGATTAATAACCCTAAAGGGAGGATAGATAATATAATGGTAAATTACTACGAACTACTTGAGATTCCTCAAAGTGCAGATAAAACGACGATAGAGCAAGCTATCCGAAAGACAAGAAGAGTTTGGAATAACCGAGCAAACAATCCGGATGCAACAATACGTGCGGAAGCTGAGATGCATGTAAAAGAAATTGCTGATGCAGAAAAAATATTATTGGATGCAAATAAGCGTCAGGAATATGACCTGCAGTTAAGTCAAGCTCCGAAGTCTGATGTTGTTGATCAAAGCACACCTGATAATTCAGACTGGGAAGAAGAATTTTTCAAAGCATATAACCGAGATATGAATGATTATGCGGTGCAAATCGCGCAGAGGGAAATTAGAGCACATGAAAGAAATGGCCGAGCATGGTTTTTGTATGGTGAGGCACTCCGACGAGGAGGAAATTTAGCTGAAGGTATCGACGCATTAAAAAGGGCTAGTTTGCTTATTGATAATGACGACAGCATTTATCGTCAATTAGGATTTGCATATGCGGATTGCGATCAATTTGCTGAAGCATTTAAAGCTTTTAAAACAGCATCTCATATTAATCCAAATGAATATGAATATCATTCTTTGGCAGCGAATTGCCTTCGCAATATTGGAATGATTACAGAGGCTATCGCGGAAGCCAAAATCGCATATTCGATGAATTCAAATGATGAACAGGTTAAATTTGAATATTTTGTGGCACTTCATGAAGATGCTATGAAAGCAATGTCTTACAATAGATCATCAGGCAAACACTTGATAATTAATAAACGACAGTTGGATTATGTTAATGGCTTGTTAAAGACTATGTCTGTTGTAGTCCCAAAGAATGATGATAGGTGCACAAGAGCATTGGAAGATATTGTAAAAATTGTTGTGGATGCTGAAAGCACTAAAGGCGGTGGCTTCCTTAGAATGGGAAAGCTTGGATATGAATATAATTATGAAATCAGTAACGCTGACACTCGAGCTACTGGTCTTCGTTAATTATATATAAATTTTTCAAAGGAGGAACTTAATAATGGCTTATTCAGAAAGTATGTTGACCACAGAGTGGATTCCCCAGGTAAGATTTCCTAATGGGGAAAATGTTAATCTTATGACTGTTCGCGAAGCAATTCAAAACGAAGCAGATGCGAACGGTATTCCGGTAGCTTTTCGTGAAGATCAGCTCAAGAGCGGAGGTCTTTTCAATAAACAGGTTGAAGATATCTTAGTAATGTATAATCCTGAACACGCAAACGATTATTTGCAGTTCGTAATTCGTATTCAGCATATGGGTAAATATGCATTTATGCATGTTTTCAACATGGGCGGAAGTAAGAATTACCGTAATACCAATACTGCTGCCGCTGGTGGCTTTATGGGAGCAGTTGCTGGTCTTAGTAGTCTTATTGGTGGTGGCAAAGCTAAATTACAAGCCGAAGAACAGTACTATACTATTCTTGCGGATGTTCTTTCGAATTGTATTGCATAGTACATACCAATGTAATTCTATTTTGAGTGTCAATAGAATAGCAAGCGAAAGGGCATCGGGAGACTGGTGTCCTTTTTTGCGATTATTTTGAATTATGAACGAATTTATAAGTGGTTTTGTAAAAAGACACACATTTAAGAAATTAAGAAAAATTGAACGAGAGGGTTGACTATGAGTGAGGAAACAAATTCGGTTATTCCGCCCATAAGAAAAAATAATCTAAACAAGAGAATATTTGCGTTGTTATGTTTTGGCTTATCGATGGTTTGTGCTATTATCGTTTCCGCAATTATAGTTCCCAATATAGGAAGTACGGTTTGCGGATTTGTGCCTGTAGAACTTGTGGCATTATGTTGTGCAATAGGACAACTTGTAGGAACAATCTCTTATGTAAAGAAGCATAAATATGTGTGTTGTAATAATTATGAATGGTATCAGGTAATCAATTCAGCAATATATGGAATACAAAATGTATTAAAAGTTCTATTGGTTGTCGCATTATTAAATTTATTTATTGTCCCAGTATTAGTTATTTTGATGGTGATATACGGAATTATATATACTAGAAGGATTTTCAAATAAGTTTTAAAAATTTGGAGGTTACATTATGGAAGAAAAAATGACTACAAGAGATTATGATAGATATAAATCTGCCATTACGACCGCAAATGAATTAAAGGATAAGGATTCTTTAAGAAAAATACAAATGCAACTAATTGCAAGATATGGTTTAGACAACAAAGATGTTCAATATTTACTGAAACTATTTGCATATAGTGTTTAACGCAACAAACACCCCCCTTGTTTTCAACAAAGGAGGTGTTTCTATTCTAAAATTAGTTTTCTCGCAAATATAAACAAACTATTATCTACTGATGGTATATCTCTTGAAAGAGGATCTTTCATATATTCTATATCAGGATTGAAGTCGTGTTTTACCGATTGATAAATCTTGTTTCGGGCATTAAATTCTGCTTCTGCATAAGTAATTTTGCCTGATTTATAATCTTCAATCACGGGAGTGATGATAGATCTTACTTTTTCAAGATTGTCTTTGTAAAAATCAGGTCGCAGATACATATCCCGGTATTGCCATATTGCAGCATTGGCAATGTCAACAAGTACTCCGTAGCTATATCCATTAGTCTGACCGTTTAACCAAGCATCGAAGAAAATGCGGTTTGATTTTGCTCTTGCATCAGAATATCCCAAGCCGTTCTGCACTTCGGTTAAAACATCACCAATAAAACTTTCAAATAACGATTGCTTCATTTGATGCATTGCAGGGTGCCGACTCTCTCGGCACCTCTGCTGCATTTACAGAAAAAGAACTTATTAAAACTGATACGATTGATATGATGGATATGACGGATTTCTTCATTTCATTATACCTCCATATAACATACAAATTCTCGTAATACAATTTCTACTGCTGTATGACGAATGTTGTTCATCGCTCCAACCCAAGCCATTTGGTCTTTTGCTTTTAGTTCTTCTGTGATGCTTTGCTTAACCGCCATATCTTTGACAAGCCTATCAACCATTTCCTTTGCGGATGTGTCAATTTCTTCAAGATATGCAAGCCAAGTTCCGTTGAGCATTTTCATAGAGTAGAAAGCTGGGTGGTTTTCTTTAATAAATATTGAGTGCAACCTGCCATACTTACCGATGTTGTATTTTCCTTCAGGTGCTTTCAGATTTGGAATGTAGTAATCACCACTTCTTACATACTCAAAACCGTTTTCAATGATTTTTTCTTTCATAGCGTTAACGCCTCCTTTAAATTTGGTATCTTCATTTTATCAGAGGACATTTGCTTTGACGAATGTGCGGATAAAAATCATACAAAAAAGAGATAAAACCTTTGTGGCTTTATCTCTTGATACTCAATCTGTATATGTCTTATTATCGAATTGTTCCTTTTTATATGCGAATTCCAATAATTTATATTGATAAAATCGTTTCTTTTTATTACGGCATAATAGCAACATATGATAAAATTAATGTTAACAAAGTCGATATACCAAATGAAAATACAACACTACTGTTAGAAAACGGATTAGGAGTATAGTCAGTTGTTTCTTTTAAGATTTTAATTGAATAATCTTCTAGTGTATTTATTAATTTTTCAGGTGCAAGATGCACTACATTATTTGATTGTTTTATTAGTTCAGATACATATAACTCTATTCCATATTCACATAAAAACTTCTTATTTACTTCTTGGAAAACTGTTAATTGTTTTATAGATTCAGTTCTTTTATCGCTTTGATATTTGTATTGAAAAATTAACCTATTAAATTGGGTTGCAGTTTCTGTTTCCTTTTGGTTTTGCTTAACCATAATGCAGAATGCCGGGCAGAGTATATTTACTGTGAAAAGAAGAACTGTAATGCTAAGTATAATTATTAATGCCACCTTAGTATCTATTTGCTTAGCTAATATATTAATATTCCTGTAATTATATAATAAGGTCAATGCAATACAATAACTTAAAACAGAAAGATATATTAGGATGTTAATTCCCGTTTTTGCCGAAGTTTTTTTGTATGTTTCGGGGAAAACTAATATGACACAACAATATAATGTACATAGAATTATAGATACAAACAATATTGAATATATATTCATATAGTCTCCTTCAAATTCGGATATTTTTTTACAGCGGCTTGATCAAATCCTATCATATCCAAATACAAAGCTCTGCGATAAACTTCACGTTGCCCTTTTTTATCTGCAACAGTTAAAAGAGAAGCATCAATGAGCTTGTCAATAATCTGCTTTCTTATATTTGGTGCCTGGATGCTAAGATTTTCGCACAAATCTTTGGCGGTTTTAGGCTCTTTGCAGAGAATTAAAGCTTTACACAATTTTTCATTCTTTGCAGTCACAAAAACCATTTCTAGAATATTATCGCCATGTAAAATTGATAAAAGATTTGCACTTACCTGTGTATTAGCTTTTACAATATTTAAATCGTTTTTTATTTTTTTTATATCATCAGATAATTGTTCAACCTTCTCGTTAATTGCCCCTGACATTGTTACCCTCCCTAAAAAATTCGTTTTGGATTTTTTTGCTTACTGCTTACTATCACATACTCAACAAGCCCTGCTTGTTCTAACAAGACAGCAAATTGTCTGACGGCCTCAGAAGATACTTTAACGATTTCTGATATTTCTTTAAGAGATTTTGTTCCATCAAACAATTCGTACATCTGCTGCCTTTGTGGAGTGGTTAAGTATTTTATTTTAATACTCTCGTTAAAATCTTCGATTTTATCTTGAGAGAAAATTGTGAGTAATCTGCGAATTGATTTTAGTTCCTGAAGAATCTGTTCATTACAATCCATTATTCATCCTCCTTTATTTCTGTTATTCCGTATTCTTCGAGATTAAAAGCAGCTTTGAAACGACCTTTTGTTTCTGCAGGTACAACAATACCCTTCAATGCCCATCTTTTCCAAATGTTTGCTATGGTTCCATGTGCACACTTTTGAGTAAGTTTGGCAGCAATATCTCGAGTAGAGTTTTTTCCATCTGTAAACTGGTAAATCTCAAGAAGTTGCGTTTTGTTCAATTCAGCGAAAAGCGTATCTGCAATTGTTTTTTTGTTAACGAATTTATATATGGTCAAAAATTCCGCAAACATAGTTGTTAGTTCCTCATACTTGTCCATCATCAATATCCTCCTTTGTTAATTCTTTTTGTGCATAATAGACTGCGATTTTTGAAATGTTTTTAGATAAAATTTTACTATTTCCTTGCATCGTAAAATCGACAAGGTTGTCTTCGATGAGAGAAGCACTAAAAACTTGTAGTGTGCGAAGACTACATCCAAGTTCATCGCTTATTTCTTTTAATGTTTTTTCACCATCAAATTTTTCATAGGCTTTCTTCCTTACATCAGTAGCAAGATACTCTGCATTAAAATTCTTAATAGCAATGGCCTTTGTTTGCACTGTTAATAAGCTAATTTCTTGTAATATTGATTCGAGTAATTTTTCTATACTGTTTGATTCCATTTGTTATTCCTTTCTATCTTCTTGCTCAATTTTAGATTTTACCTCATTTACCAAAAGATGAACCGATGTACAAGGGCACATTTCTGATGGTTTACACTTGCAATTTGATTGGTGTTCTTCGTATTTTCTTTGAGCAAGTTTAATTGCTTCGGATTCATTACCAAAGCGATTTAACTTATTATATATTTCACGGTCTGATTTAACATATTTTTGACCTGTACCCTGTTCAAATGTCCTCCCAAACCCTGCACAGCATGCTACCGAATCTTGATATGTAGGCAACTTGCCGAAATATGCACTAAACCATGCTTCTATACAGGGGTTTGTCCATCCGACTTTAATGCCTTTGTCCTCTGCTTGGCAAATTATTTCGTCAAAATTTTGAACTTGATCTCTATCAAAAATAATCCATGTTTCGCCAAATTGAGGATTTAATGATGCCAAGTTAAGAGCTTCCTCTACAAGATTTTTTGTTTTAGTCTTTATAACTTTTATTACAAGTTTTCCTTGTAGCTCCTTCGGAATAGAATCTCTTAGGCCGTACATATAGTTCTGCTCGGTTTCCTTTGTGTCAGTAACTATAAAATAGTATCCAAGTTGAGGAGTTCTTCGATTTGTTAATTCTCTTGGTTTTCTACTTCCATTTCTTTCGTATCGAGGCATATACTATTCCTCCTTAAACATATCAAAATACCTTAAGGAAGGAATTGCACCATATTTTCCTAACAGATAGTTTTTCTCATAATTTTCGTCCTTGCGTATTTTAACTCCATCCTCATCAACAAAATCTGCTAATGAATAAAGATTCGAAATCCCATTCAAGTCTTTTTCTGCAAACCAAATTTCATCTCTTCGAAGTATATTTCCGTTAAGCTGCCAAGAATCATGAGAAGTAAATATTAACTGAGCATTTTTTGTGTTAATTTCAGGATTAAGGAATGTAATGATAAATGCCCGTACTAATAATGGATGTAGTCTTGCATTTAATTCATCAACAAATAATACACCTCCAGTAGACAACACATCATCTAACATGGGATAAAGCGCAAACATTTTAAGAGTTCCGGCAGATTCATTTTGCAAGGGTATAGATGTTGTTTGCTCTGAATCAATCATTTTGTGGATTGCGTCAATTTTCAAATGTTCATCTTCATCATCATTGTCTGATTTCAAAACTTCTACATTAAATCCAATGATAGATGGATCAAATGATGCAAAATAATCAACAACTTTATTTCTAACAGTTTCATCGTCAGCAAAACCTTCGGGTATTAGTTGAGACAAGAAAAAGTTTTCAATTGGTCTACCGAAATCGGCAAAATCATTATTAAGAAACCAATCTCTGATGAATTTCAGTTTTGCTATTTTGAGTTTTGCACCTAATGAAACTATTAATGTTTCCTTTTCCAATGCGATTTTTAAATTTTCCTGACTTTTCAACGGTATGCCTGAAAAATCATAATCTTCTCCATTGCGATAAAAAATCCTTTTGTAATTTCCTCTTGCTGTTTTAGATTTGTAATTGAGCCATTCTTCGCGTACACCTGTACTATCAACCGTAAAACCATAGTTATATGTTTTTGCACCATTTTCTTCCGAATCTATAAAATAGATTTCAAAAGATGATTCTTCGGTTTTGCTTTTAGAATCAAACAAAAATGGGGTAGGTTTAAAAAACCTAGACTTCTTTTTCTTACCATCCGACTCGTCACCATAGTCTAAAGAATTGATTACATACATAGCCATGTATCGAAATGCTTCTTGAACATTTGATTTACCACTTGCATTTGCTCCAAATATTGCGGCAACAGGCAGGATTCTTTCATTTGCAATAGAAATAACATGATTATTAAACTCAGAAATTTTAGTAGCAGTTAAATCTAAAGTTGTATCATCTTTAAAAGATTTAAAATTTTTAAAATTAAATTGAAGTAACATAATACATTTCTCCTTTTTACCTTTACACTATATATTATACACATTTTTTCTATTTTGTCAACATCTAATTGAGAAAAAGCCTCAATTAGATGTATTCTTCACGTGTTTTTTGTAAAAAAAGAGATAAAACCGGTTAAAGTTTTATCTCCTGAGATTTCGATTTTAGTGTTTTTCGAGTTTTCTATTAAAATTTGGATAGTCAAGATATAATAAAAATCCGAACCCTTCACCGATTGGTACAAGGTTCGGATTTCTACTGTTTGGTGCGGATAACAGGACTTGAACCTGCATGAAATTGCTTTCACATGGACCTGAACCATGCGCGTCTGCCAATTCCGCCATATCCGCATAGAAAATTTTTGATAGATTTACCCATTGGTGAGTAAAC
>CALXWJ010000086.1 GCA_944392335.1 uncultured Clostridia bacterium
CAGCTATATCGAGTGGTATAATACGAAACGAATCAAGCAATCGTTGGGGTATATGAGCCCTGTAGAGTACAGGCATAGTCTTGGATTAATAGCATAAAACAGTCCAAGAATATGTCCGCACCCCCCCTTTTTTACCCAGTTTTGTACTCTGGGCAGACTTTTTATGAATGTATACCGCATGGCATGTTTTTCTTTTGCATCTGCAAATACTCGTTCAATGGTTTGACTTCGTAGTGAATATATTTCTTTTCCTCTGTCACTGTGACGGATATCCTCTGCTAAATCTACATAGTCAGACCATATATGCTTTGTCACTATCTTTTGATGATTTTTACTGTTCGTGCATTTATCACGGTAGGGGCATTTCTCGCAATCTTTGGGATTGCTTTTGAACTCTTTGTATCCGTCTCTGTTTGTCGTTGAATAAACTAAAACTTTGTTGTTCGGGCAAACAACACAATCATAATATTCATCATATACGAATTCATGGCTGTGGAAAAATCCTTTCTTTGTCATAGGTCTTTTGTAGGGTGTCATTATTTCCTTACCATCATCTATTACCTTTTTACATATCCATGGAGTTTTATAGCCGGCATCTACAGTTACTGCTTCAATTTCTTTAAATTTGTTCTTTACTTTATCATACACATCATCAAACACTACACTGTCATGCACATTACCTGCAGTTACCTTTGCTTCTAACACAAAATTATGCTTGTCACAGGCAGTATGCGTTGTATATGCAAATTCGACTTTGTGTTCTCCTTTATGAAAAAGTCCACAGTCTGGATCTGTTGTTGAAACTGTAATTTCTTTTATTTCTTTAGGTTTTTCGTTGTTTTCATTGAGTGGCTTCTTACCGTGAGTCTCTCTGTCTGCGTTGATTTCCTGTCTGAGCTTTTGGTCATAAACTCTTGCGGTGAATTTTGCCTGCATTTTTCTATTCTTTTTCTTATTGGCATTTGCTTTTATGTGTGTGGCATCAATAAATATCGCCTTTGCATCAACCATTCTTTTTTTCTACTGCCTTTTCCAATATCCAACTAAATATTTCCTCAAACAGCTTGTCCGGAAATCTTTTGTTAAATGCATAGCTGATTGTGGCAAAATGTGGAATTGGCGTATCTAAATTGAAATGCAGGAACCAACGGTATGCTATGTTCGTTTCTACTTCTTTTATGGTTTGTCTTAACGAGCGTATTCCAAAAAGGTATTGGATAAGCGCTATCTTTATAACAGTTACAGGATCACAGCATGGTCTGCCGTTATCTCCGCAATAGTATTTTTCAGTCATTTTATATATATCGTTAAAGTCTATTACATTGTCTATTTTTCTTAACAAATGATCCTTTGGCATTAGACTTTCTATGTCAATTATCTTTATTTCTCCACGCATATCAGGACTTTTTTCTAACATTCTCTCCACCGCCTTTTATACTTCTATTATACCACAGTTTATTAAAAAAAGCCACCTAAAATTTTACTTTAGATGACTTTTTTGACAGTCTGACGCCCTCAAAACTGAGGGCGCCCTTGACATACTGTGAATTTTATGATAAATTGTAGTTAAGGGGTTAAGCCTCAAAATGGGCTTAACACCAGCAAAAAAATCATTGATTATATTACCATTTTGGAGTTTACACAAAACGAGGGATATTCCCAGATTTGTTATTATTATGTTGCGAGTTATTATACATCAATTCTTTCTCTTTTTATTTATTTATAACATATCAGAGGCTAAAAATGTGTCCGAACTCTCGGTTTACATGCTTTCTTTCATAAGTTTATTTTTCAGTTCTCCTTTCTGTATTGCCCAGGAGTCATACCCTCAATTTTTTTAAATAATCTCACAAAATAGTTTGCGTCGTTAAAGCCTATATCTTCCGCAATCTGATAAATTGTTTTGTTACTTTGTGTAAGCATACTTTTTGCTCTTTTAATTCTTTGTAATCTAATGTAATCTGTAATTCCCATTCCAAATGCTTTAGTAGAAATATTATACAGCATTGAGCGTGATATATAAAATTTTTTACATATACCAGAGAGTGAAAGATCTTCAGATAAATGATTTTCAATATATTCGGTCAGCTGATATGTCAACACATCAATTTGATTCTTTATTATTTTGTTATAATAAAGATAACATGCACACATAGACGCCATATTTATTGCCGAATATATAAAATCATGACTAACTGAACGTAAGTCACATAATTCGACAAGCATTCTATCTAAGTCTAAATTGTATTTTTCACAAACTCTTTCAGTCTGTTTTACAACCTCATTCATTGACGTATTGTTTAATATTTGACCTATCATCATATAACCTATAATTATATCATTTTCAATTATAGGTGCAATAGCCTCAAAAAGATTCATATGACATTTATATATATACGGTTTTCGTGTCTTGTCACATACATTAAATCCAATATTATCACAGTTTATACATTTTTTTTCAAGCTCCGGATTCGAACGTATAGCACCACAGAATGCGCAGTGTCTTTCAGGATATGAATATAAATGAATTCTATTTTTGTCATATAACACAATCTGTATATTGGTAATATTATAAAAATCTATTGCCACCTTTTTTAATTCTGCCATTGACACATCAAGCATTGTTATCCCTCCATAAAAATCCAAAATGCTATTTTTTTATTCATTTATCTATTTTATTATACTATGTATTTGTGATAAAATCAAGAGAAAAAAGAAAACAAATATGATACAAAATAGACAAATTTTAAGTGTATTCGTATAATATTCATATAGGTTATTAGTTATGGGGAATTTTAATTTGAATTCTATAATAAATAATATTTATAAAATTAAAATTATAGAATATCATGATATAATTGTTCTTTAAAGTTATTTAATTAGCGGACAAAACCAAGAAAAGGAATAAGCTTTTGCCGGCAAAGGACATAGTGGCGTTGGTTAAAATTAACCAATTATAATATAAATTTTGTCGATGCAGTAGCTACTAATTATCTGTTATAAATTTAGCGAAAACACTGAAAAGATTAATTTATATGGTAAAACAAGGAGGAAAGAGTTTATGAAGAAAAAACTAATTTTGGCTGTTTTGTGTATGTTATGTATTTCACATACGGTAATGGCGGGCAGTATAAAGATTATTGACGAAACTTGGGACGAAAATATATGGAATACAATTGGTAATGGGGTTATCGAAACAAATGGCGGCTTGCTTAAAATAAATACAAATCAAGCAACAGGAAATGTTGGTGTTTACACAAATGCACTTCCCAATGCGGCTGCTTTTCCGCGTATGCCTATTTCTGAACACTATGAACTTGAAACCAGTATAAAGATAGATGATGCCTTTGAAGGGAATATTAATAATGGTTGGACATTGTGGATCTGCAATGTAAGCAATGAGTATGATATGTCTATATATCTTGCATCAGACGGTATTTATGCTTATACAGATAATGATATGCAAAAAATTGTTAACGAAATACCCGATTTTGAGGAACATATTTATAAAATAGCAGCGAATAACGGTTATGCTGAGCTATACATAGACGGCGAATGGAAAGCGGGATTTAATATGCCTGCAGACAGCAGCGGTGTGAATACAGGAATTATATCAAAAGGTTCAAGAACAGACAGCGTTGCTGTTACTGTGGATTATATAAAAGTGACTTCAATTACGGAAAATGAAGTTATAGTAGACTATGCTGAAGATGAGAGCGTATATGATTCAGTAGTAAATGTAGAACTTGCGGAGTATGCCAGTCCATTTTATCAGAGCAGAAAACAATTTGATTTAATAGATCCTTCTGCAGACGGATATATTACATATAAGGTACCTGACGGTACTGAAATTACTGATTTTATTATATCAACAAGACACAATGCTCAGAATCAGGGTTCATTGACTTTTCAGCTTTCGAGTGATGGGATTAACTGGTCGAACCATTATATTGGAACACAAACATGGGAATTTGCAAATGGAGGACACAGAAAGATAACCATCCCCAATGAAGAAGTTAATATATCCGGATGTACATATCTTAGAGTAAGACTTGTGGCTGGAGACTCCGGCGGCGGAGGTGCAACGGAGAGTTCGCCCTCTCTTTTGGGTGTAACTGTAATGTATACACTGCCAAAGTATATCGGAACAATTGTAAACGGAAATGGATTGTCAGATAATACCGTAATTCCTGTAAAAAATGACGGAATAACAGTTAATCTGAGTTCGGAGGCAGACAGTGACAGTGTACTGAATAATATAATACTTTTAAAAGATGATAACAATATCGCAATTAAGGTAAATATCGATGCAGGGCAAATAAATATTGTTCCAGAAGAAGGATTTGAATATGGACAGAAATATACATTGAGATTTAATGAAAATCTTATAAATGTAAATGGAGTTCAGTTTGAAGACCTACCGGAAAGTATACAATTCAAAACTGCTGAAAGCGATTACGAAATGAAGAATATTAAATTTGAAGGTGAGGATGAATGCATTGTTTCTGCGGATATATCAAATTATGACGGTGAGGATGCACAGGTTACTCTTATGGTATTGGGTTACAAGGACGGAATACTTTCCGATTATAATTACAATACCGTAACGGTAAAAGATGGTGAAACATTAACCGATGTACACACTCCTGCTATAAATGCAGCTGAATGTGATAAAATAACGGTTATGCTATGGAACGACCTTATACAGATGACAGCACTTGCAAAACCGATTACAAAATAGTACAGCATGGTAATACCATAAAATATAAGGAAAGAAACAAACATTTTCTAAAAAATAAAGGAGGGTTTTTATGAAAAAGCTAAGCAGTGAGTTATTGGCACTTCTGGCTGTTGTATCATTGGCAATCAATTCAGTTGTACCGATAATGGCAGAGGAAATGACAGAAGAACCGACTCATGAGGCGGTTGTATTCGAGGATGATTTTACAGGAGAAGCAATGTGGAGTAATTACAATACAAACAACAATGATAAGAGAATTCTTACAATAAACTCCAAAAAATATGAAATTGAGACAGGTGAATATAGCGGAACAGAATATCTTAATCAGGCATATATTGAAACTCTTAACATTGCACCGTTTGAAAACAGAATGGAAAAACGTTTTACAGATGAAGGTTCATTTATTTATAATGCATATAGTATTCCAAACAAGCTAGGTGATAATTTTAAAATAGAAACAACATACAGAATTTATCACTTTCTGCAAAGAACAACTCCGGCAGAAGGAGAATTTTCTGTCAGGACAGTAGTATCAAATGATCATTATGCATTGGAATACTCCATTGAAAAAGATGGAATATGGGTACTTAATTCAACTGGAGTATGGGAGAAAAAACAGACAGTGGAAGATGCTTCAGGTGAATGGAATGCAGTTGTTTCTGTAACCGGAAATCAAGCTGACATTATTTTTACACATAATAATACTGAATATACAGTTACATATGAGCTTCCGACAATAGAAACGGCAGGAGAAATAATGCGCCAGTTTTATTATGGAACGAAGGTGCTTGATCAGACAAAGGATGAAGACGGCACTGTCACATATCAGAATTATGCGTCCTATTCTATAACATACAGTAAAGCGATCAATATTTATGATAATTATGTATTGGTTGATGATATGCAGTCTGAAAAATCTTTTGGAAAATATATCAATATGAGTGTTCAGGAATTGGACAATGTACAATACAGCCAGACAAAAAGACTTCTTCTTACTGATAAAAGTCAACCTGGAGAAGTTATTTATACTGTGCCTGACGATGGAAAAATAGTTGACTTTAATATAGTTAAAGCCCAAAATGTGGATTATCAGTCCACTGTAAGTTTTTATCTAATCAGTAACAATGGACAAGAAATTGAAATTCAAAACAATCCAAGTGAGATATCAAATGCCGCCATATACGAAAACAGAGATTATTGCAATGGTGGATTTATGTATTATTATGAACCTAATGATGCACTTAAAATATTACTTGAAAATGGCAATTATTTAGGAATAAAAGTAAAAATTTGGGTAGACAGAGGAGTTTCACCTGATGGTAAATTTCCTTCACTAATATATACTGATATTGAGTACAAAAAGAATGAAGATGCGCTTGACCAGGAAAATCAGCCTGAAATACCTCAATATAAAGGTGATGTTATTCTGAAGGATGATTTCTTGGGGGATAACATTAATTGGTATCAATTCAGACTTGGAATCATCAACATATTTAATGATGCAATTATAAAAAATGATGACAATGTGTTCTTTTCAGATCTAAATACACCGTCAATTGATCCTTATTTATCTACAAGCAACGGAAGCGATGATAAATATGTACTTAATACAAATATCGGCAGCAATTATGCTTTTGAAATGACATACAGACACAGTTCATTATATAATGAAGGAGATCCTCAGAAAACGGGCAATCTTTCTGCATTTGCACAGGTGAGAAATGGGAAAAACTTACTTCACTTTACATCTGAACGTAATGGTATCTGGGCATATACAAGCAACGAACAGTGGGAAAATGTTCTTCCGTTGGATATAAAAACAGGTATAGATTATACTGTTAAAGCATTGGTTGAAAATGAAACGGCAACACTATATTTGTGTTATACTACACCATACGGTAAATCAAGAGTGTATAAATCGCAAACCTACACACTGCCTTCCAATACAGGTATGGATGTTGTAAATATGGGTATTGTTTATAAAGTATCATGTAATAATGCAGCATTTAATTTGTTTAATATGAGTCTTACAAATATAGTAAAAGAAGAATTTGTTGTTGACGACTGCAGCACTGATAATGGATGGGTAACCTATGATGATAATGTAGAAAGAACTGTTATTGAAGGAAATCTGTATAGATCAACACACCAATATGACCTTAAGGACCCCACAAAGGATGGAAGTGTATATTATACTGTAGACGGATATATAAGAGATTTCAGCATTACCAGAAGATTGGGAGCGTCCAATCAGGGCAGTCTTTATCTTAGAATATATGATAAAAACGGTATTTTGACCTATCTTGCACTTAATCAGGATTTTATAGCTGAAGTGGGTGGATACTATAATGACGGACATTTATACTATTATATTCCTACAGATTCACTGAAAGAAAAGCTTGCTGTCGGAGAATATACGAAGCTTGAGGTTGTACTGGCTGCAGAAACAAGCAGCAGTGTTCCCGCAAACGATATTTATCCTGCAATTGTGAGAGCATTTGTAGAATACGATAAATTTGATGATCTGGTTATAGGTGAACATATTTGGCAGACGAACAAGTTTACAGGTGATGTGGCATTTGCTGTTGATTTCACAAAGAATACTTCGGGTACATTAAGAATACTGCCTGTATTGGCAGCATATGACGAAAACGGTTATATTACTGATGTATATATATCGGAAGTTCAGGAATTTGAAAAGGGAGATAACAGGGCTATGACCATAGGACCTGTATTTGATGACAGTACAGTAAAAGCATTTTTGTGGAATGCTGATACAATGACACCTTTATGTGAGGCATTTATAAAGCAGTAATGCTATATGCCTGCAGATTAATTTGCCAAAACAGCTCAGAGCAGGATTATTTAATAATTACGTTTTAGAGAAAGGGTAGTAAAGTGAAAAAAATAATTATGATATTGTTGTCGACATTACTTTTCGGAAATATGAATTTTGTGATAAAAGCAGAAGGATTATTTAATGGAGATATTACAATTTTTATTTCACCTGACGGAAATGATTCATACAACGGAGACGAAGATAAACCTCTGAAAACCATAGAAAAAGCGCAGGCAAAAGCGCTTTTATACAGAAATTTGGGGTATAATCAGATTACCATATGCTTAAGAGCAGGGGTTTATCCCCCTTTCTCTATAGAAGGAACACCGCAGTCGGGCAATGAACAATGTAGGATTTTTTATGAAAATTATCCCGGAGAAGAGGCTATAATATCAGATAGTATTTTTTTAGATGGTTCAGATTTTTGTACTGTTAAAGATAATGCTGTTTTAGATAAATTGGATGAAGATGTCAGGGATAAGATAAAACAATATGATTTATCAGGTTATAGCGGTAACTGGCAAATAAACAAAATTCCTTACGGAGAAACTGTGTCAATAGGTGCAATGCTTTATTTGGACGATACCGTAATGAACCTTGCAAGATGGCCTGACGAGGAATATGTAAATCCATCACAAATCGGAACTATAATTGATAAAGGAAAATTGAAAATCAGTGACAAAAGCATTGTTGAACGTTGGAAAAAGGAAGATAATGCATGGATTGGCGGATATTTTTCAAGTGACTGGGCCTATGAAACAATAAAAATAAGTAATGTAAATGATGATACAGTGTTTCTGGAGGAAAATAAATTAGAAAGCAGTTCAAGAATTTATGCTTTGAATTTATTATGTGAACTTGATAGCGAAAACGAATGGTATATTGATAAAGAAAAAAAAATAATGTACTTTTATCCTCCATATGATCTAAAAAATTCAAAAATAATTCTTACAAGTGGTGATAGGGATCTTATATCAATGAGTGGAGCTTCATATATTTCAATTAAAGGCCTTACCCTTGATGGCACACAGGGTATCGGTATTTCGACAAACGGAAGCAGAAATATAGAAATTACTAATTGCATAATAAAAAATTCTACCACAAGGGGAATAAATCTTAACGAAACCTATGATTCGGAAATAAGCGGTAATCAGATTTTTAACATTGGTGGTAGCGGCATAATACTTGGACAGTTTATAACGAGAAATGATCTGATTGATGGAAATGTTGAGATTTGCGATAATGAAATATATAATTTTTCTCAGTTTATACGTACTTATACACCTGCAATAGGCATTACTGGGGTAGGGAATCTTGTTTCGAGGAACAAAATTCACGATGCACCGCACAATGCTATTATGTTTGGATTCAATAATAATATTATAGAGTATAATGAGATATACAGAGTTTTATCTGAAACAAATGATGCCGGTGCAATATATGCCGGAAGAAGTTGGGCTCAGGCAGGTAATATAATTAGGTATAATAAGATTTACGATTGCGAATCGAGTGCCGGAACATATATCATGGGGATATATCTTGATGATATGTTTTCAAATACTACAGTTTATGCTAATGTTATAGACGGGTTGCCGATCGGTATATTTATGGGAGGCGGACATTTTAATATAATAGAGAATAATATAATAAGCAATAACAGTGGTAAGGCAGGGATGCAGTCTGCAATTTTTGCGGATTGTCGTGGGACAGACAGTTGGTTTGCATCGGCTTTTGAATTTGAAGATAATAAAATTTTATCAAATTGTGAATTTATAAAAGAGCTTTTACAGGTAAAATATCTTGTAAACCCGGCTTATGAACAGTATCCTAAGCTTAGGAAACTATTAGAAAAGAATTACAGAGAACCCCAGGAAAATATTATAATGGGTAATAAATCCTATATGCATGGTGGATTCAATTTGGCTAATGAAGTGATAGAAAACGGTAAGGTAGAAAATAACTTGATGTATAATGAAATCTGGGATTTTAATTAAAATGGTTTTAAATGAATAGAGAACATACAGAAAGGGAAGCTTATGATGATTAAAAAGATTGCTATGCTGTTGGCTGTTGCAGGTCTGATACAGTCTGCCGCTTATGCAGCTGTGGTGAATAATATAGAAGAAATTAACGTGGATGAAGAAAATAATATAACAAATATAAGAATATCGGGCAATATTCCAGATCTTCCTGTTGGGCATCCTATGGGACGTGAAGTTACACTTGAAATTTTATATCCGGAAAATTCTGCTTCAGATATAGAGGAAAATAGAGATGCCGTATATTATATTAACCAGACAACTGCTGATACAAATGGGAATTATTCTTTTGACGTAAAGATGAAGGCTACCGGCGGACAGTATTTGTTACGTATTGGATATATGAATTCCAATTTTGAGAAGTATTATGAATATATAAGTCCGGAAGATTTTAAACAGTTGCAGATGGAAATAGAGGAAGCTATAGCGGCAAAAGACAGTGTAAAGCTGAAGAATGTACTGATAGAATACAGCCAGAATGGAATGTTATCTATTAATTTTCACGGCTTGGAGAATGATGAGCAAGCTTTATTGGAAATATGTGACTATATTATTAATAATGGCAGTTCTTCATCAATTGAAAAATTGGAGGAATCCTTTAACAACGCTTACATATATTACTGTCTGTCAGGTAACAAAAACATTGATGATGAGCTGATACAGATAATAAATATTGATAAAACTATAGTTAGCTTATATAACGATTATCTTGACGAGAACAAGAAAAAGAGTGTAGCAGCCAATTTAAAAGCATCAGAGATAACAGATATAGATGAGTTACGTGAGCTTTTGGAAAATCAGATAATTGCAAAATGCTTCGAGGGAATTTTATGGCAGGACATTTATAATGTACTTACAGCAGCAAATGAAAGATTTGAAATTGATTTTTCCGATTATAATAACCTGACCAATACAAGAAAAGAATATTGTATGCAGGTTATGGCAAAAAACAGTGACAAATGTATAAATGCAGAGGAAGTAAAAAGCTGTTTTTATCAAGCCGTTGACGAAGCCAAGAAATATTCTCAGCCACAGGGCGGAGGTGCAGGCGGTTCCTCATCTTCCGGATCGTCTGGTTCGTCTGGGGGAAATAAAACAAGCTCCGGAGTAAGTATTCCTGCTGTAGGTGAAGAGATTAACGATATCATTAACAAAGAATTTTTCGAAGCACCTGTATTTAATGATATAGAAAATGTTGCATGGGCAAAGGAAGCAATTATTGAATTGAGCAATAGGGGAATAGTAAATGGAATAAGTGAAGGTATTTTTGCACCGGATATTAATATAAAACGTGAAGAATTTGTTAAAATGATTGTTGAAATATTCGAATTGCATGCGGATTTTAAAACATCAATATTTGTTGATGTAGATGATGATGCATGGTACAGTGATTATATTATTGCCGCAAGTGAAAACGGTATCATAAACGGAATTTCGGACTATGAGTTCGGCATAGGACAAAATATATCCAGAAAGGATATGGCCGTTATAATTCATAGAGTTTTAAGCGGTTCGCAATTCAAAACCAGCACTGTAGAGTTTTCCGATGTTGAAAACGATTATGCAAAAGAAGCAATCTATGATTTACAGAGTGTAAACATAATTAACGGTGTAAGCAGCACTCAATTTGCCCCCGATAAGTATGCAACGAGAGCAGAGTCTGCTGTAATTTTATACAGAGTTTTAAAATTTATAAATGGAGATGATTTTTAAAAATGAAAAAATTACTGAGTTTATTTGTTGCGATTGTGACTTTGCTTTCATGCGTTAACGTTTTTGCTGAGGATGACGTTGACGATTATTCGGAAAAATATAGTAAGGAAATAGAAATATTGGAACGGTTATCTATTTATTCTCCCGGCGATAGTACTCATATTGTCACTCAAAAAGAATTTTTAGAAATTGTAGCAAAAATTTCAAATGTGGAATTTGATAAGTTTTATTATGAGGAAATAGGAATATTACCATTTTCCACAGGCAGATATGATGAAGAAGAAAATATCACATATGCAGACGCAGTAAAGACCATGGTGGTAATTACAGGATTCAAATATTTTGCTGAAAGAGAAGGCGGATTTCCCAATGGCTATATGAATGTTGCAAATCAATACGGAATAACAGAAAATATAAGTATGGCTGACGGTGAGCTTGTAACAAGTGCGGTATTAGCAAAACTTATTTATAATACAATTAACACCGATATACTGAAACTTGTTTCAATAACCGGCAAAAGCTATGAATATGAAGTCGTAACAGGAGAAACACTGTTAAAAAATACATTTAATATATACAAAGCAAGAGGTATAGTACAAGGATCAAATCAATATGCGATAACAGATAAAATTCATGCAGGAGTCAATGAGATTATTATTGATAATGAACTTTACGAGGTTTCATCGTCACAACTGGATCAAATTATGAAAATGCTTGGTATGTATATCGAAGTTTACTATAAGGAAGACAGTGGAATTAAAACTGCCATTTCAGTTGAACAGTTGGATCGTAATAAGGTTATAGAGCTTTATAACAATAATATAATTAATTATGCTGACAGAAAGTATACATACTATGATGACAATGACAGAGAGAAAACAGTAAAACTTTCAATTGACGCTGAAATAGTATATAACGAAACACGAGTTACATTTAAGGAAATACAGAGTATACAGATGTGCCCGGATAATGGTGTAGTAAAGCTTATAGATAATAACAAGGACGGATTATTTGATGTTATAATAATTTCTGCATATGAAATATATGTAGTTGATGATAGGAGTGTAGCGGAAAATTTGGTTTACCCCAAATATGGTAAGGATATTCTTGTTATAGACCCGGATAAAACGGATCTTACTATAATGGATTCCAACGGAGGAATTGTTGATATAGACTATTTCAAACAGTGGGATGTATTGAATGTAATGAAGTGTAATGACAGGATGAAGATTACCGTAACACGTGAGAATGTAACAGGCAATATTGGATATTTCGACCGAACGGAATTAAAAATAAAGGTTGATGATAATGTATACGATGTATTGCCGGATATTGCGGAGGTTTTAGCGGAGGAATATCCTATTTCAGGGAAAATAATATTGTATTTTGACACATTCGGGAGAGTTGCCGCTTATAAAAAACTGCCTAAGGACGATATCCGCCTTGGATATCTTGTCGATGTTCGTTTGCAGGATGATGAAGAAGAAAACCTTGTAATGCTATATGATTTTGAAACAAGCCAAAAGGAGATATATAATACTGCTGAAAAAGTTAAGCTTGAAGAAGAAAAAATAGACAGTAAAATATTAAGAAATATTTTAATGGACGGCAGTGAAGAATTTAATTCAAGACTTATAAGATTTCAATTGGACAATGAAAACAAAATAAAATATATAGATACATTTGCCGATAATAACAACAGTTTGGATAAAAACGAAGAAGACGGTTTGATAAGACTTTTCTATTCGCCTGTTAAAGATAGAAATAACGGCTCTTTGCAAGGATATTACTTTAAGCCTTCCGGGGGAACATATGTTTTCCATAAGCCTGTTATGGGAAAAATGGATGAGACGACAGGAATAGCAACGATTGTAAACTGGGTAGAGGGTTTTTATGTGGATTCATCAATTGACATACTTTATGTTCCTGCCGACAGAAGCGATTTTGACAGCTATGAGCGTAAGAAAATAACAGATTATAACGAAGGGGAACGAATTGTCGAGGCTTATAGAGTTGGTAATGATGATTATGCCCCATCATTATTGCTTGTATATGCAGGCACAGGTGCACCTGAGGATTCTTCAGGTGTTACAAACAGAACCGATAAAATAAGCCCTACAAGTTTACCTTATCTGGTAACACAGAAGACGTTAGTTGTAAATGAAGACGATGATATATGCCATAGGCTGACTCTTTACGGAAACAATGGTGAAGTTGAAATTGATACAGTATCTTCAGAGTTGATTGATAAGATTGTACCGTTGGAAAAAGGTTCAATTATAAGATATGCCACTAACTCAAAGGGAAGGATAGATGGTATACAGGTTTTGGTTACAGTAGAGGACGTTTTAAAAGACGAAGGTAAAGGCGGTTCAAGTAATAGTCTTTCCGAATTCAGATGGATGCTTGTAAATGTTTATAAAAAATACGATGATATGTTTACAGTAACTGATAAGGATGTTAACGGTGTTATCAATCCAGAAGATCTTATTATGTTTAAACCGAATTCCGATTCACTTTATATCTATGATATGGAGAAAGGAAGTGTAACAAAAGGGACTGTAGATGACATTTATGACTATTACAGAATGAATTCCAAATATTCAAAAATGTTCGTACAGACACATACTGGTGACCTGACAGCAATCTTTATATTCAATAATGCAAATTAGTAATGCCTGAAAAGGAGATGAGAATAAGATATGAAAAAAACAATAAGAATTTTATCGGTTGCTCTTTCTGCAGCAATAGAATTTTCAGGTTTTTCCTTTATTGTGAGAGCAGAGGAAGAAAATGCGGTATACCAGATTTATGTTTCAGAGAACGGCAGTGACTCCAACTCCGGAACTGAAACATCACCATTTAAAACTATTGGTAAAGCTAAAGAGACGATAGCACAATTGGATAAAACCAACCTTAACGGTGGTGCCATTGAAGTTATAATAAGAGAAGGAACATACAATTATCAAGATCCGTTGATGTTTAATAAGGAAGATTCGGGAACAGAAAAAAATCCTATTTATTATAAAGCATATCCGGGCGAAGAGGTAAGATTTACTCACTCTGATGAATTAAAAGGTAATGAATTCAATCTTGTAAGTGATGAAAATATTCTCTCGCGTCTGCCGGATGAGGCAAAAGGAAAAGTATACAGTATCAACCTTAAAGAAAAGGGAATAACAGAATATGGCGAGGTTGAAAAGAAGGAATATGGAAAAGCTGTAAACAAATATATAGAAATTTATTTTAACAATGAAGCGTTGAAGATTTCCCGATACCCTAATGATAAATATATGAGAACAGGTCAGGTAACAAAGAATACCGGTGACGTGGCATTTATTTGCGAAGATGAAAGGGTAAAGAATTGGGGGGAAGCGGATGATGCATATGTATACGGATTCTGGAGCAACGGTTATGGAGATGATGCGCTCAAGATAAAAGATATAAATGTGGAAACAGGAGAAATTTCAGCAGAGGGCACACCGTATTTTGGAATAAAAAATGACAGAATATTTTATATATATAATCTTCTTGAAGAAATAGATGAACCTGGCGAATATTTCCTGGACAGAAGCCGCGGAATACTTTATCTTTATCCGACAGATGATATTAATAGTGCCGACATAACAATTTCTACAAACAGAAATGATTTTCTGACGTTTGATAATTCTGAATATATAACGTTTGAAAATATAATTTTCGAACAATCCTGCGGAAATGTAGCAAGTGTAAATTATTCCAAGTGTATTAATTTTAGAAATTGTACAATAAGAAATATTGCCGGTACTGCAATAACCTACTCAGGTGGTACCGATTCAACTGTATATGGCTGCTTAATGTATAATTTGGGAAATTCGGGAGTTATATCGTACTGTGGCGACAGAGCATCTCTTACGCCGGGTAATATTACTGTTGAAAACTGTCATATTTACAAATTTGCACAGTATTCAAAAACTTATACTCCGGCAGTATATCTGCATTTTGTAGGAAACAGAATAGCAAACAATGTTATACATGATTCACCGCATACTGCCATATTATTTGATGGAAACAATAATATTATAGAAAATAATGAAATATACGATGTATGCAAGGAAACGGATGACTGCGGTGCAATTTACGGAGGACGAGATTGGACAACATACGGAAATATTATACGCAATAATTATTTCCATGATATTCAAGGCCCCGGTTCACAAGCCATAGGAGTATATCTTGATGATATGATGTCCGGGATTACTGTTGAGAATAATATTTTTAAAAATGTAACTCAGCCTATCGGTGTTGGCGGAGGTCATGATAATATCATCAGAAATAATATTATGGTAGATGCAACAGAATTTTCTCCGGCATGTATGTATTATGACAATCGAGGTTTACAGGAATGGTTTGGCGGTCAATATAATGCAAATCCATCGGAACATCAGCTTACCATAAATCTTAATGCAGTGCCCTATACGAGTGATGTATGGGTAGAAGCATACCCGAATTTGGCTAAGATTTTTGATGTGGATCCTATGTTGCCTGTTAGAGGTGAGATTACTCATAATATTGTAAGCAATCATAAAAATATGAACATAGCCGATGAAGTAATAGAAAACGGTATAGTTGAAGAGAATTGGGTAACACCTGATTCTATTGGTATTGTAAGAGATGAGAGGGGTAAATATTCTTTTGAGGATATATCGGTATTTGACGAATTTGAAGGTTTTAATATAATACCAATTGAAGATATTGGGTTGAAAGATGACTGGCAGTTTGATATTCCGGAAGAATATGTAGTAAATAATGTAGAAAAAGAATACATTATTATGGACGCACCGGAGGTAGATGTTACTCCGATATTGCAGAATCCGCAGATGTGGGATCAGGTTACAAATCCGCCTGTGGGAGAGAACGGTATGCTTAAATTTGCGTCAGGTTCAACATATTATAGCGGTGAAAACTATTCAAACTTCAAAATGCGCTATAAGATTGCTTTTAATGATGAGGTGGGATGGAGCGCTTTTATGGTTCATTCAAACGTCACAAATAAAGCCCCATGGGAGGAAGGCAGATGTTATTTAATTGTTATAAAACCCGATAGCTTTGAATTGCAGCGGTGGAGAAGCGAATCACAGAAAATGATACGTACCGTTGAGAATGTTTTGTATCCGGGAAACAATCAATTTACAAACGTTGAAATAGAAATAGCAAATCTTGAAGATGATGCCGGTGTTTCTATAATATTCAGATATCACGGCGTTGAGGTATTTAATTATACTGATACAGATGATGATGCCATAACCGGCGAAGGTACTTTCGGATTTTACGGTTCAGGAGGTATAACAACGCTGGGAGCATATGATGAACAGCTTCAAGCATTTTCCGGAGAAAATCCATATGGTCAGGGAGCACAGACTATTCAGGAAAATAAATGTAAAGTTAAGATTAACGGTAAGTTTATTGAATTTAAAGATGAAGCTTTAATGGAAGACGGGTTTGTATATGCACCGTTTGAGACAGTAATGGAAACACTTGGTGCAAAAATATATCAGAATAATGATATAAATGCGGTAATTGCCCTTTGGAATGACCATAAGCTAGCGGTAAAGCTTGGCAGTGATTATATAGCTTTTGACAATAATGTTTTACGCGCGGGACATAATGTATTGAAAAAGGAAAATGTGTTTATGATTTCACTCAATGATTTGACATCTGCTTTTGGAGGAACCTTTAGTTGGGATCAAGCAACAATGACAGCAAATGTGGTTATAAAATGAAAAATAACCCGAGTCCGTGTAAGTATGATGGGATTCGGGTTATTTTTAAAAATTCTTATGTAATATGATTATTTATAAATCAAATTGTTTTGTACAAACAGTGAATATGAAAAAATATATAGAATTAACAGATACAACATTAAAAGCTTTAATTATATGATAAAGAATCTTATTAAGATAAAATTTTGTAAATTATTGTATTAAAATTAATACAATACGTTTCATTTCAAAACAGCAAATTTTTGTATTACTTTTTGTATTATAACATAGTTAATTTTGAGAGAAGGGCTTTTATGTCAACATAAATATTTTTATATAAAGGGGTTTTTAAAGTTGAAACTGGCAAAGGAATTATTAAATGAGGGAAACGGAATTTTAAGACTTGCACCTACGTGGGTGCCAAGAGCATTTTGTATTCCAGGAAAAAGAATCAAGTTGCATCCGGATGATTATTATGTACTAGGTTTGGAAAGGGGAGGAATAGATGAAAGATGGTTTGCATCGACGACTACATGATTTCAAAAAGAAAAGATTCATGGAGCCTGTTGTAATAAGTTCAGATACAAGCTATACAGAAGAGTGGATTTGTTATAAATGTGATTTGGTATGTGCAAAGAGACTAACTGTTAACCCAGGTAAAATTGTGACAATTAAGGATGAAGCAGCATACGGACTTATCCTGATTCAGGGAAGAGGGAAAATGGATATATGGGATATAGAAACGCCTACTCTCATAAGATATGGCGAGCTTACAAATGATGAATTTTTCGTAACTGAGAAAGCTGCAAAAGAAGGCATAAAAATAACAAACACCTCGAGAACAGAGCCAATAGTAATGCTAAAGCATTTTGCCGAAAATCCTGAATTAAAAAAGTTTATGAAAGCAGAGAAAAAGTAATTATGATAGGAAAAACAGTGTGGACAATAGGTGACGGATTTATGAATACAACAAAAAACGGGGAATTTAACAGTCACGAAGCAATCTGCGTTTTGAATACATGTGATGATGACGCTCAGATAAATATTACAGAATATTTTGGAACATAAAGCGGTTTGTAAAAAAGCATATCATATAAGACTTGACAAATCAGGAGTGATAAGTGAGAGATTATTCCTTTCGGTGTACATTATGCATTGCTTGTTGAAAGCAGTATGCCTGTCTTTATACAGCATATCAGAATGGAAGTTTCACAGGCAGAAATGACTCTTATGACAACTATAGCTTACTAAAAAAGAAAGGGAACTAAATATGTGGTATTCAAAAATATACAGACGTCATCTCGCCGATATGCATATAAGTGATTGGGATGACAGTTTTTTATCAGAATTTTCACCAGAGACATATGTGGAAAACTTGAAAATTGCGAATGTAGAAAATGCAATGATTTATATTCAGTCTCATACTGGCCTTTGCTACTTTCCGACAAAATCCGGAATAATGCATAAGGCGTTTGCAAGAAAAGAGGATATGATAAAAAGAGTGATCGACCTTTGTCATATGAATAATTTATTGGTAACAGGCTACTATAGCCTAAACTATAATACGTGTGAACACGACAGACATCCTGATTGGAGAATGCTTACTGAAAATGGGAAATCTATAAGAGAAAATGGCGGAAGCAAAGAGGGGCATGCACTGGATTTCGCGTCTATAAAGGACGGAAGATACGGTTTGTGTTGCCCTAACAACATGGATTACAGGAATTTTGTCTATGAGCAAATTGATGAAATAGTTGAGTATTTTGAGCTTGAGGGAATGTTTTTCGATATGCCTTACTGGCACCATACATGTTACTGCAACAAATGTAAAAAAAGGTGGGAGAAGGAAGTGGGAGGAAACATTCCAGTAAGGCCAACTCCCGGCAGTGGTGAGTATTTAAAATTGATAACAAAAAAATATGAATGGATGGGCGAATGGATTCAAAGTATTACAAATTATGTAAAGATGAAAAATTCTGATTTGTCAATTGAATATAACTTTGCTTCGGCGATCGCTGGGAATTCGGAGAACGGATGCGGTGAGGAAGTAAATAATGCGAGCGATTTTGTGGGAGGTGATTTGTACGGTGGAATCATAAATCATTCCTTGGCTTGTAAATTTTATAAAAACATAACCAAAAATCAGCCCTTTGACTATATGTTCTCGCGCTGTAAGCCTGCCCTGCGCACTCATACTCTTACTAAAACCCATGATGAAATGAAAACAGAAGTGATGATGACTGCGGCGCATCATGGTGCCTCATTGGTAATTGATGCAATAGATCCAATAGGAACAATGGATAATAGGGTTTATGAGCGTATCGGCAAGATATTTGATTACGAAGCAAAGTATGAAAAATACCTGACTGGTGATATGGTTGAAGATGTTGGTCTTTATTACAGCATGAGAAGCCGATTCAATTCATATGGGGAAGAGTTTGACAATTTGAGCTGTTCGAAATTGGTCACCGAAACACTGATTGCGAATCATGTTCCTTTTGGAGTTTGCGGAAGTTTTTGCGATATATACAAATATAAAATGTTGGTTATTCCTTGTGTGTGCGAAACAGAGGATAAGGATAATGAAAGAATAATTGATTACGTTGAAAAAGGCGGTAATGTTTATATAAGCGGAGCGGAAAACCGAGATTTAATTGAAAAGCTGACCAGTGGAAAATGTATGGGCAGGACAATGGAGAACAACATATACATTGCTCC
This sequence comes from uncultured Clostridia bacterium, assembly GCA_944392335.1. Lineage (GTDB taxonomy): Bacteria > Bacillota > Clostridia > UBA1381 > UBA1381 > RGIG1988. The sequence continues at coordinate 19,792 of CALXWJ010000086.1, forward strand.
TAAAATGGAATATGAGGAAATGTTTGGAGAATTTAATGCTAAGTATCCTTTGCCATTTGATTCTACTGCACCGATTATTGAGGTTGAAAACAGTAATGATGTGATTGCAAAAATTACCTTGCCTTATACAAAGCCTGACGAGGTACGATTTGCATCCATTCATTCTGACCCACCTGGCAAAAATACCGAGATGCCTGCTATTATTATCAGAAATTACGGAAAGGGAAAGGTGATATGGTCGGCAGTGCCGGTTGAAGCAATAAAGATGTATGAGTATCAGAATCTCTTTATGAATTTTATATATCAATTGTGCCATAACCCATCTTTTAAAAGTAATGCTCCTCAATATGTTGAGATCACACTTTTTGATGCAGGAGAATATTTTACTGTAAATACGGTTTTGGCGAGTGAAAAAGCTAAAACTGATGTTATACCACCTTTTAAAATTGAAGTTAAATGTGAAAGAAAACCAAACAGTGTATTGTTTTTGCCCGATAATATCGAAATTAGTTTTGAATACAGTGAAGGATATGTTATATTTAATACAAGAGAACTAAATGTGTTTGATATGTATATGATTGTTAAGTGACCATTGTGAAACATATAGGAAAGAAAGTTTATAAATACATATATACTATGTTAATTACTTGATTAGTAAATCATAAATTTGAATTTGAATTACGATTTAGTTATTAGATTTGGAAAAAATTTAAATGTTAAGATAATTATGTAATAAAGCCATTTACAGGGAGTAAAATCAAATTCACATATCCAAGTTGTATAAATTGCTCTTTATGCAACTTGGAAGTGGTATAAAATATCCTTTTAACGCTTTTTTACAATTTGAGGATCAAACGTTGATTTACGGTCTTGTAGACCTTGATTAACGCGTTTCGACTTGTATCCGTTACGATAATCATCACTGTCGGAATGTTCAGTTGTCCCACCAAGCAGATATTTTAATGTCTATTGAATATCCTCTGTTGTTTCGATTTCATACTCCTAAAGAAGTTGACGGAATTACTACTTTGTGTACTGGTTTTTTTCTTTTGCCGTGATTAAAGGCCTTCTTATGATTTTTATTTTATCATAGAAGACCTTTATTTTCAACTTTTACAGAAAAACTTTCACAGACTCAATTTAGTTAACAGTCCTTTTAACGATTACACATATTTTCTCATATGTTTTAATGCTGATTTTTCCAATCTTGAGACCTGTGCTTGAGAAATTCCTATTTCATCTGCAACTTCCATTTGAGTTCTTCCCTGAAAATACCTTAAATCAAGGATATGTTTTTCACGCTCATTTAAATGGTTGAGAGCTTCAGCTATGGCAATATTTTCAAGCCAGTTATCATCGGTATTTTTGCCGTCTTTTACCTGATCCATTACATAAATTGCTTCTCCTCCGTCATGATATACGGGTTCGAAGAGGCTTACGGGATCAGCTATTGCATCAAGAGCAAATACAACATCCTCTTTCGGCAAGTCAAGTTCTTTTGCAATTTCGGTCACTGTAGGCTCTTTTGAATTGGTATTTATCAGCTTTTCTTTCACGTATAATGCTTTATATGCAATATCTTTTAGAGAACGACTTACTCTTATCGTATTATAATCTCGTAGATATCTTCTTATTTCGCCTATAATCATGGGTACAGCATAAGTGGAAAACTGCACTCCTTGAGTTAAATCGAAGTTGTCTACAGCCTTTATAAGACCTATACAGCCTACCTGAAACAAATCATCTATGTTTTCTCCTCTGTTGTTAAACCGCTGTATAACACTTAAAACCAATCTAAGATTCCCCTGTACAAAAGTTTCTCTTGCTTTGCTGTCCCCCGCCTTTATTTTTAAAAAAAGCTTTTCTTTTTCTTCTTTTGAAAGCACCGGAAGCTTTGATGTATTGATCCCGCATATTTCTACTTTATTTATCACATAAAATCCCCCTTTTCAATTATGTACAATTTCAGTATGTGATAAAATAAAAGTATATTTATATTATTGCCAAACAAAAAAAATTTCATTCTCAGATTTGGATCAATTTTTCATCATATAAAAAAATCGGTATTGAAAATCAGATAAATACTGTATTTTTTAAAAATTACATGTCGAAAACGTTTTTATATTATTTTAATTAATTTTGATACATTTCATAAAGTCCGGCATAAATACCGTTTTTAGCCATAAGTTCTTCGTGCGATCCTTGTTCTTCTATCCCGTTTTCTGTAAGAACAAGAATGGTTTTCGCGTTTTTTATGGTTGTAAGACGATGAGCAATGGTAAATACCGTTCTGCCCTTTGCAAGTTTTTCAAGTGACTCCTGTACTATTCGCTCACTTTCATTGTCAAGAGCCGAAGTCGCCTCATCAAGAATAAGGATCGGAGGATTTTTTAAAAATACTCTGGCAATAGAAATTCGCTGCTTCTGTCCGCCGGATAACTTGACACCGCGTTCACCCACATAGGTGTCATATCCGTTTTCCAGTTTTTCTATAAATTCATCAGCTCCTGCCAATCTTGCAGCTTCCTTTATTTCTTCAATCGATGCGCCCGGTTTCCCATATGCAATATTTTCTGCTATTGTGCCGCTGAACAGATATACATCCTGCTGAACAACACCTATTTGGGAACGAAGGCTTTTTAAAGTTGCATTTTTTATATTGATACCATCAATCAATATTTCCCCGCCCGTTACATCGTAAAATCTTGGAATCAGATTGCACATTGTTGTTTTTCCGCCTCCTGAAGACCCGACAATTGCAATATTATCTCCTTTATGAACATCAAGATTTATTTTGCTAAGAACATTTTTGTTCCCGTCGTCGTAACAAAAATCAACATTTTTAAATTGGATATCACCCTTGATAGGCGGTAAATTAAAAGCATTTTCTTTGTCCTTTATTGAAACCGATGAATCCATAACTTCCAAAAATCTCTCTATACCTGTCATACCGCGCTGAAACTGTTCGGTATATTCAACCAGTTTTCTGATAGAAGTTATCAATGTTGATATATAAAACAAATATGCGGTAAAATCCGCCGGAGTTATCTGTCCGATCATTAAAAACAAAGAACCTATACAAATACCGGTAATATACATGAGCCCGTCAAAGAACCTTGTCATGCATTGAAACAGACCCATATATTTATAAGATAATTTTTTTAATGATAAGAACTGCTTATTCCCTTCTTCAAATTTTTCCTTTTCCAAATCCTCATTTGTAAAAGACTTTACAACACGTATTCCAAGCAAGGAATCTTCCACCCGGGCATTGATTACTCCTGTTTGTTCACGAGTCTTTTTAAATGCTACACGCATTTTTTTATTAAGTATTTTACAAAATATAAGCATTATCGGCAATATCGCGAATATGATGAGTGTAAGCCATAAATTAAATCCGGCAAGGATTATGAAAGAAATAATGATCTTTATTGCCGCAATAAAAAATTCCTCCGGACAATGATGTGCAAATTCTGTAATATCGAATAAATCGTTTGTTATTCTTGACATCAGTTGTCCTATTTTATTGTTTGTATAATAAGAAAAAGTCTGTTGCTGTAATTTATCAAACAAATCGCGGCGCATATCCGTTTCTATTTTAGCGCCCATAACATGTGCATAATTTGCCATATAGTAAAATGCAAAAACATCAACTAAACGAAGGACTATATAAAAAATACTTATTTTCCAAAGAATCTGAGGAGTGAGAAGTTTTATGTCAGTTATTGCAGCATTTGTAATATAGCGCACTATTAGCGGAAATATTACTTCGCCCAAAGCCGTCAGTGACGCGCAAAAAAGATCAAAAATCAGAGTCCCGATATATTTTTTAAAATAAGGTGCAAAGCGTTTAATTAAATATGTTGTCTTCATTTTTTTACCTTTCTCATAATTTGTATTACAGAGAAATTGTACCACATTGTTTTTATTTTGTCAAATAAGAATTATCTGACCAATGCTGTTTGGTTTTTATGCAAAAATATTGACAATAATAAAACTATATGATAGAATTAACACGCAATGCAAAAAATTAAATTTTGTATAATACATAGGTGAATAATAAGGAAGTGAATTTTATGATAAGTTTATGCAAATCAGACTCGGAAAGACCGTTTGGCAATTCAATATTTGAAAGTGTGGCGGTAGGACGTGCGTTTGAGCTTTTACGTAAAGATTTGATTGATCATTTGCGTGAGCTCCAGAGCGAGCTGCATTTTAAATACTGTCGATTTCATGGTCTTTTTAACGAGGAAATGGCTATAGTGCGCAGAATGAAGGACGGCAGTCTGCATTATCAGTGGCATTATATCGATAAAATGACGGACAATTTGCTGTCGGTAGGCTTAAAGCCGTTTTTTGAGCTGGGTGATATGCCGGACGAACTTGCGTCTGGGGATACTCATGCCTGCTATTGGAATATGAATACAAGCGAGCCGAAGAACTATAATGAATGGGGTGAACTGGTAGAAAAATTCATCAGCCACATGGTCGACAGATATGGTCTTGATGAGGTGAAAACTTGGTATTTTGAGGTGTGGAACGAGCCAAATCTGAAAGGCTTTTGGCAAGCAGGTATGGAGGCATATTATACTTTATACACAAAAGCTGCGGAGGCTGTTAAAAGAGTTAATAAGGACTTGAGAGTCGGAGGACCTGCAACGGCAGGAGGGGCTTATATCAGCGATCTTATAGAATACTGCTGTAAAAACAATGTTCCGCTTGATTTCATCACAACTCATGCCTATCCCATAGGTGAATACTGCGAGTATAAGGAAAGAGAGGGTTCACCATACGCGCTTGGTGAATATATGACCGGTAGATTTAAAGAGGTATATGACACAGTAAAGGCATCGAAAATGCCGGATTTGGAAATACACTGGACAGAATGGAATACCCAATCCGGCAACAGCTCCAAAAATATTACATGGCTGAACAATACAACGGTTGATAAGCATTTTGGCGGAGCGTGTGTGGTTAGGACTATGCTTGGCGTAAGAGATATTTGTGATTCCGCTGCATATTGGGTAGTAAGCGATATTTTTGAAGAATCAAGTATGCCACACAGCGTATTCTCATGTACATACGGTCTGATGAATATTAACGGAATAAAAAAAGCTACATATAACGCATATAAGCTTTTAAGAAAAATGCGCGGAAATGTAATGGATGCGTCCGGAGAAGAAAAATATCCTTTGGGCTGTGGTATAACCGCAACGGAGGAAAACGGAGTTGTAAGAGTTATTGCATATAATCAGCAGCTTTTGGAAATTGAAAATCAGCCTGATTGGAATGAAGAGCTTGAAATCTCTATACCCAACGGCGAATATGTAATAACAACTGCTAAAATTGAAAAAGGTCAGGGAAGCTGTTATGAAACCTGGATCGATATGGGAATGCCCCAGAACCTTTCAAAAATGCAGGAAGAGATGCTTAGATTTACAAGTATGATGAACTATGGTTTTGAGCTTGGTGAGGCTAGAAACGGCATATTAAAAACCGGATTTACGCTAAAGGCAGACGAGGTTATATATATGGAAATCCAAAAGAAGGACGTTCAGGCTATGCCAAGAAAAATATCTGAGGAGTTTTGGGAGAAATGGAATAACACTCTGATGCTTGAAAAAAAACGAAATTAAAATTAATGGATGAAGAAAGCCAAAACCGGCTTGTACAGCCCATATAATAGTTCTTACAAGTTCGTATAACCAAAGCAAAGATGTCCGCCCCGTAATTGGCGGCGGATTCCATATCTGTAATCATAGGGAGTATAAACTCCCTATGAAACGCTGAGGAGCTAACGCTGCTATTGCCGGATGCAATGTTTTCAACCTCCATTTCAAACAAGCCTGATGGAGCGTTGCTCCGATTTAAATAAATTAAGAGCTGTTGTATGTTTTGATCACAGCTCTTAATATTTTTTATTTATGCTCTCCGATTATTTTTTCCATCCAAACCATGTCGTACCATCTGTTAAATTTATATCCACAGTTATGAAAAGTACCTATTAACTTATATCCCAAATGTTCATGGAATTTTATGCTGTCGTCAGAAAGATATTCATCTTTACGCTGTACCGATGCAATACATGCATATAAATTTAATATATTATTTGCTTTAAGCCTTTTTTCAAGTTCTAAGTACAATAATTTCCCGTAACCTTTTCCCCTTTCGTTCTTATCAACATAAATAGAAACCTCTACTGAAAATTTGTAGGCGTCTCTGCCTTTAAAAGCAGCAGCATATGCATATCCTTTTATATCGCCGTTTTCTTCGATCAGAATATATGGATATTTTCTTTTAATTCTTTTTATTCTTTTGAATAACTCACATACTGACGGCACGGTATACTCAAATGTTACTGCGGTATTAGTTACATATGGTGAGTATATATTTATAAGCTTCGGTATATCCTTGTATGCTACTGTCCTAATATTTATTGTACCCATTTTAGTCTCCTCATATATTAAATAACAGAAGAATAATATTAAAAACCACATATTTGTTTATTTGCAAAAACAGCAAGTCTCTGAAATATTGGGACACAATCTGATATTTGTGTTAACGCGTGAGGTTTTTATCTTATTAAAAATCTACTTTTGGTATTAAAATAAGAACTTCCGTTCCTTTGTCTAATTCCGATCGCACTGTTATACCGTATTCATCCCCAAAAATTATCTTTATTCTTTTATTAATATTATACAACCCTATATGTGTATCATAAACATGGTTAATATCAGACAAATTATTATTCAGTTCTTTTACGCTCTTTTCACTCATGCCAACCCCGTTATCAATAATCGAAAATTCAATTTTGCTGCCTTTTCTACTTCCGTTTATGGTAAGCTTGCCTTTACCGGATTTCTTTTTAAATCCATGATTGACAGAATTTTCTATAATAGGCTGCAAGCATATTTTAATTATCATATAATCTGCAATATCCCCGGAAATATTCCATTCCACCGAGAACATATCTTCATACCTTAATTCAAGTATATTGAGATAATAATGTGTTCTTTCCACTTCTTCTTTTATCGTTATAAGGTAATCCCCGGTATTAACATTGAATCTAAAAAATTTTGCAAGATTTGATACAGCCTTTGATACATTATTATTGCTTTTTGTAAGATCTACCGCCATCCAATTAATAGTTTCAAGTGAATTATATAAAAAATGAGGATTTATCTGTGCCTGAAGCATATCAAGCTGTGTGTTTTTCAATTGTTTTAATTTTTCTTCCAGCTCCTTATGCATTATATCACTTTCCTTGCTTCTTTCAAGGATTACTGTTGAAATATATTTCAATTCATTGTATTTATTTATATTTCCGTATTTCTTCACATTTTCAGGATTGTCAATAATTGAAATGATTTCTGTAACCGGTCTGTAATTAAACACCGCAATAAAGAATGTCATAAATATACTAAGTAAAAAAAATACAAGTATAATCCCAAATATTTGTATTCTAAGTTCATATATTTTCTTGGCATATTCAGTATCAGGCGAAATATTAATATAAAAAAAATCAAATTTTTCAGATGGAACTGACGATATAATGGAATTTGTGCCATTGACCTTTCTTGTAAAAGTCTTAACAGTATCATCCATATCTGCAAGAAAATCTATATCCCTAATGTTTTTGCTGAAAAGATCATCTTCCTTTGTCATTATGATTTTGTTTTCGTTATTTACAAGAAAAATGTTTTTATTATCATCGAGATAACTCTGGTTCCCCGCCGAATAACTGTATAGTTTGGAACTGTTAAGATTTAGTATTATTGCACCCTTTTTTTCATTATCAATATATATGGGTTTAATAATTGAGATTATATGCGGATATAGATTTGCTTCGCTTCTCGGGATTGTTACTCCGCGCCGTTCGTTTATTTTATGATATTCATCAAGCCATGTCAAATCAGAAAACTTGTCTAATTGAGTCATTCTGTTCTCATTTATTACTGCGTTGTTATATTCAGAATATATATAAACAGAGTCGACATACATATATACATATTTTGTCATATTTAGTGTTTGAAACAAATCGATGCTTGCTCCAGAGTCAAAATCAACAAACCAATCATTTATCATAAACATCTGTACGCTGCTGTCATTTGCTATATAACTGCACATACTGTCAAATTCGCTGATTACGGTATCAACAATATCCCTTACTTTATTGATTTCGGAATTATTTTCAAGTTTTATTTTGTCGCTGGCTGTTTTTTCAATGTTATGATAATATACTGCGCTTAAAAAAATAAACGGAATAAAAAACAAAATCAATATTAAAATCAAATTTCTGTAGAACAAGCTGTCAAACTTGTAATTTTTGATATATTTCCATATATTGATTTTCTTCACTTATTTTCACCTCGTTATTTTTTCGATTTCCTGACATACTCCTTTGGTGTACAATTATAAAAATTTTTAAAAACTTTTGAAAAATACCCGGAATTCTTAAAACCACATGCAATACTGACATCATTTACTTTTTTATTTTGCATAAGCATATTCCCGGCTTTTTCCATTCTGAGCGATAAAATATAATCACTGAAATTTGCACCTATATTTTTTTTGAAAAATCTTGACAAATATACGGGCGATAACGCGACATCAGCAGCAACCGACTGCAAAGAAATATCCTCGCAAAAATGATTGTCTATATATTTTTTTATAAGCTCGGTCAATTCATCATTTTCACCATTATACATTGCAAACAATTCATCCAAAAGATTATGGGCGATACCGGTTATTTTACTGTCATCTTGTTGAGTTTGTAAATCTTTCGCGTCAAAAGGCTTTAAAACAATTTTTGAATGATTGGATAATCTTTCATATAAAGATTCGTATAAATCATAAATATAAAAGCCGATATTTCTTGGTATTTCAACAAATAAACTGTCGATCATTTCATGAGCGGCTTTTGAATTATTTTCTTTAATATATGAATAAAGCTGCTGAATATTTTCATTAAATTTTCTTCTTTCCTGCATACCGTTATCATCCGAGAATTCTTTTCTAATTCCATCAAATACGTTTTTTAATTCGTCAAAATCAGTAGGTTTTAAAATATAATCGGTTACACGGTACTTTACTGCTGCTTTTGCAAAATCAAAATCACTGTATCCGCTGAGTAAAATAACCTTGATATGTGATTTATTTTCATAAATATATTTTGCCAATTCAATACCTGATACATTTATCATTCTGATATCAGAAATAACAACATCTGCATCATGATCCTGCAAATACTCAATAACATCTATTCCGTCCTTAAAACATTCAACACATTCAAAATCATCTATTTCGGCGTTTATCATACTTGAAACACCTTTTCTGATCATAAGCTCATCATCAACAACAATAACTTTATACATAACATCTTACCTTTCAATAAGGGCTTGTCCCATTATTTGACGAGGACAAGAATGCTGCAATGCGGTACTGTAACCAGTGGGAGACTTTACTCTCGCAGATTACAAATATGCTCCGCGCCGATTACGGCTGGTGACATCTTGTCAGCAGTTATAATTAGATTTATTATGAAATATTTTATCATCAATTGTCATTTATGTCAATAAAAATATATTTATGGTCACGGAAATTTCATCGATTATTACAATAATATTACAGTATATAAAAAAATATAGAAAAATAGAAAAAATGGTGTATTATTATTACGAGGTGATAACCAATGAAGGATATAATCATACATCATTTTAA